>DYGY01000030.1 GCA_020724425.1 Thermaerobacter marianensis
ACATTGAAGCTGGCTATGATTGGGTAGTGGACATCGACCTTGCTAAGTACTTTGACACCATAAACCATGATAAACTCATGAGACTGCTATCAGAAACCATCAAGGACCCAAGAGTACTATCCTTGATAAGGAAATACCTGGAGTCCGGGGTAATGATAAACGGAGTTGTTATGGAAACGGAAGAGGGCGCACCACAGGGTGGAAACCTGTCTCCACTCTTGAGCAACATCATGCTTAATGAGCTGGACAAGGAACTCATGAAAAGGGGCTTAAAGTTCTGTCGCTATGCGGATGACTGCAATATCTATGTCAGGAGCAGAAAAGCGGCAGAAAGGGTTATGGGAAGTATCACACGCTTCATCAAGGATGACCTGAAACTTAAGGTCAACAGAGAGAAAAGTACTGTAGATAGACCTTGGAAGATAAAATTCCTGGGGTTTTCATTCTACAGAAAACAAGATGAAGTGAGAATCCGAGTACACCCAAAATCTGTGGCTAAATTTAAGCAAAAGCTTAAAGCTATCACAGGCAGGAGTAACGGCAAAAGCATGACTCAAAGACTGCGAAAGCTCAATCAATTAATCATTGGCTGGGTCAACTACTTCGGGATTGCTGATATGGGTAGTCTTGCTAGAACATTGGATGGATGGGTTCGACGTAGGATACGCATGTGCTATTGGAAACAATGGAAGAAGATAAGCGCTAAGCATGCTAACCTTATGCGGCTAGGCATACCCAGACAAAAAGCCTGGGAATATGCCAATACAAGAAAGAGCTATTGGCGTATAGCCAACAGCCCAACTCTTGCGCGAGCCATCACCAATGAATACCTGCAGAAACTAGGTTACCAGTCAGTCGCTATTAGATATTCATTAGTTTCTCAATCCTATTGAACCGCCGTATACCGGGCCGGTATGTACGGTGGTGTGAGAGGACGCTGAATGAATTAATCATTCAGCTCCTACTCGATTAATTTTAAAAGAGGAATAGTGGGAGGAGAAAAAGTATTGAGTACAGTGAAAGATTTCTTGTCAAGAAAGAGGTGAAAGCCTGACTGTTGTCTTGGGTTAGGCATATTAATGGATCGCAAGGTCATATGGATTTTGTTGATTGTTATTGGTTTGGTGTTCTTAGTAACTCAGACAGTCATTCCCTTTTTGGTCTTCTACTTTATTTTTGGTTCGTTTTTTGCCGCTGATAGTGTTCTCCACCTTAAAGGTTCAGGATTAGGTTTTTCCTCCTTTGTGATGCAGAGAGTTGATCTGGATGTAGTTCTTTTGGCTATAGCTATTGTTGTTGCAGGCTTTTTCATTGCGTTGGCTTTGGTGTTTCGTAAGACTTTGGATAGGGATTAGTGGATATGTTTTATCTAGTTGGCTATATGGTGAGATGAATAACCCCGTAGACTGATGTCTACGGGGTTATTACCTGATTTATTTAAGATCTGTTTCTCGTATTACTGTGGTATCTCCGTCTTCATCGAACTGTCTTACATAGACTGTTACATCATCACCTATTGCCATGTTGAAGTCATGGGACCAGGTGCCTGTTCCATCAACTACCAGGTCAATTTCTGCTTCTATAACTGGAGGTCCATATCCACCTGGATTTGGTGTCAGCAGTTGAATATTGACTGTAGATCCAGGCTCGGCCAAACCACTGACGATACCTGTTACTCTATCTACTAGCAGATTCGATAGGGCTGTTACCACATGGGTCTTGGTGGTATCAGCAACAGTGACCTCAATGATATTGCCTGTTGTAATGTTGAATGTGCCGGGGTCAACGGTAATTTCGAAGAAGCCTGAAGAGTCAGTTGTTAGACCGGCAAGTGGAACAGGGTAGCTATTTATTGTTAAGCCTATTGCTGTGTTAGGTGCAAAGTCGTAACCTGCTATGATGTTTTCCTCATGCAGCACTTCAAAGGCAGTGTTTGGAATGTACCAGTACATTTGTGTTCCACAACCATTTTCATCGCGTTGTTCAACTATACCGCTCATTCCGGGTTCTAGATTGAATGTGCTATCGAAGTCTGCAATCCAGATTCCTGAAGGACTAGGGGTTACCGTTAGACGTGGGTAGTCATCCCAGTCTAGACCAGGAAGCCAGACTATCACTGTTACTTCGCTACCTGGGTCAGCTTCACCGTTTATTAGATTGTTTGTTGTATCGAACTGGGTTACTGCAAGGTGTTTAACTGTGTGTGTTTTTGCATCTGTACCTACGGTAACTGTTACTAGTTGACCAGGTTCGAATGTGAAAGTTTGAGTGGAGAACTCGAAGTTTCCGAACTCATCTGTTCCAGTGGTGAAGTTGTGGGTTAGAGTATCAGTGACTTCGATGTCTACCCCACTACTGATTGGCCAACCCCAACCGTGAATTGAGTTTGAGCTTAAACTCACCATGAATTGGGAGTCAGGTTGCCAGCCAGTATCTAACTTATCCATATCTCGTATTACTGTGGTATCTCCGTCTTCATCGAACTGTCTTACATAGACTGTTACATCATCACCTATTGCCATGTTGAAGTCATGGGACCAGGTGCCTGTTCCATCAACTACCAGGTCAATTTCTGCTTCTATAACTGGAGGTCCATATCCACCTGGATTTGGTGTCAGCAGTTGAATATTGACTGTAGATCCAGGCTCGGCCAAACCACTGACGATACCTGTTACTCTATCTACTAGCAGATTCGATAGGGCTGTTACCACATGGGTCTTGGTGGTATCAGCAACAGTGACCTCAATGATATTGCCTGTTGTAATGTTGAATGTGCCGGGGTCAACGGTAATTTCGAAGAAGCCTGAAGAGTCAGTTGTTAGACCGGCAAGTGGAACAGGGTAGCTATTTATTGTTAAGCCTATTGCTGTGTTAGGTGCAAAGTCGTAACCTGCTATGATGTTTTCCTCATGCAGCACTTCAAAGGCAGTGTTTGGAATGTACCAGTACATTTGTGTTCCACAACCATTTTCATCGCGTTGTTCAACTATACCGCTCATTCCGGGTTCTAGATTGAATGTGCTATCGAAGTCTGCAATCCAGATTCCTGAAGGACTAGGGGTTACCGTTAGACGTGGGTAGTCATCCCAGTCTAGACCAGGAAGCCAGACTATCACTGTTACTTCGCTACCTGGGTCAGCTTCACCGTTTATTAGATTGTTTGTTGTATCGAACTGGGTTACTGCAAGGTGTTTAACTGTGTGTGTTTTTGCATCTGTACCTACGGTAACTGTTACTAGTTGACCAGGTTCGAATGTGAAAGTTTGAGTGGAGAACTCGAAGTTTCCGAACTCATCTGTTCCAGTGGTGAAGTTGTGGGTTAGAGTATCAGTGACTTCGATGTCTACCCCACTACTGATTGGCCAACCCCAACCGTGAATTGAGTTTGAGCTTAAACTCACTATGAATTGGGAGTCAGGTTGCCAGCCAGTATCTGGTGGTGTTATATAGACGGTAGCAGTGAGGTCTCCTAGTTCACTATGACCTGAGTCTTTGGCAATGATTTTAATAGTCATGTGTTGCCAATCGTTGTTATCCCAGTCTTGTTCACTGATGTTTAGGGTTCCTGCTACAGTGACATAGTAGTGGTGCTCATACTCTGAGTTTTCACTTATAGCAGTTATTGATAGGTTAATGTTGGCTGGAATAATTGGTAGTTCACTTAGGTCTAGGTCAAAGTCAGCTATTGTTAAGTTGTCATAGAAGTATCCATGCCCTAAGCGAAGATCAAAGGTCTGTTCAAATGGTACAGGGTCATTATCATATAAAGCAACACTTACATGTTGAGGATCAGCTGCAAGGGGTTCTTGTGGTTCTTGAATCCTAACCTGTGCAGTGATGTCCTGAGAACCGGTATGACCAAGAGGTTTGACTATGATATAGCCATCCATATGGCCAGTACCTGATTGATAGAGGGCATTCCAATCATCGTGGCTGATGTTCAGGATGCCAGATATGGTGATAGTTGCTTCATTGTGGAAATCTGGGTCTCTAGTGACGCTATCAATGGTTAGACCACTTAGTATACCGTCTAGTTCGAAGTGGCTTAAATCTAGGGTTTCTTCAAATTGCTCATATCCTAGATAGAGACGGAATGTCTCGTTAAAGTATACATCTACGTCTTCATAGACAGGAACATAGAGATGGTCTTGGTCTAACCAAATATCAGGTGCACTTGGTACATTAATAAGGAGTGTTTGGTTGCCTTTGGCATCTTCTTGAGAGGCACGAACTTCTAGTTGGTCTATAGCGATTGATTCTAGACCGTAGTCTACTGTCCAGGTACCATCTGTTGCTTCAACTGTTCTTGTGTGCATAAAGGTTGGACCTACTAGTGGTACCCAGTCAACTAGTTCAACTTTTACTAAGGTGCCTGCTGCTGCTGTACCGGTGATGATATTGCTTCCTCTATCAACGTTAGTCATAGAGAGATCAGTTATTGTGTGTGTTCTTGTGGTGATACCATCGGTGACAATAATCTGGGTTCCTGGGTTGGTAGTATTTGGATCAACTATTAGTGTATAGGTATCCGGTGGTCCTTCTAGGCCATCTATTGTCGTCTGGTATGGAGTCTCGCCAATGACTATGCTTATTAGGGAGCTTGGTATACCAGAGCCTCTAATGGTACCTGTTTCCGGGTTAACCCAGAATGGGCCTAATGTTGATGGCACCAAGTTTGCAAACGTTTGGATGTCACTTAGCGTGAAACCAATGGTTATGGGGTCTATTGCCCACTCTTGTGGAGCTATACCGCCTTTAAGGTTTAGAACTATATGAGTGGGGAAGTTTGCCCATGTGGTAAAATCTACTCCGAAAGCGGTGTTAACATCTGCTATTGTTGCATAAGTGACGGTTCCATTAGTTATGCCTAGAGCAGCAAAGCTAATTGGACCAGTTGTTTCGCTGATTGTATCACCGTTTCGTACCTGGAGTTCTACTGTGGATTCTGTTTCGTTTAGGAAAATTGGATCAGCTAATGCAGTTGCATAGGTGATCTCTATTGTTTGTGCTAGGTCTTCAAAGAATGTATAGGTGAAGACTGCACTTCCTTCAGTGATTGTTACAGATGCACTATTGATGGGTGCAGGTTGTTCTGTAACGGTAATCTCTATGGTATCTTGGAAACCACCATCATTAGTTGTTACCGTTATTGTTGTTGTTCCTGGTGCTACTCCTGTTACTAAACCAGTGTTATCTACAAAAGCTATGGTGTCATCATCTGATGCCCAGGTGACTGTTTTCACTGTTGCATCAGGAGGGGTGACTGTGGCTGTTAATTGCACGGAGTCACCTTGAAGTATGGTTTGATCTTCTTGATCAATGCTAACTCCGGTAATGGAGATAGGTGCAACCGGTCCTAGATAGATTGACTGAACTGTTTGACCGACATTGCCGTTTTCATCCTTTACTGTAACTTCAAAGGCAATGTATTTGTCTACTAGGTTTTCTCCGATTACATAGGTGTCACTGGTTGCTCCAGAAATATAGACCGCTACAGAGCCGCTGTCATTGCTAGCTCTAATCCACTTGAAGGTGGTTAGGGATTCTGCATCACCGGCAGAGTTTGCGTTAAAGGTGTAGTGTCCGGTTAAGGTTTCCCCTACTCTTAGGGTTCCGGTGAAGTATACATTAGTGGCGTAAGGAAGTAACTGTTCTTCTTCTAAGGTTACAGTGATGGTTACTGGTTGAGCTGGCATCTCAAAAGTATATTCCTCACCGACATTCACTACTGTAACAGGAATTACTGTTGAGTCTATAGCTAGCACCTCAATATTTGCGACTAACTTTCCGGTTTCAATATTTGAGATGTTCACTGTAACTGGTGTTTGTTCTATTGCTTCACCGTCAGGAATTGTTGTGACTGTTGCTGTACCACCCTGTACTTCAGCTATTGTGATGGTATAGGTGGGTAATGGGGTTACGATTAGGTTAACTGTAGCTGTGTATCCTTCAGGGTTAATGATGTTGTCTACTAACATTATGGTTCCTGTGAAGACGTAGGTGCCTGCTGTATTGGCATCGTAGGCTGGAATACCATTATCCCAGGTTACAGCTAGATTGCTCGTGGAAGTATCATCTAGAGTAACCTGTACTGTTGTTGGTAGGACACCTGTTATTGGTGTGCCATAGTCAACAGTGATGTCAGTTAGTGTCTCTACAGAGACTATCTCTAGAGGACTGACAGTTACAGCTAATGAGGCTGTATGGTTAGCAGTGTTAGCGATATTATCTACTAGTGTTATGGTACCTGTGAAGATGTAGGTGCCTGCTGTGTTGGCATCATAGACTGGTATACCGTTATTCCAGGTTACAGCCAAATTGGTTGTGGAAGTATCATCTAGAGTGACCTCTACTGTTGTTGGGAGGACACCTGTTATTGGTGTGCCATAGGCAACAGTGATATCAGTTAGTGTCTCTACAGAGACTATCTCTAGAGGACTGACAATTATATTAACTGAGGCTGTATGGTTAGCAGTATTAGCCATATCCCCTGTAAGGGTTAGAGTACCATGAAAAGTGTAGGTGCCTGCACTAAGGGGATCGTAGACTGGTGTACTGCTATCCCAGGTTACAGCTAGCTCTGTAGTTAGAGTATCATCTAGCGTTACTTCAACTGTTGTTGGTAGAAGTGACTCTACCGTTTCTAGTGGTGTGCCGTAGGCAACAGGTGTGTCAGCTAGAGAGGATACATTGGTTACCTCTAGAGGGTTAACTGTTATTAGGACTGTGACTTCATGGTTTGCAGTGTTAGCCATGTTGTCTGTTAGTGTTAGGGTTCCTTTAAAGGTATAGCTGCCTATAGTGTTGGAATCATAGACTGGTGTACCATTATCCCAGGTTACAGCTAGATTTGTAGTAAAGGTATCATCTAGAGTTACCTCGACTGTTGCAGGTAGTTGTGACTTTACTGTTGCTATAGGTGTACCATAGGCAACACTGATGTCACTTAGTGTTTGTACTGCAGTGACTTCTGCGGGACTGACAATCACACTAACTGTAGCTGTGAATCCTTCTGGGTTAATGATGTTGTCTGGTAGTGTTAAGGTACCTGTAAAGAGGTAGGTACCTGCTGTATTGGCATCATAGACTGGTATACCATTATCCCAGGTTACAGCTAGGTTTGTGGTTGAGGTATCATCTAGAGTGACCTGTACTGTTGTTGGCAGGAGACCTGTTAATGGTGTGCCATAGTCAACAGTGATATCTGATAGTGTCTCTACTGAGACTATCTCTAGAGGATCGACAGTGACACTAACAGTGGCTGTGTATCCTTCTGGGTTAATGATGTTGTCTGGTAGTGTTAAGGTACCTGTAAAGAGGTAGGTGCCTGCTGTATTGGCATCATAGACAGGTGTACCGTTATCCCAGGTTACAGCTAGGTTGGTCATGGAAGTATCATCTAGAGTGACCTGTATTGTAGGCGGTAGGAGCCCTATTAACGGTGTACCTAAAGAAACCGAAATATCTCTTGGATTGATGATTGTGTCAATCAAGAGAGGTTCAACAATGACATTGACGGTAGCTTGATGGTTGGCTGAGTTTTCTATTCCAGGTACTAGTATGAGGGTACCTGTAAAGGTATAGGTACCTGTCATTGATGCATCATAAGTGGGATTACCGTTATCCCAGGTTACCGCTAGAGTTTCTGTGGAAGAATCATCTAGAGTTACCTGTACTGTTTCAGGTAGAAGACCTGTTAATGGTGTGCCGTAATTTACGGTGATGTCTGTAAGTGTTTGGACTGCGGTAATTTCTTTTGGTAGTGCTCTTGTTATCTTGATAGTGTAGGTCTTTGGTGACTTACCCGTTTCTGCAGCTATTATGGTGATTGTCTTTTCTACCCCTGGTTCTAGGGCTATTGGGGCAGATGGTGAACCAGTTGTTACAGGGGTTCCATCTAAGGTTATTACTCCTAGACCTGCCGGTGTTACTATCAAACTATCTACTTCAAAGGCTACGGTAACGGCTGTGTAGTTATATTTGTCAGATACAAAAGTGTAGTTTGCTGGGTTACCAGTTAGAGCTAAGCTAGTTAGATCTGCGGTTTTAGCTTGGGTATAGGTGGCAGTGCTAATGCTGCTGTCTAAGAAGCCGTTTCTTACAGCAATTGCTTTAACTGTTATGGCTTCACTTATAACGGGCCTGTTACCATCTTCATATAGCATGGTAGATCCAGTTACTGATGTCTCTGGATCGCTGCCATCAACAGTGTAGTAGATAGCGTCTGCACCCTGTGAAAACAGTTGCAGTTGTGTAACGTCAAAGGCGACTGGTCCTGCAGGCGGATTAATTAGAGGTCTTACCTGTCGTACAGTTACTGGACCAGTACTGGCATTATTAACGTTGACTCCACCACCGATAGAGACTGGTGCTCTTGCTAATAGCGGTACTGGAGTGGGTGAAAGATTCTCTATATCGGTGTCAGTGGCATCTTCTTCTACGGTAATCTCCGGTGGGGTAGCAGTTGGATCGATTTCTAGTTTGGCAGGTGTTTGAATAGATACAGGAACCGGACTGAGGTTTCCACGTAGAATCAATGGCCTGGTAACAGTGATAGGTCTTACTGCTATACCCTGGGGAATTGTCCCTGAGGTATAGTTTAAGCTACCACCATCTGCAGTAACGTTGATGCGATTGGCATTTCCGTTTTGATTCCAGGTTGAGTCACTCACACCCTTGATGTCTATATCTCCTGTGATATTAATGTTGTTGTTGACTGTTGCATTGCTTGCATCGACAGTGAGATCTCCATCAATGCTGTTGGTTGCAGTGCCATTAAGGTCTATTTGGGTGAGGTTAGCAGCAGTGATACTTAAATTACCTGTTAGAGTGTATTCATTGAAGTTAAGGGTGAAGTTTGTGTCGCTGGTACGTGTTGCAGTGACATTGCCTGTTAGGTCTGCGTTGAGGTTGATTGTGCGCAGAGCGTTATTGTTTAGTGCAGTTGTTAGTTCCGATATAGTTTCAACACTTACTTCATCAGTAACTGTAACGGTACAGGTGGCTTGATAGTTACCATCCTGGGTAGTTACTGTAATGGTTGTTGTACCTGCGGTTAGAGGTGTAACTATACCGTTAACTACTGTAGCTACTGCTTCATTGCTTGAGGACCAGGTTACGGTTTTGTTTGTGGCGTTTGTGGGGGATATGGTTGCTGTTAGCGTTTGTGTATCTCCTTGAGCAATGAGATTTAGAGTGTTGACATTAAGACTTACGCCTGTCACATCAACTGCAGGAGTTGGTGCAGGACTTGGAGTTGGGATAGGGGTTAGACTAGTAGATTCTGTAACTTCCTTATCCCCTACTTTTGTAGTTACTCCATCTTTAAGTGTGATACTGTCAGGAGCGGCTATAAATGTTGTTCCGTTAGTGTTAATTATGGCCGTCTTAATTGTCCCGGTACCTAATACTTTGGTTGCTGAATTAGTTGTCATTGTCTCAATGATTACACCTGCTGTTAGAGACAGCTTTGAGGCTGCTGCTGTGGAGGTAATTGTTAGGGTCTTTGTGGTACCTTTTAGTATTTCTAGTTGCGCTCCTGGAGTTTCTATGGTGATTGCTTGAAAGTCACCTGATAAGGAGATTTTTGCTGCAGATGATACTAGGATATTACTGAATTGTCCCTTGGTATCATCTTGAACTAAGGTGGCACCTGATTGCAGGTATACATCTGTAATGGTGCTACCTTTAGCTATGATTCTGATGGTGTTATCAGATTTGTTGACCTTGAGGTTAGACAGTGTTGAGTCGATAATGTGGATGCTGTTAGCCCCACCACCGCTTATGAAGGTGGTGCCCAATACTGTTAGGTTTTCTAGAGTGATATCTCCATTGCCAATACCTTGTGTCAGGTAGAGATCTCCGGAAATTGTCATGTTCTTAAGAGTGACACCGGGGGTATTGACTACAAGGTTGCCAGAGATATCACCTGTATAGGTTCCACTAACATTATAGATGTCTCCTGTGACGTTATCTAATAGCTTGACTGTTTCTCCACGAGTGATGTTTTTTTCTGGGCCAAAGGTTCCATCGGGATAACCACGGATAAAGCCCCTATCATACATCACTCCAACATGATTTTGGGCCCATGAACCAATACTCTGGGTATCCTTGAAAGTGCTTGCAGATACTGACTTAGCCTCATCAAAACTAAATGCAAAAGCAACTACTTTTGCAGCTTCCTGACGAGTGATATAGTTGTTGGGTTTTACTGTTCCATCAGGATACCCTGAAACATAGCCAGCGGCTACTGCTTTGCCGATTTCGTTGTAGTACCAGGCATTTGTCGGGACATCAGAAAAAGGTACATCGCTTATTTCTTCATACCCAAAAACCCGGTTGATTAAGGTGAAGAATTCGGCTCTGGTGATTGGGTGATCTGGTCTGAAGGTTCCATCTGGATAGCCAGTAATGAGTTGTTTGTCTTTCCATTTGGTGATTTCTGTGTTGGCCCAATGATCACTGGTATCTGTTGCTTCGGTAAGGTTTGCGGGAATCAATGACAGAATCATGACAAGAGTTAGAAGGTACGCCATTATTTTAGCTCTGGTACCCAATTTTCTCATCTCAAATGCTCCCTCCCTTTAAAGTTTTTTTACAGGCTAAACATGATCCTTTAGCTGCTTCCAGCGTTGAGCTTGGTGATTACCTCCTTTTGCTGTAGGGTTTTCACTTTCAGTTAGAAGGATATCAAGGGAGCGTTACAGTATCGTTACAAATATTTTGAGCCCACTTGGTAGCAGGCTCAAAATATTTGTAGTATCAGTTTTTGTTCAGCTATGGCTACTACCATCTTTAGTTCTGCCTTGAGGTCTCCCTCAGGGAGAAGTGAGACTTTGTGTTTTGCATCATCGATATGTTCTTTTGTGGTTTCCTGGTTCAGGTTAGTTAAGGGTCCAAACATTCCCCCAACAAAAAGGCTATCTACTGCATTGAGGGCTTTTGTAAGGCGAGTTGTTGAACCTGACAACACAATATAATCAGAGATAGTCTCAGTCATGAGTATCATCTCCTCTTAGATATATTGAGTTGGTTAGTGCTAGTCATTATCTTTGTGTGGAGGTTTTTTTTGTAAAGATAGGATAAGGATTTCTTGCAGTTCTTGAAACTCAAGGAAGTGATCAACTTTGCCAGTACTAACTTCATGAAGAGTTCCTCTAATGCTTCCATCTTGTTCCTTCAAAACCCGCAACAGGAAAGACATTTGTTCCTTGGTCATGGAATAATCCCCCCTCTTTTTTTACGTTAGCAGAGAGCTGTTACATTCTCGTTACAACAGGAGTAAGCTCTTGGTGAGTTAGTCTCGATTAAGAATTTTCTCATACAGCTGGATGGTTTCTGGAAGAGGGTTAACTCCAAAGGAATCTTTTAGGGTTTGGCGACAGAGAGCATATTGTTCAATCGCCAGCGATTGTTCGTTTTGTAGGTAGTACAGTTCCATTAGTTTGCGATGGAACCCTTCTCTTGTGGGTTCAAGATCAAGCAGTTGCTTATATATGTTGATAGCTTTATGTCTATTGGCTTCTCGTTCGGCAAGATAGGCGAGATCACTTAAAACTTCAATATAGATGCTTTGGAGCTGTTCTCTACGAAGAGCAGCCCAATCCTGATAGGTGTCATCAGGTAGAAAAGGGCCATTGTATAGAGAGCTAGCACTCTGCAGGAGTTGTTGAGCGCTATACCAGTTACCTTGTCTTAGTTCCTCATGACCATCTCTGGCCAGTTGCTTAAAAAGAGTCTCGTCAATCACAATGTTTTGGGTTAGGAGGAGAATGTTTTCCCCATTATATGAAATAAACCTGTTCAAATCTTCTTTGCAGGGGTCTAGGACTAGTCTCAAGTTGTGCAAGATGACCCTTAGTTTGCTTTTTAGATTGTCCTGGTTTAGGTCAGGCCAGAGATACTCTTGAACGGTATCTAGAGAAACGGTGTTTTTCGGTAGGGCAACTAGCATCTTCAACAGGGTTAATGCCTTTTTTCTTTTCCATTCTGAATGTTTGACAATCTTGAGGTTGCGAAATATCTGGAAGTCCCCTAGGGTAAGTATGGCTATACCTTGTTCAGGAGCATAGGTTAGCAGAGGGGGGCGGGTATTTGTTAGGTGTCTGTTTGTATAGTTCATTTTATTAAGTATAGAGGTGATGAAGTCGGGAACTAACCCTTTTTTTAGGGCTTCTAAAAGTACTGGGACATAAATAGAGGGTTCTTTTTCTAATTCGAAAGCATAGTTCTGGTGTCTTGCCATGGTTAGTGCTTTATTACAGTGTTTCTTAAAGTCTGTTGGGTTTGTTTCTAAAGCGATGTATGCCAAAGCCAGTTCTATGCGTGTTAGTTCATAGTAGCTTTGCCAGGTATCATAGCAGTCTTTTGCTTGCAGAAGATAATCTTGGGCTTTCATAAGATTGTTTTGAGCTATTTCGATGTGGGCAAGATTAATATAGGTTTGGGCTAGCATGTGCTTGTTTGAGAGTTTTTGAATGATTTCTAGATCTAGATTCGCATAAAATATAGCATTATTTAAGTCTCCCTGTTTTCTTGATAATATACTAAGGCCAAGATAGATACCGGCAACTCGCCAGGGTTGTTTTTGTCTATCCTGATAACTTAAAGCTTTCTCAAATAGTTTTTTTGCTTTCTCATAATCCCCTTGGTCTCGATAGACTTGAGCTAAGAACATGAGGATAAGGGAGAGTTGGGGTTGATTTTCCAAAGAGAGAAACTCAGCCTCACTTAGCAGTTGCAGAGCAACATCATTGTTCCCCTGAATATTATAGATATTAGCCATGTTCGCAAGGGGAATAGCAGCATTATCCAGGTTCAATTTCCTCCTAATCTTATAGGACTCTTCAAAGTATGTTAGGGCTTTATAGAAATTTCCTTGTGGTTCGTAAAACACCGCAGCTAGATCATTAAGCATTATTGCTTCTCCTTCAGCATCATCTGCCATACGAAAATACTGAAGGGCTTCTTCTGCTTTGTCTTTGGCCTGTTGCCAGTTGTTGCTTAACCAGAAGCAGCGAGCATATAGATTAGCAATACGTGCTTTAGCACGGTTGCTAAGTTCTAGCTGATCAATCCTTGCTATCGCTTCTAGGGCTGCTTCAATATAGCCTAGGTCTATATATAACAATGCTCTAATGGCAAAGACCTCGAATCTAAAGTCAAGAGAACAGATACCCTTCCTGCAACATACCTCTTCTATAGTCTCTAGGATACTAAGGGCAGCTTCCCACTTTCCTTGCTCTATTAAAGTCTTGGCTCGGTAGAATAACAGATGTGGCAAGTTTCTGAGCTCAGGTGTAGCTATATCGTTCATTGCCTTTAGAATCTGAAGATCCTGTCCTTGAGAGAGGTTGCTAAGGCCAAACTCCGAAAGCAGGTTTTCTGCTGTTTCTAACTTACCCGCCAGCAAATAGTATTCTATGGCTGTTATGTCATCTTCATGTTCATGATACCAATTCGCTATTTTAAAGCATGATTCTTTGTTCTTTATAGGTCCATGTAGTAGTTTGGCTCTATCACGAAGATATTCTTGGAAGAGTGGATGATACTCAAACATACCTTGTTCCGACTTGTAAACGAAGAGATTCTGATTATACAGAGATTCAAGAGTATCTTTGATGTGATTGTCCTCGGTTATGTAGTGACAGAGATCAGCTCTTAATTCCTTGATGAATGCTGTTTGTGTTACTAGGTATTGCTCCTTTTTTGAGAGATGAGCAAGAACTTCTGTATCAAAACATAGGCCGACTAGGTTTAACATCTCTCTATTGATATCATCTAGGCCAGATGTGTTTCTAAATTCATTTAGGTATCTGAAAACTGCTATCGGCCAACCCTTTGTGCTTGTATGGAGTTTTCTGGTTAGATTATTGGGATAGTTAGAATTAAGAAAACATGTCACAAGGTCTTCAACCTCTTGAAGGTCTAGAGAGAAGTCTCTTTCGGTGTATAGCTTTAGATGATCTGTTAGTCGCCAACTATTGGACCATAGTTCTGGTCTAGATCTTCCTGAAAAGACAAACTGAATCTGTTTTGGTAGGTTGATTAAACTTATGAGGGAATCTGAATCCCATATTAGCTGGTGAAAATCATCTAGAGTTACCAGTACAGATGTTTTAAGTTCTTCGACAACGCTAGTTAAAGTCGCAATAGATATACTGTCACCACTGTAATTTAGCTCTTTTAGGAGACATGAGATAAAGTCAGGGAAAGAATCTCCTGCTTCAGCTCTAAGATTTATAGTCTTTCTCTCTGGTGATTCATGGGTAAGTTGTTGAAGCACAGTAGTCTTGCCATAACCAGGGCCAGCAGAGAACACAACAAGGGAATCTGTGATATTGAAGAGATCACACAGAATTCTTAAACGGGGTACAAGTTTGTTTTCTATGGGAGGAGAATAGTTTAGAACAAGCATACCATCACCCCTGATTTGTGGCAGCTGTTGTTTACTTACGATATTCTTCTTTGTGCTTGATATTCCTTTTTACCGGAAACGACAGGAATCAACAGTGGTGGAACTCAGATAGATAGTGGGAAAATAAAGGCATGGAGAGAAAAGAGTAACTGGATAATCTAGTTGAATTTTCTGCTTGTAAAGCCAACAATGAGCCCAAGAGAGATGATAAGTATTGCTAGTGCCATGACTATCTCTGCAGTATCTATATACAGGATTATTTTGATGCCTAAAAGTACTCCAAATAGAGTGGTGAAGAAATGGGAATACCATTTATAGTTTTGGAAGATACGGGTAACTGCTATTAGCCAAATCACAAGAAATATTGCCCAGTATATTGATGTGTAAAGGAGACCTATTCCGTGACTTCCATATTGAGCAAAGATGATTGCTTTGAGGGTGTATAGAGTGATTAGAGGTACAAGAATCGTGGCTGCTATATATATGAGGGTTTTCGGCATATTCTTATGTAAGATAAAGAGGCCAAATAGGGTTATGAACAGGCCTATGACAGATGAATACTCAAAGATATCAGGGTATGTATAGATGAATGGTATAAAAATTGTCCCGATTACAGCTGTCATTCCGGCATAGAAGTAGTCAAAGGCAGCCGAGAACCGGTAGAGTACATTGTAGTCTCTAAGGCTTTGCAGACCATGCCAGTCAGTTAGTGTATGAGCTTTTAGAACTAGCTTAACCGCAGAGTCGTTAATTGGATAAGAGTGAGGTTCAAAAGATTGTATTAGTTGGTTAGCCTCTATTGTATTGGGCTCATAAGTGATAGAGATGCCATTAGTATTAAAAGTTTCATAGTCCGGGCTATCCTGAGGATGACTTTCAAAATAGATGGTTGAGTATGTGATTGGGTATTCATCTGGTCTGTTGGAGATGGTAGCGTATCTGTTTTCAACGACTGTGTTGTAGGTGATAGTTACACTAGGGCTTAGGGAGTTGTTATCGAAGAGAAAAGAGATGTATCTTGTGAGTATTGGTTCACTGGTTATTTGCTTAGTGTCACTTATTAGTGGTTGGAGTGGGAAGGAGATAATTAATCCTATGATTAGTATTATGAGTCCTATGTGTCTCTTCATTGGGCAACCCCTCCTTCAAGACGATATTCTGTACTTTTAATAGATTATCCTTTTTCAGCTTTTATTAATACTGCGTGGTTCTTTACACAATGAGGGGAGCGAGGATGTGCCATTACTAATTCTTGCGGGAGCAATCTGGTAACTACGGATTATGAGGACAGTCCATGTTTTACCTGTGTTAAGGACAAAAAGAGTGAGTCTAGGGTTTAGGTTTTTGCTAATCTTGAGCCATCAGAGGGGTTATTAGATGTTCCGGAAGGTTATTGTTTAGAACAATATTGTATTTATGTTCTAGGTTTAAAGTATAGGGTGTTTGTATACATCTTGGGTGTACCAGATGGCAGCTTAATAGGATGTATAGAGGGAAAACAGAAGAAGTAAGGTATATTTTTGAGGGAGGGGTTGGGTTGATTTCTATATTACCAGCAGGGCTGAGTGGCAGAAGGCAAAAAGACAGGTAAGTATAGGGATGAGGCTTTTCTAAAGGATGGGTTTATTCATTGCTCAACTTTCTCAGGTATTAGGTATGAGAGTCTATTTAAAGATCAAAGGGATCTTAATCTTCTAGGGATTGATTTTGGTAGTATTAAGGCGACGGTTCGTTATGAGGATTTGTATGAGAGTGGCCGGTTATATCCTCATATTTATGCATTTATGTTTTGACTATCTGGGACTTCCCCGGTGATGGTTCTTTTGGATTGCCACAAGATATAAGTTGAAAAGTATTTCTGTACTATTAAATGTTGCTAAAGATAACTAAACTAAGGGGAAATGATCAAGCCCTGTTGCGAAAACACATGTCTCAGAGAAGGAATTATCCAAGTAAATAAAGAAAGAAACAGGGGTATTCATAGTTATACACCACAGGTGCGATAGGGGAGAATTTATGACCAGCAATGACCTAACACAGTTATACAAGCCGGAATATAACCTGCTAGCAGATGCTTATTTAGGACCCTTTGAATCTTTCTACAAGAAGCTTGGCATTTTAGCTAATATGGCTAAGCCTGAGAATTGGGAATTTAAAGATGCTAGCTACAGGGATAGTTCCAAGCCTTTACCTATCCTATATAACTACATAAACTACACTTATGATAGAGTTAAATATGAAGGGAAATTAGCTATTGACCCAGATGATTCAGCTATGTGTTTCAATACTGGACTACAGACTGATCTTGATAATGATATCTATGCCTATTTTATCAAGAATAACAAGTATCCCGAGGTGTCTCAGAAGTGGTTTTTTGTTAAGTTCTGTGAGCCACATGATTCAGCTTTAACTGTCTTT
The DNA here is from genome assembly GCA_020724425.1 of Thermaerobacter marianensis. Taxonomy (GTDB): domain Bacteria; phylum Bacillota; class Sulfobacillia; order DVGY01; family DVGY01; genus DVGY01. The sequence goes on from DYGY01000030.1 coordinate 16,835, forward strand.
TCTGAGTTACCGGAGATTGCTGAGTACATAGAAAATGCTTCAGATCTAATTTTCGATAAAAAGCTCCTACCCATCAGAGTAAACTATGAGCACATTATTAGAGACAACCGAGATAGATTTAAGGCAATTGTTGATTATGAAGAACATGAATTAAGACAGAGTCTAGAAGGCGCTATCAGCCGGGTTCAAGCTAAAGTCGAGAGAAACTACAAGATGGCTATTCCTCAGTTCTATACAGATTGGACTGGTGTATCAAAGATTCAGTTGCTTCTTCCTCTGTGGATAAAGAGACCAGATAAACCTGATTTAGCTCTAGTGATTGAACGGAGCGGTAGTGCATACTTAGCGAAGACGATATTGCCCTTAGATTGGGCCTACATGAATGCTAGGAGAATAGTGCGACCTGATGCTGAATGGATATTGACAATATAAAATGATTTCATATAATGGGAAGAAAAGAGTTCTTAAATCAAAGAATTAGATTAAGACATAATGGTTTTGAAGTAGCTTAACAATTAAGACTTTTGAGAAAATCAAAACCTTTAAGAAAACAAAAGCTAAGACAAGAACGGGGAAAGCAGGCTTAACCTGCTTTCTTCCCTTTTTAAAGATGTTTCTTTCAACTGATGGTAAGATTCTGTCTCTTAAGGTTAGTTCTACCTCACTCAATTGAGTGAGGTAGAACTAACCAATATTTTAGGACAGATTCATCATATTCTTGGTTAGTAATAGAGGGGATATCTATTTTCTGGCGTACCTAGATTTAGAAAAGAAAACACTGGTATTGAAGGCTGAATTAGAAGAATAGATATGTGTCTAGGGTTAGGCATCCTTGTTTCAGTCCTGCTTGTAGTCATTCATTTGGTATTAAAGACTTTTCTACTAACAAATCTCTAGATGCGTGAATTTGCCTAGAACAGAGCTACTATAACGGGTTCTTAGTGGCAGCCTAATTGGATGATAGAGCGAAACAGAAGAAATAAGGTATCTATTTGAGGGAGGGGTTAGGTTGATTTTCCATATTACCAGCAGGGCTGACTGGCAGAAGGCCAAAGAGACAGGTAAGTATAGGGATAAGGCTTTTCTAAAGGATGGGTTTATCCATTGCTCAACTCTTTCTCAGGTATTAGGTGTGGCTAACAGTCTATTTAAAGATCAAAGGGATCTTGTTCTTTTAGGGATTGATGTTGGTAGTGTTAAGGCGACGGTTCGTTATGAGGATTTGTGTGAGAGTGGCCGGTTATATCCTCATATTTATGGAGAGTTGAATGTGGATGCTGTTGTGGCTGTTTGGGATTTCCCCTATGATGGTTCCTTTGGATTGCCAGAAGATATTGATAAGTTGAAGAGTATTTCTGTGGTCCTAACTGATGTGGATGGTACTTTGGTGAATGGCCACATTTATGTGCATCTTTTTAAGTACATGCTCAAGAGGAAGTGGCGGATAACAAGAACATATCCTTTTTTCTTATACATACTGTTTTCGCTTCTGCGATCTAAGATTGGGAAACATGATAGGATGGCTAATCAGGATCGCTGGGCTTATGGCATTGCCTGGTTGTTTAGAGGGATTTCTGAAGAGGAGATAGATAGTGTTCTGGAGGGAGCTACAGAGAAGATAGCTGCTGATTTCAGGACTGATCTTGTAAAAGGACTAGTTAAGATGCAGAAACAGGGATATAGAGTGTTGTTGGCTTCTACGGGGGTAACACCTTTGATTGAGGCAATTGCAAAGGCAGTAGGTGCTGATGGCTATATTGGGACTCCATTGAGGGTTTCTAATGGTGTCTATACAGGGGAGTTGGCTGGTGCTGTTTGTAATGGTATACATAAGGTAAGGAGTGCGGATGTAATGCTTGAGGGTGAGGGATATGTGGTTGACTGGTCTAAAAGTTGGGGCTTCAGTGATGGAAGCCCTGATATTCCAATGCTAAAGGCTGTTGGTTATCCGGTTGTAGTTGAACCTGATGAGGAGTTGTTAGAGGCTGCGCTGGAAAACGGTTGGGCGGAGTTTTGAGAAACTGGTTTGCTTGAATAGGGAGAATGAGAAATAGCTATCCTAAGACTAGAATATGGTCTGGGTAGGCTTTTTGATTATGCTGTTTAAGGGGCTACTTCTAGCGAAATTAAAATAGTTCGTGCAAATCTTTGGATTCTAGGTTAAGCTAGTATAGATTACATTTAAGAAGGAGATTAGTTTTTGTGAAGACATTTTATGAGTTGGGTTTGAGTAGTCAGGTGTTACGTGCTTTAGATTCTATGGGGTTTGAAGAGATGACTCCTATTCAGGAGAAGGCACTTCCACTTGGATTAGTAGGTAAGGATATGGTGGGACAGGCTCAGACCGGTACCGGTAAGACCGCTGCCTTTGGTATACCAATGATTGAAAAGGTAGAGAAAGAAGCTAGATACCCACAGGGTTTAGTTGTCACCCCTACTAGAGAGTTAGCAATTCAAGTAGCTGAAGAGTTAAACAGGATTGGGCAGTTTAAAGGGGCATATACCATACCTGTATATGGTGGTCAAGAGATTAGTAGACAGATTAGAGCTTTAAAGAAGAGGCCACAGATTGTGGTAGGTACACCTGGTAGATTACTAGATCATATCAGGAGAAAGACAATTCGATTACAGGATATAAGGGTTGTGGTTCTTGATGAAGCAGATGAAATGTTAAAGATGGGCTTTATTGAGGATGTGGAGGCAATCCTTACTGAGGTTCCCGAAAACCGGCAAACATTGCTCTTTTCTGCAACAATGCCTAGTCAGATTCAGCAATTAGCCAAAAAGTTTTTGAAGGATCCTGAAATACTTAAGGTGCAGGCTAAAGAAATGACTGTACCTGGTATTGAACAAAGATATGTTGAAGTAAAGGAAAAGCAAAAGTTTGATGCCTTATGCTTGTTACTTGACAGTCAGAGCCCGGATCAAGCGATGGTTTTTGGTAGGACAAAAAGAAGGGTTGATGAGCTGACTGAGGGGTTAAACAAGAGGGGATATGCAGCTGAGGGTATTCATGGTGACCTTCCCCAATCAAAGAGAGAAACTGTACTGAGAAATTTCCGCAAAGGTATGATTGATATTCTTGTAGCTACTGATGTTGCTGCTAGAGGTCTGGATATCAGCGGAGTTACCCATGTATACAATTTTGATATCCCGCAGGACGCGGAAAGTTATGTTCACAGGATTGGTAGGACAGGGAGATTAGGAAGGACTGGCTTAGCAGTTACCTTTGTGACTGCTAGAGAATTAGATCATCTAAGAAGTGTCGAAAGAATTACTAAGAGCAAGATGCTGAAGATGGCTATACCAAGTCCTGCTGATGCTTTGGAAGGACAACAAAAGTTAACGATAGAAAAGCTCTTAGAGGGTGCTAGAGAAGATACAGGAGCATATAAACATCTGGCAATTGAGTTGCTAGAGGAGTACGATTCAGTTAATTTGTTAGCAGCTGCACTTAAGATGCTAACAAAGGAGCCTGATAAGACTCCGGTAGAACTAACTGCAGAGAAACCTGTAGGTGGCAGGATGAAACGGCCTTCAAAGAAACCAAGAGGTGGAGGACGTAGGGGAGGAAGGAAAGGTGTCACTGTTAACTGATATTCTAAAACACAACCAGAACTTTGTGAAAAGCAGGGAGTATGAAGCCTATCGAACTACTAAATTCCCTGAAAAGAAAATGGTTGTTGTATCATGTATGGATACTAGGTTAACTGAGCTTTTGCCAAAGGCTATGAATTTAGCTAACGGGGATGCAAAGATTGTAAAAACTGCTGGTGCTGTCATCACCCATCCGTTTGGTAGTGTGATGAGAAGTATTCTTGTGGCTATCTATGAACTTAATGCAAGGGAAGTATTGATTATAGGGCATCATGATTGCGGTATGACTGGTCTTAAGTCCGAGAACATCATAGATAAGGCTAAGGCAAGAGGTATTAAAGATGAGGCATTGGTTAATGTGGATGTGGATATTCCATTATGGTTAAGTGGTTTTTCAAGTGTGGAAGAGAGTGTCCAGAATAGTGTGGATGTTGTCAGGAATCATCCCCTTTTGCCAGAAGGTATTCCTGTTCATGGCTTAGTGGTTGACCCATCTACGGGAGAACTAGAAGTGTTAATTGATGGTTATCTGAGTATGTAGCAGGAAAAATACATCCTATGGTGAATCATTCTTGAAATATTTATCATAGGAATGGTTATATGAATGAGGTACGTGCCGGTATAAGATTAGGTATTCCTATAGCTATTGGTTATATGCCTATAGCGGTTACTTTTGGTGTTTTAGGTAAGCAGACGGGCTTGAGTCCTTTTGAGGCTACAGGTATGTCTGCTCTTGTTTTTGCGGGTGCTAGTCAGTTCATTGCTCTTTCGCTTGTCCAGGCTGGGGTTAGTTATGCAGAGATTATTCTGGCAACGTTTATTCTTAATCTAAGGCACTTATTGATGAGTACTTCTTTAGCAGGTTTCCTGTCTTATCAGCGCTGGCAATCACCTTTCTTGAGTTTTGGTATTACTGATGAGACCTTTGTGGTAGCTACCTTGGCTGAAGATAGGCTTAGTGCTAGCAAGTTTCTTGGTCTTATTTTTACTGCTTATTCTGGTTGGGTTTTAGGTACTCTCCTAGGAAGTTTGTTTGCCTCTTTTATTCCCGAGATTCTTGCTAATGCAATGGGTATTGCTTTATATGCAATGTTTATTGGTTTGCTTATACCTTCCATTAAGAAGTCTTATCGAGCAGGTGTAGTTGCAGGTCTTAGTGCTTTAATTGCCTGGATACTGTATGTTAGCTTTCCTGGTATTTCATATGGCTGGATTATTGTACTAGCTACTCTGGCTGCTGCTTCTCTAGGAATCTGGTTGGAGGAGGAGGTAGCATGAGTGTCTGGTGGTTAATTTTTGGAATGGCAGTAGTAACTTATCTACCGAGACTTTTCCCTTTGTTTGTGGTTAAAGACATTCCTATGCCAGGCTGGGTAAAGAGGTGGTTACAGTATGTTCCTTATGCTGCTCTAGGGGCTTTGATATTTCCAGGTATTATGACGGTTGATCAGAGTAATCCTTTGATAGGTGTCATGGTTGGCATTTTGGTGGCCATGGCCGCTTGGTTTACGAGGAATCTTGTGCTTTTAGTTGTTTTGGGGATTGTTTTGATGATAATTTTCCAATCTTGAACCTCTCATGATTTAAGTCACGAGATTCTTGGGAAGAGAGCATACTTGCAAGTGTATGTCTTTACTTGCAGCGGTTTCTCTTTTTTACCAAGCTATCCCCGTAGTTCCTACGGTTTTTGTGTTAGTTACTAGCCTAACGCTTGTATTCTTAGACCTTCAATCAGAATATTCTTACGGGTTGATGTCTCGGTCATGAAGGGTATGACAAATAGGACAAGTCCAGTTTCGAGTTTGGAAGGATCTCTTGCCGTCTTTTCTTCCCCAGTCGGAGCAAATCTGACTAGACGGAAACCATTTATCTACTTTGATAATTTCACGCCCATACCAGTCTGCTTTGTACTGTAACTTTGCTACAAAGCTAGTGTATTGGAGCAATGAATCTGTACCGTATGGGAATAAACTATCTTGTTGATAGTCAAGTACCTAGTGCAGTTACAACAGAGTGAACTCTTTTGTAAAGGGTGTTGTCAGCCACCCTATGATGAAACGCCACTTTAAGCATTAATGCTTATCGGGGTTAAAGGTAGGAGGCGTGAGCCATTCGTAATACTGGGCAGTTACAAGCCCATTTCCTTTTAGGTGATGGGTAGTTGACAAAAAAGAAGACTCCGGGCAAAAGGAGTCTTCTTCTCTCTAGATGAGAGAGGACATTATCCCACCCACCTACACTTTGGTGCGTAAGTTTAGGTAGAGGGAATTCTTGTTACGCTGAATAAGTGTTACCTAATGGGGGGATAGCTTGATCTTCCTGGTTAGTTAGACGTTTGCTAATTCTAGGTGTAAAGAGGAGGACTAGGTTAGCTAGAGTCATGGCAATCCCTACCGAGAACCAGGCACTAGGTGCACCCAGTTGGAATAATGTGGTACCTACTAACATACATAGAAGACCACTTGTACATAACCACCAGCCTGCTTTCAGTTTTGCTGCTAAAAGGGGTATTCCTATCAGTATTAACACTACCCCTAGCCATTCTGCAGGAATGCCCAGTGCATAGGCAAAGTATTCGGTGTTCCAGAATGATGAATCGGCTCTTCCCATTAGCATTCTTAATGATGAATGGCCATTAGTGAAGTTGTATGCAGCTAATACGCCTAGGAGGAAGAATACCCCAAAGTTTTCTAGCTTATCTGTTAATGATGACTTTTCGGTTAATAGGATAATTGCGTAGGGAATTAGTCCTATCAAAGCAATAATTAAAGCATTTACCACCAAGCCTTTAGCAAAAAAGATTACGGGACCAAACATGTATGCACCTGTAATTGCCGGAAAACTGAGCAAGGCTAGTGCTATTGGCCGTGCCCATTTATCTCCTTTGTATAAGGGGTGGCCCAATAGTATGAGTATTATTCCTGAAGCCATGCAAAGACTAATCCAGAATGGGAAAAAGAACGAAACTATTTTCGCAGCAGAGATGAGATCGGGTTTACCTGTCTGAGCGATTTTCATGTATACTGCTTTGAGTATGGTATCCATAGCGGGGATACCAAGTTTAGGAATGAGGAAGATCGATAGAATACCGGTGACTACAGCAACGATGGCCATTATTAGCCTTCCATTCGAGGTTGTATTGTTGCTCATGGTATCTCTCCTTCCAAATTTGTACTTGCTTTGAAGGTAACATAGGGACAGGCTCAATCTATTTACCTTTAAGCAAAAGATGTCTCATACTTTAGTCTGATTTTTATGTATTTTACGGCATTTATTTTAGGAGTCTAAAGAATAGTGCCATTCTCGCTCAGTGGTCATTGATTGCTGAGCCCTTCTAGTAGATCAAAAAGTAGCAAAAGCAGGAATTTAGGCAAATATGAAAGAAAGAGATTGTATGAGAAAGGCAAAACCAGTGAAAACTGGTGACGCAAAGCTATGGGTCTAAGGGTTGTAAACCTATGATTGCCAAGTTACCGGTATAAGTGTATTTTTTCCACCGGTACGGTGGTATTTTTGTTAGGGGTGAGTACCATGACCAAATATTCACCGAAGATATTTAAGGGGAAGTCTATTATTGAAGTTGCTAATAAGGCGAGGGGTCACGTCTTGTCAAGTGGTGTAAATTCTTAAGTCCAATGAATGTATAATAGAC
>DYGY01000031.1:0-6172 GCA_020724425.1 Thermaerobacter marianensis
TAGCAGCCATATCACTCTTAATCCTGTAATAATTAAATTCCCTAATGCACCATTCCATCAACATTCAACACCACTTAGTTTCCCGTTAAATAATATTGCAGCATATCTTCCCTTTGATTGTGAAAAGCAAATCCCTGTCTCTTAGCTTCAGGAGGTGATTGTATGTCCACCCGCAAGAAAAACAAGCCCAATACTGCAGTGGAAAAGCACTTTGATCAGGACAGGGAATTAGCTTTAGCCCAACTCTTTTCTAGAAACATTGGTCAGGATATATTTTTGCTGATTTCTGGTTTTCCCTTCATGATTATCGGCCAAATAGCTGCAGTCCATGGGGACTTCTTGCATGTTCTAGTAGAAACCTCTAACTCCACAGAAGTCGAGGGAGAAACTATTAGAATCCACATTGCTGATATATTTGTTTTCTTTATAGAGAATGAACACCCTGAAGAGTGAGGTGAATAGCGTGTGTTACGCCAATTCCATGTAGTTGCCATACCCATAAGAATTGTGGTAAACAGTTTTGGTGACCATGACCCTAATGGCATGATGTATGTTCTAAAAGAGAACGAAGCAACAGTCAAACAACAGGTTGAGGATAACCCTTTAACACCTGTAGATCTGATTCAACCTCTAACCATTAGAGCAAATGTAGGCGACAAAGTTGAGATTGTTTTTGAAAACCAGCTTCCCTTCAACACCTCAATGCACATCCAAAAGGCTGACTACAGCGTTCATACCTCTGATGGTGCCTTTGTGGGTAACAACGTAAATACCACAATCGCTCCTAGTGAAACCATAATCTACAAATGGCATATACACCAGGAAGGTATCCATATCTTTACAGACCTTGGCAATACTCTTGCTAGCGAAGAAGGCTCTAACCTGCATGGCTTATTTGGAACGTTAATTGCAGAGGCTAAGGGTTCATCCTGGACTGATCCAGTAACCGGGGAGCCCCTAAAGAGTGGATTATATGCAGATATTCACCATCCTATCCTACCATCATTCAGAGAGTATGCTTGGTTCTTTCATGATGAAATGGCTATTGTTGATAAGGATGGTCAACCACCCATTAACCCAATGACAAACGAGCCTGACTCTACCCATACTATTAGTTACCGAGCTGAACCAGCACGTAATCGTGTAAGACTAATCATGGAAGGAGTCGTCTGTCCAGGCTGTGAAGGAGAAGAAGTACACCATGACTCCTGGCCTTTTGGTGATCCTGCTACCCCTATCCTCATGGCTTATGTTGGAGACCCCGTGAAAATCAGACTAATCCACGGTGGGGTTAAAGAGACTCACGTATTCCACTACCATGTCCACCAGTGGTTTCTAGACCTAAACGATCCTGATTCAGATATCATCGATTCCCAATCTATTAGTCCACAAACAGCCTTTACTATCTCACCATTATATGGAGCAGGTAGTCTTCAAGGAGCCTTTGGGGATGTAATTATCCACTGTCACCTCTACCCCCACTTTGATGAAGGCATGTGGGGTATGCAAAGAATCTTTAATACCTTACAGGATGGCACACAGACCTACCCCAACGGAGAACCCATTCTAGCATTACAACCACTCCCAGATCGCACACCACCACCATTACCAACACCAGATAGACCTGGTTTTCCAAACTTCATTCCAGGTATACTTGGTCAAAAGGCACCAAGACCTCCACTAGGAATCATTGGTGGCAGAGATCCAACCCAACTAGAATTAGATCAATTTGCTCCAAATGCAAGACCAGGAGCAGTATTTGTCAATCCCTGTACAGAAGAAACACCAGAAAGAGAATTCAACATTGTCGGTATTCAAATGCCCATTGAATATAACAGAGAAGGCTGGCATGATCCCGAAGGGCGCCTCTATGTTCTAGCAGAAGACGAAGAAGCCATACTTTCTGGAGAGAAACCTCCTGAACCACTAACCATTAGAGCAAATGCTGGAGAATGTATACGAATCAACTTCACCAATAAATTTCCTGAGTTTATTGGGGGTAATGCCTTTCAGGTCCTTACACGAACCTATGAGGCTTCAACCCATATACACTTTGTTAAATTTGATGTCCTTGTATCTGATGGTGCCAATGTCGGCTGGAATTATGATTCAAGCTGCCTTAATGGAGAAACCATTCGCTTCCAATGGTATGCCGATGTCGAATTAGGCAGTGCATTTTTCCATGACCATCTCTTTGCAAATTCCCAACAGCAACACGGTGTCTTTGCAACCATAACTATAGAACCTAAAGGATCTATATTCCTCAGTCCACAAACCTGAGAAGAAATCACCTCGGGTACTCAAGCTATTATAGAGAACCCTCTAATTCCTGATTTTCGAGAATTCACCCTATTTGTCCAAGACTTTACTTTTCTCTTTGATGCTGAAGGGAACCCACTAAATCCCCCTCCATTCCCAGGTTCACCAGAAGATCCAGGAGTGATGGGTTTTAACTATAGAAATGAACCCCTGCAGTTCAGAGAAGGTGATTCAGCCTATGTATTCAGTTCCTTTGTTCATGGAGACCCTATTACACCCATCTTAGAAACCTATAACGGTGATCCTGTTAGAATACGATTGTTACAGGGAACCCATGAAGAATCACACATCTTTAATCTTCACAGACAACGCTGGCACAAACAGAATAAAAACGTTAACTCTGAGCTAACCCAAGAGCAGCATATCGGAATTTCTGAATCCTTTACCCTTTCCTTTAATGTTGAAGGATCAGGAGACTTTGATATGCTCTATACCTTTGGTTCTATAATTGATCTCTGGCTTGGTAATTGGGGGATACTGCGTTCATTCCAAGAACAAGTACCACACCTAATTCCTTTAGACGATCGCAATCCACCACCCCCACGAACAAGTCCTTTACCAACACCAACAGGAGAACCACCACCTAAGGCTACTTCACCCGGTGAGCCTTGTCCAGGTAACATTTTTACTCGCCACTTTGATGTTGTAGCTCTCAATACTAAAATAAGCTATAATGCTGCAAATGATAACGACCCCTTTGGAATAGTTTTTGCTCTAACCAAAGATGAAGAAGCCATCAAAGAAGGACTACTCAACCCTGAGCCTCTAATAATCAGAGGTAACGTAGGAGAATGCATCGAGGTAACCCTTCATAACAAGATGACACAGCAAATTCCTCAAGACATCCTAGCAGGCTATCCCGGTGCACCTGTTCCAGCAGCCTTTCCAGCTTCACTGAGAATATCATTGCATACCCAACTCCTAGCTTACGATGTCCTTGGCTCTGATGGTTCTACAGTTGGGTTCAATCCAGATCAAACCATTGCCCCCGGAGAGTCCATCACCTATCGCTGGTATGTTGATCAGAACGTAGGTGTCTGTAATCTCTGGGATGTCGCTGACCTTGTTAATCACCGACATCATGGATCCTTTGGCATCTTTATAGCTGAACCCAAAGGCTCTATGTTCCTTGACCCAGTAACCAGAGAAGAAACCAACAGTGGTGACCAAGTAATTATTTCCAATCCACTCTTGGGAGAATTTCGAGAATTCGTTATCATTATGCATGATGGTATCCGTCTAGTAGATAATGAAGAAAATCTAATAGTGGACCCGGATGTAATCGAGGAAGCAGAGGACTTTGAAGATCAGGGTTCACGAGGCTTCAACTATCGCTCAGAGAGATTCGGTAATCGCTTAAAAGAGAATCCCGAAGTATTTGAAGTCTTTAGTTCAACAGTCCATGGTGATCCGGCAACACCAATTTTCTTAGCCTACAAGGGCGATCCTATAACTGTCCGCCTAGCCGCACCAGCAGATCGACCAAGAGCCAGATCCTTCACTCTCCACGGCCACAACTGGCAAAGAGATGAGAATAATGTGAACTCTGACATGGTAGGTTCTGAAGGAGAGTTCTCAGTAGGTAGTCGTAACAATATCCTTGTAAACTACGGCGCAGGCAGTTTCTTTAAAATCCCCGGAGACTATATGTACCGCTCAGGCAACATTCGCTGGGATATAGAATTAGGAATGTGGGGTATATTGAGAGTTCTAGAAGAACCAACCGAGGAACTAGCCCCGCTTAAATCAAAATAATGACAAACACCCTCGTTCTACTCTGAACCGAGGGTGTTCTTATTAATAGCATAAACATAGTGCGGCATATCCATATTGTAATACCTTTTTACAAACATCTTTTCAATCTTCATACCTACTCTGATGGCCACACGCTGAGAAGCATAATTATTATCCCTAATGATACTAACAACTCTATCTCTCTTAAGTAAATTAAAGGCATACTCTCTACAGGCGACAGCCGCTTCTGTAGCAAATCCTCTATGCCAGTACTTTCTCTTTATTAGATACCCTATTTCCAACTCCTCTTGACCCTCTACAAGCTGAAGAGTAAGGCCAACCTGACCGATAAATCTTTCCGTCTCTTTATCGATAACAGCCCATAAACCAAAGCCATCCCGTTTGTACCTCTCTCGCTGCTTGTCTAACCAACCCTGAACCTCAGCATCACTAAACGCATGTTCATAGGCATACATGATCTCTTTATCCTGCAGTATCTCACAAAGATCATCATAATCATCTAATGTTAGCTCCCTCAAATAGGTTCTTTCTGTTTCCAAGATTCTTCCCATGATGATCACTCCTCTAATATGCTTGAACACCACCAAATCTCCGGAGATACTTCTTCACTAATTGTTAAATATAGCTACTTTACCAACAAAAAAATCCACTCCTTTGAGTGGATTCTGTAGGCCATCGGGGACTCGAACCCCGGACACCCTGATTAAGAGTCAGGTGCTCTAGCCGACTGAGCTAATGGCCTATGTTTGGTAGCGGCGGGTGGATTTGAACCACCGACGCCACGGGTATGAACCGTGTGCTCTGACCATCTGAGCTACGCCGCCATGTATTCAAGCAACATTTATTATATAAAAGATAATTAATCTTTGCAACATATTATTTTCTGTATTTTTCTGTTGTCCTTTCCAGAAACTATAGTTCAAAACGCTAACCCAATTAATTCTTGACAGACCACTATTTCCTGACTATTATTTAATAGTAATATTCCTATTTACGCATTATCCGTATAAGGAGTGTTCTTATTTGGCCAAACTACACTCAATTATTGAACAATTAAAAGACGCTGGATTCAAGGTTACACCACAAAGAAGAGCCATCATTGATACTCTTCACAATCATGATCCCAAAACAGCTCATGAAGTCTTTACTAATCTCAAAGAAGACTATCCCGATATTAGTCTAGATACTGTATATCGTAATTTGCATTTGCTAGTTGAATTAGGTGTGGTAACCCAAATCAACCTCCAAAGCAGAGATAGTGCTAGATTTGTTATTAGTGCAGATGGACACTACCACTACCTAATATGTATTCAATGTGGTAGTACTGTCAAGGTAGATTTCTGTCCTGCAACTACGCGTATTACTGAAGATTTTAAGTTTCAACCCATTAAACATGTTTTCGAAGTTTACGGATACTGTTCACAATGTCAAAATAACGAGGTGTATTAACTAATGAGTCATTTGCATATTCCTGACGGTCTTTTACCCACATATCTTTGGCTAGGAGGATATATCTTAGCTGCCATAGTTATTGCCTGGACGATTAAAAACTTAAATAAAAGAGATAATGTTCCATTAGCAAGAGCAGCCATGATTGGAGCATTCCTGCTTCTAGCTTTTTCTATTCCTCTTGGAGTGCCAATTCATCTTAACCTTGCTGCTCTAGCGGGAATTCTTCTGGGTTCCACCCTGGGATTCTTAGTAGTCTTTGTAGTAAATTTGCTTCTTGCATTAATGGGACACGGTGGGATAACAGTCTTAGGATTAAATACATTAATAGTAGGTTCAGAGGCAATAATAGCTGGATTCCTTTTTGCATCACTAAAGAATATTAAAGTAGTTAGCTACAGAGCAGCTATAGTCACAATAGTAGCGGTAACAATCTCAACTGTGCTAATGCTAGGTGTAGTAGCCATATCTACTGTAGATGTGGATGAATTCATGCATACACACGAACATGAAGAGCATAGCCATGATGAGCATGATCATTATGCCACTCACGAACATGAAGAGCATGATCATTATGCCACTCACGAACATGATGAGCATAGCCATGATGAGCATGATCATTATGCCACTCACGAACATGAAGAGCATA
>DYGY01000031.1:6272-23948 GCA_020724425.1 Thermaerobacter marianensis
CACGAACATGAAGAGCATAGCCATGATGAGCATGATCATTATGCCACTCACGAACATGAAGAGCATAGCCATGATGAGCATGATCATTATGCCACTCACGAACATGAAGAGCATAGCCATGATGAGCATGATCATTATGCCACTCACGAACATGAAGAGCATGATGCCGTATATGTTCATGAGGAGCATGATAACCACAGTGACTTTTGGGCTTTTGTAAAATGGATAACACCCTTCTATTTACTTAGTGTGGTATTAGAAGCAAGTATTACCGCAGTAGCAGTGGCCTATCTGGCCAGAGTAAAACCAGATGCATTAGATAGTAATTTGATGTAACACAAGGAGAGAGAAGAATGGATATTACCTACTTGGATTCGGTTGCCTTTTGGGGTAAGAGCAGACTACATGATGCTGAAGCATTGAGCAAGATGGTTTTTGCCGCTCTAATCATTGCTGCAGCAATAATTAATACGAGTCTGATAGGTCAAGTAGCTATCCTCTTCTCTCTTATATTATTAGCAAGATTTGCTGGTAGGCTAGCTATAGGGTTCCTATTGCATTTAAGTTTTTACCCAGCCATATTTGCTCTAATTTTTGCACTTTCAGGATTATCAATATTACCCGCAGAAGTTCTATTGCTAAGGGTCATTAATATCAGCATGACTCTCTTGATTCTAATATCTACAACACCATATCCCGAGTTATTTGCCTATCTCAAGAGGTTTATGCCTAGCCTCTTAGTTGATCTCATCTATCTTACATATAGGGGCTTTTTCATCCTGATAAAACAGATAGGCAACTTCACTGTAGCAATTAAATTAAGATCAGGGTTTCAGTGGAATAGACCTCATCGTTCTCTGGCCAATATGGGTGCTGGCTTAGGCCATGTCCTAGTTCATGCATTAGAAAGTGGCGATCATATTTCAGAAAGTCTTAAATTAAGAGGATATCAACAAGGAAATATAGGGTCTATTGGTCATCAACCGATAATTACCGTTAATGATATAGTTCTTATCATCCTAGGGATTATTCTTCTCTTAGTGGGGGTTCTTGTATAATGTCTAAACCATTAGTTTTAGTTAAAGATTTAACTTATAGATATGTTGATGGCACTGAAGTACATATCGGTGGCATCCCATTAGAAATTCATCCAGGTGAAAGGGTCGTATTGTTAGGACCAAATGGTTCAGGAAAAACCAGTCTTATCAAAATGCTGCTTGGTTTAATGAAACCTTCATCTGGAACCTTAGAGGTCTTTGGAAATAAACCTTCCAAAGATTTTTCTGCTATCCAAAAACGTCTAGGTGTTGTATTACAAAACGTTGAAGAGCAGTTGATAGGGCCAAGAGTGGTTGATGACATCGCCTTTACTCCCCGTAATTATGGTTATGACATCAAGCAAATTGAAAGAGAAGTAGATACTCTTATGAAAGAGTTAACCATAGAACCACTCGCTAACAGATTGGTTCATTACCTCAGCGGGGGAGAGAAGAAAAAGGTTGCTATAGCGGGAGCACTGATAGCGAAACCTGATCTTCTAATCCTTGATGAGCCTTTTGCGGGTCTAGATCCCCAATCACAAGAAGAACTAGTTGGATTACTAACTGAGATTAGTGTTAAGAAAGATATAGCACTACTAGTAACTACCCATGATTTGGAGTTAGTGCCAGCACTGGCAGATACAGTCTATATTCTTTCAGAGGGTAAGATGCTTATGAAAGGAACCCCTGCCGAGGTATTTCAGCGTCCTGATGTTCTAGATTCAGCAAGGTTGCATGTCCCGGCAATCTATAGTTTGTATATCGAACTACAACAAAGAGGTTACCCAATAGAAATACCAGCAAGAGTAGATCAAGCAGCTATAGAAAAGCTACTCAACCTACTCACACAGAAACCGATAATTAATTACAAGAGTATTAACGGGAGAGTTCCCAAACTAAATGTCTGAGTTCAGGGATCAACAGTTTTTGAAGAGCCGTTTTGACAGCACCTCTTGAACCAGGTAGGCATACAACTAATCTACCATCAATTGTGCCTGCAGCAGCTCTACTCATGATCGCTGCAGAACCTATCTCCTCATAACTGAGATAGCGAAAGAGCTCTCCAAAACCATCAAGTGTCTTCTCAAACCTCGGTACTACAGTATCAAAGGTAACATCCTTGCTACTGATTCCAGTACCACCAGTGAAAATGACCACTTGAGCTCCACTACCTGATAAGACGGTGTTAATCTCCATGTTGATGGCCTGACGATCATTTGGTAGAAGATTATAGTAGGCGATGATATGATCATCTTCCTTAAGTAAAGATTTAATTAATTCACCTGATTCATCTGTCTTTTTGTCACGAGAATCAGATACTGTAATAACTGCAGCCCGGACACTACCAACCTTAGCTGCCATTTCTTTATGATCGTGACTACCCATATAATGTGCCTCCTTTTAGAATTACATGTTTTGCCTTCAATATTGTAAGGTTTAACATTGACATTAATGAAGTATTATGGTAAAATTTGTAGATGTATTTGTCGAACTATAGCCGAAAGAGGGTAAGAATTGTGTCTTTAAGCTGGGCAGTATTTTCACCATTTATCCTAGCAATCTTTGTTCCACTAATGAAACGATATTCAAAACTGCATATTGGTTGGCTTGTAAGTATATTGCCACTGGCATTATTTATAGGGTTTCTCTCCTACATCCCTAAAGTGATGAACGGGGAAACGGTATATCATGTTATAGAATGGATACCCTCACTAGGTATAAATATTGCATTCTACCTAGATGGTCTAAGCTTGTTATTCGCTATGATAATAACAGGCATAGGCTTCTTTGTTGTAATTTACTCAATTGGTTATTTAGGTGCCAAAGAGAACCTTGTTAATTTCTATATCTACATCCTCATGTTTATGGGGGCTATGTTAGGTGTTGTCTTATCTAACAACCTTATTGTTCTCTTTGTCTTCTGGGAACTTACCAGTATTTCCTCCTTCTTGTTAATCGGATTCTGGTATCATAAACCAGAATCTAAATATGGCGCACAAAAAGCCTTGCTGATTACGGTTAGCGGTGGTCTGGCTATGCTTGCAAGCTTTGTTTTAATCTGGGTAGTAACTGGTAGCTTTGACATTAGAGAAATTATCGCTAGTGCTGACTTAATTAAGAGCAGTGACTACTATCTAGCTATTTTGATTCTGTTCTTGTTAGGAGCGTTCACTAAATCAGCACAATTCCCGTTCCATATCTGGCTACCAAATGCCATGGAGGCACCTACACCCATTAGTGCCTATCTGCATTCCGCCACTATGGTTAAGGCGGGTATCTATATGATGGCTAGAAGTTCACTTTTCCTAGCAGGTACACCGGAGTGGACCTATATCGTTTCCCTTGTCGGTATATTCACAATGGTCTATGCTGGTTATATGGCTCTAACACAAACAGATTTAAAAGCTATTCTAGCATACTCAACTATTAGTCAGTTAGGCCTTATTACAACACTGTTAGGCTTTAATACTAATTTAGCAATAATAACTGCTGTATTTCACTTATTCAACCATGCTTCTTTCAAGGGTAGTCTCTTTATGGTTGTTGGTATAGTTGATCATGAAACAGGCACAAGAGATATCCGTAAGCTTGGTGGTTTAGCAAAGAAGATGCCTATCACTGCTACAGTGGCAGGTATTGGAGCACTGGCCATGGCCGGTATACCACCCTTAAATGGCTTTTTAAGCAAGGAACTATTCTTCAAGGCTACTGTATCCTTAGATGGCATAATGGCACCATGGACAACCTGGTTCTTCCCGACCATGGCAGTCCTAGGAGCTATCTTTACTTTTGCTTATTCCATGAGACTATTCCTGAAGGTTTTCTTTGGCAAACCTCAGTTTGAGAAACTAGATAAAAAACCACATGAGGCACCTATAGGACTCTGGCTACCAGCGGTAATACTGGTGTCCTTCAGTGTAATCTTTGGTTTGTTCCCAGGACTAATTGAGAACTCTATTGTCTCACCAGCAGCTTCAGCCGTAGCCGGCGAGACTCTATCTGTGCATATTAGTCACTGGCATGGACTTAACCTCCCTCTCTTAATGACGATAATCGTTATTGGTGTAGGTACAGTTCTCTATATTAATCTAGCCAAGTTCCAGCAACTCCAGGCTAGACTAACACCAAAGATTAGCCTTAACCGCATCTATGACTGGAGCATAGATGCAATACCTAAGACAGGTAAGATTATCACCGATAGGCAGATGACCGGTTTCTTAAGGGATTATCTGGTCTTTATCCTTGGTTATGTATCACTCTCAATACTAGCAACAATGTTTATTAAGAACACCTGGACCTTTACTGGTCTAGATTTAGCAAGTATTGAGATATATGAAGTATTACTAGCCGTGTTACTGGTAGCAGGTGCATTGGGTGTGCTTTTCTTTAGAACAAGACTAGCTGCCATAATTTCCTTAGGCATAGTTGGTTTTTCAGTATCACTATTCTTTATCTTTTTTAGAGCTCCAGATCTTGCACTAACACAATTGATTGTAGAGACCATCTCTCTTGCTTTATTCCTCTTAGCTTTTGCTCAACTACCTGATCTTAAGCCTGAGGTTAAGAAGTGGTCAGAAAAAACAGTTAATATTGTTATCTCCGTTGCAGTGGGTGTAACAATATTCCTGTTAATTCTAATGGCTAACGGAAACCGCTACTATGAACCGATATCAGAATGGTTCATTGAGAACGGTTATGCACTAGCCGGGGGAACTAATCTTGTTAATGTTATTCTGGTTGACTTCCGTGGTTTTGATACCCTCGGAGAAATTACTGTACTGGTCGCCGCAGCCTTAAGTGTTTACGCTCTAATCAGGCTACGTCTGGAAAAAAGGAGTGAGTCTAATGAATAACCTGATTCTTAGAACAATAGCTAAGAGAACATTCTATCTGTTCGTGGCTTTCTCCTTATACTTGCTTTTTAGAGGTCATAACCTCCCAGGAGGTGGCTTTATTGCCGGTCTGCTTACCGTAGCTGCCATAGTGCTACAATACCTGGCATTTGATATTAAGTATGTACAAAAACTATTACCGATTGACTATATCAATGTGGCTGTTATGGGTCTAGTGTTAGCCACCCTGACAGGTATCGGGGGAATGTTCCTGGGTTATCCCTTCTTAACCCAGGCATTCGATTATTATACTATCCCGATTTTCGGGACTGTCGAGCTGGCAACTGCACTTCTTTTTGATATTGGAGTATACTTAGTAGTCATAGGCAGTGTTCTAACGATAATTTCTGCAATAGGAGACGAAAAACCATGGAACTCTTAATAGCATTTGTTATAGCTATATTGTTTGGTATAGGCACTTATCTGCTGTTATCTAGAAGTCTTTTGAGAGTCGTTCTAGGTACAGCCATACTGTCCCATGCGACTCATCTCACCATTTTAACCATGGGCAGACTAAAACGAGGAGAGGCACCCATATATGTTAAGGATGCCCTCCTAAGCTATTCTGATCCATTACCACAGGCCTTAATCTTGACAGCTATTGTCATCAACTTCGGTGTGACAGCCTTCTTGTTAGTGCTAGCTTATAGAACCTATCAAGAGTTAGGTACTGCGGATTTGAGTGAGTTAAGGGGCGTGAGCGATGAATAATCTAGTAGTCATTCCAATTTTGATACCTCTAGTTACAGCACTGCTCTTGCTGTTCTTTAGAAAAAATATATTCTGGCAGAGAGTAGTTAGCATTATCTCAGCTCTTTTAGCCCTAGGAGTCTCCATCTTATTAGCAATTACCGTAGCACAAGACGGTATTCAGGTATCTCAAATAGGTAACTGGCCTGCTCCCTACGGAATTACGATGGTAGCAGATCTCTTTAGTGCAATAATGGTTATGCTTTCCGCTGTAATGGCAATAGCGATTATAGCCTATTCATTTAACTATATAGATCGTAAAAGGGAAGAGTACTTCTACTATCCTTTGCTACAGCTAGTTTTGATGGGTATCAATGGCTCTTTTCTAACCGGCGACATCTTTAACCTCTTCGTCTTTTTTGAGATTCTTCTCATTGGATCATATATGCTTTTATCTCTAGGTGGAGAAAAGTATCAACTACAGGAAGCTGTAAAATACATGATTATAAATATTTTGGCTTCTTCTCTATTCTTAGTTGCAATTGCTTTACTCTATGGTGTAACAGGTACACTAAATATGGCGGATTTGGCTGTTAAGATAGCTGCACTTGAAGACACCCGAGTGATTACCGTTATTTCTATGCTGTTTTTTGCAGTTTTTGCAATTAAGGCAGCTTTATTTCCGTTGTATTTCTGGTTACCAGGTTCATATCATGCACCCCCTACTCCAATAACTACTCTGTTTGCAGCATTACTTACTAAAGTTGGGGTATATGCTTTGGTACGAACCTTTACCCTTATTTTTGTACAAGATGTATCCTTTACTCACACAGTAATACTAGTGATAGCAGGCTTTACCATGTCCCTAGGTGTTCTAGGAGCGGTAGCGCAAATGGACTTTAAGCGAATTCTAGCCTATCATAGTATTAGTCAGGTTGGTTACATGGTAATGGGTCTTGGATTGTATACAGTCACGGGATTAGTGGGTACCATTTTCTTTATTGTGCATCATAGTTTGATTAAATCTTCATTGTTCCTTATTAGTGGTATAACTGAGAAGATTACCGGTACAACAGATTTAAGAAAGCTTGGAGGACTATTGACAGCCTTTCCTCTGGTTGGCTGGCTCTTCTTTATCGCTTCCTTTGCTTTAGCCGGTACTCCTCCCCTTAGTGGGTTCTTTAGCAAATTCCTGCTAATCAAAGCTGGTTTAGATATCGGTCAACATGCAATTGTCGCTGTTTCAATCCTTGTGGGAACCTTGACTCTCTTTTCTATGGTTAAGATTTTCTACTATGCTTTCTGGGGCAAGGAACCACACAAATACATTCCCAAAGATGGTACCAAGTGGGTTAGGTTAACTCCAGCAGTTATCTATCTTATCACTCTGTCTGCACTTATAGGAGTGAATTTCGAATGGTTCTATAGCTATGCTTTAATGGCAAGTGAACAGCTAATGAACCCAGAAATATATATCGAGGCTGTCCTCGGTAGAGGAGGGCATTAGAAATGAGTCAACAGTTATTAACTAATATCTTTCTAGCTTTGTTCTGGGCTTGGCTTCAGGATAGCTTTCATGTCCTTGATATTTTTACAGGATTCCTTATAGGTATGGCTATTCTGTATGTTTTCAATCGTACCCAGAAACAAGACTTCTATATGCGAAAAATATGGGCAGCTATCAAACTATTGGCCCTTTTCACTAAAGAGTTGATAATAGCGAATATAATTGTGGCAAGCCAGGTATTGTCACCAAGACTCAACATCTCTCCTGGCGTAATTGCCCTGCCTTTAGATGTCAAGAGTGATCTTGAGATAACTATACTAGCCAATATGATTTCGCTAACACCAGGTACACTAACAATGGATATTTCACCAGACAACAACTATCTCTATATTCATGTATTTCATATAGAGGATGCAGAATTGATCAAGAAAAATATCAAAGAGTCCTTTGAAAAGGGCATTATGGAGGTGGCTCGGTAATGGATACAATAGTTGATGTATCACTGGTATTGCTAAGTATATCCCTATTAATTGCTTTCTACAGGCTTGTAAAAGGACCATCAATGCCAGACCGGGTTGTTGCTCTTGATTTAATAGGGGTAATTTTAATAGGAATTATGGCTCTGTTTTCAATTAAGTTTGTCTCCAAGAACTACTTTGATGCCATGCTTGTCCTCGCTATTCTAGCTTTTATGGGTACAACAGCAATGGCTAAATTCCTGGTAAAGGGTGTTATCATTGATAGAGATTCTGACTAGTATTCTAATAATTGTAGGGGTGTTCTTCATACTGGTTAGCTCAGTTGGTATGCTACGTCTACCTGATGTATATACCAGAATGCATGCAGCTACCAAGAGTGCGACTGTTGGTGTAACAAGCCTTCTGCTGGCAACAGTTGTATTCTTTTCTGCTATTGGTGAGACTCTCAGTGCCAAACAACTGCTAACCGCTCTTTTTATATTCATCACCGCTCCTGTTGGGGCTCATATGATAAGCCGTTCAGCATACTATACTGGTGTGCCAATGGTAGAATCCATTAACGAGATGACAGAAGATACTGAGCCTTCAGATTAGGCATCATAGGACTGCCGAATATTACAGAGAGGAGGACATATCAACCAAGGGATGGTACAATAAGTGTTGGTAAGGTTTGCTCTTTTAATAGCTTAAACTAAAGGTGGCATGATTGATGGATATGCAACTACTTGCACGCAAAATCATTCTAGGTGTTGCCGGGAACTCGGTTGTAACTAAGGCAGCTACAAAATATGGGCTTGCCCTAGGCGCCAGTCGCTTTGTAGCAGGAGAAACAGTAGATGATGCTATTGAATCAATAAGGAGTCTAAATGAAAAAGGTATAAGTGCCACACTAGACCATCTAGGTGAAAGCGTAGATGATGAACGCTCTGTAAAAGAGGCTGCTGCTAGTTACAGTGAGATCCTTGAGAAAATAGCTGAAACAAAAGTCGACTCAAATGTTTCACTTAAGTTAACTCAGATGGGGTTGGCAATATCTGAAGAACTTTGTTACAACAATGTCAGAGACATCGTAGCTAAGGCCAAGGAACTCAATAACTTTGTTCGTATTGATATGGAAGATACACCCTACACAAACGCAACCATCCGTATCTTTAAGAATCTATATTCAGAATTTGATAATGTTGGTCTAGTTATTCAGTCTTATCTATACCGTACTGAAGAAGACCTAGAGGATCTTGGTTCCATAGGAGCAAATATCCGCTTATGTAAAGGTGCATATAGTGAACCTCCAGAACTAGCCTTTCCAAACAAAAAAGATGTTGATGAGAACTACAAAAAAGTCTTCTCTAAGTATGTTGAGTCTGGTAACTATATGGCTGCAGCCACACATGATGAGAACATCATTAACTGGATCAAGGAATGGGCTAAAGCTAACAACATAAGCAATGATCGTTTTGAGTTTCAAATGCTATATGGTATTAGACCGCAATTACAGGAGGAACTGGCTAAGGAATATAAGGTTCGCGTCTATGTACCCTATGGTACAGAATGGTACCCATACTTCACCAGAAGACTAGCTGAAAGACCGGCTAACCTCTTCTTTGTTCTAAAGAACATGTTAAGAAAATAGTTATTGATGGATCGGAATTGCTTCCGGTCCATTTCTTTTTTAAAAATGTGACACACCTCACCTCAAGATGCCCCCCATTCGGGTATCCTTGAAAATGAACTAGAAGACCAACGGAGGTATCCAGGATATGAAGGGACAACTAACAATAAAGGACTTACACGTTAGCGTTAAAGATAAGGAGATACTTAAGGGTCTCTCTTTGGACATAAAGCCAGGTGAAACACATGCCATCATGGGACCTAATGGTTCTGGCAAAAGTACTCTTGCCTATACCATCATGGGCCATCCGCGCTACAAGGTAGAGAGTGGAGAAATCATCTTGAATGGTGAAGATGTCCTAAAGATGACTGTTGATGAAAGAGCACGTAAGGGTATTTTTCTAGCTTTCCAATACCCTAGTGAAGTACCAGGAATCACTCTAATTAACTTCTTAAGATCTGCATTATTAGCTAAACAGGATGATCCCGAAGCCACCATTGCGATTGATATGAATAAATTCTATGACACCATGGATGAGTCCATGGATCTAGTGAAACTAGATCGTTCCTTTGCAAGGAGATATCTGAACGAAGGCTTCTCAGGTGGAGAAAAAAAGAAAAATGAGATGCTTCAGATGGCTCTGTTGCAACCTTCAATGATTATCATGGATGAAATCGATTCCGGTCTTGATATCGATGCCCTTAAGGCAGTATCAGAGGTATATAATGCATCCAAACGCCCTGATGCCAGTGGCTTAATAGTTACCCACTACCAGAGACTACTTAACTATATCCACCCTGATTATATACATGTTCTCTATAACGGTCAGATCATTCGGTCCGGTGGGAAGGATCTAGCTGAGGAACTTGAAGCTAATGGCTATGATGCAATAATCAAAGAAAGTGCTAGGGAATAACAGGAGGCCAGGAGTTATGTATAAACTTACAGAACTATCTGCAAACATCATAAGAGAACATTTTACGAGTCTAAGTGAGCCGGAATGGCTAATTGAACTACGTGTAAGCGCCTGGAAGGAATTTGAGAAAAACCAGACTGGTTTTGCAAATACTGGCACAGTCCCTTTGATACCAGCAGATGCTGAAGAAACTATCGAAGGTTCCTGTGTAGCCGGAATTTGGAATATCTTCTCTCAATGGGATCCTGTAGGTGCCTTTATTCAGGCACCTATGCACTGGTTTAAACCAATACAAAAGGACACCACATTCACCTTTACTACTATGCGGGAAGCACTTAAGACCCATGAAACAATTCTTAAAAAACATCTTAGTGCCAGATTAGATAACACGACAAACTCTATAGACCTTCTATCCTTAGCTCTATGGAACAACGGAGTGTTTATCCATTTACCTCAGGGAGTGAAGCTAGATAGTCCCATCGTCATTCTAAAAGGATTAGCTTCTTCCCCGAACAACACGGTGCTAATAGATAACAATCTTATTGTTGCCGAAACAGACTCAAGAGCCCAGATCTTTGAACAAGGGATCACTGTTAGACAATCACCGGAACCTAGCGCCGGTGGTTTTAGGATAGGGCATACCAACCTAGTTGTAAGCGGAGGCAACATAGACTATATCTCTTTGTCCTCCTATGCAGATTCCCTAACAGATTTCACTAATCTGTATACTCACGTATTTGACCAGGGTCAAGCAAGAGTTTATGGCATCACTCTTAGTGGTAAGTTAGTTCAGCGTCGACTATTCACATACCTTGAAGCACCTCACAGCATGGCAGAACAATATGATATCTACTTTGGAGACAAGAAGGAATACTTCAATATTGATAGTGGCATTATTCATATCGCGCCACAGACAGCAGGAAAAATGCTAGCCAGAGGTGTATTGCGTGATACAGCTTCTAGTATGTATAACGGGCTTATCCGAATTCAACCCAAAGCACAGGGTTCCAACAACAGACTATCTAGCAACACCCTCTTACTAGACAAAGGAGCTCACGCTAAAGCAATTCCTAGTTTAGAAATATTGGCTGATGACATACAGGCAAGTCATGGGGCTACCTTAAGCCATGTGGATGAAAATCAGCTATTTTACTTAATGAGCAGGGGTATTACCCGTGAATATGCTCGCGAACTTATTGTCTCTGGTTTTTTTGCTCCTCTTTTGGATACTATTGAGAATAAGGAAATAGATGAGTATATTAAGAATCTCCTGCAAAGGAGGATGGTATAAATGACACTAGATATTCACAGGATTAGACAAGACTTCCCTATACTAGACCAGAAAATTCATGGTAATACTCTAGTCTACCTAGATAACGCTGCTACTTCACAAAAACCCAATAGCGTAATCCAGGCAATTACAGAATATTATAGCAAGTATAACGCTAACATTCACAGAGGAGTACATAAACTCAGTGAAGATGCCACACTTATGTATGAGGAATCACGACAAAAGATCCAGAGATTTATTGGAGCAAAAAAATCACAGGAGATAGTGTTTGTACGCAACACTACCGAAGCCATCAACCTAGTGGCCTTCACCTGGGGACAACAGCATATTAAGGCTGGGGATGAAATACTTCTTACGGAAATGGAACATCACAGCAATATGGTACCCTGGCAGATACTTGCCCAAGATAAAGGTGCATCTCTACGTTATCTGCCAATATCACCCGAAGGTGAACTTATAGTTGATGATTTGGACGTATTACTCACTGAAAAAACAAGACTTCTGGCCATAACTCAAATGTCTAATGTTCTTGGTACGATTAATCCCATTAAGGAGATTGTTAATAAAGCTCATTCCATTGGAGCTAAAGTTTTGGTTGACGGTGCTCAAAGTGTTCCTCATATGCCAGTGGATGTTCAAGAACTCAATTGTGATTTCTTGGCCTTTTCAGGGCATAAAATGTTGGGGCCTACAGGAATTGGTGTGCTTTATGCCAAAGAAGAAATACTGCAAGAGATGCCTCCCTATCAGGGTGGTGGTGATATGATTCGTGATGTTACCTGGGAAGCATCTACTTGGAACGACCTTCCTTGGAAGTTTGAAGCAGGAACCCCAAATATCGCTGACGTTATCGGCCTTGGCAGAGCCGTTGATTATCTTAATGCTCTGGGAATGGAACAGGTTCTTGCTTATGAGCATGAATTAGCTAAATATGCAATTAATCAATTGGAAGATATTGAGGGCCTTACTATCTACGGTCCAATGGATAAACCAAGAGGTGGTCTTATCTCTTTTACCCTAGATGGCATTCATCCCCATGATATAGCTAGTATTTTGGATCAACAGGGTATAGCTATCAGGGCAGGTCATCACTGTGCCCAACCTCTTACAGAGAAACTAGGTGCAATAGCTACTGCAAGAGCTAGCTTCTATATCTACACAACCAAAGACGAAATTAACCAACTGTGTGACTCAATACTCTTGGCAAAGAAGGTGTTTCATCTATGAGTATGGATCTCTATCGCGAACTCATTCTTGAACATTATCAATACCCACGAAACATGGGCGACTTAAAGGATCCAGACATCCATCATCATGACAAAAACCCTCTCTGTGGTGATCAGGTAGGCATCGGTGTGAAGTTGGATGAAAACAAAGTGGTAGATATTAAGTTTAGAGGACAGGGCTGTGCCATTAGCCAGGCTTCCACATCTATTCTCACTGAGAAAGCCAAGGGAATGACAGTTGAACAACTAAAGGCATTAACTAAAGATGATATTCAAGAATGGTTAGGAGTACCACTCAGCCCAACCAGACTAAAATGCGCACTACTCCCTCTAACAGTTTTACAAGCAGGAATCTACAAAAAAGAAGAAGAAAATCCTAGCTAAACATGCTAGGATTCTTTCGTTTTAGAAGAGAAAATATACCTCTAACCAATCAAAGTAAATAAATAGTTTCTTGATGAATATGCTTTAACATATCCGGCGCTACGACCTCTTCCTCCATTAAATCTTAGTAGGTGATATCATGTTTCCGGGATTGACTCTTAGTGATCTACCAAGTGACCTTCAGCCAAAGATCAACGTTCTGATTAACAAATATCTTGATTCTAACAGTTCAAGAGAACAAGATCAGATTGAAGATGAGATTGTTGCCTATCTCCTCCCATATCAGTTTTACTGGAAGGAATTCACCTACTGGCAAAAAGAGTTTCAAAGAATTGGGCACTTCCCTTATCTATGGGCTTCTCTAAGAAAAGAGAACTCTAGTCCAGGTTTTTATACTCTACTAAATACCATTAGCCAACTAGGTCATAAAACTCGTCTGCTTCTTGTCAAAAGTGGTAGCTTCTATCGAAACACTGACAGAATTGTTGACCGGAATACTTTACAGCTACAAAGTACTCTTAACCCCCAAGAATTTAATTTTGCAATCAAAGAACTAGATATTCACCAGTTAATTAGTATGGACGCTACCACTGCAGAATACCTCAACAGTCTCACCATAGAAAGCTTGGTAAAAATTACTAAACTATCATCAAGCAAGAACCAGCTAATACAGTTAATTCTTGAAGATCAAGAACTATTAAGACAAATCCCTAAAGATCTTATAAACATCAAGGTTCCAAAACTCGATGCAACAGGGAAGACTGCGCTGAAATATCATCTCCAGAAACTCGACCTTCTAAGACATACCCTTCTAACAACAAAAAAGAATCTAAAGAAAAAGGAAGAACTTATAGACCAGGGTCTGTATGTTGTAGAGATAGTTGGTCATAGTCCCTGTCCGATCTGCATCAGCAAACAGGGACAGATATTGCGCATAAATTCGGCAACAGTCCAATTACCACCTTTCCATCCTGGGTGCACCTGCAACTTTGAAGTGACAGACACCCAAATTGAAGTAAAGGTACAAGAGAGTATGGTTGAAAGTCTTCAAACAGAAAGAAGAGGTTGTATGTCATACTTTCTAACTAAATACATGCTAACAGCCCTTGTAGACGCACAAAAGAAGGGATAACCTGATGGTTATCCCTTCATAGTGCCGGGGGCGGGACTCGAACCCGCACGGGCTTGGAAGCCCACGAGATTTTAAGTCTCGGGTGTCTGCCTATTCCACCACCCCGGCAAAAATCACAAATTTAATTATACACTAATCGCAAATATATATCTAGAGGTAACTTTTTAATGAAAGCTTCTACCTGCTCCTCGGCCACCTCTCTTAGACTCGGTACTCTTCTTGAGATCAGTTAACTTTTCTTCACTGTCTTTCATGAACTTGGCTAGTTTATCCTCAAACGATACGGTTGGTTTTCGCTTGCGATTTTCATCATCTTTTTTGGGACTAGCCTGCCTAATAGACAATCCAATTTTCTTGCCTGTTTCATCAAATGACAATACTTTAACTTTAACCTTGTCATTGACTTTAATGTAACTATTAATATCCTTTACATAAGTATCAGCTACTTCAGAAATGTGAACTAACCCAGTCTGGCCATTTGGCAACTCGACAAAGGCTCCAAAATTAGTGATACCCTTAACAACGCCCTCTACAATACTCCCGACAGACAACGACATGTCGTAAAAAACTCCTCCTGTTTTGATAATAAGGTTATTTAATTGTCCTACTGCAACATCACTATTATACTACCGTGTTGAAACCTTTGTCAAACAAGGTATTTTGCCAGTTCAAGGTTTATTCTGCCGACTCTTTCTCTAGAGTAATATAGGGAATTTCTCCTGGCATAATATAGCCTAACTTTTCTCTGGCTGTTTTCTCAATATATTCGTCTGTATGTAAATATTCTATATATTCTTCAAGAGATTGCTCTTTTTGTAACCAGGTTTGCTTTTCTTGTTCAATATTCTGCAATTCATGGTTCAAACGGTCTAAATGCTGCTGTTGATTTAGAAAAGTTATTGTCCAATAAATCAGGAAAGCAATAATGAAAACAGTCCCAAGAGATAATCGCGGAAACCTTTGTTTAGGTTTTTCTTTTGCCCATCTTTGATTAGCCTGAATTACCTTGCCACGTTCAGCTGTTTGCATCACTGACTTCCTCCTCTTCAGAAGCAAAAATTCCTAGAGGGTCTCCATCTATAATGATTACAACTTCATATCCTTTCGCTCGTGCTCTATTAAATAAAGTAGCAACACTTCCCGGTGCTATTTGCAAACGTTTGGCAATTTGCTCAGTAGTATATCCGGTTTCCTTTAAAGCGACAACCTGTCTTTCTCGAAAACTCAGTCTTTCAGCACCTCTAATTTCAACTTTCATTAGTTCCACACCTACCGGTTTAGTTTTACGACAAAACTTATACACAATGTGGACAATATGTGGACAAAAATTATACACCTAGGAATAGCTAGTATTCTCCTCAAACAGCAAAATTCCTCTTTATTTTCGACATTTATTTAAGGCTTCTTTAATCAACCGAGGCCAGTTCTTGATAGTCTGCATTTCTTGATTGAGTCGCACACTAACAAAAGAAATCTTCTTGTAGATACTAGCATAGCCTTTATGCAAAATCCTGACCATTGATACAAATATGGGCAGGAATAAGGGGCTGGCCAGTTGAGAATAGAAAAGTACCCCTAAGAGAATTGCCAGTAGTACATAAATCCTTAATTCTCCCCAGTTACCTAGTAGGAGACCCCAAGCAACTATGATAGCACTAATAAGCCAGAGAAACAGATCATAAACATGGTGTTTCCAGCCTTTGGCCTTACCAGTACGTATCAAAGCCCGATAGATGTCAAAGACAATCCCTAGAGCCACACCGGTGATAATGAATATAAAGACCATGTATAGCTGAACATCCAGAGAGACCACCTGATCACTCCTTACCCTGTCCATCTATATATACATATGCACTTTCTTAATCTGAATACATCATTTTAGATAATCCTGCGGAAATTTTGATGGGGCATGGTAATTAGTTTGAGGGCCAATACGAAGAGAAAAATGGCATTAGCTTTAACAGCTAATTCTTGATAATTCTCCAAATCAGAAATGAGATCTTTGGATACTTCCGGTATTTCTTCACCATGGCGATAATCTCTCCATAACTGCAAGATACCATCTACGTAATCCTGGGTTTCTTTAAAGGGAGGAATACCTCTAGATTCATGATTATCTTCATACTTAGCGACAGCGTTAACTCCAGCATTATACGCTGCCAAGGTTAATACAGTATCACCACCATAAAAATCGAGAAGTTGACGTAAATGTCTTGTCCCAACCCGTATGTTTACTTCTGGATCAAATAAGCAATCCGCCCTATTACCAATATCTAAAGTGCAATCACCTGGTTCCTCTATTTCAAAGAATGTAGTGGGCATGATTTGCATCAATCCTCTTGCTCCCATAGGCGAAACCGCATCAGGATCAAAATTACTCTCCTTCTCAATCACAGCTGCCACTAATGCTGGATCAAGATCATTCTTGAGAGCATAAAACGTAATAAGGTCAGCATAGGGAATATCCCCGATACTCCCTCTTAACTGCGTATAGCTCTCCATTACAATAATAACCCGATCACGTTCGGCATCTAGCATTTTGCCTAACTGCCAGGGTAGAACTGCCAAAAAAAGAAGCCAGGCTATATAGCCAATCCAAACAAAACGACTTGGTCTATAACCTCGCCAGGGTATACTAATTAAGAGCAATACAGGACTAAAGACAATACTACCGATGCTCTTAGCCAATAAATATAGAAGTGATACTATAAGTGCTAGTACCTTTGATATTCCTTTAGAAACAGAGCTTTTCTGGCTGCCTGAGATAATTAACATTGTACACCTCTGATAAATAGAGGACCCAGTATAGTACTGGGTCATTATCCTTACATATTCTCTTTAATTCACTATTTCCCTCTATTTAAAGAGTCTCTCAAGGAGTCCCTTCCCCTTCATATTATTACGATTACCAATGGAATATTGCAGAGAGTTGATTATGCCTTCCACCGCAAAGTTCCCTTCTTCAAGATCAAGCTGCTTTATCTCCAGCTCTTCACCTGTAATGGTCAGCATACCAAGGTCTGTATCCATTACAATCTGACGATCATCAAAGCTATCAACATGGATTACACCTTTTATACTGATCTTCTCTCTATTTAGCAAAAGAACTTCATGTTCCTTTTTAGATTGCTCAATTCTATCCATCAGCTTGGCCTCCTTCCTAGCTAATCTGTATGCCAATCACACTAGGAATTATGCCAGAGAATCCTAACTCAATATTTGATATAGAGAATCTGCCTCATTAGCTCTAACATTCTCCTTGATTGCGAGAATTCTTAGCTTAAGGATTTTTCCACCCAATTTAATCTCTATTTCATCCCCGACCGAAACCTCTGTACCTGCCTTAGCAATACGTCCATTCACAGATACGCTACCCTTATCTGCTATCTCCTTAGCCACAGTTCGTCGCTTGACAATCCGACTGACTTTTAGATACTTATCAAGTCTCATAAGAAACCTCCTCGTATAATAGTGTTATCAAGTTAATTTGAAACATTACCAGTTGAATT
>DYGY01000032.1 GCA_020724425.1 Thermaerobacter marianensis
CTTTAGTGATACTTCCATGGCTAAACTAAAGCAGCTGAGCCAAGTGAATAATTATACTGACAAATCTGAATTATTAAACATAGCTTCAAAGTAAATTTGGTCATTATGCATTCATTGGACTTAGGAATTTTACACCACTTGACAAGACGTGACCCTATAGCGCCCAAAATAACCGCTAAACCCATAAAGAATATTACAATAAGATAAGAAAGAAATAGCTTTTGCTGCAAGTTCATTTAAGCTCACCCCAAAACAGATACCCAACACCTCTAACAGTCTTAATGTATTGAGGGTTACCTGGGTCATCCTCTATTTTCTTTCTTAAGTTCCCTATATGGACATCAACTAGGCGGTCATCCGGACTCCAATCATAGCCCCAAACTTTATCAATAATCTGCTGTCTAGACAGAACAATTCCTTTATGACTAGCAAGTACCAACAACAGATTAAACTGGAGACTGCTTAACTCAATATTCTCTCTACCTTTAAATGCACTTCTCGCTAAAGGATTTATCTCTAATTCTCCAAATCTTAAGGTTTCATCTTCATTGGTTAGTCTGCGTACAAGTGCATTAATCCTAGCAACTAACTCCCGGGGACTAAAAGGTTTGGTCAAATAGTCATCTGCTCCCTCATTCAAACCTAAAATCCTGTCCCCTTCTTCGCCTCTAGCAGTTACCATAATAATATATACATCTGAGGTTTCCCTTAACAAACGACAGACCTCTAAGCCATCCATACCGGGCAACATTAGATCTAGTACCACTATATGAGGCTTAACTTGATGCTGCAGCTTTATCGCTTCTTCTCCGTCTCTTGCCTCATATACTAAATATCCTTCTCTTAAGATATATGCCTTCATCAGCTCTCGAATGTTATCTTCATCATCTACAAGCAGGACTCGTATTCTATCCAAATCCTCCCCCTCCTTAGTGATAGCATACCATTAAATACATTTTTATACCTCTTCAAACCTTTACAGTATCTCTTTTCTGTGGCAAAATTGGAGCAGAGTCTCTATACATCGATGCATAAAAAGGGGGACCATAAAATGAACGCTAAACGCAACAGAAGACTGGGTATCCTCGGTATTCCCGTTGATCTTGGTGGTCAACGTAGAGGAACAGACATGGGGCCAAGCGCAATCAGGTATGCCCAACTACAAAAGACTCTAACTAACATAGGCTTTGAGGTTAAAGATTATGGCAACATTGATATCCTGGTACCAGAAAGCAAGAATGAAGGAAATCCTAACCTCAAATACCTAGAAGAACTTATTGAAATATGGGCTAGAGCTAGGGAAGCCGTTGAAAAAATTATGGAAGAAGGTCGTTTCCCCGTAATATTAGGTGGTGACCACAGCATGTCAGTAGGGACAGTAGCTGGAGTCCTCTCAGCAGAACCAGATTTAGGACTAATCTGGTTTGATGCTCATGGAGACTTTAACGATGAAGTAACTACCACTTCAGGAAACATCCATGGTATGTCTTTAGGAGCATTGGTAGGTCATGGACCAGAAGAAATCCTAGCCACCCTACCGAAAAGACCCATGATTGATGAATCCAGAACAGTATTAATCGGAGCCAGATCCATAGATCCAGGTGAAAGAAGAAAACTTCAGGCTTCAGATGTAACTATCTTTTCCATGCGAGATATAGATGAACTAGGAATAGCTGAGGTAATACGTAGAGCTATACACATCAGTACAGCAGGAGGTAATAGCCCTAACGTACACATAAGCTTTGACCTAGACATTGTTGACCCAGGTGTAGCCAAGGGAGTCGGTACCCCAGTGCCCGGAGGCCTAAGCTATAGAGAAGCCCACTTAGCTTTAGAGATGCTCTCAGAAGCACAAATCATCACATCAATGGAAGTAACGGAAGTAAATCCGATTCTAGATAACGCCAACAGTACAGCAACACTAACAGTAGGGCTAATAGCTTCAGCTTTAGGAAAAACCATTATCTAAATAGGAGAAACCCCAAAAACGGGGTTTCTCCTATTTAGTAACAGTAAATAATGGCCTACCAAAAAGACCCGGAACACCATAAGCCAAACCAATCAACAAAACAGCCTCAACACTTAAACCAACCACAGCAACAACACCTAACAGCAAAATGGTTACAATAACAAAATAGAAGATCTCATTCCTTCTAGTCCAGGTTTTCTGTATCTTGAGCTTCTTCCTAATCCAGGCCATAAAGTAATGACTAACTGTAGCAACAGCCAACATAACAAGTACTCGAATCAATACATCCATCAAACATCACCTCTACTAGATGTATTGTAGCACATGCGTGAAGTTGCCGACAGTCCTTCCCTCAGTTACAATTAAGACAGAAAGGAGAGATACCCGTGACAAAGATTCTCCTAGTAGATGATGAACCTCTCTTTGTGAAAGGTCTAAAACACAGCCTTGAACAGGAAGGCTATACAGTCATCACCGCTAGCACAGGAACTGAGGGCCTTAAACTGCTATCCGAACAGGAAGTTCATCTAGTCCTTCTTGATCTCATGCTACCAGAGATGGATGGTATGACAGTCTGTCAGAAAATAAGGCAAAAGTCATCCCTACCCGTAATTATGTTGACAGCCAAAGATGATGATATTGATAAGATATTAGGCCTAGAAATAGGTGCCGATGACTATATAACTAAACCATTTAACACTCGAGAACTCCTAGCCAGAATCAAAGCAGTGCTGCGCCGCAGTCAGGAAACAACCACTAAAGCCATATTAGAACAAGGACTACTAAAAATAGATATACAGGCCCGGCGAGTCTTTTTAAACAACAAGGAAGTCCCCCTTACAAGCAAGGAATTCGATATTCTTAAGCTTCTTGCTAGCCAACCCGGCCGAGTATATACCCGAGAAAACCTCCTTGATCTTGTCTGGGGCTATGACTTCTACGGAGACTTAAGAACCGTAGATGTACATATCCGTCGTATGCGAGAAAAACTTGAACCAGACCCTAACAACCCTCAATACATAAAAACCAAATGGGGCCAGGGATACTATCTAGGGAGCTGATCATATTGTTTGGTCTAAGAACAAAAATAACACTAACCTACGCTCTCTTAATAGCGATAGCTCTAATTCTCCTTCTAGTATTTATTGACCAAACGGTCTCAGGATACTTTATTAGAGAAAAAGAAACCTCCCTTCTAAAACAAGCTAACATCCTAGCAGACACAGCTGCACCAAGAATGGACAACCTCGATAGTATTCGGCCAACCATAGATCGCTTTGCTAAAGAAATACCCGGCCGCATTCTAATATCCAATCAAGAAGGCTATATCCTCCTTGATTCCTTCAGAGTGGATGACTTTGAAGGTCAGCAACTAAAAAACAAAGAGATCCTAGGAGCACTTACAGGCATACCAACCACCGGCACCCACTACCTCGCCGATGAAGGTTGGGTTATCTATGTTGCCGTACCTATCTTAAGAGGAGACAACATTATTGGTAGCGTCCTTATCTCAACAGCTATTAATGACACTTACACATCTATCCAGACAATCACCGAACAAGTCCTATACTTTTCACTAGTCATCCTAGTTCTAGTTGCCCTGACCAGCCTGATACTAGCAGCAAAAATATCAAAACCAATAGTCAAACTAACAAAGGCCACAGAAAGGATGGCTCAAGGCGAACTAGACCAGCAAGTTCAAGTTAAAGGCAAAGATGAAATAGCCCGCTTAAGTGACTCATTTAACACCATGGCTATCAAACTTAATCAGCTAGATGAAACACGAAGAGCCTTTGTTGCCGATGCATCCCACGAACTAAGAAGCCCATTGGCAGCAATGAAGGCTCTAGCAGAATCACTGCTCCACAACGACAACACCACCAAAGAACAATACAGAGAATTCATCCAAGACATAAATACCGAGATAGACCGCTTAACCAAACTAGTCAATGACCTCCTTCTTCTAGCTAGACTAGACAAAGGCAAAGAAGCCCTAAATAAAGAATTGACTGACCTAGATCAACTCCTAGAAGACCTAATTAGGAAGATGACACCTTTAGCCGATAAAAGAAAAATCACCCTAACATATAACACTGATGGTCCAATCCTTACCAACATAGATCCGGATCAGATATACCGAGCAGTCTGGAACCTGCTAGATAACTCAATAAAATACACCCCGAAAGGAGGAAAAACTTCCTTAACCCTAAAAAAACAACCCGACAATATCACCATCTCCGTTGCCGATAATGGAGTAGGTATCAAAGAAAAAGAGAGAATATTTGAAAGATTCAGCAGAGCTGACAAAGCTAGAAGCCGCCAAACAGGAGGATTTGGCCTTGGCCTATCAATTGTTGATAGGATAACCAAACTCCATGATGGTACAATTACAATTGAAAGCAAAGAAAATCAAGGTACAACCATCCAACTTGAAATACCCAAGAATTCTTAATACTTTTGTAACAACTTGTCATGATGCTGTAAATAATCTCTCCTATGATAGTAAGTGCAGAAACAATAACTCTTTTGGAAGGAGAGTACAAAATGTTAAAAAGAACATCAATATTAGCAATTTTTGTTCTTATGATTTTTCTTGGTGGCTGTGGAATGACAGGATTAGCAAAACCAGAGCCTGAACAAGGCACAAAGGATGAACCCATAATTCCCCCAACCCCAACAACAGAAACAGTCACAGTTACCCTGTACTTCTCAGACTGGCAAGCACAACACGTAGTTCCAGAAACTAGAGAGGTAAACCAAGGGAACATGAGCCTAGAAGAACTAGTAGTTACAGAACTAATTAAAGGGCCAGAAGAACCACATCTGTACAGATCCTTACCAGAAAATCTTAAACTTCTCTCAGTGGATGTGGTTGAAGAAGTTGCTTATGTCAATCTTTCTAGTGAAATGAATAAAGTTCAGGGATCAGCAGGCACATTCATCGCCCTCCACTCCCTGATTAACACCATGACAGAACTAGAAGGCATCAATAAAGTACAGATACTCGTTGAAGGTAACAAGTGGAACGTAGAAGGCCATGGCGTAGCATCACCTGAACCAATGGGACGCAACATCATTACCTGGCCCATTCTAATCGATGAAGACAGAGTAACCTACCTACAAGAAAAGGTAGATAACGGTGAAGAACAATGGCGTCTTGATCCCTTAGAGTCCGCCAGACATGATGCCCGTATGGCCGGCTTCTATCTAACAGATGAATTTGAACTGATGACCATTGAAGATGGCATAGCTCTAGTCACAGTCAATGCCCATGATGGTAATCAATATCTTCTAGAACTAATTCAACCAGCCACCCGTGGTGAAAC
The DNA here is from genome assembly GCA_020724425.1 of Thermaerobacter marianensis. Lineage (GTDB taxonomy): Bacteria > Bacillota > Sulfobacillia > DVGY01 > DVGY01 > DVGY01. Next base: position 5,296 of record DYGY01000032.1, read on the forward strand.
TGGAATCTGGATTCTAACAGATGTAAGTCAAAGATAACTCAATATCCCCCATATAGCCTACCTGCACTGCAGGTAGGCATCTCTTTGACTAAATCTATATTAAAATGCAAAACCTACCTTCACAAGGAGGGAACCACCATATGAAGAACCAAGTAACATTAATCACCATGCTTCTAATCATACTCTTAGGGGGATACGCCATATTCACCCTAATGCAACCAGAACCAGCCAAAGACCTAGAAAAGGACACCCAGGAATTACAGGAAGACACAAAAATACAAGCCACTCTCTTCTTCCCAGATCGCATAGCCCAACACGTAATTCCTGAAGAAAGAGATATCCAACTAAAAGGAAAAACCCAGGAAGAAGCAGTACTCTTAGAACTCCTTAAAGGACCAAACGATCCCTACCTGAATACTGCCTTCCCTGAAAACCTTAGACTCCTCTCAGTAGAAGTAAAGGATAACATTGCCTATGCCAATTTCTCTTCAGAAATGAAACAAATCCAAGGAGTAACAGGAGCAGGAATGGCCACAGAATCAATCGTATACACCCTAACAGAACTACCTACAGTCAATAAGGTAGCTATCCTTACCGATGGGGAACCCTGGTACCTCCAAGGATACGAAGAAAAACCCCAGGAACCCCGACCAATTTCCAGACATATCAAAGACTACCCCATCTACATTGATGATGAAAGAGTACGCTGGCTTCAACAAAAAGCAGACAACGGTGAAGAACAATGGCGTCTTAATCCCCTAGAAGTAGCTCAAAAAGATGGTCGCATGGCCGGCTTCTACTCAACCGACCAATTCCAGCAAATTGGCATCGAAGACAACGTTGCACTCATAACCGTCCAAGGCCAAAACGGCAAAACATACATCCTTGAACTAATCCAACCAGTCAAAAGAGGTCCTGAAGGTATCTGGACAATAACAGATGTGACACAGAAATAACCTCCCTAGCAGGAACAATTCCTACTATATAGAACCTTTTATTAGGGAGGCGATAATATGGCAGTATACAAATGTTCAGCTTGTGGTCATGAAATTACAGGTAGATGTCGTCCAAAGGAATGCGAGAAGTGCGGAGCACCAAAGGAAGAATTTAAGAAGGTAGAGAAAGAATAGGTTGAAGCCAGTAAGGACCCCCTTACTGGCTTCTTCACTAGAACGTAACCTTCCTATACTTTAAAATCCTCTCCATCAAATACCCAATAGCTAAAACAGCTAGCAGGGTTAGGGAGAACCTGGTTAGAGTAAAAGACATTCCTAGAAACTTTGCTTCCATAAGAATCTGAGGGATCTTTAATGCTGCCCAAGCCCCTAGAAAAACCACCACATTAGCAACTCTAGCTCCTTTAGCCAAGAGCTGTCTTGCTATGGGAAAAGCGATATACAAGGGACCGGTAGGAGCAGTTCCAAAAAGAAATGCTAAGAAGAACCCTTTTAGACCAGACCCTTCTCCTAAATACTTCTGGGTAGATTCTTTAGGTATCCATACCTCAAAAAGACCCATCAAGAGAGTGATTCCTGGAATTACAAGAATCATCTCTTTTAGATAGCCACCTGCTGCCGTTAATGCTTGCATACCTGTCTCTCTTTGAAATAGCAGGAGAAACAAATAAGCAAGAACTAACAACAACATGATCATGAGATTACCTTTTTTCATAAAATCACCCCCATAATCAAAGCAATTATAATGGCAAATATGAAAGCAAGACCATTTCGCAAAATGGTGAATTCCTTCCCTAACTCTCTAATTTCCATAGGTGCTGTGACAAAACCAACCATGACTAAAGTAGTTATAAAGGCTGCCACTGTAGTAATACTTGCCCCTGCTTCTAACAAGGAAGCTGCTAAAGGAAAAGAAAGCATACTAGGAATCAGTGTTAAAGCACCAAAAATCGCTGCCAAGAAAGTTCCGGAAGGACCACTCTCAGCTCCAAGATAATGGCCAATGGTCTCAGGGGATATCAAACCTAGGATTAAACCAACTAGCCCAACCACCATTAACATGCCTGGTAGCAACCGAACCATCGACTTTCCCGCAATCTTAATAGCCTTCTTAGTCTTCTCTTTGTCCTTGAAAAAGGAGTATCCTAGAAAACCTAGGGCTAGGACATAAATCGCTGCTGTAGCCAAAACAACCTCTCCTTTCATTCATCATGACTCCATTGTACTCCTTAAAGACAATATGTCTATCGGTACAAAGGATGAAAAGCAGGATAACCATTTTCTGCCGAAGAATAACTAATACAGAAATCCATGGGGGCGATTAGATGAAAAATAGAAGGCTCATAACCTACTCTATCATAGGGATTCTCTTAATAGTTGTTATCGGGACACTAGGAGTATCAGCTTATGTAGGCTGGTCCCTAACACACCCTCAAAGAGAATCATTAACAAGCACACCAGCAACATACAACCTAACCTATACAGAAGTATCCTTTAAAAGTCGTAGTGGTGATGTATCACTAAACGGCTGGCTAATTCCTTCTCCTGGAAGCGATAGGACAGTAATAATGGCTCATGGCTACAGAAAAAACAGAGAGCAAAACGGAGACTTTCTTGGTCTCAGTCAAGCTCTTAACAAAGAAGGATACAATGTCCTCCTATTTGACTTCAGAAACTCAGGTAAGTCTGGAGGAGACCTTACCTCTGTAGGATACTACGAAACAGATGATCTCTTAGGAGCAGTTGACTTTGTAACTAACCTAGGTAGACCTGGAGAGAACATTGCTGTATTAGGATTCTCCATGGGAGGAGCCGCAGCCATTAGAGCAGCGGAAAAGGAACCTAAAATACAAGCAGTCATTGCCGATAGCTCCTTTGCAGACCTTACAGAATATCTTGAAGATAACATGTCACTCTGGAGTGGCTTACCTCATGTTCCCTTCACCCAGATCATAATGAAGCAAATTCCGATGCTGACCGGTCTAGAGACTAATCTTGTTAGTCCAAGAAACAGCATTAAAGAAATATCACCTAGACCAATACTTCTGATTCACGGTGATGAAGACATTGATATTCCCTTAAGTCACAGTCTTGAGCTCTATGAAGCCTATGGAAACAAAGGATACATAGAACTATGGCTTGTATCTAATGCAGCTCATGTCAAAGCCTATCAAACAGACCCTAAAGCCTATGAACGTAAAATAATTGGCTTTTTGAGTGATGTCTTTAAGGAGAATTAACATAGAAACAATCATCTGGACTACCTGGATAGTTCTTTCAATAATCAGTCTGGGATTCTATATAAGAGCCATCAGCAATTCATTGAGAAGATATCTCCTGCTAAAACTACTTATGAGTCTTAGCCTTGCCTATCTCTTGTCTAACTTGGCTTGGGGTTCTCTTATGGCGCTTTCACAAGAAATTAAACTGGGGGTTATAGGAAGTCCTTGGTTAACAGCCATCTTCCTTCTCATATTCTTTGCTGGCTTTCAAACCATACTCTACGATGAACCTGATGATAGTACAGTTTCTTCCTGGCAGGAGTTGGAGTAGAGGGAAACCCCTCTACTCTCTTCTTAATGCCTCAACCGGAGACATCCCGGAAGCCAAGTAAGCAGGATAGACACCAAAGAGCACCCCTACACTCAAAGCTACCGTAACCGCCACATAAGAAGCTCTCAATGTAACAACTGTTTCAATTCCATAACGATGAATTAACTCTGCCACTCCATTACCCACTATTAGACCTAAGATTACACCAAGACCGGTAAGAATGACAGCCTCTACTAAGAACTGATACATTAAGTCTCCCTGTTTGGCACCTAAGGCCTTACGCAAACCAATTTCCCCTGTTCTCTCCGTAACAGAAACAAGCATAATATTCATAATACCCAAACCACCAACTAACAAAGATACCCCCGCAATCGCGCCAAGCATTAGAGTCATAACCCTGTTAGCCTCATCAGCTTCCTTCACAAGCTCATTCATACTAGTCACTGTCAGAAGATTATCACTATGAGTAGAGCTTTTCATGCTCACATTACCAGTTTCATAGTAGCCGTAATAATCATAGCGATACATATCACTCTCAGTAGGAATGATATTCTCACCTATATTAAATTTGTTTCGGTAAATACGACTAATATGAACCACTGCCAAATCCACCGAATTGCGATCATTGGCTTTAACCCAGATTTCATTAACTCTGTAGCTTTTGGTTAGTCGTTGAGCAGAAGTTACAGGAATAAGTATTTTAGAATCAACATCATCTGCCATACCTAAACCCTTAGGTCGCATAACACCTATAACCGTAAAGCCTTCACCACCAATGTAAATTCTCTGACCAACTGGATCTCTATCACCAAATATATCTGTAGCGACTTTGTATCCCAAAACAGCCACCCTAATTCTCTCTTCCACATGCAGATGGGAAAAGAACCTCCCACTATACACTTCATGCTCCCGAATGTAGGGGAACTCTTCTGTTACACCCATTATTTCTGCCTCGGTTACATCTCTACGCCATTTCACCTGAGCGTCTGCTTTAACTACAGGCATAGCTGCATCGATACTAGGTACTCTTTCTGTTAGTTCCTCAGCATCAGCAACGGTTAATCTGATTGATGAGTGATGGCTCTCAATCTTAATTAGATTTGTGCCTAGACTCTCAAACTGCCTCACAATTGATAGCCTAGCACCTTCACCGATAGCCACAAGACTAACTACCGCTGCCACTCCAATAGCCACTCCCAAAATAGTGATAGCTGAACGCAACTTATTAGCAGATACACCCCAAAAGGCAGCCTCTATACCGAACAACAATCTATTAAGCAAACGTCCTAATGGATTTCCGTTCATATAAATTGGGCGTGGAAACCCACGGGTTCAGCCGTGGACGCCATCCTCCCTCCTGTTCTAAGATAGCACCCGGTAATTAACGACTAGGCAGCGGTATTTCCTTATCCACCTCTTGAGCCTCTAACAATTTACTATCCAAACGATCCGCATTGGAACCAGTAATAACTAACTGTCCCTCCTCAAGTCCTGAAACAACCTCAGCATAACGATCACTGATAAGACCTAGTTTAACAGGAACTATTCTAGGCCCATCAGAGGTTAAGACTTCCACAACTGCCTGGCCGTCCTGAACAAAGACTGCCTCTATCGGAATTAATAAGACATTCTCTTTCTCCTCAATAAATATCCTTACAGTAGCTGTCATGCCCGGTTTTAGTTCCTCAGTCCCATCAACCTCAATGGTGACTCCATACTGGGCAATTCCATCCTGGGCTCTTCCCATCATATCCACATTAATTACCCGTGCAGGCCAACTCTTCCCTGGCATTGCCTCAACAAGAACAACACCCTCCTGACCTTCAGAAAGATGAACCACGTCAATTTCATCAACAGTTACATGAAGATTCATCCTGCTGTTATCGAAAATACCAGCAATAGATTCACCACCTGAAAGCCTTACCCCAGGTCTAACCCAGATCCACGACACTGTCCCAGCGATAGGAGAACGAATCTCTAAATTATCACGTATATGTTCTTTTTGAGCTATCTGCAACTCAAGATCCCTGATATCTAACTGAGCCTGTTCAATATACCGTTTGGTATCAGAACCTCCTAAAGAAACTATCAAATCTCCCTTCTTCACATGCTGCATATCTCGAACATGTAAAGAGGTAACAGTCCCCCTACCATTAGCTCGAACAATGGTTTCTTCAATAAAGCTATCTATTGTCTGTAGCCTTGACACCCAAATATCTTTCTCTTTTGTCTTTAGTGTTAGGTAATACTCCTGACCCGGTTTTAAAAGACCAGGGTTATCTATATGAATCGTAGTCCTATAAACAAAGTGGGTATCTTTAGGAATAGCTGTAGGATCAATATCAACTACTACACCCTCTACAGAGCTCTGATAGAGATAATCTTTCTGATGTAGGGAAACCTTGTCCCCTACCTCTAGACTAGCAACCTCACTAGTTAAGAGTTCAGCTACCATCACTAACTTAGAATCATTAACAATGGTGGCCAAAATCTGACCATCAGTTACAGTATTGCCATCCTTAACACTTAAGTTAGTAACTCTCCCGCTAATAGGTGCAACAACATCCAAGGAACGATTGGGATTTGCCTCCAGCACCATATCGGGAGATACACCTAGCATCTCCGCTAAATCCATTTTCTTTCTTTGTAGTTCAAGCTCCAATTGACTCAATTCATAGCCGACTTCATCATTACGCAATACGGCAACAAGCTGCCCTGCCTCAACCTTTTGACCCCTCTCGATATGTACCGACTCAACGTAACCGCCGGTAGCAGTAGTTAGGTCACTAAGATAAATCGGGTTCAAATTACCAAAGCCTTCAACCGTTACAGATAAATCACCCCGCATTACCTCAGCAGTTGAATAAACAGGTCCCCTAACTTCAGAAGCAGCTGGAGGGAGAATACTTAACAACGCATAATATGCAGCGCCCAAAATAATTACGACAATCAACAAAGAACCAAAAATTCTCTTCACCGATGCGATACCTCCTAGGCTAGAATTTCCTCAGCAAAAACCCTATCAAGGATAAAACTATCTCCTTCGATTTCTCCATCTTTAATCTGAATTAATCTTGTCCCATGCCTGGCCATAAAGGGATCATGGGTTACCTGGACCACAGTAAGCGCCCTTTTTTCATGCAACCTTTGAAATATGCCCATTATCTCCTCCCCGGTCTTGGAATCAAGATTTCCTGTCGGTTCATCAGCAAGAATCAAAGCTGGGTCCCCAACAAGTGCTCTAGCAATAGCTACCCGTTGTTGCTGTCCACCGGATAATTGAGTAGGTTTATGCTCAATCCTATCTTCCAATCCAACATCCACTAAAGCCTGAATGGCTCTCTCTCTTCTTTCCTTAGCAGAATATCCCCTATAGATCAAAGGTATCTCCACATTACGCCTAGCACTAATCCTTGGCATCAACCTGTAGGTTTGAAACACAAACCCAAAAGCAAGATTTCTCAAATCAGCCAACCGTCCTTCACTGAAGCTAGAAACATCATCACCCCTAATCCTATATCTACCTTCAGTGGGTAAATCCAGACAACCAATAATATTTAATAGTGTTGATTTACCAGAACCAGAAGCACCCATAATCGAGACAAACTCCCCCTGATCAATACTTAAAGAGACTCCATTTAAGGCCAGTATCTTTTGCGGTCCTAGTACATACTCTTTCTTAATATCACTCATCTCTAAAAGCAACAGAGTCACCTCCCATAATATACTGACGCTTCTTAACACCACATTGTTCCATCTATTCTGGTTCAATATGGATAGTTGTGACACTTTCTTCAAAGACTTGCCCAATCCTTTCTTCCAACCTATCACACAGCTGATGTGCCTCAGCTACACTAACGGCACCCGGCACAACAAGGTGCAAATCAACCTCCCGTACTTTCCCCACCCTTCTAGTCCTTAACCTGTGATAGCTACCATCAAGACTTTCAAGAATCTCTTCAATATTCTGTTTATCCACATCAGGAAGACTAGCATCAACAAGACCAGCAACAGCATCTTTAAGCAGCTGATAAGCACTAAAACATACATACAGAGTTAGAACAATAGCTAAAAGAGGATCTAACAGAGAATGTCCGGTTACATAAACAGCCAAAAGCCCCACCATTACAGCTATCGACGTAACCAAATCAGTCAAGAGATGCAGAGCAGTAGCTTTTAAAGCCAGAGAATCCTGCCTTCTAAGCAAAAAATACACAAAACCATGCAATACTGCTGAAACCCCCATAACAGCTATCCCTGACCAGACAAAACTCAACTCCACAGGATTAAAGAGCTTCCTAAAAGACTCAAGAAGTATAGCCCCGGCAGCCAGGTAAATAAGGATAACCTGCAAAAAAGCAGACAAATTCTCAAACTTCCCATGACCATAATTGTGGGAATCATCAGCAGGTTTAAGACTCAGCCTAACAGCTAATAGCGCCATCACAGCTGCAACAACATCAGTACTAGAATGAACAGCATCCGCAAGAACACTGATAGAACCAGTCAGAAAACCCACCACCAATTTCAGCAGGAGCAAAAAAAGACTAACCCCTATAGCTACCCAACTAACACCAACCCTAGACATGACAAAACCTCCCCTGCCAGTCTATGAAACTTCTAAGGGGAGGTTACAAATCTAACGACAATACTTCACAAGTTTTTCCCGGAACAACTTTAAATGATACTCTTCATCCTGAATAATTCTTGTAAGAATCTCAGAAACATATCTATCATGAATCATCTCTCTGTGCAGAGTATAATTCCTGATAGCAGCCATCTCCGCAGCAATATCAGCTGCCAATCTATCACAGATGCCTTTACCATAATAGACATAACTACCAGACCAATACCTGAAGGTACTGTCTTCTAAAACACCAATACGTGGTTCTTCACCCAACAGCAAAATTAACTCACCGAGAATCTCATAATGATGCATCTCAACAATAGCTATACATTCCTCTAGTTCTGCCACATCGGGATAGTCTTTTAAGGTAAGGTGATGATATAGATACTGATTAATAGCAGTGTTTTCACTTACAACCCCAGCAAAATCTTCTAGCAAAAGCCTGGCATAAAAAGGATTGGGGCCTTCCACCCTTACCTCAGGATATGGCTCACTTAAGGCACAAAAACGATCTACATGCTCATCATTGACAGAAGTACTCTTCGCTCTATTTGCCCTAACCGACCAGTATTTTCCCTCTTCTTTCACAAGCATCCCTCCTCACATACTCTGTATGTAAAGAAAGACAGAAAAAGTACAGGGCTCGCAAAATAATCGGGGGGGAATATGTTGACAGCGATCTAGGCCGGAAGTCACACCACTGTCTGCGAGAACGAGCCCTGCAATAGGATATTACTAGTATAATAATGAAGCTCCGACACAGAACGTCGGAGCTATACCCTATTCATAATTTTCTAACATCTTTCCTATTTCCACAGTAGCCATCTCTCTGAAACTTTCTGGTTCTATTATCTCCGCACTAGAGCCAAACTGTAATACCCAACGGAGAACCTCATTAAAACTCCCAACCGAAAACTCCAAAATCAAGGAGCCATCTTCTTCCCATTTCTTCTTCTGTGAGGGATGCCAAACCCTATTATCAACCCAGGGTGCCTCCTCTTTAGAAAATCTTATCACCATCCTACCTGGCTTCCCCTTCTCAATACCCCAGCTATCAGCAAGATAATTCTCCACCGAAAAATCTTCAGGATATGTAAAGCTCTCATTCACAAGCCCAATCCTTATAATCCGGTCAAGAGCAAATGTCCTGATATCTTCTCTCATATGACAGTATCCAATCAGATACCAAGCACCATCCTTGTTACGAACATGATAAGGTGAAACCTTCCGTTCGGAAGCCTGACCCCGATAGGCTCCAAAATACTCTAAATGTACATTCACTCGATGCTGAATAGCCTTTAAAGAGACCTCAAGAGCTTCCCTAACCTGCCCCTCATTTCCCCTTAAAGAAGCTAGATCAAAGGATATATACCGACCTACCTGCTCAAACTCAGGTGGAGTCACATTAGCAAGATGGACAAGCTTATCAGTCATCAACTCCGCATGTGTTTGAAGAGGTAACTCAGAATACTGACGCAAAAGCCTTGCTGCCAAAATCGTAGCCACCACTTCCTCTTCGGAAAAATTAAAGGGTGGTAACTCAAAATCATCTGTATATTCATATCCCCTCCTCTGAGAATTGTATCGCAAAGGAGCATTCATCCTATCACGTAAAAACTCCAGATCCCTTTCAATGGTTCTTCTACTAACCTCAAAACGTTCAGCCAATCTCTTAACAGCGGGATAGTTCCCCATACTTATTGAACGATGAATATGATATAACCTCTCCATCTTCAACTTCTCCATACCCTAGTTCCCCCAATCAGTTAACGTCCACCAGTGATTACCATTCGCTGCGAACTAACCATTTCCTGCAGAGCTACCTCCTGTGATATAATATTGACAAAGAAAGGAGCTTACGGTATGCGTAATCCAAAAGTCAACTTCAAGGTACTAACTATTGTCCTTATAGGTCTCCTAGCCCTTACCATATACTCATTTAGTGCACCCTCATTAGCAGAAACAACCGAAATACTTATCACCAACACTAACGGTGAAGAACTCCATCTAACAGGGATAGAGAAAGAAAAACTCCTCTCAACAATCCTTAATGAACCATTAGAGGAGGCTAATGATAGAATCAAGACACCCTTTAACAATACAATCGAATTCAAAAGAGATGATAAAAAAATCATGACTCTTAAAGCAGCTGATCCCAAAATTATCTCCGGAGGCCCAGCACAAGTCATGATTGGTTCAAAATTATATGTTATTCCTATCGACTTCTATGAAGTATTACAAGAGCTAGCAGAAAAACATAACTTCAACCTAGAGACCTTCTAAGAAGGTCTCTAGCCTAATATATACAAAGTTCCTGCCATAACGGCCATACCTAGAATAATGCCAACAATAGATACACGTTCCTCACCATAGGACCTTGAAATCGGGACGAGCTCATGAAGAGAAATAAATACCATCACACCACCAACAGCAGCCAACACTAGCCCCAGAGACTCCCCCACAAAGGGAAGCAAGAACAAGGCAGCCAATAAAGCACCAACAGGTTCAGCAAGACCTGCCAAAAGAGAGTACAACAAAGCCTGCTTCTTGCTACCCGTAGCCGCAAGAATAGGAGTAGAAATAGCCAAACCCTCCGGAATATTATGAATAGTTATGGTGATAGCTAAAGCTAAACCCAACTGAGGATCATGTAAAGTAGCTGCAAAAGTAGCTATCCCCTCAGGGAAATTATGAATTGCTACCCCTAGAGCTACCAAAATACCAGCCCTTCTCAACCTACCTCTTTCAACACCATACCCCTTTGCAGTCTTCTCCGAAATGTAGTCATGAGGTATTAACACATCAATCAAGAACATGATTAGCATTCCTGCAAAAAAAGCCAAGTGCCCTAACACAAACCCGTGACTCTCCACACCTGCCCCCAAAAGTTCTTCAAAGGATACAAGAATCATAGCCCCAGCAGAAAAACCCAGAGTCAAAGCCACAAACTTACCACCCGGCCTATTAGCAACCACACTTAAAAGACCACCCACAGCGGTAGCCAGTCCAGCAACCAAAGCTAAAATCAACCCATATGTAACAACTGACACAAAAACACCCCTAATCCCAATATGCCCTTATGTGATTTAATCCGTATAAGTATTCTTGCCAGAGTGCCTCCGCTTCACTCTCAGCAATCAATACAAACGATACCATATCACCCGGTCGTAACTGACCGGCCTTAGGTAAATCTACCCCAGCAATTATGGCTATTTTAGGATACCCCCCTACAGTCTGCCTATCAGCCAACAGCGCTATCGGCAAACCAGAACCAGGTACCTGAATACCACCCCAGACATTCCCCTCAGATAAAAGGTTTCCCTGTTTTTTTAAGAATAGCTCCTTACCAGAAAGCCTTAGCGCCATCCTATCACTATTACTATCAACCCTGTAAACTCCACTTAAAAAGCTCTCCAAAGACACATCAGAAAACCAATACCACTGAGGCCCTTTAGTTACTCTAATAATACTTGTATCCTCCCAGGGGACCCCTTCCCTTACTCTTCTCCCTATAAGCCCTAGCCTTAACCTATCCCATTTGCCAATTAGTAGCTGATCCTCCTGTCTTAGCCTTCTACCTATACCATTAGGTAAACTAGCAGAAGCACTACCAAAGTACTCTTCTGCCACAATACCCCCAGCAAAGGCAACATATACTCTCATGCCCTTTTCTACCAAGCCCACTTCTAGAGTATCACCAGGTTTTAAGTATAACACCTGCCATTGAGGTACCTCTACCCCATTTAACCTTACCGGTGTCTGAGCACCGGTAACAGCAACAAGACACTCTTCACTAACCTCAAATAGAGGACCCCTTACAGTAGCTTCAAGGGCCGGCATATTTCTTTCATTGCCAACCAACATATTCCCAACCATGAAAGACCAGGGGTCTATCGCTCCAGAAGGAGATATACCATATCTCTGCCAGCCATACCTGCCTGAATCCATGACCATACTCAGAAAGCCAGGTTGCTTGATTAACACACTCATCCTAACCCCTCCAACCTAACATACTCTTCAGGAGAGATTGGCTTAAATCTTAGAGTATCACCTGCTTTAAACAAGAAAGGCTCCTCCCTATTAATATCAAACAACACCAACGGAGTTCTACCAATAATTCTCCAGCCTCCCGGAGTCTTCATCGCATATATACCTGTCTGAGCTCCCCCAATACCCACCGAACCAGCCGCCACACTTCCTCTAGGAACAGCTAGCCGTTCAGTCACAAGACGCTCATCAAGACCTCCCAAATAGGGAAAACCTGGTGCAAAACCAAGAAAATGAACATAATACTCCCTGCCACTATGGATAGCAATAACCTCTTCTGGTGAAAGCCCATTAATCCTAGCCACATCTAGAAGATCCGGTCCAAACTCACCACCATAACAAACAGGAACCTCAACAGTCTCTCCTCTAACAAAACCCGATAAAGTGATCTCTTCAATACCTTTCTTTATCTTGTTAGAACTACCCTCATGAATCACTAACAAAGAAATATATCCAGGAACCACATCAACAACACCCGGAACACTCATAATCCTCTCAGAAAGCATAATAATCTTCTGACTGACCTCAACACTCACCCTATCTCCTAGGTAAATATAGAAAGCCTGCTCACCGGCAGGCACATATCTCCAATCAGACACGACCCATCGCCACCAATTCAACCTTAGCTTCAACCAGTCTTTTCCTTACAAGAACAGCAGTAGAAGCAGCCTGAGGATGATCCCCGTGCAAACAAAGGGAATCAAAATGCCTATCCCCCAAAACAAGATCTACAGCTCTTCTAGCAACTAAATCAGGCTCGGTAATTAAAGATCCCTCAACGGACCTATCAAGCAACCTGCCATCAAGAGTATAAGTTCGATCCGGAAAAGCCTCTAACTTTACCGATAAACCCTTCATTCTTGCCAGTCTCTCTAAAACCCCTGACATGGTAAGTATATGAAGATTAGCATCAAACAAAGATACTGCTTCAACTATTGCTTTAGCAACACTTTCATCAACTAAAGACATATTATACAAAGCACCATGTGCCTTAACATGCTGCAAAGAAACCCCTTGAACATCACAGAAAGCCTTTAGAGCACCAAGCTGATACAAAATATCATGAACCATCTCTGTTTCACTAGCCTTGATTTCCCTCCGTCCGAAGCCAACAAGATCAGGAAATCCCACATGAGCTCCCACAGCCACACCATACCTATTAGCTAACCTAACTGTTTTACCCATCACCAAAGGATCGCCAGCATGAAACCCACAGGCTATATTAGCAGAAGTAATCTGGCTCATGATGGCCTCATCATCTGCAAGAACATATCTGCCAAAAGACTCCCCTAAATCACTATTAAGATCTATCCTCATTTGACCTATCCTTCCAAAACCTTATTCTCCTCTTTCTTCTAAGAACATAATCCCCTACAGCAAAAGCTTCATCAATAACAGTGTTCTCTTTTCTTGCCACATACTCCAAAGCCAAAAGATCAACTGCCAAATGAGCCTTAATACACTCCTTAAGATATTCACCTTCTGCTGTCTCATCCCCTACTTCAGTAACCCAATCCGCAAAAGTAACATCAGGGAACCTTTGTGAGAACTGCCTCCCTTCAGAATCTATAGGAGCTGGCCACTGATAAAAAATCATCCCTTCAACACCCTGATAAGTAAACTCCTCTGGCAACCAGTCATTGGCATACCGGTTATATACCTCCAACCACTCCTTATTACCCTTATAGATCTCTGGATACCTCTTCCTAATACCCCTACCGATAGACTCCATTAATTCCAACTGATACTTCCCAAGAATACTCCCTGAACAAAAGGGCATGATCCCATAGACCTTAGCTCTAGGTAGCCAATAGCTTTGAAACAAGGGTCCTGCAGAATACCCCGATAGAAACTGTACCCACTCATGAGAAGGAACCCCATGATCATCAATAATCATATCAGGCAAAAACCTGTAGTATACCCTAGCTAAAACCTCTGCTTCCTTAGCCTTCTCCCTTTTATGATAGTCATAACCAAACTCATAACCCCTAGAGTTATATCTTGCAGCATGATGACTCCACCCAGGATTCTCCCTATTAAGCTTTTGATGCAGAGCTGCCCCATCAGGATTCTCTAAAGGAATCAACACCACATTAATTCTCTCAAAGATATCTTTAATCTCCTCATCTTTAACCGAAAGATACGCTAACCATAAAGCAGTATTAGTGCTAGAAACCTCATTGGCATGATGTCTTGCCTTAATTAGAACTGTAGGCTTTCTAAGAGAGCTCTTCACTCCCTCAAGTGTACTTAAAACCAAAACAGGAATTTCCCTTCCTTCCTCAGACTCTCCCCCGTTAAACACCTTAATTCCTAAACTCATTAGAAACCTCAGATATAAAGGCAACTCATCAGGACCAATAATCTCATTATGAACTCTCTTAAGAAACTCATCTGCAGACATAACTGAAAATCCATCCTCAGATTTGGAATATTCAAAAGTTCTTTCCTTCTTAAGAGAAATCCTAACCGCTTCCCCTGTTTCGATTACCTTCATCTCTGGCAAAATCTTACCCGGAGAAAGCAAGGCCCTGCCAAACCTCTCCTCACCTAACAACCGAAAAAAATCCAATGTCTTAAAATATATATCCTCATGCAAAGACTCAAGAACTGATACCCTTTCCTGTCTAACAGGCAGTAGCATTTCTTCTTCCCTTAAAGATACAGAAACAACCAACTCAGAAAAGACCTCTTCTTGATTCTCTTGTACCATTCCCTCTAAAACAGGCAAGACATCTCTTTCATATATCTCCCAGAACCTCTCTAGCTTAGATGGGAATGTATGTTTAACCACACCATCAGCAACTACCCCGCCTTGAGTAACTAGGACACTTCCCTTATCAGGGAAACGCTTTAAGTATGGTCGTTCCTTAACAGGAACACTCAAACTATTCCTGTAAACAACATCTCCACTAGAATCATACCCTTCCACCACATATCTAGGAGTACCATTTGACCATCTACCCTCAAACTCTAGGGGTATATCCAGCAACTCATCTATTGGGTAGATCTCCTGTAACCAGCGAATCGCTGGATCTAACAACCCATCTCTAAACCCCCTGCCCCTAGATCCCACATTATGTACCTTAAACCCAATCCTAAGACTAACCACACTATCAGGTATCTCTTCTTTCACCACTTCCTCTAACCAGAAAAAACCCGTCTTATATACAGGCAAAACCTTGACATTTGCCACATACCTTGAGAGCTCTTGAGATAGTCTCTCCCTCACCCTTACCGGTTCAGACACAAATACAACTACCTCTTTAGCAGAAGATAGACTCTCAAGATTCTCTTTAACCCATAAAATAATTTCCTCCTCAGGTAAGGTATACTCCCATACCCTGTCTGCTTCTCCCTCAGGAATCACTCTCACCCTTCTAGGGTTATACTCCTGCCAGAAAGGATCAATCCCCTCGGAAAGATTTTTCACCAACTCAACAAATGCATCTCCGCTACCAGAGATCTTGAGATCCCCAGCCAACAAACTAACACCTGTTTCCCCCGCACAAACATGAATAAGGGACCTATTTTCATCAGCAATCAAAGGGAAAATCATTCCTGTAGACTCAAACCCAAACCTAGCTGCCAAACCAGCCAAAACAGATAATTCCTCTGGACCCAAGTCTCTTTCTATCTTAAAGCCAATGTCTGTTCTATCCGGAAAGGGATAATCCATACTGCCAAGAAAACCTTCAAGGGAATATAGATCAGCAAGACTAGTAACCACCTTCTTTTCTCTAGCTATCTCTGCCCTGTTAGATGCTTCACCAGCTGCCAAATACCTCGCTGCAGCTTCATCCTCAACAAGAATATGCCCTTCCTTCTTCCAGATACCCTGTCGTATAGGGATACTCTCCCCTGTCAATCTATCCCAAACATCATTGCCACCTACAAAAATCAGACCATATCCCTTTTCTGCATAGGCTCTAGCCTGATCCACAGAAATAACCGGATTAACAAACTCATCATTCTCAAGTCCAAAACGGGCAGCCAAATCAAGGACTCCCATATTGATATCTACTAGCACAATCCTTAAAGGCTTAGACCAAAAATCCATAGCACCACTCCCTTTTTCACACCATATTTCGCTACCCGATATATTCATACCTGCAAAAAAAAGAAGGCTATCTAGCCTTCAAAACCTTCCGTATCTCTTTTAACCTAATGCGACAAGAAGTCCCCCATCCTCTTTAGGTGGGGGATGAATTGTTGCCTCGTTAAAAAACACCCGAACATATGTTATGCTATATATAATCAGTCATAATAACCATATATGACTAAAAAACCGTTGGGCAAACGGGGTTAGCTTGGTAATTATATCAACGTTAGTTGGTACGTCCCAAGAAGCCCCCACCTCTAAGCATTAGCGTAGGTGGTGGGAGTATGTCACCGTCTCTATCTTATCTTCATAAGTACTTAAACCTTCTCTATCTAACAAGATTTCTCTAATACCAATCTCTTTTGCTCCAAGAACATCATTAAAGGTGTTGATGTTCATTATTAATTCAATGTATGACGACGGGTGTTTTCGGCTAGTCCATAAATACCAGTACAGAGCCTTTGATTGCTTCACAAGTAACCAAGCTAGCCTGTTATAAATACATTAGCGGGAGGAAACTTCTCTCGCTAATGTATTATCTCCGTTCGCTTAACAAGTTCAGTTCTACCAATAATATAACCAAAACCTAAAAAGGCAACTATTGTAGTTAGAGTCTCATTGACTCCTAACGCTAAAACTGAAGGAATATATCCTACTAATGGACCAAGATAGGCTATAACTAAAGCCCAGAATAAAATACCAACACTTACTCCATACCAAAGTACTAGGGTTGGATTCTCAACCCCTTGCATAAGATATGCATAACCAAAGCCGGCTAATTGTCCGATAGTAAAGTGAAAAAATAATCTGAACACTGTAAAATTAGGATCAAAGTTTGAGACATTCATGGCTAACGCTAAAGATACGACTAACACTTGAAACGCTGAAGCAGTAAAAAAGCCTCTAACATAAGTAAAAGATAATTTCATCTATTCACCCCCTATAATTAAGGGTGTCCAGTAAGCAGATATATAAACATTAGCTCATCGGTAATATCTAACAGCTTCTCTTTCAACTACTGTTGCTAAAAGAGCTTCCTCGGTCAAATTATGACGTTCCAGAAGA
>DYGY01000033.1 GCA_020724425.1 Thermaerobacter marianensis
TCTGATGATTTATCACCTTTATCACCCAATTCTGCATTAATATACCTTCATTATACCATAAAAAAGACGCAATTCCTGAAATTAATCAGAATTTACGTCAAAACTTTTAACTAAGAGGACTTTTTCAGTGGCCTCGGTAAATCCCGGCTCTTCCACATGTCCATTGCTTACTTAGAGGTTAATCCCCTATGAGTACTCAAAACATTTCCCCTACTTCACCTTGAAACTAGGCTTCTCATCAACTGTCCTTACATACTCTCCCCAGCGCGAGTCCAAAACCGCTGCTTCTCGGAGTATCAACTTGCCATCCCGTATCTCATGGGTGAAATAGGCTCCCTCTGTTAAGTATCTGGTCACGTTTCCTTTTTCTAAGTCATAGACCAATATTTGAGTCTGCTTAATGTTGTGATGGCCATAACTTAAAATCCTATCTCTTTCTCCATTAGACCAAGCAGCTAGATATAGCTTACCCTCATCATAGAGGAGGGGCCCCGGGTAATACAGGTAGTCCTGTCTAAAGAGAATCTTTAACCTCCCCTGGCTCCACGTCTATGGCAATAACCTGGTAACCCTGAACCATATAGATTATATCCTTGTCCTGATCTAGATAGTAAGTGCCATCACCCGAGGCTGACTCTCTGGGGTAAGAGATCATCTTTTCATAAGTACCATCACTACCGAAAACAAAGAGAGCATTGTTTAAAAACAATGAAATCAAACTTAAAAACTGGATAAAGTAACTTTACCTAACTAAAAAATCTACAAACTAAACGCCATTCTTTCTATGTTTAAGGGGTTTTCAGGAAATATCCCTTACCATCTAGACTCCATCCTAGGGGATCTGCTGTTATATCAATATAGCTTTGGTTTATAATATCAATTATCCCGGCATTTAAGTAGTTAGAGCCAATCAGGAGATAACGATTATCATAAGACCACTGATAGAGTTTCCCCCAACAGGATTCACATTGATAGATTAGTTTCTGGGCGGAAGAGTAGATTTCGACTCCTTCATGGAACATACCAATTGCCAGGTAGCTACCATCTGGGGAATACAGTATACTTCGTGCAGGTTCTTTTAGACACTCCTTGTTTAAAGTGCTTAGTTCAAAAATAGTGGCACAGCCGGGATTGGATCTATCCATATTATAGTTGTCTATAAAAGCAATCCGGTCACCATCAGCTGACCAAGTAGTTATAATCTCTAAATAGCCTCCGTTAGCTGCCCAAGGGATAAGGATATTCTTGACCGTTATTAACTCGCCCTTTTGGGCATAGCTAAAGTCGATAGCTTTGACTTCAATTCCAGTACCTGTGTAGTATGCTAGATTACCATTAGGGTCAAGAGCTATACCGTAGAGTCTCTCTTCATCCTTTAGCGTAATACTATCAGTTACCTCACCGGTCAAATCAAAGGACTGACTACCTATTTGTATTCTTTCACTGTCCTCATACCAAAGTATTGGGTATTCCCAGAGAGCTATGGTCAGGATCCTTTTTTCACCGGTTTCAAGATGAAGAAGGCTATACTGTATCTCAAACAGTGGTCCATAAGACTCCCAAAAGAGTAACCATTTCCCATCAGGTGAAACATTCCCTCCAAGGATTAATACATCATGTTCAAATTTTAGTAGTTCACTTAGCTCTTTTGTATCTGGATCCCAGGTTAGGATTCTGTACTGAGGTTGAATTATAAGGGTAATATGTTCTTCGTCATCTAAGGTGTGTCCTGTAGAGCTGAGGACGCCGTTCAGGTTAAGTTCGTAAGTTCTCTGAATCTTACTAGGGTAAAAACCAAGATGAACAGTTTGGCTATCAAGCCATTTTCTCTCGCCATGAGGATTTAAGGCAAAAAACCAATCATCTACACTTTTTCGATTCATGGACTGGTTAAAGACCAGGATGAGTTCTGCTTCTTCTGGCTCTACTGTATAGGCATTACCGGGTTTGAGTTCAACGTCAGGAAAATTAGCCCAGTATACTTTGACAGTTGGCTTATAGTCTACCTCTTCAGTTAATAGTGGCTCATCGGTAAGGGTCTGTTCCCTTGCACAGCCCGTTAATGTAATAAGGAGTAGGAAAAGAACTATCAAAAGTGTTTGCCTCACAGGCATACCCTCCTCAAATTATTGCTTGTTTTTTCAGTACATAATATACTCCCCATGCATGAATCCAGGGAATTCCAAAATCATCAAGGAACGCCTGCTAGGCAGGTCTTACAACTTCTCCTTTTAAAACCCTAGGAATTTTATCTTCCAAGGTCTATCTACAGTGCTTTTCTCTCTGTTGACCTTAAGTTTCAGGTCATCCTCGATGAAGCGTGTGATACTTCCCATAACCCTTTCTGCCGCTTTTCTGCTCCTGACATAGATATTGCAGTCATCCGCATAGCGACAGAACTTTAAGCCCCTTTTCATGAGTTCCTTGTCCAGCTCATTAAGCATGATGTTGCTCAAGAGTGGAGACAGGTTTCACCCTGTGGTGTGCCCTCTTCGGTTTCCATAACAACTCCGTTTATCATTACCCCGGACTTCAGGTACTTCCTTATCAAGGATAGTACTCTTGGGTCCTTGATAGTTTCTGATAGCAGTCTCATGAGTTTATCATGGTTTATGGTATCAAAGTACTTAGCAAGGTCGATGTCCACTACCCAATCATAGCCAGCTTCAATGTATTCCTTGCTCTTCATGATGGCTTGCTTTGCATTCCGTCCTGGCCGGAATCCATAGCTACTGTCTTGGAACTTTTCCTCATAGATTGGGGTCAATACTTGAGCTATGGCTTGTTGTATCACCCGGTCTACCACTGTAGGTATACCAAGTAGCCTCTTTCCCCCATCAGGTTTAGGTATCTCTACCCGCCTAACAGGGCTGGGAGGATATGTCCCTTCCAGTATTGCTGGTTACCATGTTCTCTTAGGTAGGGTAGAAGTTCATCCACACTCATCCCGTCTACTCCATGACTCCCTTTGTTTTCTTTGACCTTCCGATACGCTATCGGACGTGGTAGGGATACTCCGCACTCCTGCATTATCTCTGAGTTCCACTCTTTCTTCCTGCAGGTAGCCTTCATTTTGAAGTTGTCTGCTTTCTTCATATCCCAACGTGTCTTTCAAATTCCGGAAACCTCCCATTGTTCAGTCCTTCCCGTTTTATACATGTCCAAAACGGTACTATGACCTCTGCTGACTTCTGACGGCTCAGTCATGTATCACTACATGGGTTTCCGCTTCCGAATTCACATTCACGGACTGCCATCAGACCTCCCCGGGTAAGAACGATAACCTTCATCCCATGTACCCGCTGCATTTACTGTATGGAGCTCGGGCAGTGTTGGACTTCGTTTTGATTTGCAAACTCGTCCGCTCCAAGTCAGCCTTATATGCAGTTCTTGTTCATCGGGTCGGGATTTTGCCTCCGGCTTCCTTCAGATTCCACCTCACGATGGACACCCTTGCCTTTAGCTAATGGTTCCCACTGCCAAGCCCATAGCGGACTTTCACCGCCAAGTTACCGCCCATGCCGGGCGCACAAATACAGGGATGCATTAGCACCCCTGTATTAGTGTTGATAATCTTACGAAGCTATTTCAGTCCCTTTACTCTTACTGCTAGCTGAAGACTCCGCCCAAATCTTTTCACCCTTCACGAGTAAAGCTATCAATATGAAAGTCGTAATGATAGGAGCAAAGAAGAACATTGACATCTTCTCTCCACCCTTATCAACAAAGGTGTCAATATAAGCAACAGGAGTACCTGTCAGCAAAGCAAGAAGAGATGCAGATAAACCTAAAGGCAACACCCAGTTACGACGATAGATAACAGCAATACTGATAATCAAGAATGCCAGAGCACTTAACCACAAAGCCTTTTGAATAGCTTCATAAATCAAGCCAGGATTGTTCATCATCTTTGCCATAGCCACATGTGGAACATTAGCTTGGCTCATAAGCTTTAACTCAGCACCAATTATCTTATTAAGAGCAGCATTACCATTCATGAAATTCATAACACCAGCGATACCAGCAATAAAACTGGCAGCAACAAGCTTAGTTTCAATTGGCTTTACATAGAGTGTTAGGGTGAACCATACAACCGCGTTAATACCGAATGTAGTCATATGTTTTGGAGCTTGCCCAACCATCATAGGATACATGGCAAGCAACCAACCACCAAAAATACCCAAAATGCTTCCAGCAAAGGCTAAAATCCAGGCCCAGTTTCTCCTGGTGAAGAATCCATAAGAAGCAACAATCAACATGACACTAGAAACAGCCATCAACTGAGCAAAGATAGGCTGTTCCATAGCCTGCAACACAATACCGGCTGTTTTTCCATAATCCCGAAATCCTTGTAAAAGAGTGTTGTAGTCTGCAAAAAGCCAGTAAATAGTAAGAATAAGCACAATGATGCCACCAACTAATGTAACAAGTCCGCCAACTAACTTTTGAGTTCCAGTAATGTTACTTTCATTAGCCATCTAAGTTCTACCTCCTTTATAATGTAACTACGTGATGAAAATTAGTTTTTTGGTAATTGTTCACCACCCTTCACATTAAGTTGTTCAGCAACGAACAAATCTTAATACGAAAAAAGCACTACATAGAAACCAGCTAACATAATTTTAGCATTCTCGACAAATTTTTAACTTATCAAGAGGTAAAATGGAAGTATATACACTTACTTTTTTTGTATCCAAAACTACCATTTGCACCCATCATATCACATTATCAAGCATATGCTCAATACATAGGCGATCAATATATTAAAAACCCTGAACAAATTAATGAGTATTAAACAAACAGATAAAGAACTTATCACACTCCAAGAAGAATAGCATAACCTGATTATCATCACATGGGGAGTGATAATGGTGAAAATAAATTTCGGCAAGAGATCTCTAGACCAACCCGATAACCTACAAGTGTCATGCCCTACAGGGCTGCTTTATGGCATCAGACAGGGAGATACCCTGTTTATACTCGGACAAAGATTTGACGTTACCGTTCAGGCACTTCAAGCAGCAAACCCGAGTATAGACCCGAGAAACCTCCAAATTGGACAAATAATCTGCATTCCAGAGGTAACTGACAGAATATGCCCTAGAGGTAGGTTAAGAACTGTTCAAAGAGGTGAAACATTATCAACCATAGCCAGACAGGAGGGCATACCCCTTGAAGCACTAATAGAAGCCAATAAACACATACCAGACCCAGACATCATCTTTCCAGGAGAACAAATATGTATTCCCACAGCTCTGAAACGTCGCTGTTGCCTAGTCCTAGAGCCGACCCAAGAAGCCATGAGTTTTGACATTGGTGGGGTTTTCCTTAACGAAGAGCTAAATGACACTTCTCGCATCACTTTCACAGGTGTAAACCTACCAGATCCTAGCGCTTTTGGTGACTTCAATGCCTATCAAGGAAACCTCGTCTTCAGAGAAATAGAAGTTACCGTTCATGTAGCCCAAGCGACTCTACCAGACCAACCCCCTGTATATTCTGGAGCAAAAGAAGTAGATGTACCACCACTAGGAGCAAACATCGTAGTCATCTACCCCCTAAATACCGAGACAGACACCAGAGGATCAGATATCCTTCGCGGTAGAATTATCGATTGCAGATAAAGATAGAGACCAGGAAACCCTGGTCTCTTGTCATATACTTCCTTCAATGGTATGCTAACAAAGAAATGTGATTATTTTTCCTTAACCCTATTCCGTTCTGAATCAAATACACAAAGGAGGTAACCATGCTAATTGAGACAGACAACAAACACCTAATCAAAACCTGCTTCAACATAGCCCAAGCCCTACCCGAACACTTTAACCAGACAGGCCTTATCAATATGGCTAAAGCCTTAGAAACAGACAAACTATATACCTTAACAGAACACAAACTGAAGTCCTTTGCCACTATACAAACACTTAACAATCACCTTGCCGAAATCACCTGGCTTGCTACAGAAAACAAATCCCAAGGTAAAGGTTATGGTTCTATACTTCTAGAACACATAGAAAACGACCTAAAAGCCCAGGGAATCAAGATGCTCAAGGTCAAGACACTAGCTACTGAAGCAAACTATGAACCCTATGAGAAAACCCTGAGATTCTACCAAAAGCTTGGCTTTATACACATCGAGTCAATCGATCCCTATCCCGGCTGGGATGCAGGCAATCCCTGTGCCATATTAATTAAAATAATAGGAGAATAGCTTTGTGATAGGGAATATATAAGCAGAATAACTCAGACAAGGAGTGTGAGCAAATTGTTAAACTTCCCAAAACCTGATGTCGAGCAATTCTTCAGAACATACCTAATTGCAACCTTTGATGTCAGTAAAGATGAAAGCAAACTAATTTTTAGTACCAATCTCAATGGCAAATTTGACCTCTGGGCAATGGATCTACCCCACACATACCCATATCAACTCACAGCAACTAACCAGATGAGTGAATTCATCAAAATAAATCCCGAAAAAAGACATATCCTAACCAGTTTTGATAATGACGGTGATGAAAACTACCAGATCTATGCCTTACCTCTTTCAGGAGGTAACCCCCTGCCCATACTTACAGGGGAAAAAGAAGATAAGTTCTTCTACGGTTACCTTTCAAAAGACGGGGAACGCCTATACTATACCACAAGCAAAGACAACCCTTCTTTTCTAGATAACAGATTATATAACTTAAAGACTAAAGAGGATAAACTTCTTCTTAAAGGTGAAAATGCCCTTACCTTCATAGTAGCTCTTTCACCTTCAGAAGAATCATTCGTATATACTAAGATATACTCTAACACCTATCAAGTTGCATTCTTGAGAACAGAAAACCAAGATAAACCCCTAACACCAGATCCCGAGAGTGTACATCATACATCTAGTCCAGTATTTATAGATGAATCGACCATATACTTCCTAACAGACTATGACAAGGACTTTTCATACCTGGCCAAATACGATACCCATGGGTTTGAACCAATCCTAGAAATCAACAACGAGAACATAACATCGCTAGAATATCATCAAAAATCTAATACCATTTATCTAACCACTGAAACCGGTGTAATTGACAAACTCTATAAATATAACCTTAATGATAATATCCTTATAGGAATTCCTCTACCTACTGATATCATTGAAAAACTGGTAATAGCTGAAAGTGGTACAATATATGTCTTAGGACGTAGTGCCACCAAACCTCATAACATCTTTAGAAGCGAAGGTTCTAGCTGGATTCCCCTAACGAGCAACAGAGTATTAGGTATCCCAGAAACAGACCTAGTAGAGCCCGAAGTAGTTAGATATGAATCTTTTGATGGTTTAGAAATAGAGGCTCTCTTGTTTAAACCACATGAGTCTAACGGGTATACAATATTTTGGCCTCATGGTGGACCCCAATACGCTGAAAGAAAATTCTTCCGAGCCATGTTCCAGGTTCTTCTCAACAGAGGTTACCTAATCTTTGCCCCTAACTTCAGAGGCAGTACAGGCTATGGTTCCAAATTTACTAAAATGGTAGAAGGAGACTGGGGAGAAGGACCCCGCCTAGACTGTCTAAAAGGTATAGAGTGGCTCTTTAACCAAGGTATCTCTTCAAAAGATAAACTATTTGTCGTCGGTGGAAGTTACGGAGGCTATATGACCCTGCTACTAGCAGGAAGACACCCGGAAATTATGAAAGCCTCGGTAGATATCTTTGGACCGAGTAACCTCTTTACCTTCATCAATTCAGTCCCGGAACACTGGAAACCCATTATGAAACTCTGGCTTGGAGATCCAGTAGAAGACAAAGAGAAACTAGAAAAGGACTCCCCGATAACCTATCTAGATAACATGTCTAAACCAATGCTAGTAATCCAGGGAGCTAATGACCCAAGAGTAGTTCAAGAAGAATCTGATCAAATCGTCCAAGCATTAGAAAATAAAGGTCTAGAAGTAGAGTACCTAGTTCTAGAAGATGAAGGACACGGGTTCTCCAAAAAAGAAAACGAGATAAGAGTCTACAAACTGATGTTAGACTTCCTCGCTAAACACCAATAATAATGAAGCCTGCATAACTGCAGGCTTCATTATTATTGACTCCACCCTTCCTATGTTATATTATTATAACATAAAGTTAAATACTTATAACAAGGAGGTATTCTATATGCCTAGCTGGTTAAGATACCTAGGATTTCTTGGCCTCATCGGACTCCTTGGACTCTTCACGGATAATCCAGGTTTCTATGGTTTTTTTGGTTTCTTTGGATTCTTTGGTTTTGCTAATATCACCCACGATGAAAGACTAGAAGCCAATATAAACAAAGCAACACGCAACACATTTATATCCTTTCTGCTAGTCTTCAGTCTAACAACCATATATGTATCCCTGACAAAGCAGCTGATTGCCTATGCTTGGGGTTTTGCCATAGCCTTTGCTCTACAAATCCTCATATTCACCTTATCCCTTCAATACTATGAGAAAATGGAGCAAAACTGATGGGTTTAGAAACAAGAATAAGACAATACCGGGCAAAATATAAGATGACTCAGGAAGATCTAGCAAGAAGAGTAGGGGTTCGTAGAGAAACAATAGTTCATCTAGAAAAAGGCAAATACAATCCATCCTTAAAACTAGCACATGATATTGCAATAACTCTCAATACAACAATAGATGAACTATTCATCTTTAAAGATGAATAGGGGAGAGCTCGGCTCTCCCTCACATTATTGCTGTTGCTGCTGCATCTTATAGGTGGGTTCCTGACCTTCCACATAGTTAACCCTCTGTTTAAAACCCTGACTCATCTGCTCTAACTGCCTTGAATAATCATCAAACTGCTGCTTTGCCTGCTGATCATTAGTCTCAAGAGCAAAAGTCTTTAAAGTTGCTGCTAGGCTCTGCATATCAGCTAATGCCTTATGCATATTTGTGCCAACAGTCAAATCATTCCCTCCTTTCTGATGGATTCATATAATATTGTCTGAAAGAATTCTGCTGATTAGACAACCAAATAATGAGCAATTCAACAATAAAGCTTGCCAATACCAGTCTTTGTGCTAAAATTTGTTTTAAGGGCTTTAAGAAACGGGAGGTTAAAATCCATGAGCTGGGTAAAAGGATTCTTTCTATTAGGCATAAACGCATTAGCAGTTGGTACCTGGTTCCTAGTAGTACTCTTACAAGGATATCACCACTGGACCCTGCTCATACTTCTCTTCACACTACCTAGCATATATTTTCTTCTGACTACAAAAGAAAATATGCCTGATGTGGAAAGCTTCTATGTGGTCAAAAATCTTACAGGCATAGTCGTCTTAATATTTATAGGTCCACTTTTTGGTTTTTGGCCCGTAGAGAGTGCTCTGGCTACAAGCTCCTTTACTCTACTGGTAATAGCATTATACTGCTTTAGCTTTGCCATCCAATTGAGGAATAAGGAGTGAAACTTGTGACTAGCAAAAAGGATAGATTCAAGGTCGTCTATAAGCAAGGTTTTTCCTTGTCACACAAAATTATTGTGGATACAGAAACGGGTGTTAACTACCTCTATGTCTCTGAAGGATTCTCCGGAGGTTTAACAGTACTCCTAGACAAAGAAGGCAAGCCAGTCATTACCAGGAATTGATACTGGTTACAAAGGATTCTTCCAATCCTTGCAGAATATTCTAGTATCTCACTAACAGGGAGAATACTATGCTGAATGCTCTGACAGGCCCTAAAGATTATCTCCTAGATTATCTGCTCAGAAACATAGAAAAAGCGGAAAACATCCGCTTTAACGTCTCCTTTCTTATGGAGACAGGCATCAAAGCAATTCTACCTGCCCTAAAAGAAGCCTCAGAAAAAGGTACCCCCATCAAAATTCTCACAACAAGATATATGGGTATAACCGAACCAGCGGCTATCTACCTTCTTTTAGACCAACTAGGCGAACAGGTCGACATTCGCTTTTATGCCGATAACCACCGTTCTTTTCACCCCAAAGCCTACATATTTGATTATTTAGATGACGGAGAGATCTTTGTTGGCTCCTCTAATCTCTCATTATCTGCCTTAACATTAGGTGTGGAATGGAATCTCCGCCTTACTAAGAGTCAATCCTTCGATGACTACCATAAATTCTCAGAAACGTTTAATCAGCTTTTCAGCCAGGAAAGCATTCCAGTAACTGATAAGATTCTTAGAGAATATGCATCTAGCTGGAAGCAAAGAGCCCATATTGATGAGTCACAAGATTATCTGAGCCCTAGAGGTGCTCAGATAGAAGCGTTGTACGAACTAAAAAAAGCCCGTAATGAGGGAGTACATAAAGGCTTAGTGATTGCTGCAACGGGTACCGGCAAAACCTACCTTGCCGCCTTTGATTCAAAAAACTACAGACGGATTCTCTTTCTAGCCCATAGAGAAGAAATACTTAAACAAGCTCAAGCATCTTTCAAAAACGTCAGACCAGAGGCCTCAACCGGTATGTACTATGGCAAAGAAAAAGATGATAGCGCTGATATATATTTTGCCACGGTCCAAACCCTCTCTAGAGAGGACAACCTGCATAGATTCAGATCCACATACTTTGATTATATTATCGTCGATGAGTTTCATCATGCAGCTGCCGATAGTTATAAAGTGATCCTAGAACACTTCAATCCCAAATTCCTTCTAGGATTGACAGCCACACCATATCGAATGGACAACCGGGACATCTTTGCCCTCTGCGAGGATAACGTTATCTATGAGATATACCTAAAAGATGCAATCAACCGAGGTATGCTTGTACCCTTTAAGTATTATGGGGTCTATGACGAGACAGACTACGATAATATCACCTACAGAAATGGCAAGTATCTAGTTCCAGAGCTAGAAGCCAACCTGATAAATCCCATGAGGGCCTCACTTATCCTAGAAAAGTATCAGCTTCTAGCTAGACAAAGAAGCCTTGCCTTCTGTGTTTCAATCAAACATGCAGAATTCATGGCAGAATACTTCTCTATAGGGGGCATCCCCTCAGTAGCTGTACACAGTGGCACCCAAAATAATCCCTACACCATGAACAGAGAAAGAGCCATTAACTCATTGATAGCAGGAGAAATAGAGGTAATCTTTGCAGTTGATATCTTTAACGAGGGAGTAGATATACCCAGTATTGATACTGTCATGTTTCTAAGACCAACAGATTCATACGTTGTCTTTCTCCAGCAACTAGGTAGAGGTCTTAGAAAGGATAACGGTAAAGAATACCTAACAGTTCTTGACTTTATCGGGAACTACAAAAGAGCCCATTATATCCCGGCACTCCTTGCCGGTGATAACCCCATGCACCAAAAAAAGACAAACCCCCTAGACATATCCTATCCAAACAACTGTCAGGTACAATATGACTTTAAGCTCCTAGATCTCTTTAGGGAGATGACAAAAAGAGACCCACTACCCAAAAGAATGCGGGAGGAATACTATCGTCTCAAAGAGGAACTACAAAGAAGACCAAAAAGAATAGATATCTATGAAGGTAGCGATATACCCATCAGAGAATTCAGCAAACACGGCTGGATACGCTTCCTCGCTACCAATAACGAACTTACAGCGCTTGAGCAAACATGGCTTGATACACCTGTTGAGGAATTCCTTAAGTATCTTGAAAAAACGCGAATGTCCAAGCTATACAAGTTACCAACCATAGCCGCTTTAATAGAAGGGCAAAAAACTAACAAAGAAGTTTCCCTTGAGAAAGTAGGGGAGAAGTTTATGCTATTCTATACTCAAAACCCCCTGCACCAAAGAGATCTAAGAGACAAAAGCAACAAAAACTGGAGAAGCTGGACAACAAGTCATTTCACTGACCTTGCTAGAAAGAACCCTGTTCACTTTCTAAGCAAGAGCAAGTTCTTCAACTATGATGAGATCAAGCAGGTATTCTCCATGGCAGATGAGCTAATACCTTACCTCTGCCCAGAACTAACAGAACATACTCTTGATATTCTTGAATACAAAAGACTCTCATATTTTCGCCATAGATTCAGGGAGGATGACTAGATGGTATGTGTTTTTTGTAATACCAAAGACAAAAGCATCATTGCCGAAAACGATCTCGCTATTGCTTTTTTTGATAAATATCCCGTTAATGAAGGTCATGTCCTCATCATCCCAAAAAGACATGTATCTGATTTCTTTCTTGCCACAACAGAAGAACTACAGGATATCAATAACCTCCTCTGTACAGTCAAAGAAATTTTAGATAAGAAGTTCAAGCCAACAGGCTACAATATCGGGGTTAATGTGGGTAAGGATGCAGGACAAACAATATTCCATCTTCATTTCCATCTCATCCCCAGATATCCTGGTGATGTGAATGACCCTAGAGGAGGAATACGAAACCTCAAAGAAAATCTAATTCCATATCCACAAGGAGAAAATCAATGAAAGAATACAACAAACTAGTTCGTGATAGGATACCAGAAATAATTAAGAAAGCAGGCAAGAAAGCCGTAACTGAAAAAGCCAGCGGACCAGAACTTGAGTCCTTGCTCCTTGCAAAACTAGATGAGGAAGTACAGGAGTATAAAGACTCTGCCTCACCAGAAGAACTAGCTGACATTCTAGAGGTAGTTTACGCGATAGCTATACACCTACATAATCTCTCAATAGTAGACTTAGAAAAAATTCGCCTTCAAAAACAAAGAGACCGGGGAGGCTTTGATCAAGGCCTAATCCTCAAGAAAGTATACCCTTAGAAGGAACTCCAGACAGTATGGCTACGTCTATACTATTAAGGAGGTTTCTTAAATGCTAAAAAGATTAGGTATTATCCTTCTTGCCATGTTCCTAATGTTTGGTTGTACCCAGCAAGAGATACAAATAGGGATTCGTGGTTCAATCCAACAAATCACCTTAACCAGTGATGGAGCTATAGTGCTTATAGAAGGCAGGGTGGAAGCCGATACACTCTATGACAAAGCTAGTGTCAAAATTAACAATGATACAATTATCAAGAATAACTTAGACAGAACCCTTAAGGTTTCAGATCTAAGAACAGGAGATACTGTAGAGGTATCCTTTACCGGTGCAGTGGCTGAAAGCTACCCGGTTCAAGGCTTAGCCCATACAATTAAGGTTAAGGACTAGCTACCTGCTAATCCTTAACCTTTCAAATTCCATCCCCAATACCCTCAATCGGTTTACATAAGGCGCTAGAAACAAACCTACAATCATTCCTACAAGACTCAGGCGTGGGCCAGTTACCATACTTACCACAAAAACATCAACAAGAAGTACTCCTACTAAAACAAGAGCCATTATCCAGCATAATCTCTTAAAACCAGCTAAAGCCTGATCCTTCTCCTTTTTCTTTGCGATCAACTTCTGCATCTTTAAAGATGAATACTCGGGTACAGATTGAAGGCTAATCTCTCCTAGAAACTCCCCTGTATCTGGATCATAAACATAACCTCTCTCCCCTTCAAGTACCAATACTTCTTCTGGATAACCTTTATCTTTTAAAACATCTTTCATAGCTAACACCCCTGATACAGCATATGTTCCAATTTGCTAGGTGTCTGCTATAATAGAATCTACAGTATTTCTTGAAAGGAAGAGGAAAATGAAGCATACAGCCCAAATTGGTGTATTTGGTGGTTCTGGATTCTATAGTTTTCTTGAAGATGTGGAAGAGGTAACTGTAGAAACCCCATATGGAGCCCCAAGTGACAAAGTAACTATTGGAACTATTGGAGAAAAAAGAGTAGCCTTCCTACCTAGACACGGTAGAAACCATGACCTACCTCCACACATGATAAACTACAGAGCCAATGTCTATGCCATGAAATCCTTAGGGGTAGAGAGAATCATTGGCCCTACAGCAGCTGGTAGTCTAAACAAAAACATTAAACCTGGTCACTTTGTCATCACTGACCAACTAGTCGACTTTACCTCAGGCAGAAAAGATACGTTCTTTGATGGCCCTATAACCAGACATCTAGCTTTTTCTGACCCATACTGTCCGGAAACTAGAGAACTAGGAGTAACTATAGGCAAAAAGCTAGATCTCCCCATCCATGATGGTGGTACCATGGTGGTAGTTCAGGGACCCAGATTCTCCACAAGAGCAGAACTAGAATACTTCATGAATCTTGGCTGGGATACTATTGGAATGACCCAATACCCAGAAGTACCGTTAGCAAGAGAACTAGGACTCTGCTATACTAACATCTCTCTAATTACTGATTCAGCAGCAGAAGAAAATGCCGAAGAAGTAACTCATGAAGAAGTCCTAAAAGTCTTTAATTCCAACATGGAACACCTCAAGAAACTACTATACGAAGTAATTTTGGCAATACCTCAAGAAAAGACCTGTAACTGCCATAAAGCTATTGAATAAGAGGGGGGAGCCCCCCTCTTAGTTAATAGCTGGTAAAATGATCTCCCAGTTACCCTCAACAATAGTCAGTACCTGCGTTGCTATCAATTTAACCGGTCTATCAGTTTCCTCTAACTCATATTTTGTTGTGACCCAGGCAAAGTCTCCTGGATTTTCATAGGCACCAAAACTTTCGCCTTTCCATATAGTCAGTTCTTCTGTGTTTCCACCCTCATCAACCACTGACCAACCAGTAATACTCTTTACTCTCCCATATTTCTCATAATGCATCTCGATTTCAATCATATTTCCTTCGTGTACCCAGCCTGCAAACCTAATATCAGTATCTAAAATACCTATGGTAGTGGGTTCTGAAAATTCAATATTAATTTCCTGATGCTTCCCCTGAACTGGTATAACCATTTTAAGATTAGAAACATCCGCAGGTCTCTCAAATACCTCATATAATTCCCTGACACCATCAGCAATATGACTGCCGTAACTTCTCACGCGATACAGCTTCTCACCGGATTCTGTTAACAGATACGAAGCATATTCCTGTGGTATAGCTCCTCCTACCCCGGTCCCCCCTATCACAGTATACTCAACCATAATTTGAGTTGGTGTATAAACAACCCTTTTGGCCTTAACACTGATATCATCAAAAGTCACTTCTTGATCCAAATCATAGCTAATAGATAGCTTGCTAATATTTTCTCTATCGGTTACAAGTTCCAAACTGAGTCTTTCATTTCTTCTCCCTGCATCCCTATCTTCTTCAACCAAAATAACCGTTAGAGTATGCTCTCCTTCCGGTAAAGGATAGGTCTGAGCTATACCAATAGTCCCCACAGAGGTTTTTGTAGCCGGTGAAGTCCAGGAAGCAGCACCATCACCGTTAATTTTAGAAATGTATACAGAAAAATCTTCTTCAATGCCATCAACAAGATAGATGACGGCAGTCTGAGTAGGATCAGCAATTACCCCTAAAACAGTTAACTTAACACCATCCTGTTCGACAGTGGCTAGGGAACCATCCATGTAGCCATGTTCATAGGCCCATGATAGACCTGCATCTCTTAGAACTAATTGTTTAATCAAGGGTCCTATCCAAGGCATCTGTGTAGATGCCTTAACAAGTTGAGGCCAATAGCTAGCCATTAACATTACTAATACCAGAGCAACCGCAGCAAATCTAATCACCTTCTGCCATTTGTGCTTCAACATTTTGGTTTCAGCAAATCCTTTGGTAAACTCTTTTTTCTTTTCCTTATTTGATAGCTTTCTAGACTCTTCTTGGAGCCATTCAGTGAGATTAACCTTTTCCCCCACCTCTGCCCAAGATTCAAGACCACTCTTTAATATTCTCTCAGTCTTCTGTAACTGCACAATTTCTTTTGCACAAAAACCACATGTGCTTAGATGATTCTCTATCGTCACTTTATCTTCACTACTTAATTCATCATTAAGGTAGGCCAAGAGCTCTATTCTAACGTCCTGACATTTCATTAGCCAAACCTCCCTTCTCCGCTTCTAACATCTCTCGAAGCTTCCCTATGCCTTTATGCAGTCGGGACTTAACAGTTCCTTCAGGAATACCTAAGGCCTCAGCAATCTCTTTTTGACTCATATCTCCTAGATATCTTAAGATAACTACTTGCGAATATATCTCTGGCAGTTGATTAACTACCTGCCAGATTAGATGGTCCTCTGGTCTTTTGCCTTTGTCAGTACTATCAAAAACATATTCCTCTCCTCTACCCATAGGGAATACTGTACCTCTGTTTCTAAGCTGCTTGCCACACTGACGGGCAACAATTTTCTTAATCCAGGGTCTGAAATATTGAGGATCTCTTAGTTGTTTTCTAGCAACAAAAGCTGACAATAATGCTTCTTGCAAGACATCCTGAGCATCATCTTTACCAACAATAGCTAAAGCCATTCGATACAGATACGCTTCTAAAGGTCTTAAGCGTTCCATAAACTCGCTCTCTGTCACATATTCCACCTCCGTAAGGTCTCCCCTTAACTAGGAGTATAAAAGCACAGGATTTCGTTCACTCAAAAATAAAAAGCCACCGAAGTGGCTCTTAAACAAACAGCTACATCAATCCTCTATACTAGCTCCAAGTTTGTTGCCATAGGCCCCTTATTCCCAAGTTTCCATTCAAACTTAACCTGAGCCCCCTCTTTCAATTCACTTTGCTTTTCTGCATCAACAACACTAAAGTGAAAGAAGAATGATTCAGACCCAGACTGGATAAATCCGAACCCTCTATCACCATTAATCTTGCTAATCCGTCCCTCTCTTATGCCAAGAGACCTCAGAATTTTTTCATCATCACCTAGATAATCCAAAGCATTAATCTCATTTTCGATTGTTTCCAACAGTTCATAAGCCTCAGAATATGCATAACCATATCCCTCTAGTTTTAATTCAGCTGCCCATTCAGCTGACTGTTTTGCTTTCTCTAACAAGCCTAAATTATAGTATATCTGTGCCAAACAAAGATGGTTCTTATGGTTATCTGGCTTCATTACGATAGCTTGGTTAACCCAAGTATAGGCCGCATGAAAATCACCCTGAGCCAGGAACTTTTCAGCGACGTTTCGAAGGATATAGTCTTTTTTACGAACACTAGCTACCTCTTGTAAGATCTTAATAGACTCTGACTGTTTGCCTAGAGCCGCTAAAATATCTGCCTTAAGCTCCTTTACATAAAACTTTTCACTGTTAGGTAATACACTGAAAGCCTCCTCTATATTGCCCCTTCTAAAAAGAACCTTTGCTGTCTGATACCAACTATCTTCAGAAGGGTTTGTCTCATTGCAAACCCCTAAACAATCTAGGGCTTTATCCCATTGATTCAACTCAGCATATACTTTCCCTAGTTGATAGCATATCTTACCATAATTAATCCTGTTACTTCTCTGCTCCCGAGCGTTCATTTTCTGATATGTCGTTCTAGCCTCTTCTAGATGTTCTAATGCTTCCCGAAATTCACTGGTTTCAGTTCTTTCTCTGTGCCCTGCTACTTGTAAAAGAGAATATGCCAGTCTATACTTGACCACAAAATACTCTGGATAAAGCTCTAAGGCCTTTCTAAAACAATCAACGGCCTGACGGTGTTCCTTCTCACCAATATAATGTTGATAGCCCAATGAGTAGTACCACTTTGGATTGTCAGACTCCAACTCAACCAAACGACGGTATGTTTCTATGGCCTCGTGACGCTTATCAGCTCTAGACTGACACCAACCCAGATCAGCCAGCAAATTAACATTGTCTGGCTTCTCCCCCACTAACTCCTGATAAAGGGGAATTGCCTCAGTCCATCTCTTTTGATTCTTTAACCCTTTTGCCCTTCTGATTTTTTCCTCCATCAGCAAAACCTCCTTTACCCGAACCGGGAAGTGTTCTTAAAATTCACCTTAGCGACAGAGCGAAGCTTGTCCCTGCTATGCTGTTTGCTAAATTGCCTACCAACCTCAATAGTCTTCTCAGCAGCTCCTTGCTGGAAGTTCGTATAGTAGATTATTTCCATGTTTGCCCAATTTATCGAGAAGCTCATACCAGGCCAGAATGAAGCTGCTGCTACCGCAATATTGACTTTAGCATTTGGTCTTTGCGAAAGATCAACCTTCTTCCCTTTTTTCTAATAAAGCATTCTAGATGTGTTCTTAACCACCAAACGAGAGAACACTGCTACAGCTAACCTCTTCACGAACATTCTCGACTGCTCGAGCATGACCCCAGGCTAACGTCTTGTTCCCCCTTCCTTACCCTAAACTGCAGTCCATCATCTATTTCGCTAGCATTCTCCACAATAGGGCTCTCTGTTTCAAGTCTTTTCTGACTGTTCTGTATACCTCATGCAGGCCCATAAACTTCACCTCACATAGTTATATAACTATGCAGTACAGCAAAAAGATATTACCCATAGAACATACAAAGAGGACTGTCTAATTGACAGCCCTTAAGATCTTAGATATTCAATTGTCTCTCGGTATTGTTCCACAGCCACCTCATATTTACCCTGTCTAAAATATATATTAGCTAGTTTTTCGACAACATTGGCCTTACGTTTTTGTTCCCGATATGTTGATTTAGCTTTTTCATAGTATATAGTAGCTTCCTCTAGACTATTTATTATCACATAAGTATCTCCTAATAGCTCATAAGAAAGAGCCAACTCATCAACGTATCTACTTGCCTCTAAATGTTCAACTGCCTGATTAAGATAAGTTAAAGCTTTTGTATAGTCTAATTGATTGCTATATATAATTGCCAGTTCATTCTTGGTATAGCCTTTTTTCCAATCAGGTCGTTCCCGTGGTGCTAACTCTAGACTCTTATGCAGACAACGAATAGCTCTCCTGTCCCCAATCTCCAACAACAAAATCCCTAGATTGTTATATACATCACTCATACCTTCAACATTACCTAAACGATAGTAGCAGTATAGAGCTTTAGTATTTGCTTCAATAGCTTCAGAATGCTTACCAAGAATTTGTGCCGCCAAAGCCCTGCCCATCTCTAAGGCTGCTCTAACATTATAATCTTTCACTCTATCAGCTACAGATTCAGCCTGAACATAGTTCTCATAAGCCAGTTCAATATGTCCCTGTCTTCTCAAGATATCTCCAGTAAAGCGTAAAATATCAACCTTAAGATCCACTGGCTTTCTGTTAGCCATATCTAGATAACTCTGAGCATAATATAAATGCCTAAGAGAAGTAAGAAACTCTTGTTCAAAACTGCTTAATACAGCTAGACTCAACTCTACCTTTGCAGCATTAATCCAGCCTTTTGTTAAGCGGAAGGATGATAAAGCTGATGTTAATAAGACTCGCGCCTTACCATACTCACCTCTCCTGCTAGCAACCTTACCAAGGACATACTCACCCTTCCCAAGAACACCCTTATTCCTCTTTACCCTGCTATCCTGTATCACTCTATTAACTAAATTCCAAGACCCTGAAAACTCATCCTCTTTTAACAGTTCCTCTGCTAACTCAATAACTACTACAGGAGAAGGATTTGTCATCAGAAAATATGGTACAAAAACAGTCAGGTCTTCATCTAAGCTCCTAGCAATTTCCCTTAATGCTTGAGGCGATGGCTTAAACCTACCCGACTCTATACCAGCTATATATGCTTCTGAGTACAGACCCCTACCTAGATGAACATAACTTAAACCTTTGTCTTCACGGAATTTTTTGATGATGCTACCAATGTAATCCAAGAGCATCACTCCTCAACATTGACAATAACTTCAATCGTCGAAACTTGTCAAGTGTTTTACCTTGAAGAATTCATTATATTCCATATATGCTTTAAGTATGCAGGTGAAAAACTTAAGAAAGGAGGCTGCTTCCATGAAAAATTTCCTAGTCATCCTTGTAACCATTCTTGTCTTAAGTTTTTCTAATCTAACACTTGCAGATGAACCGACTACCGATCCTGAACCAGATAATCCCCCAATCGTTGAACCCGACGGACCAATAGAACCGCCAGTACCCAAGTAGAATATATAGAGAGAATCCTGTCTTGGATTCTCTCTATATATTCTCCATAATATTCCTAATGCCTGCTAACTGGGTTATCAAAATGTGGTGCTGTTGGCCTTGGTGCCTGAAAATACTGACCAGGTTGAGAAAGATCAAAGTACAGTCTTGCCTGTTCATCGACACCAAAGTCTCTCTGTGAGCCAGAATACCCAATCCTGTTAAGTGCTTCCCTAAACAAAGCATTATGTGCTTCCTCTCTATTCAACAAGAAGTCAATTGTCTCCTTAACATAACGATCATCAATCTGACGATATAGGTATTCATATACTACTTTAGCCCTCTGCTCAGAAGCAATATTTGAAAGCAGATCAGCAGCCAGATCCCCAGTAACATTGACATAGCCTGCCGTCCAGAGATAACCTGAAGCATTGGCCATAACCGGACTTAAACCACTCAACACATGCGCCTCAATAGAACCAATATTAGCATGAAGAGCATCCGGGTCATGACCATTTAGCAAATTTACCGTCTGCGCCACCATTTCCATGTGACTAAGTTCTTCAGCTGAAATATCAAGAAAGAGATCCTTAATGGCCACATCCTTGATGCGAAAACTCTGTGAGAGGTACTGCATTGCAGCTGTCATCTCTCCTTGAGGACCTCCCAACTGCTCCTGCATCATAGCAGCATAAGCAGGATTTGGTCTCTCAACCCTAACCGGTTGCAACAATTGCTTTCTGTGTTCAAACATCTAACATTCCTCCCTAGATTCATACTCATATTTAGAATGCCTCAGATATATTTTCTATACTCTCAGGAGGAATATCCCTGTCAGATAGCGAACATATGTTATTATGCAGAGACACTCAACTAAGGAGGATTTTCAATGCAACCTAGAATAGTAAAAAAAGAAACCTTCAAACTTGTAGGCCTAGAACTCATCACCACCCCGAAAGAAAACCAAGACAAACAGACCATAGGTCAACTATGGAAACAGTTCAATCCAATCTGCAGCACTATTCCCAACAGAATAAGTCCAGATGCAGCAATAGGGTTATGTCAGCATATTGACACCAGTTTTGATGAAAACACTAACTTCTCGTATATAGCTGGAGTAGAAGTATCAGGCTTTGAAGCTATACCTGAAGGACTAGCAACCCGCATTGTCCCCGAAGGCACCTATGCGGTATTTACCCATAAAGGCCCAGTTTCGGAATTAGCTAAAACATATAACTACATCTACTCTGAATGGTTGCCAAGCTCGCAATATGAGCTAGCGGCACATGATGACTTTGAGTACTATGACTCAAGATTCAATAACAGTGAGAATTCAGAGATGGACATATATATCCCTTTAAATGATATTTAGGAGGCCTTTGCCTCCTAAATATCATTTAAAGGCAAGACTCACGGATTCAAAGCGCATGTTTTAGTGATTTGTACATTAGAGTGAGGAGAAACCCGAATAGGCAAGAAAAATACCCCTTAAGGATTCCATAGTGCACACTATTGTCCTAATTGCTATTGCTTACACAGGTTATTATGTCACATGGAGATTCCTCTATAGCCTATCTCACTTTCTCTGTACTTCTCTGGCTTCCCTCTCCTCGCTTATATTTCTCTACGGCCTCAGTTTTCTTGACAGAACTAATCCCTCTTCTTCCCATAGAAAAACTCCCCTTAATGTAGTCCTGAATTTTGTTATTTCAGGTGTCTACTCAAAGGGGAGCATATCATTGCAAGGTGGGTTTCATTTTACGCTTACGGTATTAAGATAACCTCTGTCATACAGGCATACAAATAACCACAATGGACCAAATCCCAAGAAGAAGTTCCTCACCTTCCTGTTTATCCTCATCCCTAAACGGATGATTTCGAAGAAGTCTAGAGTCACTCTTTATAATGACAACGCAATTCGCTGGCTTTCAACCCTATTTGACCACGAAAAGCGATTGATTCTCTCAAGAACCCAAAAAAGATTACTATCTTAATGGCTACAACAATGCCAAATTTAAAACCTAGGCCTCATATATCGCAAGAGTACTTTTCTTAGCCACCATCACAAAAGAAACCAAAGAAGAACTATCAGTACGGTCTTTTAACCCATTCAAGCTACCTCAATGGACAAAGAGAGTTACTAGCTTACAACGGTAACACTCTCAAAAGATCTCCTAATGGCCTTATGATACCTGTATCTAGGGTAGCCAAATATGATAAAGACACCCTCTCTAACCCTAGTATTAATGCCATATTTTTTAACGACTTACCCCCATACCTCAAGAATGGATTAATACTTCTTAGAACTAACCAAGACATTTATGGATAAATGTCTCAGCCTGTCGACAAAGTACCTGAAAGGTATGGAGTTGGCAGGCTTTTTGATTT
>DYGY01000004.1:0-80516 GCA_020724425.1 Thermaerobacter marianensis
TATCAGGCTCACTTAGAATCTCGAATTTTTTGTCTTAATTCATGGGGACATTATAGTTCTCTAAAGAGTTCATCAAGTGCTTCAGAATGTTTTTCCTGAAAGTAGTTACCGAAAATAGAGTCGCTACCATAAAGGATATAGTCATCCATTAACATGTCATAATATTTTCGTTTACCTGGTTCAGCGGTGATGAGGAACTGGTAGCGATCATTGCCAAACTGAACGTCTTTTAGAGCATCATTAAGGCGAGTAAATTCGTCTCTAGCCATTTCTATTTGTTCTCGCAGCTGGCTGATGAAGTGTTCCTTAAATTCTTGTTCTGCATCTTTTCTAGCTAAGCTAACTTTCTCTTGGTAGTTAGGTAGTTCACTTTGTTCAAGCCGTATTAGTTCTTCTAGGTATTGGGAGACTCCTTGGATTGTTGGAGACCCACCAAATTGGAAGGTGATATTGTAATTGGTTTGTAGGGAATTTAGCTTGCTTTGCACTTT
Organism: Thermaerobacter marianensis; assembly: GCA_020724425.1. Lineage (GTDB taxonomy): Bacteria > Bacillota > Sulfobacillia > DVGY01 > DVGY01 > DVGY01. The sequence continues at coordinate 492 of DYGY01000004.1, forward strand.
TTCTCGTTGAGTTTTTTGACCTTCCTGATTGGTTCTAAAGTTAATAGCAATGCGTTCGGGATTTGTGGTTTTCCGTTCTTTAAGGTATCTTCTTAGAGCTAGGGGGAATGCTTTGGGATACTGATTGCGAAAGTCCTTAAGCTCCTTATTAGCCCTAGTTATTTCAAAGGAAATATTTTTTTGACTCTTCTTTAGTTGCTCTATTTTTTCTTCTAGTCCACCTAAATGCTTAATAGACTGCTCTTTTTCTTGTTGGCTGTCTGCAATAGCTTTATCTATTGTTTCTAGACGCATTTGTAGATCTATTATTGTGGTGTCATCTAATTGAGCTAGTTTTGCTTTGGTGCGATCTATTGTTTGACTTAGTTCAATCCTTTTCTCAAGTTTCTGATGTATACTAATCAGATTGATTCTTTGGCTATAATCCTTAGCTAGGATGTTCTTTAATGTCAGGTGCCGGTGGGATATTATCTGTCTTTTTTCTTCTAGTTCTAAGAGTTGTTGTTTCTTTATGGCTAGTTGCCTTGGTAATGCCCTTTGACCTATAAATGGTTGGGCATAGATATCGGTATTTATTTGTCTGGCGGCATGGTTAATATAGGTCATGCAGTGTGGGGTAATGGCCCTAGTGAATCTCTTAAGTTCTTCTTCTGTTTGGGCTTTCATCAAGTTACCTAAGAGCAGATTGATATAGCCCCTGGCATAGGGGTTGTTTGTAGTTACCTCTTCAGCTAAGGAACCCTGATCATATCTATCAATATAGGTTAGAGCTTTCTCAGTGTTGATTAATCCGACACCGTGGATTCTATATTGCTGTCGTACTTCTTTGTATATCTTGAGTGCCTTATCAAAGTATTCTGGTCCTACGAGAAGATCAAAGCGACGGGTATTTAGGTAGCCTTCTACTGCATTCTGCCATTTTTCATCAGGAATTTCTAGTTGTTCACAGAGAATTTGTACTGGTTCAGTGAGTCCTTGTTCTAGTAGTTGCTTTAGTTGGTTAACTTCTGGTTTGTACTGGAGCTTACCCTTTTCTAACTGCTTAATGTTTTCTCTTAGTTTGGTTATTTGTTCTTCTAGGTCCTTTAGTTGATTTTCAAGGTTCCATAATTCTTGGTTAAAGGATTGAGATACCTGGTTTAGTTGTGTTTTATATTTTTCTAGCTCCTCTTTCTCAGGTATCTTTTCAGTATCTGAATAGATAGCGTGATGGAGGTCCTTTAGGATTGTCCAATCCATAGCAGTGTTAAAGAGGTTCTCTTTGACCAGATTGTCTAGGAATTCCAAGGTTAGACCTAGATCTTTGCCAAGGGTTTCTAGTTCCTCATTTAGTGTCTTTTTGTTTTCCATAAGTCTGTTAAGTTCAGTTTTAAGCTTTTCAAGTTCCTGATAGACCGTATTAGAAAGGAGAGCACCTGTTAGAGATTTTTGCTCTTCTGTAAGGGTTTGCAGTTTGTTTTCTAGGGTCTTGATTGCTGTTTTGGTCTCATTTAGCTTACTAGCTGTCTTTTTTTCTTCGCTTCGCGTTTGTTGAAGCTTTTGTGCTAGATGTTCAAGGGAACCTAATCTAATCAGATAATCCTGTTCTATAACTACTTCTGTTAGGCGCTGTATTTCTTGGTATTGGTCCTTAATTATTGTCAGATTGCTTATTTTCTTAAGAATTTCCTCTACAAGATCTTCCATCTTTCTGTAGTGTTGGTAGTTTTCTCTCATGTCTGTTATATCAATGTCTTTTTCTTGAAGAATATAGTCATAGACGAATTTGCGGAGTTCGACAATGGGTGAAAAGCCGATACCCTTAACCAATAGAGAGAAAAATCTCTCCGGGAGGATTCCTAGTTTTTGGAGCAGGTCTTCTCGGTATGACTGGACATTACTGTATACTTTAAGGCCCTGGTGGATTCGGGCTAGGTCTTTCATTTTCTTAAGGTTATGGGGAAACTCCTTGTTTCCAGTGACTGTAACGAGGAGGTTATCTGTAAGTCTGGTGTTTTCCCATTTATAGAAGGCATGACTATATGACCCGTCCTTAAAGACATCAACAACTACCCCTAAGATAAAGGTATTGTTAGTGGTAGTGTCGGCTAGTTCCAATGCCACATGGGAACTAAAATCACCACTGCGGAGGAAACCACCCTGGCTGTTTTCTTCTCCGGTTTTACCTCTAACATAGCCAAGAAGATCTCGTCTGGTTTCAGAATAGGCGGAAACATTAAAACGAATCTCTGTTAGGTTAGCAATGAGAACTAGCTGCAAAGCATCAAGGATAGTTGATTTGCCAGCACCATTGGCACCTGTAATCAGGGTATTGCCATTAAGTATTATTGTTTGATCGGTGAAGTAGTGCCAGTTAATTAGTCTAATACCTGTTAAGGTCTTCATTGCTATCCTCCTCGGGGTTAAATGCGTCTGGGTCTTTAGCGTAGTTGCGTAATCTATCATATACCTGTCTGATATCCTCTACAGGCAAGGCGTAACGGATTGAAGGATAGATTAGGAGGCGGTGTTCTGGGTTTACAGGATTAGAATCTAGGCTCTCTGCTAAATTGTACTTCTTCATAAGTGAGATGAAGTTACGCAAGGATTCTTTAGTTATTGGTCTATCTTTGATGTTAAGTGCTCTGTATTCAGCTTGGATATCTGCACTCTGGATAACTACTTTATCACTTAAGGCTAGCTCTTTTTTCTTACGTTCATAGATTAGCCTCACAATTAAGAGCAGGATGCTTTCTTCCATATTGAGTTGCAGTCTGTTATGGCCTGAGCTTTTAATATAATAGACTCCGTCTCCTTTGGCTAAAAAGAGTTCCAATTTGGCTAAAGATAAATACCCTTTGAAGATATCTTCGAATTTGCTGATTAGGTAGAAGTCACTCTTTGTTTCATCTTTGTCCCGTACTATAAAGGTGGAACCAAGAAGTTTGTGGATAATACGGGTGAAGCGTTCTTGTTCTGTTATTGTCAGTTCTTCATAGGCTGTATACCAAGGTTTTTCCATTAAAGAACCCCCATTTACTTTAAGGTTATCATAAAGTTTGGTAAGAGATATTGGCCATCTAAAGAAACAACCTCGGTATTACCAAAAGAGATTTTGTATTTGGCCTGGCGGTTATTCTTAAATACTAACGCATAGATGAGATAGATTAGGATTTCGGTAGATTCAATTCTGATTTCATTGGCTGCTATTGCTGTTTTGTTTTGTAATAGATCGAGTATGAATGTGTTTACCTTATCTATTGAAACCTGGTTTTGCATTTCCTTAAGCAGTCTTTCCTGTTTTTCCTTTTGTTGTGTTTCCGATAAGCTTGTATTTCTGTCCAAACTAAGGGGTTCATGCGTTTTTGCTTTGCTACGGGGTGTAAACAGGGATTGGTCATCAAGGAAGTTATGATCATAAATCTGAGAGAATCCTTCCTGAATCAGTTCTAGTTCAGCCTCGGTTGTTTCCTTGGCAAAGTATTTCAGGATTTCTTGAAGTTGTCCTTCTGTTGATTCTGCTGTTGTCAGCATATATTCTATTCTTCTTCGTGAGGCTGCTGTATACTGACTGTTTCTTCTATCAATTTCCTTTAAGATGGTATCCATTCCCCGATAACTAGTCTCAATATAGTTTAACATTTTTCTAATTTCAGTTTTAGGTTCATGTAGTAGCTCATCTGAAGAAGAGTATCTTTTAGCGAGTTCTTTTGCTGTTTGTTCTATCCAGATATCGTTATTGGACCACTCACTAACTATCGCAATTATTTTAGGTCTATACTTATAGACACTGTCAGAGGTTTTTAAGCGATGATATCTCTGGTCAATTATCTCAGTCATGTACTGTTCAAAGTGTTGTTCTAAGAGTTCTTTTGGTGTCTTGCTTTTAGTTACCCTCTCTATGTATGTTTTGATATTATGACTTAAGGACTTCAATTGACGCACAAGCTCCATGGTTAGGCGATGGGCCTGTTCTAAAGCATCAAGTCTGTTTTGCATTGTATCAGGAGAAGCTAATACTGAATAGGTTGCATAAACCAGTCCCTTAAATTCCTGTCTTCTGTTGTTTTGAAGTTGATCAAAGGTATCCAGAAGCTCGATGGAGTAGTCGGGCAGGGTAACATATTGTTTGTAATTATCCTTTGTTTCTATATCTATCCAGCCGAATGCTTCCAATTGACGTATAAACCAGAGGGCTCTGCCTCTTGAGTCATCTGAGGAGAGTTCTTCTGTATCCATACTAGAGAGGTCTAGGGTATCAATACTCTCTAGATAATCAATGGCAGAACTAGTGATTACTTCTCTTTCGATGGAGAAGGGATGAATCTTGTACAGTTCATAGATGTTCATCAGAATCTGAGCATAGTCTTTTCTTAAAGGACCGGCCAGAGGTGCAAAGAGATTATCGGGGATGATGCCAAAAATGGCCATACCGTTATCACCCTGTTCTAGTTTTCCTGTTGTATTTGTTGTTTCTTTTAAGTTCTATTAGCTTCCTTCACAATATCATAAAGAAGTGTGTTAAGGTAGATTCTCTCTCTACCTATTTTTGTGGCACTAAGAACCTCTTAGCTTCTAACAGAATATCTTGCTGTTGTCTTTCTAGAAACATTAAGGACTTTTCCAAATACACAATTGTATAGAACTCATCAAAAAGGTCGACTAGTTCTATTGAGTAGAGTTTTCGTAGGGTCCCTGCAGCAGTTGCTTTTTTGGCAGTGTGAAAACAAATACATCTCTTTGCTGCCTTACCGCTCTACAAAAATGAGAATCAAAGTAAGGAGGTGGTGCTATGATGTATGAGAAAATTCTTGGTGGGTGTCTATTGTGAGGTGGAATTTGAAGGAAGTAGTAGGTTAAGTTCTGATCCGAACAAGAATCCCCTGGATTAATCCAGGGGGAGTATGTGAAGATAGGTCATATTAACCAAACAGGAACATACCAGTTTTTCTGCTCGATTGGCAAGAGATCATTTGCCATGCAAATAACTGCACCGTTACCGATCTGTGCTCTATAAGGTTGATCTAGTCTTTCTGGTTGAGTAACGGGGTCTAATACTTTGAAATGTTTAATAGCGTTTTTTCCTGGGGAAGCAGATTTTTTGATTTCAATGGGATATAGGGTGTTGTTTTGATAGATCAACAGGTCTATTTCTTTTTTGTCTTTATCACGGTAATAGAAGAGGGGGGGTTCTTTTCCGGCATTGAGATAGCTTTTATAAATTTCTGAGAAGACATAACTCTCAAAGAATGCTCCGGACATGGCTCCCCTTTCTAGAACTTCAGGATCACTCCATTTTAAGAGATGGGCACAAAGACCTGTATCTAGGAAGTGCAACATTGGCTGCTTTGTTACTCGTTTTAAAAGATTATTGTGATATGGTCTGACCATAGCGATGATGTGTGAAGACATCAGGTTGGAGAGCCATTTTTTTGCAGTTGGAGCAGAGATGCCGCTTTCTTTAGCTATTTCTTCATAGACGACAGGTTTAGCTGTTCTCGCAGCAACTACTGTCATAAAGTTGTAGAATGCCATTTCATCAGCAACCTGGGTGAGATCCCTTATATCGCGTTTGATATAGGTATCAATGTATGAGCGATAATAGATTTCTAGATCAATGTTGTCATCTGTATATAGCTTTGGCATTGATCCCTTAAAGATCCGGCTATATAGTTCATTGAGATTAAGCCTTTTGGCTACTTGAGTACGCTTTCCGAGTTTTTCTGGATCCGTAGTGAATACTTCAGAGGGTGTGGCATTAATCTCACTGGTAGAAAGGCCTAATAGCTTGATAATGCCGACTCGACCAGCTAGGGTTTCACTAACATTTTTCATCATGACAAAAGACTGTGAACCAGTAAGCCAGAAATCATTATTGCGCTGTGATTTGTCTACGGCCATTTTGATGTATGGGAGTAGCTCGGTAGCATACTGGATTTCATCGATTAACACAGGCGGGGTATATCGTTGCATAAATAAGCCAGGATCGTTTTTTGCTAGATAACGGATATCAGGGTCATCAAGTGTGACGATTTTCCGATTAGGTTCGGCTAGTTTTTCTAGCATTGTTGATTTGCCTACCTGACGGGGACCTGTCACTAGTATTACTGGAAAGGTTTCAGTGGTTCTAAGAATATAATCTTCTATGGCTCTTTTTATATACATAAGTTTTCACCTCTCTTTATAGTTATTGTAGCCATGAATCTGAGAAGCTATACGTCTAAACTAAAATTCAATTTTATTTTAGACGGTTTAGATGGTTTGTGTCAAGCGCTAAAGACGGGAGAAACTAGCTAATTCCACCATCATGTGAATGATGCTCTCTAGGTTCTGGAATAAGTAATATCAGGGCTGATGCAAAATGAACAGGTCTGCATCAGCTTTTTCACTATGAGGATAGGGCAGCTGCCTAAGAAACTTGCAGTTGCCCTATTGATTAGTGATAAACTTAGCTTCAGGTATTAAGAGCTGAGAGTGACTCGGTAATCTGAGTAAATCATATTTAGCTGCCTCCTGTTTATAGAGGTCTGAATTCAAGGTGTATGATGACCTTATGTAGAAGGGCTGTTGCTGAAGCTATCATATCCCAGAGGCGGGCTGGTTGGGTCAGCAGTCTAGTGAGAGAAACTTCTTATCGGTAGTATCTACTCATATTAGAGGATGAGAGGGGTTTCTTGTTTGGAAGAGAAACAATACCTGTAATCTTACACTGGAGGTATCTAATGTGAATCTACCTAAGTGTATCTCTTTAGCGAATCTCCCCACTCCCATTCAGCCTTTGGAACGGTTATCCGCTGAGTTGGGTGTTAGTATTTCTGTGAAGCGTGATGATTTTACCGGTATGGAGGTTAGTGGTAATAAGGTGAGAAAGCTTGAGTTTGCTGTGGCTTTAGCATTGGAACAGGGAGCAGATGTGTTAGTTACTTGTGGTGGGCTTCAGTCTAATCATGCTAGAGCTACTGCTGCTGTGGCCAGGAAGTTAGGATTGGAGTGTCATCTGGTTTTAAGGGGTAAGCCTGAAGAGGTAGAAGGGAATCTGTTTTTAGATTTGCTTTTGGGTGCTAAGGTGACTTTTTTGGAAGCAGAGGTTTTCAATAGTTCTCATCTTGAAGTGATGGAAGAATTAAAGAGGAATTATGAAAGAATGGGAAAGAAGGCATACTTGCTACCTATGGGTGCTTCCAATGCTATTGGCTCTTTTGGTTATTTTAAAGCTTATAAAGAGATATTAAGTCAGGATATTTTTTTTGATAATATTGTCTGTGCTGTGGGCTCTGGTGGAACTCAGGCGGGCTTAGTGTTGGGTAATATATTGCATGGATATAAACATCAGGTTTATGGCATCCCTATTGTTGATGATAGTAGGGTTTTTGGTCCTGTAGTTAGGGGACTGGTAGGGGAGTGTCTTAATCTAATGGGTATGGACAGTGCTTTTGATGAAGAAGCTATTAAGTTTCTGGATGGTTATGCTGGGAGAGGTTATGCTTTAAATACAAGAGAAGAGTTGGCTTTCATTAGAAATATAGCAAGACTTGAAGGAATATTGTTTGATCCTGTCTATACAGGAAAGGCTTTTAGAGGTATGGTAGAAGAGGTAAAGAAGGGAACATTACAAGGGAGAACTCTTTTTATTCATACAGGGGGACTGTATGGATTGTTTCCTAAAGCTATGGAGTTTATGGAGGTATTGGATGAGAAAGATAGCGATTATTTATGAGGATAATCATTTGTTAGTTGTTGAAAAGCCTGTTAATGTAGCTACTCAGGCAGATGCTTCAGGGGATATGGATCTTTTAAGTATTCTAAAAGAGGATATCAAGAGAAGATATGATAAGCCGGGGAATGTTTATCTGGGTTTAGTGCATCGCTTAGATAGACCTGTTGGGGGTGCAATGGTTTTTGCTAAGACGTCTAAGGCTGCTTCTCGGTTGTCTGACTCTATTAGAAAAAGAGAGATGAAAAAGGAGTATCTGGCTGTGGTGCATGGTAGTTTAAAGCCTGATAAGGGGATACTTAAGGACTATTTGTATAAGGATCAGAAGACTAATATGGTGACAGTCGTTCCTTCTAGTCATAAGGAAGGCAAAGAGGCTATTTTAGAATATGAGGTACTTGAGAGTTCAGGGAAATATAGCTTGGTAGCAGTAAATTTAGTGACTGGAAGACCACATCAGGTTAGGGTGCAACTAGCTAACAAGGGTAATCCCTTGTATGGTGATCAGAAGTATGGAGGGAAATTGAGTGAAGTGGGGCAACAGCTTGCTTTATGGTCCCATAGAGTTACTGTGAGCCACCCTACCTTGAAGGAAGAGATGATTTTCACTTCCTATCCTGCTGAGTTTCATCCTTGGAAGTCGTTTAAATATATATCGAAGAGATGAGATTAGGCTATCATAGTAGAGCTTAAAGGATGTAGTTTGCGAAACTACATCCTTTTTTGGTGTTTAGGGTCTGCTTTTAGCTCTGCGTAGAGCTATGAAGCCAAAGGCAAGGAGCAAGAGTGCTCCTAGGATATATACGGTTGAAGAAGAGTCTTGTTCTGTTGTCATTGTGGTGACCTCTCCAGTTGTATCTGAAGCAAAGAATGTATATGCTTGATTTCCTTCTACTACCTGGACTAGTTCTGTGCCGAAGATGTCATAGAGGTAGTTGGCATATTCCTCACTGTAGGGAGTAATCCCTATCTCGACATGGGTCATGGTAGGGGATGTATGGGTTACAGTGAAGTCTTGTTGTTTAAGTTCATCAATGTTATCGATGAAGAGATATTGGTCTATCTCTTTTTGTTTTCCTAGTATTTCTGGATTTGCTTGATCTGGTATGTCACTAGAGACTGGTCTATCTGGTGATTCGGGTTTTGTCGCTGCCATAGCTGGTGTTGCTAGTGTTAATAGGCAGAGACCTAGTAGTGCTGTTTTTAGGATCTTTGATTTGAGCATGGTCTAGAGTCCTTTCTGTGTAAGTTTTGTTCCTTTGTATGGTTTAGACGGGGGAGTAGGGGGTTTTGTTCCTGTGATTTGGGGTTTTGTTGTTAGAGAGGATTAGCAGGAACATTTGCTTGGATAGTGAAAGCATATGGTATGTTTATCCATGGGGAGGATTTGCTGTGACTAGAGACGCTTATATTAATCATGAAAAGGGAATACATGCTCGTGTAGCGGCTATGATCGTCCAGAAGGCTAGAGAGCTAGAAGAAAGCTATGAGGTTAGAATTTATCTTAAATATGGGAAGAAGGCTGAGATTCCAGCTACTAATATGATGCCTTTGGTCTCTTTGCAAATAAAAAAAAGGAGACACGGTTATCGTGGAGGCCAGGGGTAGGGATGCAAAGAGTGCTGTTGATGAGATGGTAGGGTTCTTGGAGAGTGATTTTCAGATTAATGACTTAAGGTTGCAGGAGTTAGATAGCGTAATTCAAGATACTACTTTTACCGCAGAGCAGGTCTTTTTCAGTATGGTGAATGGCTTGCTGGTTATTGATGACAATGAGGTGGTAACTATTTTTAATCCAGCCGCGGAGAGGATTTTGGGGTTATCTGCGGCTGATGTGATTGGGAAGAAAATATTTGAGGTCCTACCTAATTCCAGGCTGCATGTTGTTTTAAAAACGAGGGAGGCTGAGTTAGGGAAGAAGCAGGTCATCGGTGAGTCTGTCATTATCACTAACCGGACACCTATAGTGGTTGATGGGAAGACTAGGGGAGCCATGGCTATTTTTGAAGACATTTCGGCTTTGGAGCAGACGGTCGGGGAATTAAGAGAGGTTAAGGAGTTAAAGGAGAGGCTTCATCTTGTTCTAGAGTCAGTTGAAGATGGTATCTGTGTGGTAAACAAGGAGGGAGAAATCACCTATGTAAATCCTGCTTATATAAAGATTGTGGGGCAGGATGAACTTATTGGGAAGAATGTCTTTAACATTGCACCAGAGGGGGTTAGGTGCAGGGTATTAAAGACTGGTAAACCTGTCTTGGGAGAGATTAGTCAGAAGGCTAATGGTGTGAGAATAGTGGCAAACGTCAATCCTATTGTGGTTGATGGAGAGGTTGCTGGGGTAGTTTCAACAATTAAGGATTTAACTGAGGTTAGAGAGTTGATGGAAAAACTGAATCAGATTACCGCTAGAGCTGAGTATCTGGAGCAGGAACTCATTAGGACTAAGAAGCCGCATGAGGCTTTCAACAAGATTATTGGGAGCAACAGTAAATTAATGGAATCTCTGGCTGTTGCGGGAAAGGCTGCCGATACTAGTTCTACCGTTATGATTAGAGGTGAGAGTGGAACGGGGAAGGAATTGGTTGCTGAAGGAATCCACTATTCTAGTTCGCGTAGAGAGGGACCTTTCATAAGGGTAAATTGTGCAGCAATCCCTGGTAGTTTGTTGGAAAGTGAGCTATTTGGGCATGAGAGAGGTGCCTTTACAGGAGCGATAAAGAGAAAACTAGGGAAGTTTGAGTTGGCTCATCAGGGTACAATTTTCTTGGATGAGATTGGGGACATGGATAAGCAGATGCAGGTAAAGCTTTTAAGGGTTATTCAAGAACGCAAGTTTGAAAGAGTTGGTGGCGAGGAGACCATAGCTGTGGATGTACGTATAATTGCTGCCACTAATAGGAGTCTTGAAGAAATGGTTGAAGAAGGGAGTTTTCGAGAGGATCTCTATTATCGTTTGAATGTAATTCCGGTGTTTTTGCCTCCACTAAGAGATAGAAGAGATGATATTCCTGTCTTGGTTGATCATTTTATCAGTAAGTTTAATCAGAGCCTAGGGAAGAGTGTTAAGTGTCTAAAGGCTGAAGCTTTAGAGGTTATGTCAGGATATGGGTGGCCGGGAAATGTAAGAGAACTAGAGAATGTTATTGAGCGACTAGTTACTCTGACTGATAGTCACTTTGTGGATATTGATGAGTTACCTGGGTATTTACGAAGGGGTGACAAAGACAAGGAAGTTTTTGATGATGAGGTGATTTTGTCTTGGGAGGAATATGAACGCCAGATAATTACCAGGGCGTTAGAAAAGTATGGCACCTACAATCGGGCCGGTAAGGTGTTGGGCTTAACTCACAAAACTATTGCCAATAAAGCTAGGAAATATGGGATAGAAAAAAAGGTTCATTGGGAAAAAGGAACAAGATGATAACAAAGTATCAAGAAAAGAGGTCTCTCTTGATACTTTGTTCCAATTGTTGTTATTGGCCTTTGGGTATACCCCTGAATCTCTCTTGTTTTTCTCTTGGCACGATTCTTGCTGGTAATAGTATATAGAAGAATACTTCTTGAAAGGAGAACTTGGCGTGAAAAAACTGATAAACAGCACGGAGAGTGTAGTAGAAGAGATGTTAGCGGGTATTGAAGCTGCTCATCCTGAGGTGAGGAAACTAGATACAGCAAATGTTTTGGTTAGAAAAGATTCCCCCGTTAATAAGGTTGCCTTGATTAGCGGGGGTGGCAGTGGCCATGAACCTGCTCATGGAGGTTTTGTCGGCAAAGGAATGTTGGATGCAGCGGTTGCTGGTGCTGTCTTTACCTCTCCTACTCCGGATCAGATATATGAGGCTATTAAGGCTGTAGCTACAGAGGCTGGGGTCCTACTAGTTATTAAGAACTATACCGGTGATGTTATGAATTTTGAAATGGCGGGAGAAATGGCTGCTGCTGACGGATTAAGAGTGGATCAGATAATAGTTAATGATGATGTTGCCGTAGAGGACAGTACCTATACCACTGGGAGAAGAGGAGTAGCGGGTACGGTTTTTGTTCATAAGATTGCTGGAGCTAAGGCAGAAGAAAGGGCTTCTCTGGACGAGGTAAAGGCTGTGGCGGAAAAGGTAATTCTAAACACCAGAACTATGGGTATGGCTTTAACTTCTTGTACTGTTCCAGCAGCAGGAAAGCCTACCTTTACTCTTGGGGAGAACGAAATGGAGATTGGTATTGGTATTCATGGTGAGCCTGGTACTCATAGGGAGGAACTGAAAACTGCCGATGAGATTACTGAGCATCTTGTTGATAGGATTCTTGCTGATCTGCCTTTAACAACTACTGATGAGGTTGCTGTGATGATTAATGGTTTGGGAGCTACACCTTTGATGGAGCTTTATATTGTCAACAGAAAGGTTCAAGAGATTTTAGAGACTAAAGGGATCAGTGTTTACAAGACATTTATTGGTGAATATATGACCTCTTTAGAAATGGCGGGGACATCTGTTTCCTTGTTGAAGCTGGATGAGGAACTCAAGGTGTTGCTCGATGCACCTGCTGATACACCTGCTTTCAAGGTATTTTAGGAGAGCGAGGCTATGACCTTGCTCTCGAGGAAAAAGGGGGAACATGGGTTGAAATTAAGCACTTCTGACATATTGGAGATAGTCAGGGATATAGGTAAAGTAATTGAAGACAACAAGCAGTACCTGACTGAATTAGATGCCGCTATTGGTGATGCTGATCATGGCATAAATATGGCTAGAGGATTTAGAGCTGTGTCACAAAAACTAGAGGGAATGCGCTCAGAGGATATTGGTGAGATACTTAAAGCAGTGGGAATGACTCTGGTTTCTAATGTTGGTGGAGCATCAGGACCTCTATATGGAACAGCTTTTATAAGGGCTGCTAGTGCAGTCCAAGGTAAATCAAGTGCGGGTTTAGATGACTTTGTAAGTATGCTGGATGCCGCTATTGAGGGTATTAAGAGTAGAGGTAAGGCAGAACTTGAGGATAAAACCATGCTTGATGCACTTATACCTGCTGTTGCTGCTTTAAGAGAGGCTGAAGCTGAGGGGATGAGCCTGGTTGCTGCCTTTGCTAGGGCTAAAGAAGCAGCTAATACTGGTATGCTGCATACTAAAGATATTGTGGCTAGGAAAGGCAGAGCAAGCTATTTAGGAGAGAGAAGTTTTGGGCATCAAGATCCAGGAGCAACATCAAGCTATCTGATGCTAGCAAGTATACATGAATCTTTACAGGAACTAAGGCGTTAGGAGGATAGGAATGGTTGGTCTGGTGATTGTATCTCATAGTCCAAAGATTGCAGAGGGTATAAGGGATCTTGCCTTGCAGATGACACCGGCTGGTATACCCCTGGCCTTGGTTGGTGGGCTAAGCACTGGTGAGTTAGGAACTAATCCAGAACAGGTACTAGAAGCTATTAACCAGGTTTATTCTGATGATGGTGTATTAATTCTCTTTGATCTTGGGAGTGCTTTTATGAGTGCTGAAACAGCCGTTGAGTTCTTGCCTGAAGACAAGCAAGAACGTATATATATTTCTGGTGCAGCATTGGTTGAAGGAGCTATCACTGCAGCTGTTGAGATTAGTCTGGGTAAACCCTTAGAGGAGATTAACCAGAGTTTAGAGTCTTTGAACGTGGGTAAGATTGGTTAGCGTGGAGGCTAGAGTTGTGGAAATCGAAAAAACAGTAGTCGTTAAAGGTGAAAATGGGTTGCATGCGCGACCTGCAGCAAAATTTGTGAAGAAAGCCAATGGCTTTAACTCGACAATCACCCTAATGGTCAATGATAAGCAGGGTAATGGTAAGAGCATGATTGGTGTTCTAGCGCTCAATGCTCGTAATGGTTCTTCTCTGGTAATTAAGGCTACTGGACCAGATGCCAGAGAGGCTGTTGACATACTGTCCAAGTATGTCGAGAGTGGATTTAAGGAGATTTAGGAGGAACCAACATGTTGAAAGGAGTTAGGGTAGCTTCAGGATTTGCTATTGGAGAAGCGATAGTTCTTAGAGAAATCAATTTTACCAAGGTCGTTAAGTCATTAAATGAGGGACAGCTAGAAGCTGAGATGGAGAGATTCAAAGAAGCTGTTGATAAGGCAAAACAGCAGCTGCAGCAGATAGAGAATAATTTTCGTAGAGATGTGGGTGAGGAACAGGCAGCTATTTTTGTTGCTCAACAGATGTTTTTAGAGGATCCAGCTCTGGTTGATGAGGTAATCGAACAGATTAGAACTCGCAAGGTTAATGCAGAACAGATTGTTCAGGAACTATTTGAGGCCTATGCAGAAACCTTTGAGCAAATGGAAGATATGTACTTAAGGGAACGTGCCAGTGATATTCGTGATGTTGGTAGTCGTCTCCTTGCTAATCTCCAGGGTGTCACAGCGACACTAACTGCTATCAAAGAAGAATCCATTGTGATTGCTAGGGAGTTAACTCCATCCACTTTAGCTCAGTTGGATAGACAGAAAGTTATTGGTATTGCCATAGAGGAAGGGGGTTCCACCTCTCATACAGCCATTCTGGCTAGAACTTTGGGTATACCGACAGTCATTGGAATCAGAAACCTTATCGATATGGTTTCTAGTGGCGATAAGGTCATCATCGATGGTCAGGCAGGGGTTATTTATCTTAATCCTGATGAAGATATGCTGATTAGTTATAGGGTTAAAGAGGCTACATGGAAAAAGGAACAGCAGATATTAGAGGGGTTGAAGGATTTGCCTTCAGTAACTCAAGATGGGTATGAAGTTCAGTTAATGGCTAATATTGGTATGCCCGCTGATGTTCCTTTGGCTAATTTCTGGAACGCTGCTGGTGTAGGATTGTTCAGGACCGAGTTTTTGTATCTAGACCGTGATAGTTTTCCTAATGAAGAGGAACAGTTTCAAGCATATAAGGTTGTAGCTGCAGAGATGCAGGGAAAGCCTGTAATTATCCGTACCCTTGATATTGGTGGAGATAAGGAGTTAGCATATTTCCCTTTACCTAAGGAGGATAATCCTTTTCTAGGATTAAGGGCCATTCGTCTTTCATTAAAGCAGCAAGATATATTCAAGACACAATTAAGAGCTATTCTTAGGGCTAGTAGTTATGGAAATATAAAGATCATGTACCCTATGGTTAGTAGTGTTAAGGAGCTACTTGAGGCAAATCATTTGCTAGCAGAAGCTAAGCGAGAGTTGGAAAAAGAGGGATATACCTTTAGTAAGGATATAGAAGTAGGGATTATGGTGGAAACACCGGCAGTAGCTATGTTGGCAGATATATTTGCTCAAGAAGTAGATTTTTTCTCCATTGGAACTAATGATTTGGTTCAATATACCTTAGCGGTTGATCGGTTGAATCAGGATATTGCTGTTCTTTACGATCACTATCATCCGGCGGTTCTTAGAATGATTAAGATGGTTGTAGATGCAGCCCACAAGGAAGGTATCTGGGCAGGGATTTGTGGAGAAATGGCAGCTGATGTTCTCTGTACCCCCGTATTTCTAGGAATGGAAATAGATGAGTTGTCTATGAATGCTATCGCTCTGCCTGAGATTAAGAGGGTGGTAGGTTCTCTGACTCAATCTAATAGTAAAGAGGTTATGACAAAAACACTAGCTTTAAGAACAGGTAGTGAGGTCAAAGAATATCTGCAAGAGGTATATCAAGAACACGGAGGTGGTTCTGTATGAGAATACTAGCCTTGGTGGATCATGAGTTTGAAGACTTAGAACTTTGGTATCCGGTTCTCAGGTTACAAGAAGAAGAAATAGTTGTGGATTTAGTTGGGGCCAAGGAGAAACAAACATATTACGGTAAGTATGGTGTACCTGCGGTATCTGATTATTCCTATACAGATGTTGATGCAGAAAATTATGATGGTATTCTGGTACCTGGTGGCTGGGCTCCTGACAAACTAAGGCGTTCTCCTGAGGTTATCAGGTTAATACAGGAAATGAATGAAATGAAAAAACCTATTGGGCAGATTTGTCATGCTGGTTGGGTGTTGATTTCTGCCCAGGTTGTTAAAGGGGTCAAGGTAACCTCTACTCCAGGTATCCGAGATGATTTAGAGAATGCAGGGGCGATCTGGTTTGATAAACCGGTGGTAACTGATGGACACATTATTTCAGCTCGTCGACCACCAGATCTGCCCCTGTATATGAAAGAATATCTAAGAGTCCTAGATAGCAACAGGTAGGGTGGTAGTAGTGGAATTGCAACTCAGGCAAAGTCAAGTACAGATAATGTCTCAGGAGATGCAAGAATCTTTGCGTCTCCTTGAGTTGCCCTTGTTGGAATTAAACACTTATCTAACGGAGCAGGCCTCAGCAAATCCTCTCCTGGATTTTAGTGAGAGTTATCCTCTGAATAGCCGATACTCACTAGGTGATTGGAAAAGAGAAATCCCTGCTGAAGAGGGACTCTTGGAATATCTGGATAAACAGTTGGGTTTTTTAGAGGTATCAACAGATATCCAGAAGATAATTAGGTTCCTTATAGGTAGTCTCGATAGTAGTGGCTACCTTAGGGCGAGTATCAGTGATCTGGCAAAAGACTTACGGGTTAGTCAACAAAGTGTGAATGCAGCTTTAGAAATATTGCAACGGTTTGATCCGGCAGGAATCGGTGCCCGTACTCTTGGTGAGTGTCTTTTGTTGCAGCTAGAGAGATTTGGTATCAGGGATGGACTTGCAGTAGCGGTTATTCAGGATCATCTATTTGATGTGGCTAATGGTAGTCTTAAGAAAATAGCAAAGGAGAGACAGTGTTCTCTTAAAGAAGTTCAGGATGCTATCAACCTCATTAAATCACTGAATCCAAGGCCAGGTCAGATCTATGGCTCCTCGCAAGCTCCCTATATATTACCAGATATCTATATACATAGGATTGATGGTGAGTATCTGATTCTTCCAAATGAAAAGAGTAATTCTTTATTAAATGTAAATAGGGAGTATGTACGTCTTATAGATAATCCTACAACTGATTCGGAGACCAGGAATTATCTAAAACAGAAATACAGTCAGGCTCTTCATGTCATTAATAATTTGCATAAACGTAATCTGACACTAATAAGTATCGTTGAAGTACTGGTTGAAGAACAAAGACTCTTTTTTGATGAGGGTATAGACTTAAAACCGCTAACTAGAGAAGTTGTAGCCAAGAGATTAGGTTTACATGAGTCAACAGTTAGCAGAGCTGTTAGGGATAAGTACATATCTACTCCTTATGGTGTTTTCCCACTGGCTTTCTTTTTTTCGTCTACTCTGAGTGGGATTAGTGGAGAGGTCTCATCAATATCTGTAAAGGACCTACTAAGAGAGATAGTTGCAGGAGAAGATCCCCTATCACCTTATACAGACAGTGCATTGCAAGAGCTGCTGGCTAAAGAAGGGATAACTATTTCTAGAAGGACAGTGGCCAAGTATCGTAATCAGTTAGGTATTCCACCTGTTAAACTACGAATAAGGTATTGAATGGAGGCAGGACATGAGTTTAGCGTCTCTTGGCCCGGTCATAGCGGCTATACGAGAGGAGTCTGAACTGGAACAGGCTATTAATAGTCCAGTTAAGACTATTTTCCTTCTCTCTAGTGATCTGATAAATAGTAAGCGTGTGGTACAGATGGTTCAGGGAGAAGGAAAACAGATCTTTCTTCATGTTGACCTTGTCAGGGGATTAGGTTCTGATCCAGAGGCCATTAGGTATATCGCTAGAGAGATTAAACCAGACGGGATAATATCAACAAAGACTCAGGCTGTTATGGCTGCAAAGGTGGAGGGATTACCTAGTATTCAACGTGTTTTTGCTCTAGATTCACAAGCATTAGCTAAACTCACAAGAAGTATTTCAGCAGTTGAACCCGATGCTATTGAGATTTTGCCAGGCCTGTTACCAAAAGTAATTATGGACTTGAAGAAGAAATTTAGTATACCAGTAATCACCGGGGGATTAATCTCTGAAGAGGATGAAGTAGAGATTCTCTTGAAAGTGGGGGCTAGTGGAATATCTACAAGTTCTTCAAAACTGTGGAATTGGACTAGATAGGCATATCCCGGGCCTCTGTGAAGAATTAATCACAGAGGTGTTTAGTTATTAGAGAGAAGAGTAAGGGTAATTTCCGAACATATGATGAAAAACATAAAGGATGCTAGAAACAAGCTGGTTCACTACAAAGATCTTAAGTATTTGACGAGTTTAATGTTGTACTCAAAATAGTTCGTGACTTAGAATAGGTAGTACACTTAGAGAGGAGGGTCTCCTCTCTAAGTGTACTAGAAACGCATATTATCACATACATATTAACAGCAATCGTAAGTTTAGCGGCCGACTAAGCAGATAAACGCAACTAAATACCGCAACTGGTATAGACAACTAAACAACTAGATGTTATACTGTTCCTAGTATGTTATGTGGGGTGGTCTGGTTTGGGTGATAAGAAGCTAATTGTTGGTGGAACTATAGTGACGGGTTTTGAGGTTATACAGGGTGGTTTTGTGCTCATTGAAGGGCAGAAGATTGTGGATGCGGGGAGGATTGATCAGCTACCTGATACCGATGCGAGGGTTATCATGGTTCCTAGTGGCTATCTGGTGATGCCGGGATTTATTGATATGCATGTGCATGGGGCGCTGGGTGCTGATGTTATGGATGGCAGGGATGCCCTAGAGGTTATTTCAACTGCTTTAGCTGCTGAAGGAGTTACTGGTTTCCTTCCTACTGTTATGACTGATAGCGAAGAAAAGATTAGCAGAGCTTTGAGTGGTGTTGGTAGTGTGGATGGGGCTGAGGTTCTAGGGATTCATCTGGAGGGTCCTTTTATTAATAGGGCTAAGGCCGGTGCACAACCGGTTGAGTATATCAGGAAGTATGATAAAGAGCTTTTTAGAGAGTGGCAGATGACAGCTGCCGGGATGATTAAACTGATTACTGTAGCTCCAGAGACCGATGTTTCCATGGTGAGGGAATTGGTTTCTGAAGGAGTTATTGTTTCAGCAGGTCATACAGATGCTACATATCTTGAGATGATTCAGGCGATTGATCAAGGAGTTAGTCATGTGACTCATCTCTTTAATGGGATGAGGGGGATGCATCATCGGGAACCAGGGATTGTTGGGGCTTCATTGTTAGATAAAAGGGTTCAGGTTGAGATAATTTATGATGGGATTCATGTACGGGATGAGATGGTAGAACTAGTTTATCGCTTGAAGGGTAGTGAGGGAATAATCCTAGTTACTGATGGGATGAGGGCTAAGGGGCTTAGTGATGGGGAGTATGAGTTAGCAGGACAAAAGGTGGTTGTTAGAAACAAAGAAGCAAGGTTAGAATCGGGTGTGCTTGCTGGTAGCACTTTGAGGATGAATGAGGCTGTTAGGAGAGCTAGCTCTTTAGGTGATTTAGCGGATCTAGTACGGATGTCATCATTAAATGCAGCTATCAAGTTAGGGATAGAGAAGCGTAAGGGGAGTATTGAGAGAGGCAAGGATGCTGATCTTGTCATTGTGGATTCAGAGTTTGGGGTCTGGAAGACTTATTGTCGTGGAGATGAGGTATATGATGCAGGTGCTATGGGTAAGTGGTTATCAGGAACTATCTGAGTTGGTTGCTGAACATATATATAGGTCCATAGAAGAGAAGCCAGAGGCTAACTGGGGTCTGGCAACCGGGTCTAGTTTTGTAGGTACCTATAGATTGTTAGTGGAGAAGCATAGGCCTAGACCATTAGATCTAGAGGGTATTAGGACATTTAATCTTGATGAGTATGTGGGGTTAGATGGTTCCTCTCCGTATAGTTTTCGGTACTTTATGAACAGGTCTTTATTCTATCCATTGGGGTTGGATTTAGGGCAGACTAATATCCCTAATGGAATGGCCAAGGACTTGGAGCTAGAGTGTAAACGGTATGAAGAAAAAATTGAAGCTTCTGGGCGAATAGATTATCAGTTGCTCGGAGTGGGTGTAAATGGCCATATAGGCTTTAATGAGCCGGGGACTGAGTTTAGTAGCAGGACACATGTGGCAAGGTTGACTGAGTCAACTAGAAGGGCTAATTCAAGGTTTTTTGGCAGTATTGAGAGTGTCCCCACTCATGCCATTACTATGGGTATAGGTAGCATAATGAGGGCTAGGGAGATAATTCTTGTGGTTAGTGGAGATGGGAAAGAAGAGGTTGTGCAACAATTGCTAGGGCATCAGGTTGTAAGCAAAAGATGGCCAGTTACAATCTTAAAGAAACATCCCAAGGTAACAGTTATTGTAGATGAAAGCCTTGTGTCAGAGAGGGTGGGTGTTGGATGATAAATAAGAGTTCGCCGATTCCAATTTACTTTCAATTAGAGGAACTATTAAGAACAGCAGTTGAGAATGGGGAATTGATTCCCGGTCAGTTGATTCCTTCAGAAAGGGAGTTAGCTGAGAAATATGATATTAGTCGTATGACTGTACGGCAGGCCATTAATAATCTGGTTAATCAGGGTCTTCTAGTGAGGGAACAGGGCAAGGGCACTTTTGTGGCCGATAAGAAGATTGAGCAACCCTTAATGACTCTTACCAGTTTCTCTGAGGATATGCGGAGCAGGGGTCTTGTACCTGGGACAGAGATTAGGGAGTTTGAGGTTATTTCGGCATCTATGCGCGAGAGCATGGAGTTACAGATAGAAGAGAGTGAACCTATTTATCGGGTAAGCAGGGTCAGGTTAGCTGATGCAGAGCCGATGGCTTATGAGATTCTGTTCTTGCCCAAGAGTATTTTTCCAGAGATCACTGAAGCCACTATTAGCAGCTCTTTCTACAAGTATGTGGAAAAGGAGCTGGGAATGAAGATTGAAAGAGCAAGACAGACTTTAGAGCCTGCCTTAGCAACAGACATTGAGAGTGAGTTTCTTAATGTAAAGAAGGGTTCTCCTGTACTACTGATGAGGAGAACTAGTTATCTAAGTAATGGTAGGCCGTTTGAGTATGTTAAGTCAGTCTACCGTGGAGATAGATACAAGTTCATCACTGAAATGAAGAGATAGGTGATAGTTAATGAGGTTCTTAGATGAGAAATTGGTAGAGTTAGGTGCTGTCGTGAAGACCCCTCAAGAAGCAATAAGAAGGGCTGGATTCTTGCTGGTTCAAGAGGGAATTATCAAAGAGGAATACGTTCTAGCAATGGTTGATAGTTATGAAAAACAGGGACCCTATATTGTTTTAGCTCCTGGTATTGCTATGCCTCATGCCAGGCCGGAAATGGGGGTTAACTCTCCTGGAGTGTCTCTTGTTCAGTTAGCTACACCTGTTGAGTTTGGTCATTCAAGTAATGACCCGGTTTACCTGGTAGTGGCTTTAGCTGGATCTACTAGTGAAGAACATGTGGGTATTTTGCAAAGACTGTCTTTGGTGTTAGGTAATCAGGATAAGGTTGATGGATTAAAAAGCGCAGTGAGCTATAAGGAAATTCAAAAGATAGTGGAGGGATTGGTATGAAGATACTGGCTGTATGTGGTCTTGGGCAGGGAACAAGTCTAATTTTGAGGATGAGTATAGAGACAGTCTTAAGTGAAAAGGGAGTGGTAGCTGATGTAGACCATATGGATGTTTCTTTAGCAGCAGGAACAGACGCCGATTACATTGTTACTAGCAACGAGTTGGCGCAGAACCTGAGGAATCATCGTGCCAAGGTCATCGTGGTAAACAACTACTTTGACAAGAAAGAGGTTGAAACTGCGCTACAGGAGGTATTTGAAAAACTCTAAAAGGGGAGAGAGCAAATGCAATTTGTCGAGTGGTTAGCTACTAATGTTTTTGGGCAACCGGCAATTCTACTTGGATTGATTGTTCTGTTAGGTCTTGTTTTGCAGAGAAAAACCTTTAGCCAGACAATGAGTGGAACTCTTAAAGCTGTAATTGGCTTTATCATTATTGGTGCTGGTGCTGGAATTATTGTAAACTCTCTTTTGATCTTCCAACCCATGTGGAAAGAGGTATTTAACCTTGAAACTCAGGCACTAGGGAGCTTTATGGGTCAAGAGGGTTTTATGGCCAAGTATGGAGGAGCGGTTGCTCTGGCTATGACTCTAGGTTTTCTTCTGAATGTGTTGCTTGCTAGAATTACGCCTCTTAAATATATCTATCTGACTGGACATATGATGTTCTGGACAGCAGTTATTTTTGCAGGTGTTGTTGTAACGTCTGTCGGTGAAGTTGATACTCTTAAGTTAGCATTGTTTCTAGCAGTGATCTTAGGTATATACTGGACGGTTCAGCCGGCCTTAACCCAACCTTTTATGAGAAAAATTATGGGTCATGATGAGATTGCTTTAGGTCACACTTCTGCTTCTGCCGCCTTATTAGGTGCTCTGATGGGCTATCTGTTTGGAAATAAGGAGCAGGATTCAGAGAAGTTACAGGTACCTAAAGGTTTGGAGTTCTTGCGTGATTCTAATGTAGTCACTGCTTTAACGATGGGTATTCTGTTCCTGGTAGGTGCAATTATCTTGTCTACTAAGGATACACCCGGGGCTCAGGAATTAATAGCCATGTCTGGGGACCAGAGCTTTTTGATGTATTCTTTAATGCAGGCCGTTACCTTTGCAGCAGGTATTGCTGTAGTCTTGATGGGTGTTCGTATGTTTGTTGGTGAGATGGTTCCTGCTTTCCGCGGCATTGCCACCAAGTTAGTACCTGGAGCAAGACCAGCACTTGATGTTCCGGTTATCTATCCGGCTGCACCTAATGCAGTTATTCTAGGTTTCCTTGGTGCTTTTGTTGGTGCCTTGATTTGGCTTGTCGTACTGGGTAATACTGTGGGATATGTCTTTGTACCAACAATGATTGTATTGTTCTTCCATGGTGCTGCTGCTGGTGTTTTCGGTAATGTCACTGGTGGTGTTAGAGGAGCTGTGTTAGGTGGTTTTATGACAGCCACTTTGGTAGCTTGGGGTCAGTACTTCATGGTTACCTTCTTGATTCATGACACAATTCCGGATACTGCCATGTGGGCTGCAGACTCGGATATGTTTATTCTTGGACCACTTGTAAGTCTGCTAGCCAAGTTATTCTTCTAAAATTGTAAGGAAGAAAGGGCTTTTTGGCCCTTTCTTCCAACCATTTGGCGGTGGGATGATGAGTTTTGTTAGAACTATGCTGGCTGATATTGATCCTTCAGAGTTAGGTTTCACCTATACTCATGAGCACCTAGTTTGCAAACCACCATACTGGGTTGAAAAAGGTGAAGCTGATCTATTGTTAGATAATCCTGAGTTAACAAGGTTAGAGGTCTTAGATTTTAAGGCTCTCGGTGGTGAGTCTATTGTTGATGCGACTGCTGTAGACTATGGTCGCAATGTGAAGGCCGTTTATGAAATTGCTATTAGTACCGGGGTTAATATTATTGGAACTGCCGGGTTTAATAAGGGGATTTTATGGTCTGCAAGGCTTCCTGAAAGAATTAAGGAGTTTGTAGGTAGTTATGATACCTATAATCATTGGATTGAGAGTGCTAGTTTGGATGAGCTTGTTGGTTATATTGTAAACGAAGTTACTGAGGGTCTTGAAGCTACCAGTATCAAAGCCGGACAGATTAAATTTGGTACAAGCTATAACTCAATTAAACCGTTGGAGGTTAAGACATTAAGAGCAGCAGCAAGGGCTCATTTGGAGACTAATGCGCCTCTAACAGCTCATACAGAAGCAGGTACAATGGCTTTGGAGCAGATAGATTTGTTAAAGGCAGAAGGGATAGATCTTTCTTCTATATCTTTTGGTCATATGGATCGTAACCTTGATCCCTTTTATCATGAGGAGATTGCTAAGACTGGTGCCTATCTCTCTTTTGATGGTGTTGGTAAGGTGAAGTATGGGCCTGAGAGTGACAGGATAGCTGCAATTATTGATCTGGTGAGGAAGGGGTATGAAGATCAGATACTGATAAGTGGGGATATGGCCAGAAAATCATACTACAAACACTATGACTATGGGTTGGGTTTTGAGTATATTATCAGCAAATGGATTCCTCGCTTCCTTGTTGAAGCGGACAGAGCGGGGTTTGATGGAGAAGTATTGGTGGATAAGTTCTTTAGGGTCAATTCAGCACGGTGTTTATCTTTTAAGTAAGGGGAGAGAGAATTGCTATATCAACAGAAGACTTCTGAAGATATTAAGAACAAATCTAAAGATTCCCCAGTCATTCTACCTGTTGGTGCTGTTGAGGCTCATGGACCTCATTTACCTTTAGGGACTGATAGTATGCTGGCTGAAAAACTGGCAATTATGCTGGCAAGAAGGGTAGGAGGGGTAGTCTTACCCGTATTACCGTATGGTCAGGTTTGGAGTCTTAAGGATTTCCCTGGAAGTATTAGTATCAGTGATAACTCGTTGATTAACATGGTCTATGATATCGGGTTGGGTGTATTTGAACAGGGGTTCAAATACTATGTCATTGTTAATGGCCATTTGGGGAACAGTCTGGCACTTAATCAAACTGCCAGACTGCTATATAGGGACTGTCCTGACCTAAAGGTCTATGTTTTTACCTATCCTGGACTTGAAGAAATTGCATCTAGAGTGTGTGAGAGTCCTCGTTTGAGTAGTTCATTTTTTCATGCTGAGGAAATAGAGACATCTTTGATGTTGTATTTATGTGCACAGGAAGTTGATATGTCTAGAGCGATTAGGGATATACCGGTAATACCTGAGCAGATAGCATATACTCCGATTCCTTGGAGTAAGTTCTCAAAGACTGCTGTTTTAGGTGACGCCACTCTAGCGAGCAGGGAAAAGGGAGAACAGATCGCTTTATACTGTCTTGACAGGATGGTCGAGATATTAGAGGGTGACAAAGATGAAGAAGATTGATGGTTTTCTTGTCTTTAACTTCCTAGTTAAGGATAAGGAAAATCTTGAGGAGATATTGGCTGTAACAGATTGTGTCATCCCCGGGATTGTAGCGGCTGATTTTAGTGATATCAATCTGGCTGTACAAACAATTGATGAGCTAAAGAGCCTTAGTGAAATAGTTAGTGTGGGTCTAGGTGATGATGGTAATCCGGCTCTTTGGGAGAAGGTTCTATTGATAGCTGAACAGGCTAATCCCGGTCATCTAAACCAGCCCTTTGAGAAAAGCAGTTATGTAAAGGGGTATCTTGAGGGTAAGGGGATGCCACAGCTAGTTAATGCTTTAGTTAATCCCACAGGGAGACCAGGTCTTTTAAGGCTACCCTCGGGTATGGAGATGGAAGTTGAGAGTTTTTTAGACCTTATCAAGATTATTGGCATTGAGTCAGTAAAACTGATGCCTGCTACAGGTCATCTAGATGAGTTAAGATATCTTGCTTACGCAGCAGCGGAAAGAGGTATTAGGGGGATAGAGCCGGCTGGAGGTATTAATGAAAGTAACGTTAGGGAGATTGTGGCTATTGGCAAGGGAAGTGGTATCGAGTTTTTTATGCCCCATATATTTGGTTCTGTATTAGATAGGGATACAGGAAGAACTAATCCAGTTAAGGTAGGCAATATTCTTGAAGCAGTGGGGGGTTAGGTTATGATTACAGAATATCTTGAAGGCATTAAAGAACTGTTGGATAGACTACAGAAGACAGAGATGAATCAATTAGAGTCGGCAGCAGGGATGGTTGCTTCGAGTCTGGCTGATGGAGGTATTGTCCATGTTTTTGGTTCAGGTCATTCTCATATTTTAGCTGAGGAGGTTTTCTTTAGGTCAGGAGGAATGGTACCTGTCAGACCTATTCTAAAGGAAGAACTTATGCTGCATAAGGGAGCTATTAGTTCATCCATGTTAGAAAGACAGAATGACTATGCAAAAGAGTTCATGAAGACTGAGGATATCCGGTCAGAAGATGTGGTTTTTGTTATTTCGACTTCAGGGCGCAATCCGGTACCTGTAGATGTGGCTATTCTAGCTAAGGATAAGGGTGCTTATGTAATCGGGATTACCTCTTTAGAGTATAGCAATAGTCAGCCATCAAGACATAAGAGTGGTAGACATTTGCATGAGGTAGTAGACTTGGTTTTGGACAATAAGGCACCTGAAGGTGATGCAATCCTGAGTCATAAGGATATTCCCGTGAGGTTTGGACCTAGTTCAACGATTATGGGAGCTGCCATTTTAAACAGTATCCTTGCTCAAGCAGGATGTCTTTTAAAGGAGCAGGGACTTGAACCACCTATCTTTATCAGTGGTAATGTTGAGGGTGCTGATGAGCATAATCAAAAGCTAATAGAAAAATACCAAGGGAGAATAGAGTATTTATCCTGAGTTGGGGGAGAGGTTATGGTTAAGGTGCAGGTAGAGATACAACTGAAATCAGGTTTGCATGCAAGACCGACTACTAGGCTTGTCCAGGAAGCCATGAAATATACCAGTGAGATTACCCTTGTTAAGGGTGAACGTTCTGTTAATGCTAAGAGCATGATGAGTGTGCTCAGTCTTGGAGCTACTAAGGGAGACATCATTGAACTAGAAGTATCAGGAGAAGATGAGGACCAGGCTAAAAATGCGATATTGGATATTCTCAAGAGTGAAGAGTAGGTGGTTTAATGATCTTAGAAGGAACAGGAGTATCATCAGGTATTTCTATGGGGAAAGCATTGGTGCTAGAGGATGAGAATATAGCTATCTCCAAAAGGGGTAGGGAACCTGTAGAAGAGATAGCCAGGTTTAAAGATGCTCTAGGGTTAGCCAAGGAGCAGTTAAACACCTTGAAAGAGAAAGTAGCGGAGGAACAAAGAGGTATCCTTGAAGCCCAGGTAATGATGCTAGAGGATCCTCTATTGCTTAACCAGGTAGAGTCAGGCATTAGGGAGCAGTCTGTTTCTGCTGAATTTGCGGTAGAACAGGTAATGGACTCCTTTATTACGCTGTTTGAAGGTATGACTGATGAATACATGAAAGAGCGTTCTCTAGATGTAATAGATTTAAAGAAGAGGTTGATAAAAAACCTTATCGGATTGGTTTCTTCATTAAACATACTTCCTGATGATGTCATTATTGTTGCAGATGATCTAACTCCTTCGCATACAGCGGAAATGGATCGAGAAAAGGTGTTGGGGTTTGTACTTTTTAGAGGGGGTAAGACATCGCATACAGCCATAATGGCAAGATCTCTGCAAATTCCCGCAGTTGTTGGAGTTAGTGGTGAGATAATGACTGGTGATTTCCTAGCTATAGATGGTGCTTCAGGAGTTATTTACGTTAACCCTGATGAAGAAACCATTGAAATTATGAAAGAGAGAAGGAAAGCTATACAAGAAAGAAAGCTTCATTTGGAGAAGCTTAAGGGAGTCTCAACAGAGACCTTGGATGGAAAAAGAGTTGAGCTTGTTGCCAATATAGGTAGTATAGAGGATCTAGAATATGTGGTTAAGAATGATGCTGAAGGTATCGGCCTTTTCAGGACAGAGTTCTTATTTATGAATAGAGATACCGCTCCTGATGAGGAAGAACAGTATAAGGTATATAAAGAGATACTAAAGACAATGGCTGGTAAGCCAGTAGTTGTTAGGACGTTGGATATTGGTGGGGATAAGGATATAAGCTATCTTGACTTGCCCAAAGAAATGAATCCGTTTTTGGGATACAGGGGTATTCGCCTCTGTTTAGGGGAAACAGACCTGTTTAAAACCCAGTTGAGAGCTCTTCTAAGATCTAGTATCTATGGTAACCTGAAGATTATGTACCCAATGATAGCTTCTTTAACTGAATTACAAAAGGCAAATGGAATCCTTAAAGAGGTAAGAGAGGAGTTAAGCCTTCAGGGCCTTCCTTTTGGTGAGGTTGAAGTGGGGATTATGATTGAGACTCCTGCTGCCGCCTTGATTTCGGATGTATTAGCCCGAGAAGTTGACTTCTTCAGTATTGGTACTAATGATTTGACCCAATATACCCTAGCAGTGGATCGATTGAATGAAAGGATTACTTCTCTTTATGATTCCTTTCATCCCGCGGTTCTCTCACTAGTTGAAACTACCATCAAGAATGGTCATGCTAACGGTATTTGGGTAGGGATGTGTGGTGAGGCAGCTGGTGATAGAAGGATGATCCCTATTCTCCTGGCCATGGGTCTAGATGAGTTTAGTATGAATCCTTCAGACATTTTGCCGGCTAGAGAGTTGATTAGAAGCTTAAAGAGGGATGAGTTAGAGAAGCTGTTAGTGAAGATAAGGGGTCTTAGTACGGGAGAGGAAGTGCGGAAGCTTATTGATGGGTTGCATTAGATAGCCCTTGCCGTTTTGGTAATGGTTACATTCTGCTCTGAGAGTGATGTTTGCTTGACGTATGTCTTTTCTTTGCTCATACTGATAACAAACTGTATTCTAGGAGGACCTTATGAAGATATCTAAAGAGGTAGCCAGAAGATTCTTGCTTGTACATCATCATCTTTTGCCTGCAAGGGAGCTAGAAGGCAAGAATGATATTCTGGCATACATAGAGAAGGTTAGCTGTATTCAGTATGATCCTTTGGATGTGGTGGGGTATAACCCCTATCTAGTCTTACAATCTAGAGTGAAAGGGTTTAAACCATGGCAGCTACAGGAGTTGCTCTATCAGGATAGATTGCTTCTGGATGGCTGGGATAAGAATATGGCAATCTATCTAGTAAGAGATTGGCCATACTTTGAGAGATACCGTAAGGAAGCTAAAGAACTGTATGGTAATATGCTTGGTGATGTTTCTCTGGCATTATTAGTTGTTCAGGAACAGTTAGAGAAGGGACCTCTATCATCACTTGATCTAAAGCAGGATGAGAAGATTAACTGGTACTGGGCACCTACTAAGACTACTAGAGCTATTCTAGAGAGTATGTTCCTTTGGGGTGATCTGGTTATTCATCACAAGGAAGGTACAAGAAAGATATATGACCTAGCAGAAAAGTGTATTCCCAAGGAAGTTCTATATGCTAAAGACCCTAATGATACTGATGAGGAGTATTATGCCTGGCATGTGAGGCGAAGGATTGGTGGGGTCGGGTTACTCTGGAACAGAAGATCAGATGCTTTCTTAGGTATCAGTGGTATGAAGAGCAAAGAAAGACAGGCTGCTTTTCAATTGCTAGAAGAGAGGGGCGAGATTCTATCTGTTTTTGTAGAGGGTATCAAGGAACCACTGTATTTAAGGAAAGAAGATGAAGCTTTATTGTATGAAGTCAGGGAAGAAGAGAAGAAGGTATCTTTTCTTGCTCCGTTAGATAACTTACTGTGGGACCGTAAGCTGATTAAAGAGTTATTTGGCTTTGAGTATATCTGGGAGGTATATAAGCCTAAAGAGGAGAGGAAATATGGGTACTATGTTTTGCCTGTTCTTTATGGAGATAGATTTGTAGCCAGATTTGAACCTAGTTTTGATAAGAAGAACAGGGTGTTAAGGATTCTTAACTGGTGGTGGGAACCAGGAGTAGTGGTGACTAGAGAGATGAAAGAAACGATTAAAGAAGCTTTGGATGATTTCTTAGTGTATCTTGAGGGGGATTACATAGATTGGATTAGGCCCTTTAATCTTTAAGATTACAGGGCCTAATCATGTCATCTTAGTTCATAATCAATATGGACTGAGATAGTATCACCAAAATGAGTGAAGGTATAGAAGTTACCTTCATTCGTTATTTTGAGGTCAGGGCCGGATAGTGTTACTGGTATTGGTGAATAGAACTTTACTTCTTGCATTCCTCTGGTGGTGCTTTCTAGAATAAAACCATTTTCTGTTTGGGTTATGTTTAGGGGTCCGTTGGACCTTATTATATGGAGCTGATCGTTCATAGTAGAGATATCCACAAATGATATTGTTGTAGGTTCTGCTAAGCCGATATAGTAGCCTTGGTCTTTATGAGTATAGAAGAAACTAGATGTATCAATGTCTTTGTTGCTATAGGTTTCACCTAGTTCGATTTTGAGACCTAGTGTACCGGTATATTCTTTAGCTAATTCTGGTACGTTTTTGGTATCAGGGTGAATCTGGAGAGTGTCTTCTTCTATGATTATGTTTAGTTCTGTATGGAAGGTTTAAGCATGGCTCTTGCCATTTGTTCTTCGGTCATAAAGTTGTATTCATGTCTATCCTTAAAATCATTCATAAAATTTATTGTTAATATTAAATTATCATAGTGCTTAGTACCTCTATACAGGCTGTGTTCGATGTGTTCAAAGTATGTTAAGGGAATATCAAAATGGGCCATGCTCTCCCAGGTCTGGCTATAGTTTAGTGCATGTGGAGCAGGAGAAAATAGAATCAGGTCTTCCTGAGGGTACAAGAAGGGAATTACCCAGAGGAATTCCTTGCCATCACGGGGAGCAGATCCAACATTAGGAGGATTAAAACCAAAGTTCCACCATATACCGGCATCGGTAAGGTTCTTAAAGGTTCTAGAGGGTTCTTCTCTGGAAATTCGCCAGGTATGATGGTTGGCGCCCATGTCATCTGTCCAAGGGATACCTAAAGAATTAAAGGCTTGTTTATGCAGTTTTATCTCACGAATCTCCATTTCATTGTTCTTAAATTCATGGATGTATATATGTGGTACCAGGGGAACGTATTTGTCCTTAGCATACTGTATGTTTTTAGACAGGCTTTCTTTATGGGGAAAGAACTCACTGTCGATTGCATAGGGAATACCATATTCCAGCTGACCAATTAAGAGGTCTTTTTTGCCATCGTTATTCCAGTCTACGATGATAGGTACTGCATTGTTACCAATATCAATGTGGTTTGTACCAAAGAAGTTGCGGTTTTCTCCATTGATATAGCCAGAATCAGTTAGATTGTCTTTATCTCTAAGGTATAGTTTGATTCGTCCGTCTCCTGTTCCGATAAGCAAATCTAGTTGCCCGTTGTTGTTCCAATCAACAGCGAAGGGTGAGGCATGACGATTGACTTTTACATAGTCTGTTGATGTTTTTAGTGGCTCTCCATTCTTAAAGCAGAGCTGACCGTTATCTAGATAACCAGGAAAAAGGATGACTTGTCCTGAGCTTTCGCCGACAAGGAGATCATCTATGCCATCATTGTTCCAGTCTACTATAAAGGGAGTAGCACTGCCACTTACCTGTAAGGGTTGACCATCTACTCTAAGAA
The DNA here is from genome assembly GCA_020724425.1 of Thermaerobacter marianensis. Taxonomy (GTDB): domain Bacteria; phylum Bacillota; class Sulfobacillia; order DVGY01; family DVGY01; genus DVGY01. Next base: position 31,251 of record DYGY01000004.1, read on the forward strand.
AGCCATGATTGGTTAAACGTGCTTGTTCTCTGGTACCGGTATTTAAGAATACAGTGATTCTGCCTTTTTCATCGCCAACTAGGATATCATTTAAGCTATTGCCGTTAAAGTCATAGATCAAGGGTGCTGCTGCTTTGGATACTTCCAAAGGAGTACCATTGCTTAGCAGTACTTGTTCTTTCTTTTCAAAAAGAGGTTTCTCATCTGTTCCGAGGTTTTCTAGAAAGTATATTCTACCGTTATGTTGACCAATTAGGAGGTCTTTCTTGCCGTTATTATTCCAGTCTGTCACCTGGGGGTAGGCACGGACAGGCTGATCTAGATCAGCCAAAAGTGATGAATACTGGGGATATGAGCCAAAAGTTAGGTAGTCTTTACTGGAAGTAAGTCTTTGTCCAGAGGAATAGAAGGAATCCTCTGTTTCTCCAGCAAAGATGGGCTCTGAATCAGTACCCTCGTTAATATGGATACTTATGCTACTAACCCATTGGCCCCAGGGATATGAGCTTCTGATTAGCGAATAGCTGGGGATTTGGTTATGTTCTTCAAGGATATCAATCCATTTAATCATGCTATCTATCGGGAAAGATGAAAGAGATTCATAGTGGTTTTGCCAGGATAGTCCTGGTCTTCCATAGGGACCATGACTTTTGCTTAAGCTAAAACCATATTTCTCTTTAGAGACAAATTTCACTAGTTCGGTACGGAATAGGTAGTTGGCACTGGCATAACCAAAGTGAAAGTATTTCTGGTTGTCTTCAGAGATCATGTCAAATCTGGTTATGAACTGTTCATTAGGGAGAAAGTTATTGGCCCAGATGACAGTGCCTTTGCCGTATTGATTGGCTAGAAGGTATGCTAAACCATCCTGTTCCACCAGAGTTGTTGCTGTGTTGACTTTCGCAGCATACTCATAGTTGATATGGTAGTCAGGGTTAAGTCCTCTATATTGTTGGTAGTCACTGGCAAATAGGCGCCAGGTATCCTGTAGTCCTGTTAGATTTGGGCGTACAGCTGGATACGTAAAGTCCATGGCTACTGTTTCTGCTATATGCACCCCACTGATTCCGAGAAATTCCTTGGGCAGGTGTTCAAGGTATTCGTGTGAGAGAAAAAGGATGCCACCCTGGTTTACATACTCGATGAGAGCAGACTCTGTTATTTGGAACTGGGAATTAGCTGACAAACCTGTATCTAGGTAGACCAGGTCATATTGCTTAAGGGATATTTCTGCATCAATGGTTTCTATGTAGATATTGAGATTAGGTACTAGGGATTGTTCTAGGTGTTGATAGATACTCTGGGAGTTCATCTCTGGATTATCTGTGAGAAGCAGTACATTAATGCTGTAACTTATTGGGCCTGTATTGGGTTCCATGTCTGTTAATGGTATCTCAGGTTCTTCAACGGTCTGATTGGTATTGGTAATCTGAAAACCGACTATGAATATGCTTATGGATAAGATGAAAATTAGTATAAGGTATCTTTTCATTAGACTCTCCTCTCAAATATCATGTGTTTGACTTGTTGTCCTTGTTGCCTGTGGTTGTTTTCTTTTGAGACCAAATATCATCCAAGACCAGGGGACGTATTTCTGAACTAGATAGACTATGCCCCAAGAGCCAAACAGGGATAACAGAAATACAACAAGGATTGAACTATGGTAGATCAAAGGTTCTGAACTTATGGATACTTTCTCCCAGATGATCAGGAAGACCAGATGAACAAGGTAAATACCAAACGATGCTAGCCCTAGTTCTCTTAGCAACTTTAAGGGTTTTTTAGGTGCATTATTCAATGCATATTTAGCTAAGTAGAAGAGCACTAGAATTGACCAGAGGGTATAGAGATTCCAAGATAGTTCATACCAGAGACTATGAGTCCAGATGCCATAGCCAAAACCGTAGTAGAAGAGAACTGTGTATGCTAAGCCTAGTAGGAGCCAGATTAGGGTGATGGGTCTAGAGACTGGGACAAGTCCTTTTACTTTGTATTCTGTAAGCCATTTGCTTATAGTGGGGAAGTATATCGCAGCTACTGCCCCTAAGCTATAGTTAGAAAAGTATGATAAGGCTAAGCTTCCCTTATAGGGAAAATGTAACACTTGATTGTTGTATAAAACAAAGATCCACTGAATGGCAAAACCAAAAAAGAAGAAATACTTGGCTAGGTTCTGGTATCTCTTAAGTACATACCAGAACACAGGGAAAAGCAAATAGAACTGGATGTTGATAATGACAAAATACAGGTGTGCTGCAGCTTTGCCAAACATAAGTTTCCAACCGAAATCAGCCCAGTTGAAAGAGGTGATCTTGGTAGGGTCTAGGGAAACACCATCAAGGATTAATATGTAATAGAAGAGGGTCCAGACTATGTAAGGTACCACTATATTGGTGACCCTTCTTTTATAGAAATGGCTAATTGTTTCTTTAGTTATTTGCTGAGAATAGTAGGTGTAGAAAAGTACAAAACTGCTTAAAAAGATAAAGGTTGGGGTACTTAATTTACCAAAGCGGTTAAGGGCAAGGTATAAGGGATAAAGGCTTGAACTAGGATCAAGTTGGACTGCGGGAAATGAAGTACTATGGGTAATTAGTACTCCGAGTATGGCGAAGGCTCGAATGATATCTATTTCATTAAGATAAAGTTTTTTCATGAGATCTCTCTTTTCTGCCACAGATTGTCTTTTCTATTATACCAATTCCTTTCTGTATATGAAAATATCGAATCTTGGCAGCATCTTCTTTCACTTATACATATAGGCATATACTTTGGCAGCTATGTCTCTTTGTATCTGCTCTATATAGTCTAGCTGTACTGGGTTTTCACTGTTGTACATGATGACAATTATGTAGGGGTTATCTTCTAGACAGACTATTCCGGCATCATGGACTGCATAGTTATTGGTACCTATTTTGTGGGGTACTGGTACCTGGTAGTCTATAGCCCTTGGTAATCTGCTATCATCTATGCTGTCAGTGAGGGAGTCAAGGAATACTTGAGAATACTGGCCAAACTCTTTATGGTATATCTTTTCTAAGACCTTACCTGCATCTTTAGCCGAGGTTAGCAGTTCTCCCTGTGTGTACTGAATTGTTTCAGTATGAGCAGGAAAGAGGTTTCTCTCAATAGTTGATTGGTTATAACCCATTTTAGAAATTTCGTTAGACACTGTCTCTTGACCAAGGAAGTTAAAGAGAATGTTGTAGGCATCATTATCCGAATAGTTAATCATTATATCGGTTAGGTGGCCGATGGTCTGATAGCCATTAGGGGTCATGATCTTCTGGTTTAGATCTAGTTTATCTCTGTCCGCCCAATCATAAATGATGGCTGCTAGATAGAGCTTGGCTAAAGAAGCGCTGTGGCCAATATGGTCAGGGTTATAGGTATACTCATAACCAGTATTAAGCTCTTTGACATAGATTGAGAAGGTGCCCTCTTGAAGTGAATAATTGTTAATAGAGTCTTTAATGAGTTTAAAGAGATCTTTTTGAAATTGGGTTGTTGCCTGTTTGGTCAGATAGAATTGTATGTCAGCGTGCCCAATTTTACTGAGGTTGATTACTGATGGAGTGGTTTTATATGGCTGGAAGCGTGCAAAAATACGACTTAAGATTATTTTTGTCTCTTCAGTGCTGGCATAGTTTGTGGGTCTTAAGGTATTGTCACCATAGCCTGAGATTATTCCTTGCTGGATGGCTTGAGCCATCTTTTCCCGGGCAAAGAAAGATACTTGATGAGCATCAGTATAGTTGTTAAGAATCATAGTGGTCTCTTGAGGGGTTAATGGTTCAAGATCTAATAGGCTCATACCTTTTACTATTAGTTCTTCTCTGGTTAGGGGTTCTATCTGTTGTTCTTCCCAGATTAGCCCATAGAGGAATGCCTCAGTTACTGTGGTTGCTGAGGCAGGATTGGATGTGTATAGTATTAGCAATATCATTAAGAGTATTAGGTGGCGTGACATACTAATCATTCCTTTAGTGAGTATTTCGATATTTTGGTTATGAACCCTGTTAGCGGAGGTAAATATCTAGGATTTAATAGGAAAACGTAACACCGACATCGATGTCCTACGAATTACCAAAATAATACGGGGGTTGACAGATGTTTTATGACAATGTACATTAAGAGAAACCACCCAAAATACTACTAAAGTGGAAGGAGTGTTAGTGTGCTGGAGTTTTTAGAAATGCTGGGTGATATTGTTTGGGGTCCTATTACGTTGACTTTGCTTGTTGGTACTGGTCTGTTTTTAACTTATCGTCTCCGTGGTTTGCAGTTTAGGAAGCTAGTATTTGCTCACAAACTAATGTTTACCAAGGATGAAAACAGTGAGGGTGATATTAGTCACTTTCAGGCTTTAACAACAGCTTTAGCAGCAACAATAGGTACAGGTAACATTGCCGGTGTTGCCACAGCGATTTTCTTGGGTGGTCCTGGGGCAGTATTCTGGATGTGGGTGACTGGTTTGGTTGGTATGGCTACTAAGTATGCAGAGGCTATACTGGCTGTAAAGTACAGGGTTAAGAATGATGCTGGTGAGATGAGCGGCGGGCCTATGTACTATATTGAGCGAGGGCTTGGCTGGAAATGGTTAGGTATGCTTTTTGCCTTCTTTGCAGCTATTGCAGCGTTTGGTATTGGTAATATGGTTCAGTCTAACTCAGTGGCTAGTGCAGTAAAGCTTACGTTTAATATTGATCCTGTTTATACCGGTATTATTTTAGCTGCTTTAACAGCTGTAGTAATTATCGGTGGTATTAAGAGTATTGGAAGAGTTACTGCTTATTTAGTGCCATTTATGGCATTCTTCTATTTTGTTGGCGGTCTTATTGTATTATTTATCAACTTTGAAGCTATACCTCAGGCTTTTGCTGATATCTTTACTTATGCTTTTAGCAGTGAAGCTGTTGGTGGTGGTATTGTTGGTGCTGCTATTAGATACGGTGTTGCTAGAGGTGTATTTTCTAATGAAGCTGGTCTGGGTAGTGCTCCTATTGCAGCAGCTGCTGCTAAGACAGACTATCCTGGTAGACAAGCACTCGTTAGTATGACTCAGACATTTATTGATACTATTGTTGTCTGTACAGTCACAGCTCTTGCAATTCTTACTTCTGGAGCTTTAGCATCAGGTCAAACAGGAGCTGCATTAACTAGTACTGCTTTCAATATGGCATTGGGTAATACTGGTAGCCTAATCGTTACTACCGGTTTAATTCTCTTTGCATACTCAACTGTGTTGGGCTGGTCATATTATGGTGAGAAGTCTCTTGAGTATCTAGTTGGCTCAAAGGCTACCATCTACTATCGCTGGCTCTTTGTAGTTGCAGTTGCTGTAGGTGCCATTGTTGAATTGGATCTGGTTTGGGCTTTAGCTGATGTTATGAATGGTTTGATGGCTATACCTAACCTTATTGGTCTGTTAGGGCTGAGTGGTGTGGTTGTGGCTGAGACAAACAGATTCTTAAAAGCAGTTGATGAGGGCAAGACATTACAAGGATAATATAAGGTACAGAAGACCCCACAGCCTGGCTGTGGGGTCTTTTTTATGCCGACGTTGTATGACGGCAAGGCCTGTTATCATTAAAATAGAAGATTTCTCACCAAGGGGGATGGTAATGATAGACAGGCAAGATGACTCGGTAGTTAGGGTTAGGTCTGTTTTTCAAGAGTTGTTTAGGTTTGATCCTACGGGTATGAGCTGGTTAAAAGGCTTAGTAAGCTTAGCAGTTCCTTTTGGTAAAAGAGTTCCAGAGGATTTAGGGATAATTGATGAAAAGGTTTTAGCAACAAGGTTTCAGACGGTGCTTGATGCAGAAAACCTCACATACAGGAGAGTTGGAATTGAAAGGGCTTTTGAGAGAAGGATACCTCCAGCTCAGAGCTTTCTAGAGTGGGCAGTAGATAATGTGGCTGAACTAGATGTAAATATGCTATCGCGAAAAATGTCTCCGGAAAGCAGAGAGAGGAGACGTAAGCTGTTTCAAGGTGATAAGGAGACTCTGGCTCTAGCAAAGGGGAAAGTACGAAGGCTTGGGGCAAGGAAGTGTGATAGAGAATGGTGGGCTTTTGAGGAACATGTTGTAGTTAATTGTCTGCTGGAAACAGATAAGGCAGTACTTGCTTTTGAGAGTCTAGGGAAAGGTGCTAGTAGCAGGATTACTTGGTATGCAGAACGGCACTATCTAATCAGAGTTCTTGAAGCTTTGACTCAGTATGCAGGGGAGAAATATTGTGCTTTGGTTTTGTTGGCTCAAAGTGAAGAGGAAGGAACAAAGGGGTTTAGTGAGGCTTTAGAGTCCAACAGTTTGCCTCACCTAGAGGCTGATATGAAGCAGTCTGTATTAGATGGTTTTCTTGGTTACATTACCTTTGACAGGCTGAAGAGGGAGGGTCTATATGTGGGAGAAGGTAATTAGAGTTCTTGAAGCTGAAGATGTGTATGAGTCAGTGGTTCTGCCAGAGAAGTTTGGGTTGGTTCCCTATGGAGAGTTTGGGTATCAGGAATCTCTGGTAGTGATTGTTGATGGTGAAAGATCTATCCATCTAGTGTTGGCTGAGGCCTTAATTAGAGCTGGTAACTGGTGTAGAGATGTGGTTAAGGATGTACTTATCTATGTTGATTGCGATAGGGAAGTTTGGCTCAAATATTGGAAGGTCTTTGAACCCTCATTTTCGGTGTTGATGGCTGATACTGGTGTTAACATAGAGATTGTGGCAGCTTCAGAGCTGGCTAAAGTTGCAGGCTGATGAGAGGGCTCTCCGTATCGGGAGAGCCTCAGTTATTTGAAGATTATCCCCCAATTGAAGGAGAAGTGTTCTTGTTAGAGAATTCAGGGATATTGACTTAATGGGGGATATGATTATGCACTATTTATCGCTGGCCAGTTCTAGTACATATGGCAATTCTTTTTTGGTTGTAGCAGAGTCAGGGGACATGGTAATGATTGATGTGGGATTGGGATTAAAGAGGACCCTTGAAGGTATCAATAGAGTGGGTTTAGATGTGAAGAGACTTAAAGGTATCTTTGTTACTCACGAACATGGGGATCATACCAGGGCATTAATGTTGAAGAAGTCTCTAGCTGAAAGATTAGGGGTGCCTCTTTATGCTCCAAGGGCTCTATGGAGAATATGGGGTGGGGACTTTGGTGAAAGGCATAGAAGTCTTGGTTTAAGACAGTATATTGAACCGGGTAGTATTGTTAGTTTGGGGGATATCTCTGTAGATGTGGTAGAGAAACCACATGACAGTGTGGTCTCTCAGGGATATATTGTATCTGAAGGAGAAAAGCAGTTGGCTGTATTGACTGACCTTGGGTATGTTTCTGATGTTCTAGTTGAAAGACTACAGAGTGTGCAGCATTTGATTCTTGAAAGTAATCATGATGTGGATATGCAGCTTAGGTCAGAAAGACCATACTTCCTTATTCAAAGAGTTTTAGGGGATTATGGGCATTTATCTAATGAACAGGCAGGGGAGCTTTTGGCAAGGCTGTCAGGGTTGGAATCGGTTTTGTTAGCTCATTTGAGTATGGATTGTAACAGTCCTAGACTAGCTAGGAGTTCTGGATTGAAGTGGTTAGAACATCGGGATGTGGTTTTGGAAGTTGCTCCAGCGGATCATCCCTCTGTGTTGATGGGATAGGATAGAGAGGACCGGCGATTGGTGTCGGTCTTTTGTTTTTTGGGAAAAGGGGGTTATGTGAATGGTTTACAATGCAAGTCGGCTTGCTGGAGTTGTCTGTTATCTCTCGGGGTTAGTTTTGCTGGTGAAATCGATTCTGGTTATTTTTTTGTATTTCCGTAGCTTCCGATTGTTTTTACTGTCTAGTTAACTGTAACCAATCCATGTTACTCATTTAGGCTATGGTTTGTGGGATTTCAATGATGTAGTTTTTGTGGACCTCACTGATGTTGTTGATGGAGATATTGTCAGGGTTTATGGTGAGATCACTGGAGAGTTCTCTTATACCTCTGTTGCAGGATGGGAGATAACTATTCCCTCTATGAGGGCAGAATGGGTAGAGAGGTAGGGGCCGGTAAGGATCTTCTCTGTTTTTGGTAGGTGGGCTGTTCTGTAAGTAACAGGAAAAAATATTTATCCTTACGCAAAGACTTAGGTATCAAAATATGTCAATCTTAGGTTAGTTTAATTTATCAAAAGGGGGTATGGATGGAAGTAGTTGTGTCGGAAAGCGTTGTAGCATGGAGAAAATAGTGAAAATCTTCACGTTCGTGGGTATGTTGTCGTAGGTCTCGATTGTTATTATGGTCTAATTTTTTCTTAACGGTCTTAAAAAGGTAGTTATTTAGACATGAGAGGGGACTTTACCTATGATTGAAGAAAGAACTCAACAAGGTGCTTGGATTGCTTTATTTGGTGCTTTATTTGGAATTATTGGTTTCCTTATTCTTTTTGTAAGTGAATGGCACACCATGTGGTATGCTAAGGCTAGTATGGATAGGCCTGATGAGAGCTTTATTGTTACTTACATCATTCCAACTTTGAATGATATAGGCCTTATTGGTTCAGTGGTTTTAGCTGTTGCAGCCTTTGGCTTTTTTAAGAAGCAATCATGGGCCTGGGGTGTAGCGATGCTTGGTCTAGTGTTGATGATCCAGGGTAGTTTCTTCCCTATGATTCCTGCCGCTAGTGCCGGTGTGGCACCCTGGTATGGTATCCTTTATGTACCAATTATGGTTCTATATTTTGTCATGGCTATGTATGTTAGGAATCTGAGTGGTAAATTGGTTGGTTTGAGTCTTCTAGGTGGTATGGCTTATGTCTTGACTTTCATGAATGGTATTGCTGCAACTAATCGTATCTGGATGTCAATTCAGGATTATGGTTTGGGTAATCCTGTTTATGTGGTTGCAGAAAGGCTAAACTGGTATGCCGCTATTGCCTGGGGCGTATTTGTAGTTGCTTTGTTCTTGCAGCAGAAGTGGGCAGTACCTGTTGGTATTGGTGCCGGTATTATGGGCATTATTGGTGGAACTCCAGTAGCGTATTTGAGTATGGTTGATCAAGGTGGTTTCTCCATGTTTATTCCTGGTCCGGCTTTGAGTGCAGCTTTGCTTATCTACCTATTGTTACCTTCAGGTCAGGAGTTTGTCTATAACTGGGCTGAGAGCAAGTATGAGGGTAAGTCGGTAGGGATGTAGTTTAGAAAAGAATTTGGAAGGAGACTCCGTTGTGGAGTCTCCTTTTTACATGCCTGGGATACGGGGTATTTTCTTGAGCTTTGAGAGTCTGTAGTATTGGCGCCAGCCTCTTTTGAGCCAACCACCGATGACCGGGAGTGGTACCAATCTCTCTTTGTGATCATCTCTGTAGATATAGGCGGCTCCGTTGCCGGTATCCATAATACAGAGGATATTTAAGTGTTCTTTGTAGCCGTGGCGTTTGGGAGAACCCTGAATGGATGCTTTGATGTTCTGGGCTGTAACTCTTGCCATTACTTCAGCAACATGACCTTGTTTTGATCGCCATTGCGGTCCTTCGAGGTTTGCTATATCGCCAATGGCATAGACGTTATCAAGGCCTTTTACCTGACAGTGTTCATCTATTTTAATAAAGCCTGCTTCTGTAAGGGGGAGATCAGAGTTTCTAAGTTCTTCTTTTACTGTGCCAGCAGAGATGAACATAGTTAGATCACTATCAAGTTTGGTTTCATCTTCAAAGATGATGCCATCTTGGCTAAATTCTTTAATCTTTTTGCCAAAGTGAGTATTTATGTTGGTTCTTTTAAAGAACTGATTCATGGTAACCAAAGCATTTTCACCCATTCTGGCACCGGGGTTAGTCATGGGTGCAAAAAAGGTGAGTTCAAAGTTGTCTCTTAATCCTTTCCTGCGCAGGTAGTGATCAATGTTGAATATTACTTCGTAGGCTGGTCCTCCACGGGTTGCGGAAGGATCCTTGGGATTGCCACCAAAACCAATAGCTATCTTTCCTTCACCCTGGGATATTAGGGTATCGAGCTTTTCTCTAAGTTTTAGAGAGTCTTCTGGTTTGCCACAGATGGATAGGGTGTTTTCAATTCCAGGATGTTTTATCTTATCTGCTCCTAGAGAAACTACTAGGTATTCATAGGAGATGGTCTGGTTTTCTAAGACCACTGAGTTTGTGTTTGTCTTAATTTCTTTTACCCTATCAATAATGAGGTTGAAGTTATGTTTCTTTGCTAGTTCTTCTAAAGGAATTATTACATCTTCAAATTCAATTTGTCTTGTTGGTATCCAAATGGATACTGGCCAGATATAAAGGTATTCTCGGTCTGATACCAGGGTGACATCGAGTCCCTCTTTACGCAAGGCAATAGCTGCTTCAATGCCCCCGATACCACCACCTAAGACTGTTACATTCTTCATGTAGTTCACCTCGCTTATACTTAGTATGACACAGATTGCCGGATATTAGTTGTGACCTTAGTCACACAAATGAGAATGAGAATCAGGAGAGACTGATAAGTTATTGGGCATACTGACAATGGAGGTGTGAAAATGAGAAATCGGTTAATTAATGAGAAGAGTCCGTATCTTTTGCAGCATGCAACTAATCCTGTTGATTGGTATCCCTGGGGAGAAGAGGCTTTTAAGAGGGCTAAGGAGGAGGATAAGCCGGTTTTTTTGTCAATTGGGTATTCAACTTGTCACTGGTGTCATGTGATGGCTAGGGAGTCCTTTGAAGATGATGAGGTCGCTAAGGTACTAAATGAGATCTTTGTATGTATCAAGGTTGATAGGGAGGAACGTCCTGATATTGATAATGTCTATATGGCTGTCTGTCAGGCGATGACTGGTAGTGGGGGGTGGCCTTTGAGTATCTTCATGACTGCTGAGAAAAAACCCTTCTATGCTGGTACATATTTCTCAAAGGAGAATAGATATGGCAGACCCGGGATTGTTGAGTTAGCTAGAGCCATTAGTGAAGCTTGGAAGCATAACCGGCAGGAGTTAGTACAGACAGGTGAAAAAATAGTTGACCATTTGCAAAGAGGTGTTGAAGGAAAGGGCACTCTGGATAAGGCTATATTGGATAAGGCGTATGCTATTCTTAGTCACAATTTTGATGAGGTCCATGGTGGTTTTGGTAGGAGGCCTAAGTTCCCTACCCCCCATAATCTATATTTCCTTCTGAGATACTGGAAGAGAACTGGACAAGAGCAGGCCTTGCATATGGTAGAGAAAACTTTAGAGGCCATGGGCAGAGGTGGAATCTATGATCAGTTAGGTTTTGGTTTTCACAGGTATTCAACTGATAGGAAGTGGCTCTTGCCTCATTTTGAGAAGATGCTCTATGATCAGGCCTTAATTGCTATGGCATATCTTGAGGCCTATCAGGTTACCAAGAATGAGGAGTATGGTAAGAAGGCTAAAGAGATCTTGGCCTATGTCTTAAGAGATATGACTTCACCAGAAGGTGCCTTCTATTCTGCATTAGATGCAGATAGTGAAGGTGAAGAGGGTAGGTTTTATGTCTGGAGTATTGATGAATTTAAGGATGCCCTCGGTGTTAAGGCAGAAGAGGCCATAGGGATGTTTGGTTTAGAAAAAGAGGGTAACTTCCTAGAAGAAGCTAGTGGGCAAAAGACAGGAAAGAATGTCCTCTGGCAAAAGGAAGTTGTCTTAGAGGATATCAGAGAGCAACTATTTGCGGCTAGAGAGAAAAGAATACGGCCGATGCTAGATGATAAGGTTTTGACTGATTGGAATGGTTTGATGATAGCGAGTCTCGCTCTAGGTGGAAGAATTCTTGAGGGGGGTTTCCTTAAAGCTGCAGAAAGAGCTATGGGGTTTGTCTTGGGTAAGTTATGTAAAGAGGACGGCCGGTTGTTTAAGAGGTACAGGGATGGTGAGGCTTCTTTAGTGGCTCATGTGGATGACTATGCTTTTATCATCTGGGCCCTTATTGAGCTATATGAGAGTAGCTTCAAGGTTGAGTATCTTAAAGAGGCTTTAAGGCTAAATGAGGTTCTCTTTGAGGATTTTTGGGATGATAGTATTGGTGGGTATTTCTTTACAGCTAGGGATAGTGAGGAGTTGTTTGTTAGGAATAAGGAGATCTATGATGGAGCTATACCTTCTGGGAATTCGGTGGCTTTGCTGAACAACTTACGGTTAGCTAGGCTGACTGGTAATCTAGAGTTAGAGAAGAGAGCAGAGGATATTATGCAGGCTTTTGCTGGGGAAGTTAAGAGACATCCCTCTGCCTATACAATGTTTCTTTGTGGTCTTGACTTCTATTTTGGTCCCGGGTATGAGGTAGTGTTAACTGCTGGGGACGGTCTAGAAGAACTACTAGGAATCCTAAGAGAGGAGTTTTCACCTAATACGGTAGTCCTGTTAGAAGAGGAAGGGCTAGAGGAATTAGTGCCCTTTGTGGCTGATTATCGGGGTGGGGATAGGGCTAGAGCATATGTGTGTACCGATTATGCTTGTAAGGCTCCGGTAACGGAAGGACAGGCTTTAAGAGACATGCTTGTTTAAGGGAGATATGATTGAAGGCACGGCAAGGACCGTGTCTTTTTCTTTTTCCAGTAATAATTACCAGTAGTAAATGTTTTTCGACATTTTTCGATATAAGTAGTAGGGGTTAGCATATACGCTCAGGCAAAGGAGAGTGATGGACAGTGTTGAAGAAACTAGATGTTGGAACGATGATTAAGGGGATTTTCACCAGGGATGCAGTTAAGGGTGTCAGAGGCAAGATGTTGATTCTTTTTCTGGTATTGTCCTTAGTCCCTGTCGGGGTACTGACTTGGAAGGCTGTTGATGTGGGAAAACAGGCTGTAAGGCAATCGGAGTCAGCTCGTATTATGGATCTTTCAGTAAGGAAAATGGAGAGGGGTTCTCTCTGGTTTACCAATCACTTTGCCAGACAGAGAAGCATTGCTAACAGGATAGAGGGAGATATTTCTGGGGGACTAACAGTTTCTGAGGCATTACAGATAAACTTAAGGGATAATACGTTTGAGGGAGCTAATGGCATAGCTCTATTTGATTCTAATGGCAGATTAAGGGGTTCAGTGGGTTTCTTAGAGGCTTTTTCTGAGTGGGATCCTATAAAGGGAGATTCGGCCTATGCAGAAGCATTGAAGGGAAAAGAAGGTCTATCTAGAGTTTTTTATCCAGGTACTTCTGGAAAGGTTGATAGGCCACTGGTGTTAGTCTATACTCCAACCAATTATGCTGGTAGGGTTACTGGTGTTCTTGTTACATCTTTAAACTTAGATGTGTTGGCTCAATTTGTGGGAGCTCATCAGAGTGATGAATTTGAGAAGATGTATATCTTGGATGCTTATGGGGATATGATTGTAGCTTCTTATCATTATGAGGATGCCTGGTTAGCCGGTGAACAGGTTACTTTTGACAATGCAGTGTTTAGGCCCGGGGAGGGTCAGTTTGCTAAGACTAGCGTTGCTAGGTATGGTGATCTCAAAGATGTGGATGTTCTAGGAGCTCATGTTGAAGGCAACTATGGTCTTGTTTCTGTAGTGGAAATGGAGATAGCTGAGATTGAAAAGAGTTTTGCTGAACTAGATCAAATTGTTAATGTTGGTTTAGCTTCTGTAAGTCTTATTGTAGTGGTTATTGCCTTTTTGTTTTCATATGGTTTGACAAAACCTATCAGTGGGGTAAGTCTTCAGCTTGAAGCAATATCTGGGGGTGGTGCTGATTTAACTCACCGGTTACCTGATAGGGGTAGGGATGAGATAGCTAGGTTATCTAAAGCGTTTAATGCCTTGATGGAGTCATTAGGGAATCTGGTAACCGATATAGCCAGAGGCGCAGAACATACTGATGATGCAACTAAGGAGATAGCTAGAGCGACTGAAGATATGGGAGAAGTGAGTAATCAAATAGCTACAGCTATAGATCAGGTTGCTAGAGGTGCAGGTGAGCAGACTGAGGGTATTCAAGAGGTATCTGTTAAAGTAGAGCAATTAGCTCAGGCCATTAATGAGATTGCCATTAGAGCAAGAGAACAGGTTAAACAGGTTAAGGTTTCTCAGGAGACCATAGCTAATAGTGTTGCCCATGGAGAAGAGTTAGAGGGTGCTGTAAAGACTCTCGCTGATAAGTCAGAGGGTGCTTTAGAAACAGCAGATAGTGGTATTGCAGCTGTTGGTTCAGTTATTAGTGGTATGCAGAAGATTAATGACACAGTAGGTGCAGCTGGTGCTAAGGTACAGCATTTTAATTCTCTTTCTGAAGAGATAGAGATGATTATTGAAGTTATCTCTGATATTGCTGAACAGACCAACTTGCTGGCTCTGAATGCTGCTATTGAGGCTGCCAGAGCTGGTGAACATGGAAGAGGGTTTGCGGTAGTTGCTGACGAAATCAGGAAGTTAGCAGAACGCTCTTCAAAATCTACTAGGGATATTGATACTTTAATCCAGAGGATTAAAGATGGTACGGTTGAGGCTGTTGGGGCTATGAATGAAGGTCTAAAGGAGGTCTCTGCGGGCAAGGAGCTAGCTGATCAGGCTGGAGAGGTATTAAAGCTTCTACAAGTGGTTGTTAGAGAGACCAATGACTATGCTCACAACATGGATGAGCTTGTTAGCAAGACCCAGAAAGCTATGCTTGATGTATCCAAAGACATGGAAAAGCTTGAAGTGCTGGCTAATGAGAATGATAGTGCCAGTTCGATGATGACAGGTCTAACCGAAGAGGTTGTCTCAGCCACTACTCAAATTGCTGCTATCAGTGAAGAGAATGCTGCAAGTTCTGAAGAGGTTTCTGCTTCGGTTGAGGAGTTAACTGCCAGTGCTGAAGAGGTTGCTGCATCTGCCAAGCAACTAGCGGATGCATCTGCTGAGTTAAAGAGACTGGTAAGTTCCTTTGAAGTCTAGGGGGTATGAAGAGTGGGTCAATATGTGGTTTTTGGTCTAGGCAAGCAGAACTATGCTTTACCAGTACGGAATGTACGGGAGATTGTTCCCGTAAAAGAGATTACCAAAGTGCCACATGCTCCTGAACATGTGGCCGGAATCGTTGATATCCGTGGCCTTGTTATCCCTGTGATTGATTTACACAAGCGGTTTAGTTTGGCTGATTGGCAGGTTACTGATGATTCTCGGATAATGGTTGTGGAGTCTTCAGACGAAGATGTCGGTTTTCTCGTTGATAGTGTGTCTGAAGTAGTCCACATTCAGGAAGATGAGATTGGTGAACCTTCAGGTCTCCTTAAGGGGAAAGAGGGAGACTACCTGATAGGTGTGGCTAATCTAGAAGAGAAACTAATTCTTGTTCTAGATTTAGAAAAAGTTGTAGGGGAAAAGCTAAGTGAATTAGAAGTCTAGGCTAAGAAAGGTTGTCCTCTAGGGCAACCTTTCTTGTTAAATGGGGGGCTAGCTGTTTTTCCCTACCCCATCTAATCCATTATAGAGTCATCTTTCCACTTATAGAAGAACATAGATTGAATAACATGGTGCCTTCTGTTTTGACCGGACAGATATGAGAGGTCAGTATATAAGAAGCAGTTAAGCTACCATAAGTTGAGCAAGTCTTGTTTGATGATTGTAACCTGTTAATCTTGACTAGCTTGCTACCTTTTTTGACACAACATGGTATACCAAAACGGTACAATGATGATTAGTACAGGGGCAGGATGAGGAAGATGAGGAGATCCCAGATGACATGAGAGATGATGTTTAGGGTTAGGTCTTGATAACGCAGGTAGAGGTAGCCCCAAAACAGCCCTGCTGTTAGAGCTGCTAGTATTAGCATGGGATTTCCGGAAACTAGATGAATACTTGAGTACAGGATAGTTGTAAGGTATAGGGCTTTAACAGGGCTATATTTTGCTGAATAGTGATCCTGGATGAGTCTGCGCCAGAAAATCTCTTCTCCTGAGCCAATGATTAGTATCAGAAGTATGGCTAGTGTGGCAGAGATTTGATCTCCTAATGAGTATAGCTCAGTTACCTGGTCTGTCAGGAAGGGTAGATATTGGATTAGGATATTGCCAAGATAAAAGACACCATAGAGAATAGTGGCTGAAATTGAGCCGAGGGCCAGATTCCTAGTGGTTATCTTTAGGGGTATGCCTCTTAAGTATATGGTAATGCTGATGAGTATTAGCTGGGCGAGGGTCATCAAGAACCAGAAGTTTAGAGGCTGCCAGGCAAAGATAATAATCCACATGGTTAGAACTAGTATTAGAATGTGAGTCATTTGTTTCACCTCTTTACAGTATGACTCCTAGGATTAGTAACAGGCCAAAAGAGAGATGTATTTTGGCTGTTTCCTGATCAATAGTTGTAAGGTCAGCTTTGGTTAGAACCTGCTTAATTGCTTTTAATGCCAGCGGTAGGGTAACTAGAGGTAGAAGACCCCATAGACCTACTTGCGCTTTTAAGACGCTAGCTATAACGATAAGGTAGGCAAGAGAGATAAGTATGGCATAGAGCATGGAGGCCCTTTGTTTGCCAATTAGGATTGATAGGGTTAGAATCTGTACCTTGCTATCTTCTTCAATGTCTCTAACATCATTGGCATGGAGAATGGAGGCAACAAGCAAGCCTATGGGCAGTGATAGCCAGAGGAGTGTTGTTGTCAGATACCCGGTCTGTACATAATAGGAGCCAATGACCATAAATGGTCCCATAAGAAGAAATACTAGTGGAACACCCATAGCTCTGTACTTAAGTGAAATAGGTTCTGCTGTGTAGTAGTAGCCACCTAGAATGCCAAGTACTCCAAGAAAGAATATACTTGGTCCTCTAAGAATACCAAGATAGATAGCTATAATTAGGGCAATAGAGAAGAGCACTATTGCACCTTTGTAGGCTGAAGCAGAAGAAACTTCTTTCTTTAGGATTATCTTTGAGTCCCTTTGAGTCTCCAGAGTATCAATACCTTTTTTGACATCCACGATTTCATTTATGATGTTTGTACCGCTTTGTAGAGCCATACCACCAATGAGGGCTAAGAGGAACACTAGAATACTAAAGTATCCTTCTTTCCAGGCAAGAGCTGTTCCAAGTAGTACTGGTATTGCTGAGGCTGTTAGTGACCAAGGTCTTAGAAGAATTAACCATGCTTTATTCATAATATCACTCCTTGTCCATATTCTACCGACTTTTCGTTTCTTTTGCCATCCAGTTAGCAGGAAAACTGGGAGGGATTAGAGAAACTGGAGACTAAATTCCATATGAAAGGACGGTCTGCTTATGGCTCGGGGGCTTCTCCGGTGTTCCCAGAAGGATATTGTATGGGATATTCTTCTGGAGGAGGTATCTAATCCGGTGAAGGTACAGGAACTAAGGGTACTGGATAAGGTGCTTCTTTTGCATGGTGATTATGCTAAAGAAGTCGGTATGGGTGTGTGGGGTTCCTTAGAGGAATTAAAGGAACTCGAGTCTTTGTTGAGGGAACAGGAGCTAACAAAGGATCTTTTAGATATGCTAAGTGGTCAGTTGGTTGGTGTTTTAAAAACCAGAGTTGATAGTTCCTTGTGGTCAGGTTATCAGGGGTTAGCATATCTTAAAGAGGGATTAAGAAGTTTTCTTGTTGAACACAGGAGTATGTTTGAACATAATGCAACTCTAATCCTATCGGTTCAAGGTGCGTTGACTGTTGCTGAGTTAGGAGATCTTTTAGATGTGGTTGAAGAAGAAGTACAGTTACATTTGACTTCTGCAGGTGGTAGAGATCCGCTTGAGCTTATTGCCTTCCTTCTTATCAATTCCGAGGTTAACTAAAGGGATTTCTTTTTGCAAAAGCCAATATACAGTTTAGAAACCAGAGACAGGAGGGAGTATGATGTTTTGCCGTCATTGCGGGCAAGCAGTTTCTGCTGAGGTATGTTCACACTGTGGTGAGTCTTTGAAGAAGACTATGCATGTCACTGTTGAGAAGGGTACCAGATATGTGACTTGGGTATGGCTAGCTGGGGTGTTTTCGGTTTTGGCTCTTTTCTGGTGGCCAGTTGTTTTTGGGGGTATAGGCATATATTCTGGTTTTAGGGCTATGGAAGAGGGGAATGAGAAGGCTGGAAAGCTAATGATGGTTATAGCTACTGCCTGTTTGTTAACTGGGTTGCTGTTTTTTAGAGCTTGAAATTATGTCTAGGGAGGGTGATTCTTTGTCTGATACTATCTCAAAGATAATTGAAGAGAGTACTATGAGTGACAGACTTACAAAAGAGAGTCTTGACAAAGCAAGTGCTGTTCTTGATGAGATGTTGACAGAGAATGATGGTAATCCTTTTGATGCTGAATTTCTAAAAGAAGCTAAGAAACATTTGAATGAGTCTCTTGAGAATGCATACTTGGCAGCTAAAATGGCGGTGTTTGTCCCTACTGGAGTTTATGGTTTTAGTGAGGGGTTAACGGCACCGGATATGGATATTTCTCTTCTGGGTATTGGTAAGCATCGATTCTTCTTTTTTCATAGCGCCATTGGCTTAGTGATTTTGCGTAAGCTATATCTTAATTGGCTTGATCCTCGAGAAGAAGCGGCGAACTTTCCCAAGAGAGTTTTACGTAAGGTTACCGGTGTACTATTAGGGAGCTATGCTATAGGTGTAGGTATTCATCTGGCTATTGATGTTTTTCAACCAAAGGCAGTCATCTTCCCCTATTTTGGGTCATTGGTAAATGGAACTATGGTTGATGATAATATCTGGTTGATGGGTAATTCTTTATGGGCCTTTAAGATTGGACATAGTGTTTTTTCTCTGGTTTTAGCTGATGATATCCGGGTTGCCAAGAGATATGTGAACAAGCATTTCGACAGGAGGACTGTTGATGCTATTTATGCTCGGGATTGATAGATTGCCTAGAGAGGATAAAGTGATGCTGCTAACCCAGTTAGATATCCTCACTGGCTGGAACATTCTTCATGAGGGTAGCAGTGGCACCCTCATGAAGTCAAAACATACAGTTTTGCAGGCAACTAACAGGGTCTTACGTAGGCCCAAAGAGATAGAGGAGCCTACAGTACGGGTTTTGCAGAAGAAACTTGAGGAAAGAAGACTGGTAGTTGACAGGATGACCCAGCGAGAGATTGATATGCGAATAAGGGATCATCTGGTGGTTCTAGCTGGGGTGGATAGCAGAAAAGATAATACAGCTATTGCTAGGGGAATACTCTATCGTGCAGCCAGATCCTTAAAGCTCAAACCCGAGGAATATAGAGATTTAGTAAGCTTAGAGAACCAGATTTATATGGATGCTGTTAGTGTGATATCAAAAGAGATAAAGAAAAGGGTAAATACTATGACTTCTGAGCAGCAGATAGCATTTGAACAGTTGGTGAGACAGGAGCTTAATAGGTTGTCTACAGCTGAACAGGACGCTATTCGGACCTTTACAGGTCTAGATGAGCTTTCTAGTCAATCATTGATAAGGTTTTTTAAGACTACTTCGAGTACGGCTATGGCTCAGCTTGTTTTAGGCAGTTTTGGTTTTGGAGCATATTTGTTTCTTAGTACTATGATTAAATCCATAAGTCTGCTTTTTGGCACTACCTTTAGTTTTGCCACCTATACTACGGCAGCAACTATGCTATCTTTTACTTTGTCTTCCTGGTTTTTGTTGTTGGTTGCTGTTTTTTCTGCAGGTTTTATGTTTAAAGGTACGGGCAATGCTCTTAAGGATCAGTTGGCGAGAATGATTGTAGTGATTGGGAGATTATATGGTGAGGTGCTCTCCGAGTAGGAGAGCACTACTTGTCGATGTCTGCTAGGCGAACATAGGTCAGATTAGCTATGGAGCTGATAAGGAAGGTTCCTGCCATTATCATGTAGGATGAACTAGGTAGGTATTCTCCTTGGGTTAGCTGAATGGTATAGATTCCTGGAATGGACCAGGGAAAGTAGATACTAAAGTCACTGTTGAGAAGAATTAGGCCAATCATTGTCATGATTCCTGCTAGAGCCATGGCGGGTATATATCCTCTGGTTAACATGGTCACAAGAGAGACAATGGGTAAAAGGGCATAAAGCATGAGCCCAACTATTAAGTACTGAATTAATGAGTTTATCATCAGGGTTAATGAGAGGTCACTAGCCCTGATGATAAAGCCCATGGGTATCGTAATTAGAAAGGCAAAGAGAACTAGAGTCAATGACCACAACAAGAGAATAACTAGTTTGGCTATAATGATGGACTCTCTGCTGAGAGGAATAGTAAAAAGGGTTTTGATTGTGTTCTCTGTATACTCTCGGCCAAAGACATAGGTAGCGGTAAGGGAGAAAAGCAAGATTCCTATAAAGACAGCAATGAAAGAGATTGATTGTATGAGGAAAGCCTCCCAGGTAATACTGTCCTTGAAAAGTTGTTTGAGGTAATAGAAGATTAGGGCATTTAGTATTGGTGAGATAGATACTCCAAGGAAACTAATCCAGATCATTGGGGCTTTTTTGAGCTTCTTCAGTTCTACTTGTATGGCTCTAAGCATGGTTTTTCACCTCGCTGGTTAATTTGAGAAAGTGGTCCTCAAGGTTATCTTCGTTAAGAAATATTGATGATACATCAATGTTTTCGGTTACTAGAATTCTATTGATGGTAGAACTGTTTTCCAAGTGGCTGTAAATACGAATTGTGTTTTCCTCGTGTACAGAGTAGTCTTTGATTTGTAGTTTTTCTTCTAGAATCCAGGTAGTTCTAACAGGATTCGATACTTTGAACTCCAGGTAGGTTCGGTTTTTTCTTTTCAGTTCCTCATAGTCTATTTCTTCTAAGAGTTCTCCCCGATGGATAATCCCTATTCTTGTTGCTAGTTGTTGTATTTCAGCCAAGATGTGGCTAGACATAAATATGGTTATTTTGCGGTCTTCAGAGAGTCGCTTCAGGAGGAGTCGAATCTCTTTGATTCCTGCCGGGTCAAGGCCATTCGTAGGTTCATCAAGTATTAGAATTTCTGGTTTGTGGAGAAGAGCTCGAGCGAGTCCTAGTCTTTGCAGCGTACCTGTTGACAGTGTACTTGCCTTTTTGTCTTCATCTTTTGTTAGGTTAACAAGGTCTAAGGTTTCAGTTACTGCTATAGGGCTGTTAATCCCTAGAAGCTGACGCTGGATTTCCAGGTTTTCCTTAATTGATAGGTTAGGGTAGGCACCGGGCGTTTCAACTAGGGAACCTATGCGAGCAAAGGATTGTATACCTGGCTTTTCATTGAAAAGTTCCACATAACCTGATGTTGGTTTAATTAGAGAGAGTATCAGTCTGATGGTTGTGCTTTTTCCTGCTCCGTTACGACCTAAGAAACCATAGATGTCTCCTCTGTTAACATTTAGGTTAAGGTTCTTAACTGCTAGATGAGTTCCATACTGTTTTGATAGATTGTAAGTTCTGATTATGGGTTCCACCTTGCATACCTCCTTAGGTTCTAGTATAGAGTTCAGTTTTTACATAACTCTAAAGTATTTCTTACAAAATTCTTAATTCTTTAGGGAACTTGAGAATGAAGGAGGTATTAAGAGTCGTATCAAGGCTTAGGGATATTTCTTGTTTTTCTGCTAGTTCCTTTGCGATTGGAAGACCTAAGCCTGTACCATTGTGGCTGAAGCCTCTGTTAAATATTTTCTCAGGGTCGATATTTGTTTTGCCATCATCCCAGATTGTTAGGGTATTGTTTTTGAGGGTGATTCCAAAGTTTTCTTTTCCCTTACCATGTTTGATGCTGTTGGCAATGATATTGACAAGAATTCTTCTTAGAGAACGAATATCGGCCCTAAGATAATATGGGTTTTCTGGTAGTTCTATATGGACACTGATGTCTTCTAGTTGGTTTTGGAAGGTGAGAATGGTCTGTTTTAAGAGTTCGTTTAGATCTAGTTGTTCTTGTTCTAGAATTAGATCACCCGAGCTGAGTCTAGTTAGATAGAAGAGATCATCGGTTAGTTGGATAACCTCTTCAGTTTTTAAGCTGATAATGTCAAGATATCGCTGGCTGTTTTCTTTGTATCTCTTGAGTGCATCTGTATAACCTGCTATTGAGGTTAACGGGGTACGTAGGTCATGGGAGATGTTTGTCAAAAGTTCCTGATATGCTTTCTTTTGTTGTTCCTCTCTCTCTTGTTCCTGTTGATTTTTTTCAATTAGGGCATTTAGTTTTTCGGCTATCCGGCTTGTCTGACTTTTGCCAGGTATTATGGTGCGGTAGGATAGGTTGTTGGCTAGATATTCATCCAATGCTTTGTTAATCTGTTTCAATTCTTTAGAATTCTTATGGAGAAACCAGACTGCTATTAGGACTAGAATGAGAAGCATCTGTGTCATAACTCTTCCTCCTTAGTGTAACGATAGCCTATCCCCCAAACTGTCTGGATTAGCTGTGGTTGGCTTGCATCTTTTTCGATTTTGCTTCTAAGACGTCTGATATGGACCATGACAGTATTTTCATCACTCAGATATTCTTCTCCCCAGACTTGCTGAAATATTTGGGCCTTGGTGTAGATGGCTCCGGGATATGATACAAGTAGTTTGAGGATAGAGAATTCTTTAGCTGTTAGTTGGATCTCTCTTTCATAGAGCCAGGTTCGGTGGGAAGTAAGGTCTAGTCTGATTGGATATGCTTCAATGATTTCCTGGTTCCTATGAGTTGTTTTTTGGTAGCGTCTTAGGAGTGCCTTTACTCTGGCTATGAGCTCTATGGGGCTAAAGGGCTTGGTGATGTAGTCATCCGCTCCTATACCGAGTCCTAAGGCTTTATCCATATCAGAGTCTTTGGCACTGAGCATCAGGATTGGAATATCAGAGAATTTTCTGATTTCTCTGGCGACATCTAGCCCATCAATTCCGGGTAGCATAATATCTAGGATAATCAGGTCGTAGGTGGAGGCTTTTAGTTTTTGTAGGGCTTCCTCACCGGTTTTAGCCATATCTATCTGGTATCCCTCCCCTTTGAGATTCAGGGTGATTAGTTCAAGGATATGTTTATCATCGTCTACGGTTAGAATTCTTGCTTTAGTCATGATAGCTACCCCCAATCTTCTACTTAGTGTACCATAAGGGAAAAGGATAACGTAGCTAGCTGGTGAATATCCTTAACTGGAGGAGGGGATTTTTTGAGATATATCTACCGAGAAGTTCAGTATTTCCGGCAGTGGTGGCTCTGGGTCCTTATTTTGCCTTGGTCTTTGTTGACTATCTGGGGGATGTTTCAGCAGCTGGTTTTAGGTATTCCCTTTGGTACTAATCCGGCTTCAGATACGGGAATGTTAGTAATTGGGCTTGTTTTTGGAATAGGTTTTCCTATAACCTTCTATTTTATGGGTCTTGTAACAGAAATTAGAGAAGATGGCATCTCAGTACGCTTTAAGCCTTTTCATGTGTCATTCAGGAAGTTCCTCTGGATGGAGATTGAGAGTATTGAGGTTAGAAAATACAATGCCTTTAAGGAGTTTGGTGGCTGGGGGATCCGCTGGGGTGCTGGTGGCAAGGCATATAATGTGGCTGGAGATATGGGTATTCAACTGACTTTCAAGAATGGGAAAAAGCTCCTCATTGGTACAGCTAAAGAAAAAGAGATTATGGAAGCTATTAAGGTAGCCAGAGGTGAATAGATATGTGTGGCCGATATTCCCTTGCTGTTGATGAAGAGAAGATACGAAAGTTTTTTGACCTAGTTAGGGTTAATTTTGAACATTCTCCCCGGCATAATGTTGCTCCTGGGCAGTTAGCACCGGTTATCATTGAAAAGAAAATGGGGCTAATGAAGTGGGGTCTGGTTCCATACTGGGCCCAGGATGAGAAGATTGGTTACAAACTAATTAACGCTAGAGCTGAAACTATTGCGGAAAAACCCAGTTTTAGAGATTCCTTTCTGAAGAGAAGATGCCTTATCCCGGCTGATGGTTTCTATGAGTGGCTAAAGGAAGGGCAGGAAAAGAGACCATTCCGTTTTGTTTCAAATGATCTTTTTGCTTTTGCCGGTATCTATGATACCTGGAGGTCTAAAGACAAGGTATTACACAGTTTTAGTATCATTACTTGTGAGGCCAATGATACTGTTAGGGGTATTCATCATAGGATGCCAGTTATTTTAGATAAGGGAGCGAGAGACATCTGGTTAGATAGGAGTATTGCTGATAAGGAATTGCTGCTATCCTTTTTAAGACCATATGGGGGAGAATTGAGGATGTATGAGGTTTCTCCTTTGGTTAATAGGGTAGCTAATGATGATGAATCAGTTATTGAACCGGTGAGATAATATTAGAGTCTTGCAAAAGTTAGTAAGACTCTATATAATGATAGATAAATGAGAATGAAATTCATTTATAGTTAGGAAAGGAATAAAAATATGAGTGAATACATTAATAATCAAGGATATAGGGTTGGGCAGTTAAGTAGTATGAGGAAGGAATTGGTTAGGGGGGAAGCTACAAGCACACTCAAAGAGAAATATCGTGATATGTTAAAGCAAGATGACTCCTCTTGATGTCTTTGAGGTGGAAAATGAGATCTTTATGGGGTAAGGGATACCAAAGGGTATCTTGATAGCTATATGGAGTTGATTAAGCCTTTTTTGAGTGGGCATGAAAGAAGCTAGCTGTTGAACATCCTCTTTCTTTATTGAAACAGGAGAACCAGATGTTAAGGAGATATCTTGATAGGTTAAAGGATGAAGATGTACTTAATGAGATAGGGAAATATGAGGTACATCTATTAAGATAGGAGGAGTATCTCTTTCCTTTGCTAGAAGAAAAGGGATATGGAGGTTCTGTTACGCTTTTAAGGGGTATGTATCAAGAGTTGAGGCAGGCCTTTACTGATCCTGACCGGGTTATTGGTGCTGCAGAGGTGGTTTTGGATTATGAGGATAGTAGTCTCTATCCGGTGCTGATGGATCTCTTAATGAAAGAGGAGTCGGAGATATTAAAGGATGATTCTAGAGGATACTTTATGATTAGGGATTTAGATAGGGTTTCGCGCTTGCTAGAGTTTGTGCAGAGAATGAAACAGGAAGATTTGGAAGCACTAAAAGAGGTCTATGGGGAGGAAATCAAGGGGGTTACACCCCATGACATCCTTACTCTAGAGGGTGTCTTGCTAAATAAGGGTGTTAGTGTTAAAGAAATCGGGGTGTTTTAGAGGTATCTCAGGATGTCACTGAACTTAAGGCCTTAGAGGGTGAGAGGCGTCTGCTTGATGATTAGGCAAGACGGGTAAGACCTAGTTCTTTTGCAAGGCTAAGAGCTTCCTTAAATTCCTTTGAGGTGAGGGGTCTTTTGAGGAAAGGGTGTTTATGGGCTTTGTAGGCCGGGTAGTATTGGTCCATCAGGTTAAGATAGGTGTCTTTTGAAAGGTCTTCTGCTATATAGGTGAGGACCTTTCTTGTGTTGTCTAGGTGGTTAGGAAGGACTAGATGCCTTATGATAAGGCCTTTAGTGGCAAGATCGTTTTCTATTTGAAGGTCGCCTACTTGCTTATGCATTTCTTTAATTGCTTTCTTAGTGATGTCAGCATAATTGGGTGTTCTGGAGAGTTCTTTAGCAAGGTCGTTTTTGGAAAACTTAAAATCGGGCATATAGATATCGATTATGCCATCAAGGAGTTTTAGGGTTTCTAGTGAGTCATAACCAGAGCTATTGTATACTAGAGGGATCTTTAACCCTGCTGGGATAGCTATTAGCAAGGCTTTCAGTATCTGGGGCACCACATGGCTTGGGGTAACAAGATTGATATTGTGGCAACCTCTATTTTGTAGGGATAGCATCATGGTTGCTATTTGTTCTTCTGATACTTCTTTACCTTCACCCCATTGACTTAGTTCATAGTTCTGACAGAAGATGCATCTGAGGTTACAGAAACTAAAGAAGATTGTACCGGAGCCTTTTGTACCCACTAGGGGTTCTTCTTCTCCATGGTGAGGTATGGAGCTAGAGACGATTGCTTTTTTAGCTACTCTGCAGACACCAATCTCTCCCTCAAGGCGGTTTACATGACAGTCCCAAGGGCAGATGGTGCAGTCTGAGAGTTGCTTATAGGCCTGCTCTACTCTTTTTTTTAGTTCTCCACTCTGGTAGAGATCGTATGCCATGGACATTTCTCCTCTTGGGTATATTATATATTTTCCTGTTGGCTGGCAAAATATTTGAATGGTGATAGGAGATTAAAAGAGATAGAAGAAAATATATGCTAGTGACTCTGATTACAGGAAGTTTACCCGGGATAGGGTACACTATGTAAGTAAAGGAGGGCTTTGTATTGATTAAGAGAGAATATGGCATAGCGATGCGCGATGGAATAGAGTTAAAGAGTTTGGTTTTCTTACCGGGGGAGGGTTCACATCCTCTGGTAATGGTGAGAACCCCTTATGGGAAGGAACAGTTTGAAGCCTATACTGGACTTTTCTTGCAGGCTGGACTAGGGGTGTTTCTCCAGGATGTAAGAGGGACAGGGGCATCAGCTGGAGAGTTTACACCCATTGTCAATGAAGAGAATGATAGCTTGGATACCCTAGCCTGGTTAAAGGAACAAGAGTGGTATAATGGTCGGTTAGGTCTTCTAGCTCTTTCCTATCTTGGTTCCGCTACCTTAGCTTTAGCTGCTTTGAGTGATGATGTTAAAGCTGTGGTAGCTAGTTCTGTCCCATATGAGATTAATAACGGGGTTTTAGGTGATGGTAATGTCTTCATGTTACATCATACTTTGCCTTGGCATATCCTTACTAGCAAAGACAAAAAGATGGTGGATTTCTCCTGGCCTGATACCTATAAGCAGTTGCCTCTAGTTGATGTTCTTGATGATCCTAACTGGGAGACTTGGCTTAAGAATATGGATAATGAAGAGTTTTGGGAACAGTTTAACCTTGAAGGTTATGTGCGCAAGATAGAGGCACCGGTCTTACATTTTGGTGGTTGGTGGGATTTCCTGCTTTCCTCGGTTACCGGTATGTACAGAATTCTTGAGGAAGAAGGTAACTATAGGCAGAAACTGATTCTTGGTCCCTGGAGCCATAATGGTATCTTGGGGAATGCTACAGAGCTAGCTGGAATTGATTATGGATCTTCTAGTCCTTTTCTGGAGGAAACCTTGGCCTGGTTTAGTAACTGGCTCAAAGAGGTTAATTATGAGATGGAAGGACCTGAGGTTAAGGCTTTTCTTATGAATAGTAATGAGTGGGTTGAAGGTAATGCTTGGCCTCATGAGAAGCTTGTCAATATTGCCTGGGCAATGACTGGAGCAGGTGAATTGAATCTGTTACAAGGACCTCAGGCATTCCCACCGAGTTCTGGTGCAGCAGAGACCTTTTTTGAGTATGACCCCAAGCACCCGGCTAAAACTCAGGGGGGTGCTGTTTGGGAGTTTCCGGCTGGGGGATTGGAACCTGGGTCAGTGGAACAGGATAAGGCGAAACCGGGTAGGGCCCTAATCTATACTTCTGTACCTTTGGCTCAAGAGATCACTATCCTTGGTGAGATAGTGGTACAGTTGGTAGTCTCTACTGATGCTCCCGCTACTGATTTTGCTGTTAAGCTGATTGATATCTATCCTGATGGTTCAAGAAGGCTTGTTAAGGATGGTATTAGAGAGGTTTGTTTTAATCATCTGGAAAAAGAGCCTGATGATAGATATCCGGCAACAAGAATCAGTCTTTCTTTAGGTGAAACAGGTTATACCTATAAGGTGGGGCATAGGCTTCAGGTTGAGGTTGGCAGCAGCAATTTCCCTAAGTATGCTAGGAGCTTAAATCAACCTGACCGGTTCTTTAGTGAAGAGACACCTGTGGCTTTGAATGCTATGCATTTTGATGCTTCTTTTGCCAATAGGATTATCACTCCTCTTCTTTTTCAGGGGGAAGAAGATTGATATATTTAGTTAATCAGGAAAAGGTGTTAAGGAGTATTGCAGAAAGACTTGCTGGTGAATATTCAGATCAAAGGGTATTTATAGATGAAGGAAATGGGGATGGCTTTACAGTCGATTTTACCCCTACTGTACCTGATGGAGTACGGATTGGCTATGTGTTGGACTATGGTGAAAAGCAGTCTATAAGACGTAAGGAACTACAGCAGTTTTTCAAAGTCAAAAGGGATATGGTAGAGGAGATTCTTGCCTGTCCCGTATACTTTAAGGAATCCACTGATGTGAAAAGGTATGTTAAGGTAACTGCAGACAGACGTTTTGGTGTCTATCAAATAGTTAGGCTTAATAGCTGGAAGGACGAAGAGGAACTTGTAAATGATATTGTTTTGGCCTTAGAGGAGTATATGGAGGCTATTTTGCAAATAAGGTAATGGCAATGCCTTGCACTGGATAAAGATTCCCTGTATAAGATAGCATTACTTGAGGGGTGAGTTGTTTGCAGTCATTTAAGGTGGCAATGATTCAGATGTTGGTGACAGGGGATAAGGAGAGGAATCTTAAGCGAGCTGGTGAGCTTGTTAGAGAGGCAAGCAGGAAGGGTGCAAGGTTAATTGTCCTACCCGAGTTCTTTGTCTGTCCTCTTGATTTAAGTGTTTTACCTGATTGTGCTGAAGAGATACAGGGAAAGATAAGTACCTTTCTATCCGAATTAGCTAAGGAAACAGGCAGTTATCTGGTTGGGGGATCTTTTCCTGAAAGAGAAGGAGAAAGGCTGTATAATACTAGTCTCTTCTATTCTCCAGAGGGGATAGTTATAGCCAAACATAGAAAGATCCATCTTTTTGATGTGGATATTAAGGGTGGTATCAGTTTTCAGGAATCAAAGGTATTAGATTCGGGAGAAGAGACTACGGTTGTTGAAACTGAGCTTGGCAGGATTGGGATAGGTATTTGCTATGATATTCGTTTCCCTGAGCTTTGGCGAAAGATGGTGTTGCAGGGAGCAGAGATGTTTGTTGTGCCTGCTGCTTTCAATATGACCACAGGCCCGGCCCATTGGCATCTGTTGATGAGGACTAGAGCTCTTGATAATCAAGTGTACCTAGCTGTTGCTTCTCCGGCAAGGGATGAGTTTGGTAAATATGTAGCTTATGGTCATTCTTTGGGTGTTGACCCCTTTGGGAAGGTAGTAGTAGAGGCTGATATTGGTGAAGAGATTGTCTATATGATTGTGGATAGGGAAAGAATTGAAAAGGTTAGAGAACAACTGCCCGTGCTTAGACAAAGAAGACCTGAGGTATATTGAAATGGACCCCCGGAAATTTCCGGGGGTTTAGTAATGTAGTGGGTTTTCCATTTTAAAAAGAAGGATACTGAGTACCGAAAAAGAAATATTTCTAGAACAGCCCTAATAGTTTAGTAGCAAAATACTCTGCCTAGATTGACGGAAAACGACAAAGCCGTTGGGGTTTTCTCTCTGGAAGAGGTGTCTCTTGGAATAGGGAAGGAGGTTATGGCTGAAGAGTTCTAAGAGGCAATAGTCTATATATACAGGAGGTATGGAGATGACTCAACCGTGGCTGAATAAGTATCCAGAAGGTATAAGGCATAGTTTAGATTATAATGGACGGGCCTTACATGCTTTTCTGGATGAAGCCGCAGCAAAGTATCCAGAGGTTACTGCTACGTATTTTATTGGTGGGACTTTGACGTATCGGGAATTGGCTCAAAAAACAGAGAGTTTTGCAAAGGTGTTAGTTGATCTAGGTGTGAAGAAGGGCGATAGGGTTGCGGTAATGCTTCCGAATATGCCCCAGTTCATTATTGCTTTTTACGGGCTATTAAAGGCAGGGGCAATTGGTGTACCGGTTAATCCCTTGTACACAGAAAGGGAATTGGAGTTTCAGTTGAATAATTCCGGCGCTGAGACAATTATTGCTTTGGATATTCTGTATCCTCGTATTGAAAAAGTAAGAAAGAAGACTTCTTTGAAGAATGTTGTTGTTACTAAGGTTGGAGAGTATTTACCCTGGCATTTAAGGATGCTTTATCCCCTCAAAGAGAAAAAAGAGGGTACTGCAGTAAAGATTTCCGCCGATGCTGATGTTTTGTGGTTCCAAGACTTGCTGGAGCGTGGTGCTAAGGCTTCTGTTGCTTTGCCAACTGATATTAAGCCTGAGGATATCGCTTTGTTTCAATATACCGGTGGAACAACCGGAACATCTAAGGGTGCTGTGCTAACTCACGGGAATCTTGTTGCGAATGCTTTACAGACTAGAGAGTGGTTTAAGGATGCCAAGGAGGGGCAGGAGAAGGTACTAGCAGCTATACCTTTCTTCCATGTCTATGGTATGACTGTGGCTATGAATCTTGGTATTGCCATAGCTGCTACTCTAGTTTTGATGCCTAGACCTACTCCGATTGATGATGTCTTAAAGACTATTCAGAAGACTAAGCCGAATATGTTCCCTGGAGTTCCGACTCTGTATGTGGGAATTATTAATCATCCGGATGTTAAGAAGTATGATCTTTCTTCGATTACAGCTTGTATCAGCGGTGCAGCTCCATTACCTGTAGAGGTGCAGCAAAAGTTTGAAGAAATTACTGGTGGTACTCTGGTTGAAGGTTATGGTTTGACAGAGGCTTCACCGGTTACCCATGCTAATCCGCTGTATGGTGAACGCAAATATGGTAGCATCGGTTTGCCGCTCCCAGATACCGATGTTCGTATTCGCGATCTTGAGACAGGTGAGAAGGATCTTGGTCCTGATGAAATAGGGGAACTTGTTATTAGAGGTCCTCAGGTTATGACTGGATATTGGCAGAAGCCAGAAGAAAATGCAAGAACTATTCGCGATGGCTGGCTATATACCGGTGATGTTGCTAAAATGGATGAAGACGGCTACTTCTATATTGTTGATCGTCTTAAGGACATGATTATCGCCGGTGGCTATAATATTTATCCAAGAGAAGTTGAAGAGGTTCTTTATGAACATCCAAAGGTGCTTGAAGCTGCAGTAGTTGGTGTACCTGATGAGTATAGAGGTGAGACTGTTAAGGCTTTTGTGGTCTTAAAAGAGGGTGAAACCGCTACTGAAGAAGAGATTATTAACTTCACAAAAGAGCATCTAGCCAAGTATAAGGCACCAAAGGTAGTGGAGTTTAGGACCGAGCTACCTAAGAGTCTTGTCGGTAAGGTCTTAAGACGTAAGCTTTTGGAAGAGGAGTTACAGAAAGCCGAAGCAAAATAGAGAAAGAAGGAAGCATGTTGATTGAAACACCACAGATATTGCTGAACAGGACAAAGACGTTGCAGATCTACTTGCATTCGGAAGATGAGTATCTCTTTGTTTCCACATTCAAGGATGAGGAACATGATATGGAGGTCAGGCTATTAGTTGAAAAGGGTTCAGGAACCATTCTTTCGGCTGATGCCAAGATGAATATTGTTCCTTACGGAAAGATTTGTCGTCAGTCTTTAGGGGTTATTAAGACCCTAGAAGGTATGAAGATTACCAAGGGTATTACTAAGGATGTGTACAAGAATGTTGGTGGTGTTACCGGCTGTACCCATCTTGTCGAGATTGCTTTAGAGGCTATGAGGGGTTATGTACCTGCTTTAGGCACGGAAATGGCTTATCAGGAGGCAGACAGGCTTGCTAGAGAGGGTGTTTCTGTAGATGAGGTTGAAGAACAGGTGCGAGAGAAATATTATCTCATGGGACGGAAACTTATACCTAACACCTGTCTGGTATATAACCTGGAAAATGAGTATGATCTAGAGGATATTAGAAAAGGGAATATGAATGGGTAAGGAGGCTTTGGCCTCCTTTCCTTATGATGAAAGAGGAGATCGGGTGACCTCCTCTTTCATTTCGAAGCGCTTGGGAGCTTCAGAAATAAGCTAGAAGATATATTTTTGCTGATTACCGGTAGCATCAGCAATCTCACGGAGCAGTGTAACAGTATCCACTGAGCTTCTGCGAGTGAGTTTGCGGGTTAATGCGATTAGGGTTCGCAGGGTATCTCCTTCTTCCATGCGAGAGAGGGTTTCTCTAGCTAGTTGATCTATTTCAGTGATGGTCCATTCAGCATAAACCTTTACAGCTGCTTCTCTTAGTTTGTGAAGTTCTTGGTCTTCTTCGTCCTTTAGTTTCAGTGTACGCAGTAGTGCACTTTCTAGAGCATAGATCTTGGTGATCATGTCTGCTAGGTTAGCTAGAACTTCTTGTTCACCCTCTAGTGCTGTTTGGTATTTTTGGACTGCTAAGCCACCAACAGTTAAGAAAATCTTTTTGGTAGCTTTAAGGATCCACTGTTGTTCTTCTAGATCCGGTTCATTGCCACTGAAGGTGGGTGGCATGAGACTGACTAGTTCCTTTTCTAATGCCTGTGCTGCTTGAAGGAGGGGTATTTGTCCTTTAAGGGCTCTTCTTAACAGCATATCAGGAATTAGAAGCCTGTTAATTTCGTTTGTACCTTCAAAGATACGGTTGATTCTTGAGTCTCTGTAGGCTCTCTCTACTTCATATTCTTGCATGTAGCCATAGCCACCATGGATCTGAACTGCTTCATCAACCACAAAATCAAGGGTTTCGGAACCAAAGATCTTATTTACTGATGCTTCAAGAGCGTATTCGGCAATGGCTTTAGCTGCCAAGGTTCCATCATCTTCACTAGCAGAGTCTAGTTCACTTAGTTTTTCTTCCATTAATCCAGCTGTTCTATAGACCATGCTTTCGAGGGCATAGGTCTTTACGGTCATCTCTGCAAGTTTCCTGCCGATTAGGGGGAAGGAAACAATGGGTTTGTTAAATTGTTTGCGTTCATTGGCATAGGTGGAGGCAGTACCGATGGTTCTCTTGGAACCACCTAGACAGCCGGCAGCCAGCTTAAATCTACCAATGTTAAGGATGTTAAAGGCAATTATGTGACCTTTCCCTATTTCGCCTAAGACATTGTCTACTGGAACTTCGGCGCTATCAAGAATGAGGCTACAGGTGGATGAACCTTTAAGACCCATTTTCTTTTCTTCTGGACCCACATCTACTCCGGGCATGCTTCGTTCAACGATAAAGGCGGTGAATTTATCCCCATCTACTTTAGCGTAGGCTACAAAGACATCAGCAATACCGGCGTTGGTGATCCACTGTTTTGTACCTCTAAGGATATAGTGGGTACCTGCTTCATTAAGGGTGGCGGTTGTTCTAGCACTTAAGGCATCTGAACCTGACTCCGGTTCGGTTAAGGCATAGGCTGCGATTAGTTCTCCTGTGGCGAGTTTGGGCAGGTACTTCTCCTTCTGTTCTTTGTTGCCAAAAAAGACGATGGGAAGAGTACCGATACCAACATGGGCACCAAAGGTAATGCCAAAGCCACCGGCTATGGAGATTTTTTCTGTTATCAGGGTGGAGCTTAGCTTATCAAGACCTAAACCACCGAAATCCTCGGGGATGTCGGCACCAAGGAGTCCTAGTTCACCGATTTGTTTTAAGAGATCAATACTTACTTCAAAGTTTTGCTGTTCTATCTCTTCGATTTTAGGAAGGACTTCTCTTTCTAGAAACTCCTCTGCACTTTCAGCTATCATTAGATGATCACGGTTAAATTCTTCAGGTATAAAGGTTTCTTCAGGGAGGACCTCTTCGATAAGGAAGCCGCCACCTGCTTTAGCATAGCGATCTGTCATTTAGTTAACCTCCTTTAGATGAGTTCAAATATCCCAGCAGCACCCATACCGCCACCTATACACATGGTGACCATACCATAACGACCATTACGGCGTTTTAGTTCATGAAGCAGGGTTGCTGTCAGTTTGGCTCCTGTACAACCTAAGGGGTGGCCTAGGGCAATAGCGCCACCATTGACATTTACCTTCTCAATATCAAGTCCAAGTTTCTTGATGATATGGAGTGATTGGCTGGCAAATGCTTCATTAAGCTCGATTAGATCGATGTCATCTAGGTTTAGACCTGCTAGTCTAAGTGCTTTTGGTATTGCTTCTACCGGCCCTATCCCCATAATTTCTGGTGGTACGCCAGCGACTGCATAGGATACCATTCTAGCGATGGGTCTTAGACCTAATTCACTGGCTTTCTTTTCGCTCATGACTAGGGTAGCGGCTGCACCATCACTCATCTGGGATGAGTTACCTGCAGTAACTGTACCCTTTGTGCTGAATACTGGTCTAAGTTTGCTTAATGCTTCAAGGGTTGTATCTGCTCTAGGCCCTTCATCCTGGTCAAACAGGGTTTCTTTTTCAAGGGGGCCGGTTTCTGGACTATAGCTTCTCTTTTTTATGGATACAGGTACGATTTCGTCTTTGAACTTACCGCTGGCGATAGCGGCTAGAGCTCTTTGATGACTTCTGTAAGCAAACTCGTCTTGTTCTTCTCTGGTGATATTGAAGCGATTAGCAACCTCTTCTGCAGTATGGCCCATACCCATATAGATTTCTGGCCAGTTTGCAGCTATTTCCGGGTGGGGTGAGAATTTATGGCCTGACATGGGTACTTTGCTCATGGATTCGACACCACCGGCGATGATGATATCGGCCATACCGGTACTAATTTGCTGGCTGGCAAGAGCAATGGTTTGCAGACCCGAAGAACAGAATCTGTTAACAGTCATTGCTGGTACATTTATGGGGAGGCCTGCATGCAGGCCAATGATACGGCTCATGTTTAGACCCTGTTCACCCTCTGGCATTGCACAGCCAAGAATGAGATCGTCTATCTCGGTGGGGTCAAGGGCTGGAATTTTTTTAAGCGTCTCCTTGATTACTGCTGCACCGAGATCTTCAGGACGGGTTTGGTTTAATGTTCCTCTTGGTGCTTTTCCTACGGCTGTCCGTAAGGATGAAACGATGACTGCATCACGCACTTTTGTCGCCTCCTTATTAATTGCGTAAAGGCTTACCCGTAGTTAGGATGTGCTGAATACGTTGTTGAGTTTTGGGTTCGCCACAGAGGCTCAAGAAGGCCTCTCTTTCTAGTTCTAGGAGATATTCTTCTGTGACATAGGTTCCTGCTGCCACATTGCCACCAGCAAGAATATTAGCCAGCTTACCGGCAATGAGCTTATCATGTTCACTGGCATAACCGGAACGATACAGGTGGTCAACACCTATTTCTAGGACTGCTCTACCTTCACGTCCGGTAACTTTGATTGGTTTTTTGATTGGTGGTCTATAGCCCATTTTATCTAGATGCAATACCTGTTGTTTTGCATCATAGAGTAGATGTTCACGGTTCATGGTAAGCGAGTCGCTAGATTGTAAATAGCCAAGTTCCTTGGCCTCTTTGGCACTGGTAGCTACTTTGGCTAGACCAATGGTCTGGAAGACCCCGTTTACAAAGGGTTGGGGATCCACATCTGCTCCTTCAGGGATGTTGGCCATGGCCCGATAGAGCATTTCTTTGGTTCCGCCACCGGCAGGGATAAGGCCAACCCCTACCTCCACTAGACCCATGTAGGTTTCTGCTGCTGCCTGAACATGGCTACCATGGAGAACAAACTCTGCTCCTCCACCTAAGGCCATACCTGCAGGAGCAACTACCACGGGTCTTTGGCTGTATTTGAAAGCTAGGCCTGCATTCTGGAACATCTTTGAGGCATACTCGATAATATCGAAGTTCCAGTCCTGAATCTCCATCAGGAGCCACATAAGATTTGCACCAACTGCAAAGTTCTTACCGGGGTTTGTAACTACCATACCACGATAGTTCCTGTTTACTTCTTCTGTGGCCTTGATAGCCATATTAAGGATGTCTTCACCAATGGCATCCTTGGGTGAATGCAGTTCCAGACAGGCCACATCATCACCGATATCTATTAGGCTGGCACCGGCATTGCTTAAGATTACCTTGCCTTGCTTTTTAAGTCTGGCTAGAGAGATAATCTCTTTAGGTTCGCCAATATCTAGCATACCCTTGCTTGTATATACCTGTTTTGTGAACTGTTCGGTTTCCTGGTAGAAGGTCTTGTAGCCATCACTTAGAAGTTGTTTGACCCAAGCAGGGATGGTTTCACCTTCTGCTTCCATCCTGTTGATGGATTTTTCTAAACCGATAGCATCCCAGACTTCAAAGGGACCGAAATCCCAGTTGAAACCCCAGCGCATGGCAGCATCTATGCTTTGGATGTCTTCTGCTATTTCACCAAGCTTGTTGGCGGAATATATGAGGACTTTTTTGGTTACTTCCCAAGCAAATGTAGCTGCTTTGTCTTTGCCATACACTACTCCAGCCAATTGCTCAGTTTTGGTTTTGGCCTGTTTAGCCATTTCTATAGAGGCAAAGCTTGCCTTCTTTTTGGGAACATACTCTAGGGTTTTAAGGTCTAAACTATGGATTTCTGATTTGCCATTCCCTTTTACTTTCTTGTAGAAGCCCAATCCTGCCTTTTCACCTATGAAGCCCTTCTCCACCATAGCTTCAAGGTATGCAGGGACACTGAATATAGCCTTTTCTTCAGGGTCAGTGACGGCATCTCTAATGTTTGTTAGGACATGGAGATAGGTGTCTAGACCAACAAGGTCTAAGGTTCTAAAGGTTGCACTTTTGGGGTGCCCCATGGCTCTACCGGTAATGGCATCAACCTCATCAACGGTTAGATCCATATTTTCCATGGCCTGTAAGGTTACTTGCAGGGCATAAAGGCCAATCCTATTGGCAATGAAGTTAGGGGTATCCATGGCATAGACAACACCCTTGCCTAAACTTCTTTCAGCAAAGACTTTGAATGCTTCCATGATGGCAGGATCGGTATCCGGCCCGGGAATCATCTCTAAAAGATACATGTATCTTGGTGGATTGAAGAAATGGGTGCCAAAGAAGTGTTTACCAAAATCCTCTGACATGCCTTCGCAAATCTGTGCGATAGGTAGACCGGATGTATTGGTACTTACCAGAGTTCCCGGTCTCCTGTGTTTCTCCACTTCAGCCCAAAGTTTTCTTTTTGGTTCTAGCTGTTCAATTACTGCTTCGATAATCCAGTCGGCATCTTTAACTACATGAAGATCGTCTTCAAAGTTACCGGGTGTAATTAAAGAAAGGACATCTTTAGAAAAGATTGGTGAGGGTTTAGCCTTTTTCATTTTCTCTAAAGAGGAAAGAGCAAAGCGATCCCTTACTTCCTTATCCTGTAGGGTTAAGCCCTGTTTCTCTTCGGCTTCCGTTAGCTTGTTAGGTACGATGTCTAAGAGGTGGACTGTTAGCCCGGCATTTGCTAGGTGAGCTGCAATCTGTGAACCCATTAGACCTGCTCCTAAAACTACCACATGGTCAATTTTGGTCCTCAATTTTAATAAACCTCCCTTACACATGCTTCATGACTGCCCGTGCCAAAAGGGTATAGATGGCGGGAGTCATGGTTTGAAGATCATATCTGAATTCAGACATTACCCAGGCAGTTACGGTTTGATCTAGTGTTCCAAAAATCAGACGTCTAGCTGCTCGGGGATCAATATCCTGATAGAAGACCTCCTTTCTTTTGCCTTCAAGGATTATGTTGTCGATGAGGTTAAAGTATGGTTTGAGAATATTGCTTAGTTGTTTTTGCAAGTGTCTTCCTGGTTGTTTAAGCTCTATTTGCGTTAGCAGAGCTATTGATTTTTGCTGACCTAAAAAAGAGAAATGTGCTTCTACTAAAGCCTGAAGTTTGGCTTCAGGTTCCTTATGGTCAGCTAGCCTTTCTTCCACCCATGTCAAATAGCCACCAATACCCTCTTCAAAGACCTTAATTAACAGGTCTTCTTTGTTGCGAAAGTACAGGTAGATTGTACCTTCGGCAACGTTGGCTTCCTTAGCAATACTATTCATTCTTGCTTTGTGGTAGCCATGTTGAGCGAATATTTCTGTGGCTGCTTCAATGATAGCCCAGTATTTTTCGGGGTTACCTCTAATTTGTTTTTGAGTTCGTCCCAGTTCAACCATATTGACGTATTTTAGCTATCCATATAACGATTTCCTGCTAACAAAGAGAGATATTTTTCTAAATATGATGATTGACTGCTCATTCAGTATCATTCTCCATTAAGATTTATGCCACAGGCAAACAAGAGAAGAACATTTTGGCAGGTTATTTGGGTATTTTTGCCGAAATCTAACGATGTTTGACGAAATGGGGGAAACAGATGAGAGCAAGGAATGAAGCAAGAAGGGATGCTATCCCTCAAACTATGGATATGGCCGAGTTTCCCAAGCAACTTAGGGGTGCCCCTCCTCATTTGAATGAAGAGGGAAGGGAGTTACGGGGAGCTGTTTTAGAACACTTATACCGTCAGGGTTTTGTTCTAGGGCGTGACTCTATAACTCTGGCTGAACATAGCAAGGATGTGTATCGATATACTCAGGAAATAGCTAGAAACGAGAAGCTTAAGTCCCAGTCAAAGTTTCTAAGAAAAAAGATGCCTTTAGCAAAGGAGTATCTGCGGGATGGAAAGGAAATAGACCCTGAAAAGATTGAGCTTGAGATGCGTTTGGTTAAAGCAGGTACCTTTGAAGCCGATCTCTATCGCTTCTGGAATCTGATGTGGTGGAGTGTACCATATGAAAGAGCATATGGGAGACAGTTGAGATTTCTTCTTTGGGACAGATATCATGATGCTCCTTTTGGTCTAATTGGGTTACATAGTTCACCTTTACGAATGCAGGTAAGGGATGATTATCTTGGAATTACAGTTGAAGACAGGGACTGGTGGGTTAATATGTCCATGAGTGCCCAGAGGGTGGGAGCTTTACCACCATATAATGAGCTTTTGGGCGGGAAGATGGTTGCCTTAGCACTAGGAAGCCAGGAAATACGTAGAACTTATGCAGAGAAGTATCAGGATGCGGTATCCTGGTTAAGGGAAAGAGAGCTACCGGCAGATCTTCTCTTTGTAACAACTACCGGAGCTTTTGGGAGAAGCAGTATGTACAACAGGTTAAGATACAGGGATGAGTATATAGGTGAATTTATTGGCTATACCAGGGGCAGTGGTACTTTCCATATCACTGATACTATCTATTATAGAATTTTGGATTTTTTAGAAGAAGAGGGTTATGAAACTGAGAGAGGTTGGGGTAATGGGCCTTCACGGAAGAGGCAGTTGATTACCAGAGCCTTTCAATTGTTAGGACTACCTGACTATCAGTATCATGGCATTAAACGCAGTGTCTATCTTTTTAACCATGTTAGTAACATTGAGGGGGTAATTGGTGGAGAAGAGGAACCTGTGTATGCTGATTACCCCTTTGCAGAGTTAGCTGATTTCTGGCTTGAACGCTGGGCTGTACCTAGATCAAAGAGGAGAACTGAATGGTTGTCTTTTTCCAAAGCAGAATTTCTCCTAGAAAAAAAGAGATTATTAGAAGAAATCTGAGGTCTTCCTCAGATTTCTTCATCACCAAAGGTCCTAAGAACCTCTTTACGAGTTTCTAGTGGAGAAAGGATAAAGAGGATGTCATCACTTTGGATAATGGTGTCGCCCCTAGGAGCGATGATCTCATCATCCCGAATAATTGCGGTTATCAAAGTGTGTTCTGGAACAGACAGGGAAGCAACGCGTTTCCCGTGAATTTCCTTAGGGGCAATGATTTCAAAAATATCCACATCTGGTTTCTCTAAAGAGACTATTTCCAAGGTGTGTTTAGTTTTTTTCTGAATGCCAGTTTCAAGTCCTAGAACCCGGGCTGCTAGAGGTATGGTAAGGCCTTGGATTAAAGCAGAGACTAGGACTACAAAAAAGACCATGTTAAAGATAAAATTACTGCCAGGAATTCCTGCTACCAATGGATAGGTGGCAAGAATGATAGGTACGGCACCCTTAAGACCAGCCCAGGAGATAAAGATTCTTTGTTTAAAGGTATAGCCAGCAAAGGCAGTGGAAACAAATACTGCTAAAGGACGGGCTATTAAGGTAAGACCGGCACCAATTATCAGGCCACTGATAGCTACCTCGGATACCTCGTTAGGAAATACAAGCAAACCAAGGATAATGAACATGAGAATTTGCATAAAGGATGTAAGGCCACCTAGAAATCTAAAAACACCCTGTTTGTATGAGAAATTAGCATTACCAAGGACTATACCAACGATGTATACTGTAAGGAAGCCATTAGCATTAAGAGTTTCGGCAAAACCGTAACCAAAAAAGCTAATGCCTAGAGCCAAAACAGGATAGAATCCGGCAGAGTCTAAACGAATATGGTTAATTAGATAGATGGAGAGGCGACCAATTAGAACGCCTAAGAGTCCACCGAGAATTAATTGCCAGAGGAGATCAAAAAAGAATATATGAATACCTGCAGAATTACCCTGTAGATATTGAATAGCTGCTAAAGTTAGAACGATTGCCATAGGGTCGTTAGATCCCGACTCTACTTCTAGGGTAGTTGCTGTACGGGTATCAATTTTACGATCTCTTAAGATGCTAAATACAGCCGCTGCATCTGTGGAGCTTAGGATTGCTCCTAGAAGGAAAGCATAGGCTGGGTCAAGACCAAGAAGATAGTGAGCTAAAAAAGCTACAACTACGGCTGTAATTGATACACCTAAGGTTGAAAGGGTTAGAGCTGGTCTTAAAACTGTACGGAAGGAATTCCAGCGAGTATGGAATCCACCTTCAAACAGTATAATTATTAGAGCTAGTATTGCAATCTGTTGAGCAAAGGCAGGGTCATCTAGGTAGATGACATTTAGTCCATCACTACCAAAGAGAATGCCGATACCAAGGAAGATAATCAGGCCGGGAACCCCAAACTTTGTGGAGAACTTGTTTGAGAATGTGGCTAGAAGCAGGATAACTGCAACAACGAGAAAGTATGAAACTGAATAGTTTACCGCCAAAAGGCCACCTTCCTTTCTGTTAAATAGTATGAGTATACATATTTATTTTAGCACATAATTGACAGTCTTCCAATTTTAAGAAGGGTTTGGTCTTGTTTAGGGAGTATTGGAATGTAGGTTAGAAAAGAAGGAGATTTTCATGAGAGACAAATACTTTCAAACATATATTATTCGTCTAAGAGGTTTTTTGGCGGGAACAAACAATCAATCCCGCTATATTGCTCTGCTAACCAGTACAGCTTTGGTTTTATATGTTTTTCTTTTGTTGAGTCTTCTTTTTGTTCTGCCACCAAACCTTGTTAGTGGTTCCCGTTGGGGTGCCTCAGTGGTTATCGGTGGAACAAAAGAGATTGGTAGGGATGTTAAACATGAAGGAGATATTATTGCCATCAGTGGCCCTGTGGATATTAAGGGTGAGGTTGCCGGTGATGTTATTAGTCTTGGTGGTCCTGTATCTGTTTTAGGAGCCATTGATGGTAATCTTATTGCATTAAAGGCTCCCATATCGCTAAATGAAGGCTCAAGAGTGAACAAGAATGTGTTAGTGATTGGTGGGGAGGTAGCACATACCTCTGGAAGCAAGATTGGAGGAGATTTTCTCTCGATTGGCTGGGGTAATAACCCACCATGGGCCATGGCTGTAAAGCTTAAGCCTGATGGACATATGGAGTGGAAAACCTTTGGGATTCCGGTGTTTAATCTAGAGGGTTGGAGTGGCTTTTATTCTTATGTACTCTATTTAGCTATGCTAGCCATTATGGTATTTTTGACGTCTCAGATTTTGCCAGGGCCAGTGGAAAGAGTATCTGAAGTGGTTGAGATTTATCCTGTTAGGAGTGTCATTTTAGGTGCTGTAGTCTTGCTTGTTACCTGGCCTCTAACTATTTTCCTTACCATAACGATTATTGGTATTCCTATTGCCCTAGTTATTGTTACTTTGTACTGGATTGCCAAGTTTCTTGGTTATGCAGCGTTGGTAACTGTGGTGGGCAGAAGGTTAACCTGGTTGCTTGGTAGAGATGTCTCCCCAGGGTTAATGATTACTTTAGGGGTAGGGTTGATTGGCCTCTTAAGATACCTACCGATGTTGGGTTTTGTTGTAGGGGCTGTTGCTGCCTCAATTGGTACAGGAGCTGTGATTCTGACAAGATTGGGTCTTAGGGAATATATTGTGTCGATTGATAGGAAAACGTAAAATCAGAGAAGTAAATCTCTAAAACGTTATATCATAACCAAAGGGGCTGAGCAGCTAACAAACATGTGGCGACAGGTAATCTTTAGGGAATCAGGCACTATGTTGCTCTTTGGTATATCCTCATTGTTTTTTTAGAGATCTGGGTAATTAGGAAACATCGAACCAGGGGACCCCTTAGAGGGTCCCTTAAATACTTAGATATTCTTCAAGAGTTATGCTAGCTTCTAGATCGTTTTCCCCGATATTATCTTCTAGTAGCATGGTGAGTTGGTCTAGGGTGAGAGGATATTGCGGAAAGATTTGGAATGCTCTGGTTAGACCAGACATTAAGGGTACAGGTAGATGAAAGGTAGTTAAGGATTTGTTTTCTGCTTTAGCTAATGCTTCTAGGATTTCTTTGTAGGTGTAGCGTTTTGGCCCGGCAGCATCTAAAAGCCTCTTCTTGGGAGGAGCAGTAAGTATTTTGGCTATGCCATCGACAAGATCTTGAACATGAATGGGCTGCATTAAAGAAGTACCGCTACCAACGATGGGTACAAGGGGTAGTTTTAGTTGCCCCTGAAGCATGCTAAGAAAGCCATCATTAGGACCAAAGACAAGAGATGGTCTGATGATATGGTAGGGAAGATCACTTTGTCTTATATATTCTTCTGCTTGATACTTGCTTTGATGGTATCTAGATTTGGCGTTGGGTCTTGTACCTAGGGCACTGATATAGATTATGTGGGGGTTGCCGTTCTCTTTTGCTTCTCTAATAAGGTTTGCTGTTCCTTTAGCATGAACATCCATAAAGGTTTGTCTTGGTGTTTCTCTAATTATACCGACTAGGTGTACAATGGCATCAAAGTCTTGGTTGAGTTCTAGGTCCTGTATGTTACCTTTAATCCAGTTATTGCTGCTTTTAGGCTGGTTACGAGTAAGAAGTGAGATTTGATGGTGATCCTGTTCTAATCTTCTTGTAAGGTGGGTACCGATGAAACCCGTACCTCCAGTAATGAGGATTTTCATATGAACACCTCCTGGGTTC
Organism: Thermaerobacter marianensis; assembly: GCA_020724425.1. Lineage (GTDB taxonomy): Bacteria > Bacillota > Sulfobacillia > DVGY01 > DVGY01 > DVGY01. The sequence continues at coordinate 74,083 of DYGY01000004.1, forward strand.
AGTATATACCCAGCTGGTAAAGGAAACAACTCTAACCATATTTGGACAATGCTAACTTTAGCTTACGAGGAATTAATTGCTGCACAGTTATTTAAGTTGTGATAAGGTCAAATATCATCATACGGCAAGGGGATCTGTCAAAGGTGAAGAAATCATACCTCCCTGTGGAAATTACCGGCAGCTGCTGCCCTAATGTGAGGTAATATTGACCGATTGGGCCAATAAAGGTTGTGGTAGAGGAATTGATGCCCTTTGCCTATAGGGTGGAGAGTTGAAGAACCCCAACTGTTTTGGATACACAAGCTTAGTCTGTATGTCTTAATACATCCTCGATGTTCTCATAAAACTTATCGTGATATTTCAGCTTATATCCATTCCACTTTATGACCATAGGGGTGTCGTTAATCTTTCCTGTGTAAACTGTCTCATCTTCCAATGCGTACACCTGCATTTTTACCAATAGTTTATTATCCTTGAAGAATAGCAAAGTTAAGTAAGGGTCTTCATTGTAATTCTGAAAGCGTGATATCAAACTTTCCTTGTACATAAAAACACCGGATTCTCCTGTAAAAATTCTTTCTGGGTCAACAGAAATGTTAACATCTTGATATTCAAGTACGATGGTGTCGGCACTGAAAGCACTTAAGATGGAGGTTGAATGCATGGAAGGAGTGAGCTGATAAACTAGCAATATAAGTATGGAGATAAGTATAATGGTGAGTACATTCTGCTTTCTTGATGCTTTCTTCCAGGTGAACAGAATATAAGAAATGAAATAGAGTGTGATGATTATGTAATACAGTGTTGGTGATTTAAGCATGCTCTTTTGACTCCTTTGGATAAATTTTCTTTGTAATTAGTTCTGGCTAATGGAATGGTTTTCCTTGTTATATGCTTGGGGGCTCTAATGGAAACAACTCCCATTAGACGGGAGTTGTTTCTACTTTATCCTTTAAGATCTTCAGATTGTATTTCTGGCCTTTGATTGTAATACCGTTGATGGTTATCCATTCAAGCCAGTCTGGGAGGAAGGGGGTTCCTTCCTGGATGCCCATAAAGCCTTGAATCAGGGTTGGTATGGTTCCTGCTGACCAGGCTTGAGGGCTACAGGCTACAGGATAGCCAACTGGTGGACTATTTTCTCTTTGGAAGCCTGCATATAGTTCAGGCAGGCGGTTATCAAAAGCTATGGCTGCATCTAATAGGGATTTACCCAGTTCACTTGCTTCTTGATGGTAACCATATTTTATAAGCCCAAGAAAGATAAATGAGTTATCATGGGGCCAGACTGAGCCGTTGTGGTAGCTCATTGGGCTGTAGCGTTGTTCTTTCGTACCAAGAGTTCTGATACCCCAGCCTGAGTTTAGTTCAGGTGACATGAGTTTTTCAGTTACAGGTTTAGCTTTTTCTGTGCTGATAATACCTGTCCAGAGGCATTGACCTGTGTCTGAGTTAATTACTGCTAGGGGTTTCTTGTTTGCATCTAGTCCTAAGGCATAGAATTTCTTGTCTTCTAGCCAGAAGTGTTCTTCAAACTTTTGTTTGAGTTCTTCTGCTTCTTTGTTAAGGGTTTTAGCTAGGTCAATAAGATCAAGATCTAGGGCTGCTTTTGCCAGGGATGTTTTGGCTAGGTAGGCATATCCCTGGACTTCCACAATGGCTATGGGTGCTTGAGCTAGCTCTCCAGAACTATGGGAAGTGGAATCATCAGAGTCTTTCCAGTACTGGTTTACTAGGCCTGAGTCTGTTTTGTCATATTCTAGGAAGCCATCACCATCAAGATCACCATATTCCTGCATCCATTCTAAAGAAAGATTGACTGCAGGCAAAAGCTCTAGGAAGAGTTCCTTGTCCTTAGTCCAGTGATAGTATTCGGCTAGGAGTATCAGGAAGAGGGGTGTGGCATCAACTGTGCCATAGTATCTACCAAAGGGTACTTCTCCTAGGTTTGACATCTCTCCCTGACGCATTTCATGGAGGATCTTTCCTGGTTGTTCTTCGGTATACTTGTTGGTTGCCTGTCCTTGATACTTGGCAAGGGTTTTTAGGGTTCCTTTAGCTAGTTCTGGTTTAAAAGGAAGCATTTGCAGTGCTGTTAGGATAGAATCTCTACCAAATGGTACTGCAAACCAGGGTGTACCTGCTACCGGGAAGTCTCCTTCACCTAGATTGTTAGTTAAGAGATAAAGGTCATTAAAGCTTTGTTCTAGTACCTTGTTAAGTGCTTGGTTACTAGTCTTGATTTCTGGGATGTCACTAAACCATTGTTCCTTGTGCTGTTGTTGTCTAGCAAAGGCTTCATCCCAGGTGAGATCATCTGTGGTATCTCTGGTGTGGATTCTTATATAAATGACTGTGCTTTCCTTTGGTTTGAGATCTATGAAGAATGTGGCAGTCTCAGCGATATTATCAGGAAAAGGATTAAAGGAGATACGGGTATTCCTCTCCATCTCATCTAGACCTGTATATGTGAGGGATACAGAGGATTGCTCAGGTAATATTTTTGTTGTGCCTCTCTTTGGTCTTTTTGCTCCACGGACTTCAAATATGTCAGCAAAGTCTGCAGAGAATTGCAGATCTAGTTTCATTGAAACCGGTTCCACATGGAAGTTTTCGATGGTTATTCTTTCATACATTGCATCATAGACCATTTGTTCTCGCTTTATTAGCAAAGCTCCATGGGGAAGTCTTTTATCTCCGTAATGAACGGTTGGGTTTGTAAGGAGGATCTCCTGGTAGGCACTGTCTATTTTCCTACCAAGTAGTTGTGGTTCTTCTGAGTCTAAGAGCATATCCCATGTGGAAAGAAAGCGAGTATCACTTGTATATAACCCCTGTTCAGAGCTTTTGATGTTTCCTGAGGGGTTAGTAAGGAGCATGAGATCGTTTAGTTTGATGACTGTGTATGTCATATTAGGACCACCTTTCCAAGCTATACATGGTTCCTATTATATCAGAGGAAAATGAGAAATTGGGTGGTAAAAGAATGTTAGAGAGAAATACTAGAGGCATGAGTAGAGAAAAAGTTAGATAGGCGAAGGAATTTGTGGTATTATGTTGATACTAAAGATGAAGGGGTGATATTGTGAAGTACAGGCGTTTAGGTAATACGGGTTTGAAGGTTAGTGAGATCTCTTTGGGAAGCTGGTTAACCTATGGAGCAACTGTTGACACAGACATAGCCAGAAATACAATGTTAAAGGCTTATGATATGGGAGTGAACTTTTTTGATACCGCTAATGTTTATGCAAGGGGTGAAGCAGAGAAGGTTGTTGGGAAGATTCTAAAGGAGATTCCGAGATCTTCTTATGTTTTGGCTTCTAAGGTATTCTGGCCTATGGGAGAGGGACCTAATGATAGAGGGTTATCAAGAAAGCATGTAATGGAACAGTGTGATGCTAGTTTGCAGAGGTTAGGTCTTGATTATTTGGATATCTACTATTGTCATCGTTTTGATCCGGAAACCCCTGTAGAAGAGACATTAAGGGCTTTGGATGATCTGGTTACTCAAGGTAAGGTTAGATATGTTGGTGTAAGCGAATGGTCGGCTGCCCAGATTGTTGAAGGTGTTCATGTGGCTAAAGCATTCAATTTTGACCCTATTGTGGTTAATCAACCGTTATATAATATGCTCTCTCCAAAGATTGAGGAGGATATTCTACCCTATTCGTCAAAATACGGTATAGGTACTGTCGCTTTTTCGCCTTTAGCTCAAGGGGTGCTAACCGGTAAGTATCTCGGGGTCTCTGACATTCCTGCTGGCAGCAGGGCGGCTGATGAGACTGGCTCTAGATTCATTGAAAGATTCTTAACCCAGGATGTTCTTGATAGAGTAAAGCAGCTTAAGGCTTTAGCAGAGGAACAGGGTATGAGTTTGGCTCAGTTCTCATTAGCTTGGGTTTTAAGAAGACAAGAGGTTAGCAGCGCTTTAATTGGAGCTACTAAGCCTGAACAGGTTGAAGAGAACCTTAAGGCAATTGAGTTTGAAATAGAGGCAGAAGTCTGGCAACAGGTTGATGAGATTCTAAATAGCTGAAGGGGAACTTAAAATGCGGATTGCTTTAATTGCTCATGACAAAAAGAAAAGAGAGTTAGCTGATTTTGTTGGGGAACATAAGGATCTTTTTGCTGCTCATGAACTTGTGGCAACGGGGACGACAGGTCAGTTGATTGCTGATGAGACTGGTTTGAAGGTTAAGAGATATCAGTCCGGTCCACTTGGTGGAGATCAGCAAATTGGTGCTTTAATTGCTAATGGTGAGATTGATATGTTGTTTTTTCTGCGAGATCCTCTAACTCCCCATCCACATGAGCCCGATGTATCTGCATTGTTGCGTCTTTGTGATGTACATTCTATTCCAGTAGCTACTAATGTAGCAACGGCCAGGTTTGTTCTGGCAGGTGTAAGATAAGGGTCAGGTTAATCCTGACCTATTTTTTTTCGGGAACCTAAAAGTTCAGGGGGAGAAGGACTATGAGGCGAGGTTTAGCCACAAGTGTAGCTTTGCTGTTGTTTTTAGGTATCTTCATGGTAGTTAGGATTCTAGAACTACCTCTAGTTGTCCATGTATCACAAGTGCTACCCGTCAGTATAATGAGCTATACTTATGGTTATCTAGGAGGTATTTTTGCCGGGATAATTGTTGCTTTGTTTGTTGTTTTAGATATCCTTTTGAGGTTTGGAGAGTTTATTCCTAGAACTAATCCTGCTGGTCTTCCTTTATATTTAGCTTTGTATCTAGTTTATGGTTTTGCTGCTGGTCTTATCTTTCAGAATATTCAGGAAAAGAATAGGCTTTTAGGGAGACTAAGGGCTTTGCATCATGCTATTAGTATTTTGCATAGTACTAGTGATATGGATGAGTTCTATAGAGCTACTGTAAAGCTTGTCACTACGGAACTAGGCTATCTTAATGCGGCCATTTACCTCAGGGAGCAGGAATTGGTTTTAAAAGAAGCTGCTATCTATGCTCCCGGGTTGAAAAAGGGCCAGGTCTATGCTTGTAGCAGAGGCTATTGTACTAAGGCGATGGATACAGGCCAGAGTCTAATTGTTAGTCGGAAACAAGATAAGGATCTCTGTTTTCTTTCTAATGAAGGGACTGCAGCTCAGATTATTGTGCCCCTACAGCTCTATGGGAAAAATATCGGGGTCTTGCTGATTGAGAGTGCAAAAGATACGGTGATAAACAGAGAAGAACTCGCAATTCTTGAAGCATTTGCCCAGCAAATTGTTGTGGCAATGGAAAAAGCAAGGCTGTTTGATGAAACTAAACAGCTATTAGAAGAAACAAGGCTTTTGGCTGAGACTGATGGTCTGACGGGGTTATATAATCACAGGTATTTTAAGCAGTCCTTAGCTGATGAGCTAAAGAGGATTAAACGTATGGGTGGTTATGTATCGGTTCTGATGATGGATATCGATGATTTTAAGAAGATTAATGATAACTGTGGTCATACTGTGGGTGATGAGGTCCTTGTTTATGTTGCTAAGGTAATTAAGGAGAACTTAAGAGAAATAGATATTGTGGCTCGTTATGGTGGGGAAGAGTTTGCCGTAATTCTTCCGGGTTCGGATAAGGAGGCTGCCATACAGGTTGCAGAGAGATTAAGAGTTACCATTGAAAGTAGTGTTGATATTAACCCTAGTTGTAATATAGATATGGTAACGGTGAGTATGGGTTTAGCCACCTATCCTCTGGAAAGTGAGGATTGGAGCAGTTTGATAGTGTTGGCTGATAAAAGGCTTTATGAAGCTAAGCGTCTAGGTAAGAATAGGGTGATTGCTTAGGGAGGTGTCAGGTATGGCTGTTTTCTATAGTCTCCACCTAGGAGTTACTAATGTGTATCTCTTAAAAGCTAATGAGGGCTATCTCTTGATTGATACAGGCTATCCACAAGACTATCAGAGGTTCTTGAATGCCTTAGGGGATGTGGAGCTATCTAGTATCAGGTATCTTTTGCTAACCCATCATCATGATGATCATGCTGGTTTTGCAGCTGAGCTTGTAAAGCGGACGGAATGTAGGATAATTGCTCATCAGAATTCGGTTGAGCATTTAGGAGTGGGTTTTTCTTTGGCTGCTAACAGACCATTAAATAGTTGTGTTTGGATGCTTTCTAAATTGCTAAGATTAGTGCATCCTAAACCTGAATATCCTCGGGTAGTGCTTTTAGAGAACGATATTTTGATTAGTGGTGATTCTTATTTCCTAAAAGAGATAGGTATTGATGGAGTTATTATTGAGACTCCTGGGCATACCAGTGATTCTCTCTCCGTAATTCTTTCAGATGGCAGTGCTTTTGTGGGTGATGCTGCAGTTAACATGCTATTGCCTTGTACTAGATATAGGCCTTTTGTGGTAGAGAATATGGATTTAGTATATGCAAGCTGGCGGAAGTTAAGGGATTATGGGGCAAGGGTTATCTATCCT
>DYGY01000004.1:80616-91513 GCA_020724425.1 Thermaerobacter marianensis
ACAGAGCTATTAGTACGTTTTGGGCCTTTCTATCAGCAGATTGCCTTGACATCTATTAATGAGGTTAGGAAACCTAGGTTTCCTTTATCATCGGCAGCGTTAGCCTTTGATCGTCTGGAGATACGGTATGGCAGGTATAACAGTGTTATTCATATTTCTCCCTTGGCTGAAGGTCAGTTTGTGGAGGTGTTGAAAGAGAGATGCCCTCAGGCAGAGTTTCGGGTTTAGTTTTTTCTATAGCCATATACCTTGTATTGAAAGGTATATGGCTATATACTGTATCTATGAGCAGACAATTTATTCAGATCAAAAAGGGTGCTTTGGAGTTTTGTGTTCTAGCAGTTATTGAAACTGGTGAGAAGTATGGTTATGAGATAGTGAAGCTCTTGACACAAAAGGGTTTGACTATCCAGGAAGGCACCATCTACCCTTTGTTGGCTAGGTTGAAAAGGGAGGGTTATGTGGAGGCATACTGGCAGGAGAGGGATCAGGGGGTGCCGCGCAAGTATTATGCTATTACGGCTGAGGGAAAAGCTGCTTTAGAGGAGTTTAGGGTGGCTTGGGCAGACTTCTCTCAAGCAGTTAACAGCATTATCAAGGAGGGCTAATGGGTGCAGCAGGAAAAGATTATTAGAGAGTACTTGCAAGAGATAGAGGATGAATTGCAGGGGGTTTCAAGGAAAGCTAAGCGAGAATTCCTTAGGGAGATAGAGTCTCATCTTTTGGAAGAATGGGAGATGACAGAGGAGAAAAGTCAGGTTGCTTTGCTTAATATGTTGGAGCGATTTGGTGATCCTACAGTGATTGCAGCAGAGTTTCAAGGAAAGAGGGAGTCTTTGGGAACACCCTCATGGGTGATTATCTTGCTGACTGTTTTTGTATGGCCTGTGGGTATTGTCTTAGCCTGGTTGTCGCCGCTATGGTCTCGGAGAGATAAGGCTATTGCCACCTTCATTCCTGTGCTTTCTCTTATCTTGTTGCTAGTTGGTAGTTTTGCTGTTTATACTGAGTTCTCTGCCGTTGGGGAAATACAGATTACTGACACAGCAGAAATGCAGCAGTTTGAGGAGCGGGTGGTGGAGAAAGGATCTAGATTTTCTGAACGATTTTGGGGTCTTGTTTATTCTGTTTTTCTGGGTATTCTTTTGCTGACCGGTAATCCTCTTTTTTCAGGTATCTATCTGGCGATTATGGTTAGGGCCTAAGTGAATCTTTGCATACCTATGACAAGTTTTCCTTTAAGGCTGCATAAAGTCTAATAGAGGGATACTCTGAAAAAGGATGTGAGATTCCGATGATATTAGAGTTGAATAGTGAGATGTGGCATGCCTTTTCTGCTGTGACCATACTGGTGCTTGCTGATGTTCTATTGGGAATTATTTTGGCCATTAGGTTTCAGAGGTTTGATCTGCGACAGTTACCAAAGTTTCTACAGACAGGTGTGTTGCCAGTTCTTGGTTCACTGCTGGTAGCAGGTTCTGCGGCTATGGTGGTAGAAGAGATGCTTGTTCTTTTTTATGCAGCGGTAGCTTCAGCAACGGTTAAGTATCTGGCGGATATCAAGGATAAGTTGACGGCGATCTTTGGTGAGTTAGAAACCTAGGGTGGGGCTCCTGATAAGGGAGCCTTTTAAGTATATTTCAGATTAGGATATAATATAGGGAAGATGAAGTTGGGGAGGGTTTGTTGTGTCATTATGGCAGATTGTGTTGGTTTCTGTTGTGCTTAATATTCCTTTTGGTTACTGGAGAGAAAATGTACCCAAGTTTTCGTTGCGATGGCTAGCAGCGATTCATGTGCCTGTGGGTATTATGATAGCTATGAGGGTTTTTTCGGGTATTCCCTGGCAATGGGATATCTTTTTAATTATGGTTGCCGCCTTTACTGTAGGGCAAAGGCTTGGTGCTAAATGCAAGGAGCTATTGCCTATTAAGGGTAGTGGTTGTCTTTGCACAGATTTCTATAAAGCATATCTGCGTAAGGGGTGATATTGTGGTACATAATACCTGTCCAAAGGACTGTTATGATACCTGTAGCATTATTACTGAGGTTGATGGTGGGAAGATTATTGGTATTCAGGGTAACAGGGCCCATCCTGTGACTCAGGGTTTCCTCTGCAGCAGAACCAATAATTTTGGGGAGCATGTGTATGGTGAGGATCGGGTTTTGTATCCTCTCTTAAGGAAAGATGGAAGGCTTGAAAGGGTATCCTGGGATGAGGCCTTAGATGTGTTAGAAGAAAAGATTGTGGGTTATGGTGGAGAGAATATTTTAAGGTATACTTCTTCTGGACATATGGGTTGGGTGGCCATGAATTTCCCTGAGAGGTTTTTTGGGAGGATTGGTGGGGCAACCACAGAAGAGACTGTCTGTAATTCTGCTGGGAAGCAGGCAATACGGTTGATATATGGGCATCAACAGGCTTTAAGACCAGAGGAGCTAGCGAGTGCCAAAATGATTATTCTCTGGGGTGCCAACTTGGCTTGGACAGGTGTCCATTCATATACCTTTGTACAGGAAGCAGTGGCAAAGGGAACTAAAGTGGTAGTTATTGACCCTGTAGAAATGGCTACGGCAAGGAGTGTTTTAAGGGCAGGAGGTCAGTATCTTAAGATAAAGCCTGGTACTGATGGCTTCCTTGCTTATGGTCTAGCTAACTACCTGATCAGTGAGGGTCTATATGCTAGAGATTTTGTTGAAGAAAATGTTTATGGGTTTTCTGAGTTTGCGGCAGAGGTTAGGGATTATGATCTTAAAGGCGTTGCTCAGATAACAGGTATTACACAAGCTGATATTGCTGAGTTAGCTAAAGAGATGGCTGAAGGTTATCCCCTTTATGTGGTGGTCGGCTGGGCTTTACAGAGGCAAAGATATGGTGGTGATTTGGTTAGAGGTATTGTGTCTTTGCCTGCTCTTTTGGGTATGCCTAGGGGATTCTATTATAGCAACAGTGTCTACGGTTTGAATCTAGATTATGCAAAAGGAAGTCATCTAGGCAAAGAACGAAGGTATGTTAATCAGACAAGGCTTGCTTCGGAGTTAAAGGAGTTCAAAATGGTTTTTGTTGATAATGCTAATCCGGTGGCTAGTTTGCCAAATAGCTTTGGGATTATTGAGCAGCTAAAGAGAGATGATCTTTTTGTGGTTGTTCATGATCTCTTTTTGAATGACACTACTGATTATGCTGATTTGGTTTTGCCTGCCACAAGTTTTTATGAAGCATATGATTTGCATACCTCATACTATCATCAGTATATCTCCATTAACCAGAAAGCTATTGAACCTTTAGGTGAAGCTTGCAGTAATTCAGAGATGTATAGGCGTTTAGCTAAGAAGATGGGATATACAGAACCAGAGTTGTATGAAGATGATCTTACAGTTATCAGGAAACTAGTTGAGGGAAATAGTCGGGTAGAGATTAGTTTTGAAGAGCTTCTAGAACGAGGTTTTGTAGCATTAACGGAGACTAAGAGGGATGAATACCCAACTCCTTCAGGAAAGATTGAGTTGGCTAGTCAGAGTGCTGTGAAACAGGGGTTAAGGGCTGTGGCTAAAATGGAATTGCCTGAAGTACCTGAAGGTATGTTAAGGCTAATTACTCCTGCCCATAAGGATGTTTTGAGATCTCAGAATCAGCAGAGGGAGTTGCATCGTAAGGCAGAGATTTATATTCATCCTGATGATGCAAAAGATTTTAGTGATGGGCAGTGGGTCACTGTTAGTAGCTCTGTGGGGAATGGGAGGTTTAAACTGGTATTCTCTTTAGATACTCAGGTAGGGACAATTTTTGCATATTCTTCTTTCTGGGCCAAATTGAGTCCTTCTGGTCAGGTGAATCAGTTAACCATTGATGAGGTTGAGGAGTATGCGGGTGGATCTATAATGAATTCAACCTTTGTCTGGTTGGAGTAGGGATTTTCAGATTGGTGCAGAATATATAAGCAGTATGTTTTAGAAAGAATAACGCTCTCCGAACTCTGAGTACCTAAGGGTTTTGGCTATGGTATCAGGGTCATTTAGGCAGGAAGGGAAACTAACCTGCCTCCCGCTTGGAAAGGAGAGAAATGTTAAGCCGGTCCGAGCGGAACCGGCTCTTTTTGTAAGGGGGATATCTATGTCTAAAGAGGGTTTAAAGCTTGGTAAGTTAACGGCTTTGGATGAAGCCCAAGCTAAGTATTTTGAGGCTGTGAAGGAAGCATTGAAGGATCCTGTTTGTGAGGAGATACCAATTGAAGAGGCTTTAGGTAGGGTTTTAGCTGCTGATGTTAAAGCAGGTGAGGATGTTCCCAATTTCACCCGCTCTACTGTTGATGGCTATGCCGTTTTTGGTGAAGAGACCTTTGGTTGTAGTGAGGAGAATCCGGTGTATCTAAAGCTTGCTGGTCGGGTACCCATGGGTGAAGGGACAAGTCTCTCTTTGGAGAAGGGACAGGCTGTCAGAGTAGCTACTGGAGGAATGCTACCCTTTAAGGCTAATGCGGTAGTTATGATTGAACATACAGAACTATATGGGGATACAGTGGAGATAAAGAGGGCAGTGGCTCCTGGAGATAATGTTATCAGGAAGGGTCAGGATGTGGAGGCTGGAGAGACTCTTCTAAAAAGAGGTCATAGGCTAAGGACTCAGGATATTGGTGCCTTAGCTGGGATTGGTAGAGTATGGGTTAGTGTTACAAGAAAACCTGTTGTTGGGATTATCTCTACAGGTGATGAGGTTATTGATGCGGCTAAAAAACCTGCTATTGGTCAGATTAGGGATATGAATAGCTATGGTTTAGTTGCAGAGGTTATCAAGGCTAATGGGGATTACAGGTTGTATGGTATTGTTGAGGATGAGTTTAATTCCTTAAAGAAGAAGATGATAAAGGCCTTAGCTGAGTGTGATCTTGTTTTGTTATCTGGAGGCAGTTCTGTAGATGTTCGTGATGTGGCTGCAGATGTAATTAATGACCTTGGTGAACCAGGGGTTCTAATTCATGGTGTGGCTATTAAGCCGGGTAAACCAACTATTTTGGCTTTGGTAGGGGAAAAGCCTATTATTGGTCTACCGGGGCATCCGGTAAGTGCTCTAGTTAATTACGAGTTGTTTGGTTTACCGGTTATCAGGATGTTAACAGGAGAAAACGTTATTCAGCCTCTAAGAGGTACCTTAAGAGCTAGGATAGGGAGAAATGTGGCTAGGGTAGCTAATAGGGCTGAATTCATTAGAGTGACCTTAAGAGAAGAGGCTGGAGAGTGGTGGGCTGTGCCTGTCCTAGGTGAATCAGGAATGATCTCTACCATGGTTAAGGCTGATGGTCTTATAGCTATTCCGATGGAAAAGACGGGATTAGAAGCTGGAGAGCTTGTTGAGGTAAAGCTTTTTGATTAGGAGTGTAACTATGGATACTAGAGTTAACTTGAAAGCTGGTAAGGCTAGAGACTTATATCTTGAAGATAAGGGTAGAGAAGAGGCTTTAGAGATATTCTATTCCGCTTGGAAAAACTCCGGTGGTGCCAAGGCTTTAGAGGGGGAGGAAATTGAAGTTACCAAGGCTTTAGGCAGGATAACTGCTAAGGCTGTTATTGCTAGATTATCTTCACCCCATTATCATGGTTCTGCTATGGATGGTATTGCCATAAAGGCTAATAGGACTTTTGGTGCTAGTGCTCAAGCATCTAAGGTGCTAGTGCATGGTGAGGATTTTGTCTGGGTTGATACAGGAGATCCCTTACCTGCTGGTTATGATGCTGTTATCATGGTGGAACAGCTACATGTCTTAAGTGAGACTGAGCTTGAAATTACTGCTCCTGCTGCACCTTGGCAGCATGTTAGAGCTATTGGTGAAGATGTGGTGGCCGGAGAGATAATTCTACCTGCCAATCATAGGATAGGGGTCAGTGATTTAGGAGCCATGTTAAGTGCTGGGGTTACTAGGGTGATGGTTAGAAGGAAACCAAGGGTAGCTATTCTGCCTACCGGTGATGAGATTGTTTCACCTGAGGTGATTAAACCTGAACCTGGGCAGATTCTTGAGTCTAATGGGGTCATGTTAGGGGCCCAGGCTGAAACTAGAGGGGCAGAGGTTAGAGTCTTCCCTGCGGTTCCTGATGTTTTTGTAGAGATGAAGGAAAGAGTTATAGAGGTTTTAGAATGGGCTGATCTGGTTATTATCAATGCTGGGTCTTCAGCGGGAAGGGATGATTATGCAGCAAAGGTTGTTGCCGAGTTAGGTCAGGTATTGGTACATGGTGTGGCCATTAGACCGGGTAATCCGGTGGTTTTAGGTCTTGTTGGTGATAAGCCTGTCCTGGGTATCCCTGGGTATCCCGTGTCTGCTGCTGTAACCTTTGATCTTTTTGCTGGTTATGCTATCGATATTCTTTTAGGTCAGAAGAAGGAGGGTCTTTTGCTTGAGGCTTTAATGGCCAAGAAGGTATATTCTAGTTCAGGCAGGGAGGAATTCTTGAGGGTTCAGGTTGGTAGAGTGGGGGATAATTATGTGGCTTGGCCTTTAGCCCGTGGTGCTGGAGTTATCATGTCTCTAGTTAAGGCAGATGGTCTTGTCAGTATCTCTTCTCATAGTGAGGGCTTAAATGAGAAAGAGTCTGTTAGGGTTTCTCTTCTAAGAGATACTAGTTTTTCTCGCAGTCTGGTTGTGGCCGGGGGAGATGATCCTTTATTAAGTATCTGGAATGATAGGTTAAAGACTTTAGCTGAACCAATCAAGCTTGTGGCCAGTAATGTGGGTATTTATGGGGGGCTTAAGGCTATACGGGATGGTCTGGCTCATGCCGCTTTGCTTAGCCATCTAGATGCTAAGACCGGTGAGTATAATACTAGGGCTATTCAAGCTATTCTTGGTGATAAAGAGGTAGTCAGGGTTCTTTTGACAAAGAGAGTCCAGGGTTTAATGGTGGCCCCGGGTAATCCCAAGGGTATAAAGGGGATAAGGGATCTTTTTAAAGGTGTTTTTGTTAATAGACAACAGGGTTCTGGGACAAGGATTCTCCTAGACTATCTCTTAGAGAGAGAGGGTCTTGATAAGGACAGTATTATCGGTTATGAGAGGGAAGAGTTGAGCCATATGGCTGTGGCTGCTGGGGTTGCTGGTGGTACTGCTGATGTGGGTCTTGGTATTAAGACCGCTGCTGATACTTTGGGGCTAGACTTTATTCCACTCTGGTCTGAACCCTTAGAGTTAGTTATTCCAATTGAGTTCTCCAAAATAGATGTTGTTACTGAGGCTTTGAGTGTCTTTCCGGGAGGGAATGATAGGGATGCTTGATGCATATGGTAGGAAGATAGAGTATATCAGGGTATCTTTGACTGATCGCTGTAATCTAAGGTGCAGATACTGTATGCCTGCTGAGGGGGTAGAGTGGCATGAACCTGAAAGTGTTCTCAGTTATGAAGAGATTCTTAAGGTCTTAGAGGCAGCGAGTCGTCTAGGTCTAAAGAAGGTGAGGATTACCGGAGGGGAGCCTTTAGTAAGGAAGGGTGTAGTGGATTTTGTTAGAAGAGTGAAGGCTATACCTGGGATTGAAGATATTGCCCTGAGCACTAATGGTATCAAGCTTGCCATGATGGCCAAGGATCTTAAGGAAGCGGGTATAAATAGGGTTAATATTAGCCTAGATACCTTAAAGAGTGATAGATATAAGTATGTTACCAGGTATGGCAGTCTTGATGATGTCTTTAGGGGTATTGATAGGGCCTTAGAGTTAGGATTAGAACCGGTAAAGATTAATGCTGTAATCATGAAGGGGTTTAATGATGATGAGTGGGCGGAGTGGCTTGATTTAGTAAGGGAAAAGCCTATTCATGTCCGCTTTATTGAGCTTATGCCTTTAGGTGAGAGTCATCCCTGGGCTAAGGATGCCTATCTCCCTTTTTCTGAGATGATAGAAGGTATTAAGGAGTATGTGGAGTTGATATCGGGTGGTAGGCCAGAAGGGGCAGGCCCTGCTGCGTATTATACCTTCCTAGGTGCTAAGGGTAGTATTGGCTTTATTCATGCTTTAAGCAATCATTTCTGTGGGGATTGTAATAGGATTCGCTTAACTGCTACCGGGGAGATTCATCCCTGTTTGGCTTCTTTAGATGCTGTTGATATTAAGGGAGCCTTACGTAATGGTGAGGATATCGAGGCTGTTCTTGCTAAAGCTATTCTCTTAAAACCAGAGGAGCATCATATGGAGCTATATACCGGAGAAGAAAAGGACAAGCGGATGTTTAAGATGGGGGGATAACATGGGGTTTAAGGGTCTAAATCATTTCAACAATGAAGGTGAGGCTCATATGGTCAATGTTGGTGACAAAGAGGATACCAACAGGGTGGCTAAAGCTAAGGGTACCATATACATGAAAAAAGAAACTAAAGCTCTTGTAAAAGAGGGTAGAGCCAAAAAGGGTGATGTCCTCTCGGTTGCCAGGTTGGCGGGTATTATGGCCGCTAAAAAGACTGCAGATCTCATACCTTTATGTCATAATATTTCGCTAAGTGGTGTGGAGGTTGATTTTAATATTTCTGAAGAGAAAATAGAGGTTTTTGGTGAGGTCCATACTCAAGGGAAGACAGGGGCAGAGATGGAGGCCTTAACTGCTGTTTCTGTTGCCTGTTTGACTATCTATGATATGTTAAAGGCAGTTGATAGGGATATGATTATCGGTGATATAAAGCTGGTTTATAAGGCTGGAGGTAAGAGTGGTACCTATTCTCGGGACGCATAATTGGTATGCGTTTTGGTAAAAATGAGATTTAGCGAGAAAAAGTGAGAAAGATGGTAGTCTGGTTAAGAAATATGCTTTAGATTCTCTTTTTCAGATGAAGAGCATATTTGACGTTAGCTGTCTTTTTTACTTAAAATATGAGCTAGCGTTAGCACTCAAGTTAAATGAGTGCTAACAAGAAGGCGATGAACTTAAAGGAGGGACGAAAATATATGGAAATTAGACCTTTGGGAGATCGTGTGGTAGTTAAGGTTTTGGAAGAGGAAGAGAAGACTAAGGGAGGTATTATCCTTCCTGATACAGCTAAGGAAAAGCCTCAACAGGGTAAGGTTTTAGCTGTTGGCATGGGTGATATCCTTGATAGTGGTGAAAGAAAGCCTATGGATGTTGCGGTAGGGGATACTGTTATTTTCTCTAAGTATGCTGGTACCGAGATTAAGCTAGAAGAGCAAGATTATTTGATTTTAAGACAGAGTGACATTTTAGCGATTGTAAAATAAAGGAGGCGAATTGGAATGGCCAAACAGATTATTTATGATGAAGAAGCCAGGCGAGCTTTGCAGGCTGGTGTAGATCAATTAGCTGATACTGTTAAGATTACTCTTGGTCCTAAGGGTCGTAATGTGGTTTTGGAGAAGAAGTTTGGTTCTCCTACCATCACCAATGATGGTGTTACCATTGCCCGGGAAATCGAGTTAGAGGATCCCTTTGAGAATATGGGTGCTCAGCTGGTGAAGGAAGTAGCTACTAAGACTGCTGATGTAGCCGGTGATGGTACTACTACAGCTACAGTTCTGGCTCAGGCTATTGTTAGAGAGGGCTTAAAGAACGTTACTGCTGGTGCCAACCCAATGCAGTTAAAGAAGGGTATCCAGATGGCTGTTGATAAGGCTGTTGAGGAGATTCATGCTGTTAGCCGTAAGGTAGAGGATAAGTCAGCTATTGCTCAGGTAGCTTCTATTTCTGCTAATGATGAAGAGATTGGTAATCTGATTGCTGAAGCTATGGAGAAGGTTGGTACTGACGGTGTTATCACTGTTGAAGAATCTAAGACCATGGAAACTACTCTAGAAGTGGTTGAGGGTATGCAGTTTGATCGTGGTTATCTCTCCCCATACATGGTAACTAATACTGAGACCATGGAAGCTGTCTTAGATGATCCATACATCCTGATTACTGACAAGAAGATTACAGCTGTTAGTGATTTAATTCCTGTATTACAGAAGGTTATGGAACGGGGTAAGCCCCTATTAATCATTGCTGAGGATATTGAGGGTGAAGCTTTAGCAACATTGGTAGTTAACAAGATTCGTGGAACTATTAATGCTGCTGCTGTTAAGGCTCCTGGTTTTGGTGATCGTCGTAAAGCTATGCTTGAAGACATCGCTATTCTAACCGGTGGTGAAGTCATTAGTGAGGATCTTGGTTTGAAACTAGAGAACACAACCTTAGACATGTTAGGTACTGCTTCCCGTGTGGTTATTAGCAAGGAAGAAACAACTATTGTTGAAGGTAAGGGTAGCCAGGATCAAATCCAGGGTCGTGTTAATGTAATTAAGCGTCAGATTGAAGAGTCTACCTCTGAATTCGATAAAGAGAAGTTGCAGGAGCGTCTTGCTAAGTTAGCAGGTGGTGTGGCAGTTATCAAGGTTGGTGCCGCCACTGAAACAGAGATGAAGGAAAAGAAATTCCGGATTGAGGATGCTTTAGCAGCTACCAGAGCTGCAGTTGAGGAAGGTATTGTTGCCGGTGGTGGTACTACACTGATTAACATTCTTCCCGGCTTAAAAGGACTCAGCAGTGATGTGGCTGATATTCAGACCGGTATCAATATTATTTTGAGATCTCTAGAAGAACCTTTACGTCAGATTGTCACTAACGCTGGTTTAGAGGGATCTGTCATTGTTGAAAAGGTTAAGGGACTACCTGTTGGTCAGGGCTTTGATGTGGCAAAGATGGAATATGTTGATATGTTTGCAGCAGGTATTGTCGACCCAACTAAGGTAACTCGTTCAGCACTGCAGAATGCTGCTAGTATTTCCGCTATGGTGCTAACAACTGAGTCCTTGGTTGCTGATATTCCTGAAGAAGATAAAGGCATGCCTGATATGAGTGGCATGGGCGGTATGGGAATGATGTAAGTTAGAAGACCCTGTCTTGTAAAAGAGACGGGGTCTTTTTTTT
>DYGY01000004.1:91613-97439 GCA_020724425.1 Thermaerobacter marianensis
TAGAGAAATCTTTAGGCCCAGGAGAAAGAGGTTTCAGGATGTTTTCTTTTTGATGCTTCTGGATTGTCCAAAGAAGACATTATTGCTTTAGAACCTCTAATTGAGGAGTTTTTGGTTGTTTCTGAGATGATTATTACTTACTCTAATAAGTAGGAAGCCCCCGTGAACGGGGGCTAAAATTTTAGACCAAAAAACGCCAGATTGTTTGAGCATAAAGTTTAGTGATGTCTAGAAGATGGTCTATCCCGATATACTCATCTTTCTGGTGAGCTAGCTCTTCTTGTCCTGGGAAGAGAGGACCAAAGGCTACTCCTGTTTTTAGTACGCGTGAGTATGTGCCACCGCCGATAGATAGAAGTGTTGCTTCTTTACCGGTATACTCGCTATATACTTCGGTTAGAGTTTTAATTAGTTCATGGTCTTCTGGTACATAGAGGGGTTTTTGGTCTCTATGTTCTGATATTTCGAAACCTAGTGGAGCTACTGTTTCTTTAATTGAATTGATGAGTTCGTTGGCATCTTTGGTTACTGGATAGCGGATATTGATTGCTAGTTCTGCTTGATTTCTATTTATGTCCATAAGTCCTAGGTTGACTGTTAGGCTTCCTGAGACTTCATCGCTACAGGCTATACTAAGGCCTTTCCCGGTTGAATCAAAACCTATTTTTGTGGCGATGAATTCTGCTTGGCAGGGTTCTGCCATGATATTACTGAGTTCTGGGTTAGTAGCTAGGATGGATAGCAATAGGAGTAGTTCTGCTCCAGCATTGATACCTTTTTCTGGTGCCATGGCATGGGCAGAAACACCTTTTGCCATAATCTTCACATGGTTGTTATCTTTTTCTATGCTAAAGGTTGCTCTGTGTGATTCTTGAAGTTTTTCGATTTCTCTTACAAGTATTTCTTGTTTTATGGATGGTAGTTTTAGTATGGCTTGGGCTCTATCAGGTACCATATTGACTCTTTCGCCACTACGGAGCTCTATCAAGTATTGCTTGGTTTCATTATCTCTTTGTTTTTTAAGCTTTACCGTAAGGATACCTTTTTCAGCATTTACTACCGGGAATTCGGCATCCGGTGAAAAGCCAAAGGCAGGTTGTTCGTTTAGGGAGAAGTAGTGGTCCATGCATCTCCAAGCTGTTTCTTCATCACCGCCAACGATGAGTCTGGCTCTTCTTTTAAGATCTACACCTTCTTCTTTAGCTATTTCAGCTACTGCTTTTAAGGCATAGAGTGTGGCTATGGTTGGACCTTTATCATCAAGGGTACCCCTGCCAAAGATTTTGTCATCAGCAATGGTGCCACTGAAGGCAGGGTAGGTCCAGTCTGCTCCTGCAGGAACCACGTCTGCATGGGTTAAAATACCCAGTATCTCTTCACCCTGACCGATTTCTGTATGGGTTGCATAGTTAGAGAAGTTTTCGCTTTTAAGGTCAAGGTTTTGGGAGAGTTCCACTACGTATTCTAATGATTTGCTGACTCCAGGACCAAAAGGTTCTCCTCTTGAGTCATCTACTTCTTGTCCTGCCCCTACGGTACCAACACTCTGTATTCTTAAGAATTCTTGGAGTGATTTCACTATGCTGTCTCTGTTTTGTTCAAGATACTCGTTTAGTCTCTGGTTCAATCGATTAACCTCCATTCTTTGACGATTGGTTTATGGTCTAGTTGATGGACTGCTTCTACAAATCTAATGGTTCCACTGAGGGATCGCATGGCTAGGGAGTATGTGTAGGCTGCTTGACCGGTAAAGCGTACACCTTTAAGCATATCACCGTTGGTTATTCCTGTTGCGGCAAAGATAACATCATCACCCCTAACAAGATCGTTTAGTTCAAGGATTTGACGGGGATCCTTTAAGCCCATGGTCTTAATTCTTTCTTCTTCTGTTTGGTCTTCTGGGACTAGTCTGCCTTGGAAGTCACCACCTAAGGATTTGAGGGCTGCGGCTGCTAGAACTCCTTCTGGAGCTCCACCGGTACCCACCATTAAATCTATTCCTGAGCCTTCAATGGCGGTGGAGATGGCTGCAGAGACATCACCATCGGAAATTAGTGTGATTCTAGCACCAACCTCACGAATATCAGCAATGAGTTGTGCATGTCTTGGTCGGTTTAAAAGAACAACTGTAACATCCTCTACTTTTTTCCCTAAGGCTTCAGCTACACTTAAGACGTTTTCTTTTATGGGTCTATCAAGATGGACTGCGCCTCTTGCTTTTTTCCCTACCGCAATCTTTTCCATGTACATGTCTGGGGCATGTAGGAGAGTGCCATTTGGGGCTATGGCTAATACGGCAATGGCGTTAGGTAGACCATTAGCTACAAGGTTAGTGCCTTCTACCGGGTCTACTGCCACATCTACTTCCACACCGTTTCCTGTACCTACAGCCTCACCGATGTATAGCATGGGGGCTTCATCCATTTCTCCTTCACCAATAACTACAGTTCCCTTTATATCAACTGTGTCAAACAGGGCTCGCATGGCATCGACTGCTGCTTTGTCGGCCATTTCCTTGTTGCCTCTTCCCATCCAACGGGCTGCAGCTAGTGCTGCTGCTTCGGTTATGCGGACGACTTCTAGAGTTAGCTCTCGTTGCAAGACTGAATCCCTCCCAATCTAAAGATAACCATCTAGAAAACTTAATTAGCTAAAACCGTTAGGAATTCCTTTAGCGAAAAAGTTGGATATGGTATATAATCCGGGTAACAGGAATTTCGGGAGGGGAGTATTCTTGTAAACTACCCTGTATCTAAGAGGTGGGGCTTTAAAAGAAGTTTGGCTACGAAATCTTCTTCTTAGTCTGTAGGAAGGTTAAATCCACCAGGCTACTTTTTCGAAGTCTTTTTAACATACTAGTATACAGAAAGGGAGGGATGGCGCATTACCCCTACTGATAGGGGGTAACCGACGCCAAATGAATGAACATTTTTGATTATATTGCTCCCTATTATGATAGGGTGTTTCATAGGGTACAACAAAAGCAGAAGGATACCCTATTAAGAGAGGTTGCCATCACCCCGGGTATTAAGGTCTTAGATATTGGGGGTGGGACAGGAAAACTCGCCTGTCAGTTTGTAAAAGAAGGCGCAGAAGTGACTATGGTGGATAAGTCACAAGGGATGCTAAATACCGCTAAAGGTAGATGTGAGATGGATTGGGTTGAGGCTCTAGCCGAGAATCTCCCTTTTGCTGCTGAGAGTTTTGATCTTGTTGTCTCTGTAGATGCCCTGCATCATTTTCAGCAAAGGGAAGAAGCCTTAATGGAGATGGTGAGGGTTTTGAAAAGGAATGGCAGCATCGCTATTCTTGATCTAGAAAGGCAATACTGGTTTACTAGACTCATCTGTTTAGGTGAAAGACTGATTGGGGAGAAATCTGTTTTCTACAATGCTGTTGAGTTGGAGGAAATCTTTAGAGAACAAGGTTTAGAAGTACAGGTAATTAGGCCTTCTAGGTTAGAGTTCCTAGTTATCGCCAGGAAGTCTTGAAAACACTATAAAGAAACAAGTATAATGATGGACAAATGTGGCTGTACTTTTTACAAGGGGGATGAAGAGTTTGGCAAATGCTTTAGAGAAGGATATCAACAAAGTATTAATAAGTGAAGAAGAACTGCATGCTGGTATTGCAAGAATAGCTGCTGAAATCCGCAGAGATTATGAGGGGAAAGATCTGCTCCTAATCGGGGTACTAAAGGGTGCGGTAATCTTTTTATCCGATCTATCTAGGGAGATTGCTTTACCTTTAGAGATGGATTTTATGGCGGTTTCTAGCTATGGGGATAGAACCCAGTCTTCCGGTGTGGTTAGAATCTTAAAGGATCTTGATGAGTCTATTGAGGGACGTAATGTTCTCATTGTTGAGGACATTATTGATAGCGGGTTAACCTTACATTATCTTTTAAAGACTCTGCAGACCAGGAATCCTGCTAGCTTAAAGGTTGCTGTACTTTTAGATAAGGCAGAACGTAGAGAGATTGATGTTCAGATTGATTATCGGGCCTTTGATATTCCAGATGAGTTTGTTGTTGGCTATGGTTTGGATTATAAAGGTTTGTATCGTAACTTACCCTATCTGGCTATCCTAAAGCCAGAAGCATATGAAAGCTAGGCAGGTGAAATAATGACAACCAAACTTGATACAGTTGTCCTTTTGGATTTCGGTGCCCAGTATGGACAGCTGATTGCCCGGAGGATACGTGAAGCCAATGTCTTTTGTGAAGTCTTACCGCATGATGCTAGCGTTGAAGAGATAAAGAAACATAATCCCAAGGCCTTGGTTCTATCAGGGGGACCTGCTAGTGTATATTCAGAGAATGCACCAACCTGTGATCCTGAGGTTTTCAATCTAGATATCCCTGTCTTTGGTATTTGTTATGGTCTTCAGATTATGACCTACCTTTTAGGTGGTGATGTCCGTAAGTCTGAAAGACGGGAATATGGGAAGACGATGATGACAGTACATGACAACAGTGACCTCTTTAAGGATTTAGGTAAAGAGCTGCAGGTCTGGATGAGTCATGGAGACTTTGTGGTGAAACCTCCAGAAGGCTTTACCATTCTTGCTTCCACAGAGAATTCACCGGTTGCTGCCATGGCTAATAAAGAAAGGAAACTCTATGGAGTTCAGTTTCACCCTGAGGTCATGCATACACCAAAGGGGAATGAGGTAATCAATAACTTCTTGAGAGAGGTTGCTCTTTTAACGCCTGAATGGACAATGGACTCTTTTATTGAGTCAAGCATTATGGCCATTAAGCAACAGGTTAAGGAAGGCAGGGCTATTGCTGGTTTAAGCGGTGGTGTGGATTCTTCTGTTGCTGTAGCTCTGGTACATAAAGCAATTGGGGATAGATTGCAAGCTATCTTTGTTGATCATGGTCTTTTGCGTCAAGGTGAGGTAGAAGAGGTTAGAGATACCTTCTTAAAGCTTGGGGTTAACCTCAGAGTGGTTGATGCTAAAGAACGTTTCTTAAAAAGGTTAGAGGGAGTAACTGACCCAGAAGCCAAACGAAAGCTAATAGGTGAAGAATTTATCAGGGTGTTTGAAGAGGAAGCCATTAAGGTTTCAGAACAATCAAAAGAACCAGTTAAGTTCCTTGTTCAGGGTACAGTCTATCCAGATGTAATTGAATCAGGCACCGGTTCTGCTTCTGTAATTAAGAGTCATCATAATGTGGGTGGTCTACCAGAGGATATGGAGTTTGAACTGGTAGAGCCATTAAGGTATCTCTTTAAGGATGAGGTTCGTAAGGTTGGAGAAGAATTAGGTCTTCCTGTCAGTATCATTAAAAGGCAACCCTTCCCCGGCCCCGGTCTTGCCATAAGGATCTTAGGTGATGTCACCGAGGACCGCCTAAATATTCTCCGGCAGGCTGATGCCATTATTACTGAAGAGATGAAAACCACAGGCCTCTATGATGAGCTATGGCAGAGTTTTGCAGTGCTTTCTACCATGAAGTCTGTTGGGGTTATGGGTGATGAGCGTACTTATGCCTATACTCTAATCTTTAGAGCTGTTACCAGTGAGGATGGTATGACTGCTGATTGGGCTAAGATCCCCTATGAGACATTAGAAGCTATCTCTAGCAAGATAATCAACCAAGTAGATGGTGTTAACAGAGTGGTATATGATATAACCTCTAAACCCCCCGGAACTATTGAGTGGGAATAGAAATTTGAAAGCCTCTGAACCTCAATGGTTTCAGAGGCTTAACTTTGTGCGCTCGGCATGGGCGGTAACTTGGCGGTGAAAGTCCGCTATGGGCTACCATTAGCTAAAGGCAAGGGTGTCCATCGTGAGGTGGAATCTGAAGGAAGCCGG
>DYGY01000005.1 GCA_020724425.1 Thermaerobacter marianensis
GCTTTTCTGTCAATACCCGCCATCAAAATTTACACCACTACTTGAGATTCTAACTTTCTTAATAGATGTCGAATCTAAATAATGTGAAAATACAGCAAATATCTTAGAAGGTCTTCAAAATATAATCGCACTCCAAGAGCAGCAAATAGCTGAACTGACGGCTAAACTTGCTTGGTTTGAAGAGCACTTCCGTCTTAGCCAACATAAACAATTCGGCAAGTCTAGTGAACAAACTAACTCCAATCAAATAATGCTCTTTAATGAAGTGAAGAAAGAAGCTAAAGTTTCTCTACCTGAGCCATCCATGGAGGAAATCACCTATAAGCGTCGTAAAAAACATGGACATCGGGAGGCACAGTTAGAAGGCCTACCGGTAGAAACCGTTGAATATCGTCTGTCGCCTGAAGAACAGGTATGTTCCTGTTGTGGTCAAGATCTGCATGAAATGAGTACAAAGGTAAACGCAGACGTCCAAGGATGCGGGTGGTAGCAGCGCAGTAAAGCCTAGGATAGTTCGTGCTAGAATCTCTAGGGGATGAAGCTGTAAAATGGGAATCACTCTTCTCAGTAATAATTATGGCACACGCATTGGGAATTTATGTCTGGCATAGTGATGATGCGGCAATTTGAGAGGAACAGTGTTTAGGCTTGAATCTGGAGTTTGTTTTATTACTGAGTTTCACAGCATATATTGTATGGGCGTGGACAGTTGAGAACTGATGGTTTTCAAACAGTAGGTGAGAGTTTAGATCAGCTACCACAAAATTCTTGAAGTAGGTGGTACCGTGTCAGGGAAACTAGATTATATCTTAAAAACATTGAGTTATCCAATGCGGCAAAAAACACTTAGAGTGTTGGAGACTAGAGATAAAATCAGTAACCGCCAGAAAGAACTTATGGTATCTCTTTTAGTTACTGGAATTGCAGCAGTCTTAGTAATTAGCAATATTGCGTCTTATCTGGGAAATGTAATTCCCCCTGCAATATTTGGACATACAGTCAAGCGATTAAGTTTGTTTGAGCTGATTGTATTAGTAGTAGCAACTATTGGAGGTACTTACTGCTATCTTAAGTACAAGGAGCTAGGTGAGGAAAATCAGAGGTTTGAGAAGCTTAGACAGAACCTGAAAGATGCTGTGGGCAAACAGTTTTGCAACTGTAACATAAAATGCAAATGCATTGATGATTATGCAAGAGCTATGGAAGAGGAGGGAATAGATTTGATTCTTTGATGCAGGTTGAAACAGCATGGTACATTTTCCAACTGTACAGCCATGGCAATGTTACCAGATGCTACGATACGGGTATATCCGATGGATGTTTTGGCATAGGAACTTAGGTTTGCAATAAGGTATTAGTGGTTTGTTAATGCAAATGGCATTTCATCGCAATTTTGAAGCGACAGGCAGGAAACTATTATAGGCATTGTATCTTGGCAGTTACCGATGCTTCGGATTAGATGAAAGACTGCCGAATGCGAAGGCATTAAACCGGAAAACTGCGGAAAGACATTAAGAGTAATGTGGGAGTCAATTTCCTGAATCGCTAAAGTATATTTAGAAGTCTTAGGGCCAAGTGGATTAACTTTTGAACTATGTAGAGTGAAGTATTATTTACAATGAGCCAGAATAGTTGGTAATATCAAATTGTGCTTTTAATGTACAAAGTTCTGCAAAGTGGCCAGTTTCTTAAAGGGCAGGTGGGGTTATAGCGAAAATAGGCCCTGTTTTTTATCTTTGTGCAGTCCCTCCAATTTTCCTTCCATTGGTTCCTACAAAGAAAGAAAAGGTGATGAGATGTCTCCACAGTTTGCTAAGAAATCTTTCACAGAAGGAGTAAGGGACACAGGCTATCTCTTGAGAAATTCATTCAAGATTATTGGAAAAAACTCTGATACCTTGAAACCGACAGTTAACATGATTATTGTAGCAATTATCTTAAATACTATTTTCTTTGGTTCTTTGCTATCTTTTCTTACAGGTCGTTATATTGGCTGGGGTATTCTTGCTCTTGTTGTCCTTCTTTTCCTTCTTACGCCTGCTAAGATATTCTACAATATTAGGCAAAAGGCCAATCTAAGCTGGCTTGTCTATAATTCGATCACGGGTAGTACCATTAGCTATCAGGATGCACATAAGCATACAAAGTTACAGAAACCGGACTTGAGGAAAATTGCTTTAGCTGAAGTGGGTTTGAAGTATCTTGGCACCCAGAGAAACAAAGAGGGTGGCATCGGTAGTGTTTTGATGAATCTTTTTATGGGTGCTTTAATAGAGATCTGGGATCTTTTGAGTCACTATATGTTACCAGGAGTTGTTGTTGAACAGAAGCCTATAGATAAGTTGGTAGATGAGATAAAGACTTTACGAAATAATGTTCCTGCTACTTTAATGGGTGTGTTTGGTATTGACTTTGTGGGTCATCTAGTAAAGTTGGTGCTTTTGCCATTTTATCTGGTCATCGTTGCACTTTCGGTAGGTGTTGGATATCTATTGACTTCTGTAATTCCTAGTACTGTCTGGACAGTTGAAGGGTTCTCTTTTTCCTGGGTGCCATTATTTGTTGGTCTGTTTATGGTCTCCATTATTGCCTCTATAGTTAGCAAATTGGTTGAGTCAACAAAGGTAATCTATTTCACGATATTCTACAGCTGTATTACAAGGCCTGAAAATATTATTGAAGAGATGCGTATGGAATTAACGCAGTTTTTGCGTATGGAAGAGGCAAAAGCTGAAGTGTAGCTCTGTTGAAAATTAGCTAGTTGCCTCAGCATCTTTTATGGCTTTATAGGATTCTGAAGCGTTAAGGGAGAAGTCTTGATAATATACTGAGACAAAAAGGGGATTATCGTCAATTACCCACGACTAAAGTCGAGGGTTTGTGTTGAAACCTAGACACAAGTTCTGATTGACTAGCCTAAGTCTTAAATGACTAGGTTACCAAGAAATATATAGGCACCTTGGGGTACTCCTCTATCTCCAAGCACTGCAGTTGATGGTTAAACAGTTCTGAGGGGTAGGAACTGTGCTGTCAACAACAAACTGTTGGATAACATTGGCGAAGAGGAAATTACTAGTTTTTGCTAGCTTTCTAGAATAGTTTACCGATAGGTTTTTAGCTATTACAAAAAAACTAGCAATCATACTAAAAAAGGAGGATGGCGTTCCTCCCAAGACTGAAGTCACGGGTATTCACGCCACAAGTATATGAAAAGGTTAGCGGTTGTTTTAGTGCTTTTATCAATGCTGGCTCTAGTTGTTTATGGGAGTAAGCAGGTTGCAACATATCCAGATGTGGATCGTGAAGAGAAAATCCCAGGAGATATGTGGAAACGAGGGCCGGAAACAGATCAACATAAGCCAATCTTGCATTCAGATGAGTTTAAGGAGCCGATACCCTTACCTTATCCGGTGAATACTGCAGGTTTTGAAGATTCTCCCTTTATTTTACCTGATGGTAAGACCTTATACTTCTTCTATACTCCCGATGTGAGAATACCACCGGAAAAGCAAGTGCTCGATGAGGTAAGTGGTATTTGGGTTACTCATAAAGAGGGAACAAGCTGGAGCAAGCCTGAGAGAGTATGGCTTCAGGAGCCAGGCAAGTTGTCCTTGGATGGTGCTGTAGCTATCCAGGGGGATGAGATGTGGTTTGCTTCGGCAAGGGAAGGGTATACCGGAGTAAATATGTTTACGGCACGCTCAGTTGATGGCAAGTGGGTGGACTGGGAATATGCAGGGGATTATCTTATGAAGGAAATACAAATAGGAGAAGTACATCTTCATGGTGATGATTTGTATTTTCATTCTGATAGACCCGGGGGTAAGGGAGACTATGACATTTGGGTAACTACCAGAATCGGGAATTCCTGGACTGACCCTGTTAATATTGAGGTAGTTAATACTGAAACAATGGATGGATATCCTTTTGTTTCTCAAGATGGGAATGAGTTATGGTTTACAAGGACATATCTGGGCACTCCGGGCATATTCCGCTCCATAAAAGAGAATGGTGTATGGGGAGAACCGGAACTGATAGTATCACAGTTTGCTGGGGAACCAACCCTGGATAATGAGGGTAATCTATATTTTGTCCATCACTATTTTGAGGATGGGGTAATGGTTGATGCAGATATCTATGTTGCCTATAGGAAATAGGGAAAAAGGAAGGAAAGTGAATAGTGAAGAGAAGTGAGGTGCAAGTAGGTTCAAAGGTGTTAATTGTGCAAAAAAAGGATCAACAGAGTGGTGTTCTTACAGAGGGTATTGTTAAGAGGATACTTACAAAATCAGCTAGTCATCCTCATGGGATTAAAGTCATGCTGGAGAGTGGGTTTGTTGGTAGAGTTAAAGAAGTCAAATGAGATACCTCTAGCCGTCCTTTTATATATAGAAATCATATTTAGCCATTTGAGTATAGGGTTGAATATGATTTTTTTATTTAGTGAGAGGAAATAACACGAAAAATGACGAAGGAATAAAAAGGTAAACAAGGCAATATTATTTTGAAATGGAGGTGGGGCCGCTAAGGCTGAAAATCATGAAATATTATATGGGTATTGATATTGGATCAACAACTATTAAGGTAGTTATTCTTGATAGTGAGAAAAACCTTATCTATAGCAAGTATGAAAGGCATTTTGCTGACATTAAATACAAATTGCAGCAGGTTCTTTATGATGCATACAGATTGTTAAAGAACGTGGAATTAAATGTGATGATCACTGGTTCTGCTGGTATGGGTATTGCTCAGCGAATGGGTGTCCCCTTTACTCAGGAGGTTATTGCTGCAACAGAAGCAATTAACACCTATCATCCTGAGACTGATGTGGTTATTGAGTTAGGGGGAGAAGATGCTAAGATAACCTATTTTGATAATGGTGTGGAACAGAGGATGAATGGTATCTGTGCAGGTGGGACGGGTTCCTTTATAGACCAGATGGCATCTCTATTGAAGGTGGATGCAGCTGGCTTGAATGAACTGGCTAAGGGCTATGATACTCTTTATCCGATTGCTGCTAGGTGTGGGGTTTTTGCTAAGACAGATGTTCAACCATTACTAAATGAGGGTGTTGCTAAGGAGAATATTGCTGCTTCTGTGCTTCAGGCTGTTGTTATTCAGACTGTGAGTGGGTTAGCCTGTGGTAGACCTATTAGAGGAAATGTGGCTTTCTTAGGTGGTCCCTTGTATTTTCTTTCTGAGTTAAGAAAGAGATTTATAGAAACTCTTAATTTGGCGCCAGAACATGTGGTTTTTCCAGAGAATTCTCAGCTTTATGTAGCTATTGGTGCTGCTTTGGCTTCTAAGAGTGAAGAGCTAGTTACTCTAAAATCCCTATTGGGTAAGGTTGAGAATCTTGGGAGTAGTTCTGCTAAATCTCATAGACTAGCAGCCTTGTTTAAGGATAATCAAGAGTATGAGGACTTTAGGTCAAGGCATAAACGGAGTGCTGTAAAGAGAAAAGACCTAGATACCTTTGAAGGTGAATGTTTCCTAGGGATAGATGCAGGTTCTACAACTACCAAGGTAGCCTTAATAGATAGGGAAGGAGCACTCTTGCATACCTATTATGGTAGTAATGAGGGCAGTCCTTTAAATTCAACAAGGAAGGCCTTAAGAGAACTCTATGATATCCTGCCAGCTAAGGCAAGGATTGTTAATTCAACTGTCACCGGTTATGGTGAGGGGTTGATTAAGGCTGCGTTGAAGGTTGATATTGGTGAGATAGAGACTGTGGCTCACTACAAAGCAGCTGAGTTCTTTAATCCAGGTGTAGACTTTATTCTGGATATTGGTGGTCAGGATATGAAGTGTCTGAAAATTAAGGATGGAATTATTGATGAGATTCTCCTTAATGAAGCCTGTTCTTCTGGCTGTGGTTCCTTTTTAGATACCTTTGCGAATTCTTTAGGTTTAGATATCGAGGATTTCGCTGATAGAGCTCTTGATGCACCTGATCCCGTAGATTTAGGTTCTAGGTGCACAGTCTTTATGAACTCTAGAGTGAAGCAGGCACAGAAGGATGGTGCCTCTGTAGGGGAAATCTCTGCTGGGTTATCCTATTCAGTAGTTAAGAATGCTTTGTATAAGGTGATTAAGCTGAAGAGTCCTGAGGAGTTAGGAGAAAAGATTGTTGTCCAGGGTGGGACCTTTCATAATGATGCAGTATTGAGAAGTTTTGAAATGCTATCTGGCAGAGAGGTTGTCAGGCCTGATATTTCAGGTATTATGGGAGCCTTTGGCGCAGCCTTAATTGCTAAAGAAAGATGTGTTGAAAATCATAGTTCCACTCTTTTGGATAGATATGAGTTAGATCAATTTGAATATAAAACCTCGATATCAAGGTGTAAGTTATGCTCAAATAAGTGTCTTTTGACCATCAATGATTTTAATGATGGTGACCGATTTGTTTCAGGTAACAGATGTGAAAGAGGCAGTGGTAAGTGGCAAAAGGATAAGATATTACCTAACCTCTATCAATATAGGTATCGAAGGATATTTAAGTATAGACCGTTATCTGAAGCAGATGCGAAAAGAGGTACTGTGGGTATTCCTAGAGTCTTAAACACTTATGAAAACTATCCTTTCTGGTTTACCTTCTTTACCAATCTTGGTTTTAGGGTACAGTTATCAGATAGGTCATCAACAGCCATTTATGAAAAAGGGATAGAGACTATTCCTTCTGAGTCTGTCTGTTATCCAGGGAAGTTAGTCCATGGTCATATAATGGATCTTGTTGAAAAAGACATTAACTTCATTTTTTATCCCTCAATCACTTATGAGCAAAGGGAACAGGAAGAGGCGGATAACCATTTCAACTGCCCTATTGTTATCTCATACCCAGAGGTGATAAAGAACAATGTTGATGTTTTAAGGGATAAGGATATTCTCTATATGAATCCTTTTCTTCCTTATGATAATCAAAAGAGAATGGTACAGAGATTGTATGAGGAATTAAGGGTATTTGATATCAGCATGAAAGAGATTAGGGAAAGTGTTGATAGGGCATATAGGGAGCAGGAGGGCTTCAAGAAAGACATTGAGAAGGCTGGAGAAGATACCTTAAGCTTAATAAGGGAAAAGGGTATTAAGGGGATTGTTCTAGCAGGAAGACCCTATCATATTGACCCGGAAATTAACCATGGTATACCAGAGATGATTAACACCTTAGGGATGGCTGTATTGACTGAAGACTCTATAGCTCATCTTGGAGAGGTGGAGAGACCTCTTAGAGTAGTTGATCAGTGGGCCTATCATTCAAGGCTTTATGCAGCAGCTAGCTATGTAGCGACAAGAAAGGACTTGGAACTAGTCCAGCTAAATTCCTTTGGCTGCGGTTTAGATGCCATTACAACTGATCAGGTTCAAGAGATTTTACAGGGGTCTTCAAAAATATATACAACGCTAAAAGTTGATGAGGGCAATAATCTGGGGGCAGCTCGAATCAGAATTCGTTCTTTGAAAGCTGCCATGACAGAAAGAGACAAGAGTGGCTACAAGTTAACTAGGGTAGACAATAGGTATAAAAGAATTAAGTTTACAAAAGAGATGAAGAAGAGGCATACTATCCTGGCTCCTGAGATGTCACCTATGCATTTTCAGTTTTTAGAAGAGGCTTTTAGGCAGTCTGGTTATGATGTGGTTATCTTACCATCAATAGACTATAAAGCTATTGATGAAGGTCTAAAATATGTGAACAATGATGCTTGTTATCCAGCCATCATTGTCATCGGTCAGCTGATAGAAGCGTTGAAGTCAGGAGAGTATGATTTGGAGAATACCTCTGTGGCCATGGTACAAACTGGTGGTGGCTGTAGAGCTACCAACTATATTGCTCTTTTAAGAAAAGCTTTGCGAGATTCAGGGTTTGAGCATATCCCGGTTATCTCTGTCAACGCTACTGGAATAGAGAAGAATCCTGGTTTCAAGTGGACTCTTAAGCTTCTGGATAAATCTATGATGGCTTTGGTATATGGTGATGTCTTGATGAATGTACTTTATCGAGTCAGACCATATGAGAAATTTAAGGGCTCTGCCAATGAACTTTATGAGAAGTGGGTTAAGATTTGTAAAGATTCATTGAAGCGTTCTAGTAAGAAGGTCTTCCGAGAGAACATCCTGAATATGGTGCGAGAGTTTGATGAACTAGAAATTACTAATGAGGTTAAACCGAGGGTCGGTCTTGTCGGTGAGATTCTAGTAAAGTATCATCCGACTGCTAATAATGAAGTAGTTAAGATAGTTGAGGCTGAGGGTGCTGAAGCAGTAATGCCGGGAATGTTTGACTTCTTCCTGTATTCTCTGTATTACAAAGACTTCAGTCATAAGTATCTGTCTGGCAGCAAGAAGTCTCAGGTCATTGCTTTAGCGGTGATTAGACTGATGGAGTATTATCGCAAGGCATATAGGGAGGCTCTCAGTCACAGTGATAAGTTCTTGATACCAAAACCAATCGATGAACTAGCAGAGGATGCTTCTAAGGTTATTTCGTTGGGTCATCAGACGGGTGAAGGCTGGTTCTTAACTGGAGAGATGATTGAACTTATTGAGTCAGATGTCAAGAATATTATCTGTATGCAGCCTTTTGCCTGCTTGCCAAATCATGTTACCGGAAAAGGTATGATTAAGGAATTGAAAAGACTCTATCCGGGGACCAATGTGGTAGCTATTGACTACGATCCTGGTGCTAGTGAGGTCAATCAGCTTAACAGGATCAAGCTTATGATTTCCACTGCTTTTAAGAATTTAGAAGTAAACAATGATAAGGTAGAGAAGGAAACAATACGTGATACTGTTGTTTCGCAAAGCTCAAGGCATAATCATTAGACTTAACCCCCACTGTTTATTACGGTGGGGGTTCTTAGGATGTGATACTAGCTTAAGAGGTGAGATGGTATGAGCCTTAAAGAGAAGGCTAAAGAGCTAGTTACTCAGATGACCTTGGAAGAAAAGGCAGGTCTTTGTTCGGGTTATGATTCCTGGTCTTTAAAGGGTATTAAACCTCTGGGTTTACCTTCAGTTATGGTTGCTGATGGTCCCCACGGGTTAAGGAAACAGGTGGACTCCTCAGACCATTTAGGTCTAAATGATAGTGTTCCTGCTACTTGTTTCCCTACTGCTAGCAGCCTGGCCTGTAGTTTTGATAGGGAATTGCTCTATGAGATTGGCAAAGCCTTAGGGGAGGAGTGTCAAGAAGAACAGGTTGCTGTACTGTTAGGTCCTGGAATTAATCAGAAGAGAAGTCCTTTGTGTGGTCGCAATTTTGAGTATTTCAGCGAGGATCCTCTCTTAAGTGGTGAGTTAGGAGCAAGCTGGATTCAGGGTGTGCAAAGTCAGAGAGTGGGTACCTCATTAAAGCATTTTGCTGTTAACAATCAGGAAAAGAAGCGTATGACAGTTGATGCAATTGTGGATGAAAGGGCTCTAAGGGAGACATATCTTAAGGCCTTTGAGATTGCTATTAAAAAAGGCAAACCCTGGACTGTTATGAGTGCCTACAATCGGGTTAATGGTTCATATTGCAGTGAAAGTGTTTTTCTTCTAGAGAAGGTGTTGAGAGAAGAATGGGGTTTTGAAGGCCTGGTGGTAAGTGACTGGGGAGCTACCAATGATAGAGTGGCAGGTCTTCTTTTTGGTTTGGATCTAGAGATGCCGGGTAATGGAGGCTATAATGATCGTCAAATAGTTGAAGCGGTAGAGAAAGGTATCCTACCAGAGGAAGTCTTGGATGTCAGTGCCTGTCGGGTTACAGAGTTAGTCCTTAAAGCTAAAGAGAACTCAGTTAAAGGTTTCAAGTATGATAGAGAAGCTCATCATCAGCTAGCGGTTAGAGCAGCAGAAGAATCTGCAGTGTTGTTAAAGAATATAGATAATATTCTGCCAGGGAACTTCAATCAGAATGCAGCTATCGTTGGTGTATTTGCTAAAGAGCCAAGATATCAGGGATCAGGGAGTTCTAAAGTTAAACCCTTCAGGTTAGATAATGCCTGGGATGCTTTGACTGAAGCTGGTTTAAGAGCAGAATATGCCAGTGGATATTCTCTAGATAATCATTGTGTGGATGAACATTTGCTAACGGAAGCATGTAGGGTTGCTCAAGACAAGGACATCGTATATGTTTTTGTTGGGTTGCCCGATTCCTATGAATCTGAAGGGTTTGACAGGAAAGATCTTTCTTTACCTGAGAGTCATAACAGGTTAGTTGAGGAACTAGTGACAGTTAATCAGAACATAGTGGTAGTTCTTCTTTGTGGTGCTCCGGTGGAATTACCTTGGGCAGATAAGGTTAAGGCTATTCTTCTTGGCTATCTTGGCGGCCAGGGAGGAGGTAGAGCTATTGCTAATCTGTTGATGGGTAAAGCTATTCCCTCTGGAAAGCTTGCAGAAACCTGGCCGGTTTGCTTAGAAGATACCCCTTCTTATCAGCATTTCCCGGGTGATAAGGATACTGTGGAGTACAGGGAAAGCATTTTTGTCGGTTATCGCTACTACAACACATTTGCCGTTGAGGTTCGGTATCCTTTTGGTCATGGACTTTCCTATTCCAGTTTTGCATATTCAGATATGGAGATTGACAAGAAGGACAAAGTTACTGTGTCCTTTACTATAAAGAACATCGGTAACTACAAGGCTAGAGAGATTGCCCAAGTATATGTTTCCTCTAACAATGATAGAGTGTTTCGGCCTGCCAAGGAACTACGGGGGTTCAAGAAGGTTCTCTTAGAGCCAGGTCAAAGTACGCGAGTATCTGTTGTTCTTAATCATTCCGCTTTTGCATACTACAATACGCTGATTAAGGACTGGTATGTTAAGAGCGGTACTTATACGATCATGGTAGGTCCTTCAAGTACAGTGTTTCCATTGACAACCACAGTACAGATAAATAGTCCTAGGAGAGCAGAGCCTGACTATCTTGAGAATACATCAGGGTATTTTAATGGTAAGTTTTCTAGGGAAGAGTTTGCTGTTCTGTATGGTCTGCCGTTACCTGAGGGGAATAGGGTTAAAGCCTATCCCTTTGATATTAATGATACTCTCCATGATGTAGAGGTAACTTTTTTTGGCAGGCTTTTTGTGTGGGTAACTAAAAAGGTTGCTCTTAGAATGGCTAAAGATAAAGAAACTAAGAAGATGGTAGCCAGTATGTTACCTGATCTCCCTATTCGGGCAATTATGTTCATGGGTGGTAAGACTGTTCCACCCATGAAGATTGAAGGGATATTAGACTTGATTAACAAGAGATACCTTAAAGGAATCCAGAAGATTCTAAGGGGTTAATGTTGAAAGGATGGGAAGCTGTCTGTTCTAGTGGTGCTTTAGGGTGGTTTTTGGTGCGAAACTGTAAGTATGGAAGAAACCCCTTCTTCATCATTTGTTAACTAAAAGGGAGAGTTGCAGCAGTTCTCTCTTATTAGAAACATTAAGTTTGCTGTAGATCTTTTTGGTGTGAGTCTTAACCGTATTTTCGCTGATATTTAGCATGTCAGCTATTTGTTTGTTGGTATACCCCTGGATAAGGAGTTCTGCCACTTCAGTTTCCCGTTTACTTAAGAGTTCTGTTTGGGGTAGTTGTAAAGCTAGAGGGTTCTTTTCTAAAGGAGTCTCTGATAAGGAAGATATTTTGCTGCCCAGATCCTTTTCAACTACCTGATTCAGTAAGTGCATGAGCATAAGTGATATAAAGATGATACTTACAGAGAATACTGCTGATATTAGATAAGCATTATCCATTTTTGCAAGTATTTGAACGCCAATTAGCCCTCCAGCGAAGACTCCAAAAAGGTTTGCCAGAAAGGCATACCCGGTAATCTTCAAGGGTCGACCGTAGATAGAAGCGATGAGGCCAAATAGAGTCCAGAGGACCAAATCCATCATTGCCCAGCCTGCCTGAAGGAGTGTATCGGTAAGGAAATAGCTATAAAGGTTTTCGGTAAGCAGACCAAAGGAAAGGTATGCCAATCCTAAGAGAGAGGTACCTATGAAGACATGAAACATAAGTGGTATCTTCTGACCTAAGAAGAACAGTAGCAAGAGGACAGTTAGGTAGGGAAGGATACCATAGTAGATTGAATACTCAGGAAACAGTGTGTTGAATGAGGGTGCTATGGCATGAAAAGACAGGCCGTCATTGATATTAATTAGAAAAAGAAA
The DNA here is from genome assembly GCA_020724425.1 of Thermaerobacter marianensis. Taxonomy (GTDB): domain Bacteria; phylum Bacillota; class Sulfobacillia; order DVGY01; family DVGY01; genus DVGY01. The sequence goes on from DYGY01000005.1 coordinate 12,151, forward strand.
CAAACAGGTGATAAAGATTAGTTTTGTGGGAAACGGTCTATTCTTTAAGGGTATTTCTATAGGTTGGGTTATAGTGGTTCTTGATGAAGCTAATAGGCTTGCTCCTAGGATCAGTTCTAATAGTATCAAAATGCTAGAGGTAGGTAACCAGGTAAGAATATTCAGGATGTAATAGATAATATTTCCTGTAAAGATGACTAGGGCCATCACTTGGAGTTTCTGTTGGATTGGGATTTCCATGGTGTAGAAGTAGCTCCACGAGATTATATAGAGAACACTAGCGATTCCCATTAGTGCTAGAACAGGATACCAGTATGTTGGTGGAATTAGAAAAAGGATTAGTGTACCAATCATAGAGACGATTAGGCTCCAGGTCATTAAGGACTTGGAGTATTTTTCTTCTATTGAAAAAAAAGAGTACCCTATTAGGAATAGGACAGGTATAGCAGTATAGGTTAGGCTATACGAAGCAATGGCAAGGTCATAGGGGGCCAGTAGTTGTTCTAGAAGGGGCCCGTTATAGGGAAAGGAGAGAAGCCAACCTAAGAATAGACCATAGGATAAGATTATTGGCACATAGCGTTTTTGCATGCAATTCTCTCCTACTCTTTATTCTATGGACATAATTTATTGTACAGTATCTTTATCTCTATAAGCAATGATATTGCATGCAATATCACCCCTTAGGGGTGATACCCGGATTCATGAATGAAAGATAGAATGAATGTGAGAGTGGTGTACATAATAAGCATGGGCATTTTGCTTTTAAAGAAAGGGAGGAAAGTTCATGATTCATAAAAGGAAGTTTGTTTCTATAATTCTCGTATTTTTTTTGTTTTTGACTTTGGTTACTGTGGTTATGGCTCAGCCGGGTGATCTTGAAGGGCATTGGGCTAAGGAACAGATTAACTCTTGGTCTTCTTCAGGGCTAATATCTGGATATCCTGATGGGACATTTAGGCCGGAAGGATATATCTCAAGAGCTGAGTTTTTCACTTTGATTAATAGGGTATTTGGCTTGGAGGATAGGGAGATAGTAAATTTTTCTGATGTTCCTACGGATGCCTGGTATTATGATGAGATAGCTAAGGCTGTAGCTGCTGGTTATGTTTCTGGTTATCCTGATGGCACAATTAGGCCTCATAATTACATTACCAGACAGGAAGCGGCTGTGGTTGTTGCTAGAGCATTTGCTTTGGAAGGGAGTTCTATAGCAAGCTTTACTGATTCAAAAGCTATTGCTTCCTGGGCTAGTGATGCAGTGGGTGTTTTATATGAAAAAGATATTCTTAAGGGATATCCTGATGGGAGTTTTGGTCCTAACAATAATATTAAGCGAGCTGAAACAGTAGCATTGTTAAGCAATGCTGGTGGAAATATTTATACATCTCCAGGCAGTTATACTGAGGATACTAAAGGGAATGTGGTTATTAATACAGGTGGGGTTATCTTAAAAAATATGACTATCGGTGGTGACCTCTATTTAGCACAGGGTATTGGTGATGGGGATGTAACTCTTGAGGGAGTTACTGTACAAGGGGTGACCTATGTCTGGGGTGGTGGAGAAGAGTCTATCTATTTTAGGAATTCTAGACTTAGGGATATGGTGATTAATAGGTCTTTGAGTTCTGTTCGAGTTGTAGCAGAGGGGAATACTCTGATTACTGGTGTTACACGGGTGGACTCGGGTGTAAAGCTTGAGTCAAAGGATACTTCTGAGATAGCTTTCAAGGAACTTGAGATTTCTGAGAGGATTCCTAGTAGTGCTTCAGTACAACTAGCAGGTCATTTTGGTAATGTGACGCTAAGGAATGCGGCTATGGTTAGCGTTGCTCCAGGATCTCTTGTAAATAGGGTTGTTGTAACTGAATCTGCTCAGGGAGCTAGGATTGAATCTAGTGCTCGCCTTCAGGTTGAAGTACAAGCAGAGAATGTTTTTGTAAATAATCAAAGCTTTTCATCAGGGCAAGAGGTTAGTGTATCTGATGGTGGTTTTACTACAATATCAGCACCTCCTAGACCTAGCGTTACAGTTGTTGAGGTTAGTTCAGTTGGTGTTGAACCAAGTACCATGACTTTAGATGCTGGTGGAGCAACAGGTACCTTGATTGCTAGTATAGAGCCTGGTAATGCAACAAATAAGGGGATTGAATGGACTTCAAGTCATCCGGAAGTAGCTACTGTGGTAGATGGGATAGTTACTCCATTATCTGCAGGTACTACTACAATTATGGTGACATCTTTGGCTAATGAGAATATTGTTGCTAGTTGTATTGTAACTGTAGATGAGTTTGCTGGAGGAGTTGGAACACTAGAGGATCCTTACAGGGTAGCTTCAGCAGTACAGCTTAATAGTGTGCGTAACTATTTAGATGCCCATTTTATATTGGTTGAAGATATTAATCTATCCCTCTATTCTACTGGTGAGGGATGGGAACCTATAGGGACATCATATGAAAATGCATTTATGGGTACTTTTGATGGTAATGGGTACTCAATTGAGAACTTAACTATTGACAGTGTTAACTATGATAGCTTTGGTCTTTTTGGTTATGTTAGAGGAGCAAGTATTGAGAATGTAACTCTTTTGGATGTGGATATAACCGGGAGAACCTCTGACTCTTTGAGAAGAGAAGAAACTCGGATAGGTTCGTTAGTTGGCTATAACAGAGAAGGAACTGTGAAGAACAGTTCGGCTACCGGGGTTGTCCGGGGAGAAAGAAACTCACAGGTAGGTGGGTTAGTAGGGTATAACTCTGCTGGTCTAATTGAGGCTTCTTTTGCAGATGTGCTGGTTATTAGTGAGGGTCAGGCTGGGGGTCTAATTGGTAATAACTCTTCAAGTGCTTTGAGTATACACAATAGCTATGCTACTGGTGATGTCGAAGGCTACCAGCATGTTGGTGGTTTGGTTGGTCGTAATTCTGGGGAGATTCAGTCTAGTTATGCTACAGGGCAGGTTAGAGGATATACACAAGTTGGTGGTTTAGTTGGAGGAACTGACCATAGAAATATTAGATCTTCCTATGCTACTGGAAATGTAGTTGGAAATGAGTATGTGGGCGGTCTTATTGGTTATAACAATAGCTCGAAGATATATGATAGCTATGCTAGCGGTAGTGTAACGGGTGGCTATGTTGTGGGTGGCTTGATTGGCTATAACTATAGCTGGAACACCTATATTGAGAACTGTTATGCTGTTGGTGCAGTTTTAGGTGAAGGTAGTCATGTGGGTGGATTGCTTGGGATGAACTATAAAGATGAGGCTCTGATTGTATCTAGTTATTATGACTTAGCGACAACCGGGCAGACTGATCTTTCTAAGGGTGAAAGAAGGACTTCTGATCAGATGGTTGATATAGATAATTTCAATGGCTGGGATTTTGAGAACACTTGGCAGATTGCTGGTGGGTATCCCTATCTAAAATGGCAGGCTAATAATATTCCTGGTTTGCCAGAGTTGGATCCTAATAAGTATGTTAGTTTTGTGGCAGGTACCGGTGGCAGTGTTTCTAAGAGTAGTATAAGTGCTCTCTGGGGAACTACCCATACTATAACAGCTACTCCTGCTGAGGGATATCTATTCTTTAACTGGACGCAGAATGGTAGGGAGCTCTCTAGAGATGAAGCTTATACCTTTATGGTAACTGGTGATACAGAGATTAAGGCAAACTTTATGGAGAATCCATTTGCAGGTGGTTCTGGTACAGTACTTGATCCTTATCTAGTTGATACGGCTCTAGCTCTTGATGCTGTTAGATACTATCTTGATAAGCATTTTAGACAGGTTGAGGATATTGATTTGATTGGGTATGATTGGGAACCAATTGGTGAAAAACCTGCCACATGGGAAGATAACTATAGGGCTTTTTCGGGTCAGTATGATGGTAATGGTAGGGTCATAACAAACCTTTCTATCAACAGACCTGATGAGGATTATGTGGGTCTCTTCTCTCAGGTTGATAGTACCGGGCAGTTAATGAATGTCTCTCTTAGAGATGTGTCTGTTCTGGGACATGATTATGTGGGATCATTGGCTGGAAGGAATCTGGGCAGTATTCTAGGTTCAAGTGCTATCGGTAGTGTAGAGGGTTATAGCTATGTAGGAGGACTTGTTGGTTCACAGAATGTTTTTGGGTTTGATCAGGGAGTAATTGAAGCGAGTTACACTTCTGGTTCTGTGTCTGGGTATAGTATTGTTGGAGGACTCTTAGGCTATAATTGGCAGGGTGGTAAGGTCTTAAAGAGTTTTTCTTCTGCTAATGTTGTTGGTGATTATTATGTCGGTGGGTTAGTTGGTCAGAGTTCCGCTAATAGTCCATACATGAATATAATTGAGAATTCTTATGCTACTGGCTCTGTGACAGGCAACAGAACGGTTGGTGGCCTTGTTGGATATCTTGGTAGGAGCTATGTCATTAATTCTTATGCTGTTGGAACGGTGTCGGGTGATACTGGTGAGCTAGGTGGATTAATAGGGTATACCTTTATAGTCGAAATAACTAACTCATATTATGATGTGGAGACTACCACTAAAGATAATTCTAAAGGTAGTGCTAGGACTACTCAAGAGATGATGCAGCAGTGGACCTTTAATAGCTGGGATTTTGAAAGCATATGGGAGATAGAGGAGGGTCTGTCCTATCCATATTTAAGATGGCAGGAAGGCCTAAATATTCCCTATTCTAATCAGATGGATTAACAAAGAAAAGCGGTATACAGCAAATTACTGCAGTTACCCAGGCAGGGGGGTAACTGCAGTAATCATAAGAGGATATAGTTAGTTCAAATATACATGGTTTAGAATACTTGTAAAAGCATCAAAGAGAAATTGGCATTGACAGATTCCTGGCACTTTTTGTGCCAGGAATCTCTATCTAAGTTCCTTAATTAGGCTTCTGATAAGAGATAAGCTTTTTTTCTCCCCTGTTGAAATTGTTTGTAGGTAGTCCCAGAAGGCTGCTGTCATGTTGCTTTCATTGATGGCAAAAATTATGGAGGGAATAGAGGTTTTGGCAGCAATTATCCCGATATCCTCCTTTATGTATAACATATAGTTTGTGGCTTCTTGATTTTCAATATATATGTGGTAGTTCTCATAGGTTTCTGTCAGATATAGTACGTTTTCTAAGTGCTCTCTGAATTGCTCTTTAGTATAGTAGATGGGGTCTGTATTTAGTATATCTGAGAAGTTTATTAATACATTACCACTTTGTATTTCATCAACCTCTGGTAAGGTGATAAACTCGATGTGTTGCTGATTTTTCAGTCTGTTTTTAAAATTTCTAATGCGAGATTCTTGAAATGCCAAGAGGTTTTCTCTATCTTTTGTATCAGGCAGAATTCTTTCTGCAACGGATAGGGGTATAGTGATATTGGAAAGATTGTTGCTTCTAAGAATACTTGTGCCGGCTTCGTTTTCAAATTCAATGAGGGTTGTAAGCCAGGCATCTCTGGTATTTGGGGTGAAAATCTGCATCAGAGGACGACAGAGAGAAAGAAAGCTCCGAAATTCTTCTGTCATTGCCTTAAGTATTTGCTTATCAGTGTATAGGAAGTTGACAGTGTTTGTAGGGTTATTGCCTACGGAGTTTGATGTCAGGGCAACAGTATTTGGAGCTATGAACAGGGTACGTCTAAATACCCCATCCCGGACTTTGGGGTAGTGGTATGGTTCAATAGCTCCGGTCATATAGATAGGGAGCCATTCTCTAATTGCTGAAAGCATTTGGTCAAGGTTACGATTGACAGTGTGAATTATCTTAATCCTATTACCTTTCATAATGACCTGGGCTAGCAGAGTTGACCATTTTTGAGTGAAGTTAGGATCGCCTGTTAGCCACTCCAAGTCTTCATCGCTGTATAGGAGCAGAGTTTGGGATTGGTCTGAACTCAATGTTAGTAGCAGGAAGTTAGTAACGGCATCTCTTTTCCCTTGAGTTCCGTAGAATACGTTCTGAGATAGATCTGCTTCTCCAAGTTCAATCTCAACTGTTGGCCTCCTAAAGTGGAAGTGGGTAACTTGGTTGAGAAAGTCTTGAATTGTGTTCTCTGACTCTTGTTCCTGTAACCATTTGTACAGGAGTTCTGACAATTCTTCTTCAGTTTGTTTCTCTTGAAGGTTTAGGGTTTTGTAGATAGTTTCTTTTTGATAGGTTGCTTGACTATTTCTTGAGAAGTATATGGCCATTGCTTTGAGATAGTTCTCTTTTCTTGAGGGTTTTCTCTTTCCGTGCCTTAGACGGCTGACAAAGGAAGGGTCAAGGGAACAGCTTTTTGCTAATGCACTGTTCGATGTGTTGGTTATCTTCATAAGGAATTCTAACTTTTCATTGAATCTCATAGTTTTCCTCTCCTTTAGGGAAAGTATATTACGGAGTTAGATGTTTTGACAATGCAACAGGCATGATTCATGTCATTATTTTGGCAGTGCCATGTTAGGAGAAGTGTTTTATCTGTGGTTGGCACTTGGTATAGTGTAGTTAGAGGTGGTTTGATATGGCATACAATTTCAGGCTGAGATTAGGTTTTTTTAGAACAGAGAGATACAGTTTAGAGGTTTTTCTAAAACAGTTAGTTCTCATACCTGCTGCCAATGGTGATATGATTGTTCTAGGTGACAAGGATATTGAGAGCATTATTTTCTTTAAGCGAAAGTTGGAGACGATGGAGTTTGAGATTAATGCTGTTGGTGGGTTATATATGGGCATTCTTGAAGAAGCTGTTGATATATCTGAGTTAATGGGGCTTTTGAAAGAACAGTTTGGCAATAGGGTGCTTTTAGATTATCGCTAGGATGGATGTTGAGTTTGATGAACTTGTCGGGGAATCGGCAAGTTTTTTTGTGGAAGGAGATTGAACTGATCTTTATCTAAGAAACTAAAGGGTTCTAGCAACGGAAGTCAGCAAGAAGCCAAAGCCTGCAAACGAAATTAGAAGCTTGTCAAAGAATATGTCACTATCTATCCATCGGGATGTTTATCTGCAGGTATTCTTGTTCTGCTCTTTTGGAAGGACAGGACCTTGAAGCTGCTCTCAGAGATACTATTAAAGAATATCAAAACCATGAGGAATGTAGTGAGAGGCTAACATTGGCTTTAGAGTTAGCTCTGAGCGCTTCTGATAACGATATATCAAGACTTGGAGAGGGGATAGGTGAAGAAGTTTTGGCCATATCGGTATACTGTGCCCTTAAACACAGGGATGATTTCAAGAAAGCCTTAATCGCTGCAGTAAATCATGATGGTGATAGTGATAGTAGGGGTGCTATCACGGGAAATGTTTTGGGAGTATATCTGGGTATACAAATGATTCCTGAAGACTGGGATAATGGGGTAGAGATGAGGGAAGTACTTACACAGATAGCTGATGATCTACATGCTGCTAACAGAGGTAAGGATGATTGGCAGAGAGATACAGGGATTAGTAGGGATTTTAAGGTGGTGGAGAAGCTATAAATTGCTGTCAAGAAAGCTTATTGGTCGAGGTGGTCGATAAGCTTTCTTGGTACCTGCAGGAAAAACCTAGGTAAGAAAGATGTCTACAGCATGCTAAGATATTTGGCATATTCAAGAGGATTAAGGTAGATTTGTTTTGTTAGGTCTTCTCTTAGTTTGCTGAACATGGCTTTTTGGGGTAATCCATTGACTTCTATTACAGGAAAGGGGTGTTAAAGGAATGGGCGTAACTACAAAACCATGTTGTTGCAGGTGTGTAGAATTGCTAGGAATTGGGACGAGATTTGAGATTGAGATTGGTGATCGGATACGGGTTTTCACAACAGGGGGAGTAGGACCTGAACCTTTTGAGGGAGTTCTTTCTGCAATTGAAGAAAATGCTATAGTTCTTAACGGTGAGATTCTTGATGGAGAGGGAAAACCAGTAGATTCGAGATTTATCCGTTATTGTTGTTCTCATATCACCACTATCGAGTTGAGGAGAGCTGCTTCTGATTAGGTGACAGGAAAGTCAGCTGTTGCTGACTTTCTAACCAAAATGGGGACATCCCCTAGTCTGGAGGAAGATAAATGGATAAGGCATCTAGGCTAGCAAATGCTTCTTTGTTGCTGGGAATTGGTAGTATGGTTGGGTTGATTATGGCTATAGTATTGGGGTTTCTGGTGGAGGATCTGGGGATGGTTTCTCTTTTTCGTATGGTTATACCTTTAGCCTTTGCAGCAGTGGTATTTGGTGTATTGGCTAGGCAAAAGATTGCTGAAGAGGGATTACCCGGTCTAGGGATAGCTAATACTGGCTTATATCTTGGTATAGTTTGTCTTGTGATAATGGGGGCTATTTTCTTGGTTGTAGCTACTTTGTTTCTACCAATGTTATTCTTAAATTAACAGGAAAAATCTCTCTGTTTGTGGAAGAATACCGGCAGTTGGTTATGACTGGGGTGATTTAATGAGCGAAACGTTGTATAAAAGGATATTTGATCATATCAAGAGCTCTGTAGTTATTACTAGAAGAAATGAAATCATAGATAGCAATCTAGCTTTTCTAGAACTTTTCAGGGTAGAGGTTAAGGAAGAGTTGTTTGGCGATCCATATGTTAAGAGTATAATCAGCAAAAGTATTGATAGTGGTAAGGCTGTTCTGTTTGAGAGTGTAGTTAACCGGAATGGGGATGCTAAACTCGTTGAAATTGTGGTTTCACTGATGAATGAAGAAGATCAGGTATATATTCTAGAGTTTAAGCCGATTGCTGATGAGTCTCTCTACAAAGAGATTACTATTCTCTCATCATACAGCAGGGAGCTATTTGATAACTCTCCCGATTCTATAGTTATTGTTGATAACGATAACAGGATTATTGATGCTAATAGTACTTTTGCGAAGATGTTTGGGTTTAACAGGCATGAAGCTATTGGTAGGGATATTGATGAGCTTGTGGTTAGTGAGGCAGATAGGTCTGTAGCTAAAGAGATCTCTATGAGAGTCTTAAATAGGGAGAAAGTGGAGTTACAGGCAAGAAGGGTGACTAAGTCTAAGGGGCTTTTAGATGTACTGATTGTTAGTTATCCTGTGGTGATTGATAACCGGATAAGTGGTAGCTATGTAATCTATCGGGATGTTAGCTCCGAAAAAGAGAAGGAAAAGCTACTTAAGGAAAAGGATGAGTTCTTACATCAGCTCTTTAATCGCTCTTTGTATCCCATAGCTATTCTTGATATTGAAGAGAATATCCTAGATGTTAATGAGGAGTTTGCCAGGCTTTTTGAGTATACCAGGGAGGATTGTTTGTCTAAGAATATTAACGAGTTGATTATTCCTGCTGGATATTTTGAGGAGTCGCAAAGATTTAAAGGGAAGATTCTTCGGAGAGAGAGTATGATGACAGAAACAAAGAGGAGAACAAGAACCGGAAAGCTGATAGATGTTGAAGCTGTAGGGAGACCGGTTATCATTAATGATAGGGTTGTTGGTATGTTTGCCATGTATCGGGATAGAAGGGTTGAAGTTCAGGCTTTGGAGAGATTAGAGAGGCAAAAGGCATATTTTAAGCAGTTGTTTGCTAATTCTCCAGACGCTATAGCCATGCTTGATGGCAAGGATACGGTAGTTGATGTAAACAGTTCTTTTGAAAATCTGTTTGGATACTCTTTAGCTGAAGTGCAGGGAGTCTGTATGGATGACCTAATTGTATCTAAAGAGTTTAAAGAAGAGGCTAGGGAATATAACCAGTGTGTGGTTGGTAATGGACAAATTGTTAAAGCTGAAACTGTAAGGGTTAAGAAAGATGGTACACCTGTTGAAGTAGAGATCCTCTCATACCCTATTTACCTTAAGGAGAATCAGCTTGGGGTTTATGCTATCTATACGGATATCACTGAGAGAAAAGATAGGGAAAGAGAGATTAAGAGGCTCTTGGATACAGATACTCTAACTGGGTTGTTCAATAGAAGGTATATCTATGAGTGTTTAGCAGAACGAGTACAGGTTGGTGGTCTAGCCATTTTGTATTTTGATTTAGATGATTTTAAGAAGGTTAATGATGAGCTGGGTCATAAGGCTGGAGACGAACTATTAAGACAGGTGGCGGAGAGATTAAAAAATGGGTATGGAAATATTATTGAGTTTGCCAGGATTGGTGGGGATGAGTTCTTGGCAGTGCTAGGACAGCATTGTAATAGAACATTAGAAGAGTATGTGGAAGAAATACAGAGCCTTTTAGGGGAAGAGTATCACATCGATGGGAAAGATGTGTACTGTGATATGAGTGTGGGTTATGCAAAATACCCTGAAGATGGAATAGGTGTGGATGAATTGGTGGCAACTGCTGACTATCGTATGTATGAAGAAAAGAAAAGGAAGAGGATTCTAAGAAATCCCATAAGGAAGGGTCCTATTCTTGGAAAAGAGGAATAGCTTTTTATGATTGTTATGACCAATGGAGTTACCGCTACTAAAGAGTTTAGGGAGCTGTATAACGAGCTAATTCTTAATGTCTTTGGTTTTAGCTTTGAGAAGTGGCATAAACAGGATGTTTGGAATGAGGATTATGAATGCTATTCCATTTTTGATAACGGCTGTATGATTGCTAATGTTTCGGTATATAAGATGAGGCTTTTGCTTAATGGGATACAAAGAGAGTATCTTCAGTTTGGAGCAGTTGCTACTAGGGAGGAATACCGGGGCAAGGGGTTATCTAGAACAATAATGGAACATATTCTTGGGAAGTATCCGGATACTCAAGCTTTTTTGCTAGCTAATGATAGTGTGGTGGAACTCTATCCTAAGTTTGGTTTTAAGCCTACTAGAGATAAACAGCCGTATCTGGAACTTAAGCTTGATAATGCAGGTGAGATGAGAGGGTTAACTGTGTTAGATACACGTCTAGACGCTTACATGAGAGGTAGAAATCAGCACTCCAAAATCTTTGATTGTCTTAATAGCTATGGGGTTAACTGGTTTCACTTGCTGTATAGCTATCAGGATAGTGTCTATGAGATTCCTGAGCTAGATGCTTTGGTGATAGCTAGACAGAGGGACCGGGTGTTAAGGCTTGTTGATGTAATGGCGCAAAGACCGATACATTTTAATGAACTGCTACCCTATTTGTTTTTTGAAAATGTTGAAGTGATTGAGTTTGGTTTTAATCCTGATTGGTTGGGGATTAAGTATAAACTGAGGGATTATGAGATAGAAGACACTCATCTATTTGTTAAAGGGGATTTTGGGGTGGAAGGCTATATTCTGCCTTTGCTAATAAGGACTTAGGGGGTTTTTTGTGAATATTCAGATATATGGTAGCAAAAAGTGCTTTGATACCAAAAAGGCTGAGAGGTATTTTAAAGAGAGAAAAATCAAGTATCAGTATATTGATCTCTTAAGGTATGGGATGAGTCAGGGAGAATTGAACAGTGTTAAGGCTGCAGTGGGCTTAAAAGAACTCATAAATTCTAAAGCTCAAGAATATGACTCACTGAATCTAGCCCGGATTACTAGTAGTGAGGTAAAGGAGAGATTGCTATTGGAGAATCTAGCTCTCTTTAAGACCCCTATTGTGCGTAATGGTAGGCAAGCAACTGTGGGATACAGACCAGAAATATGGAAGGATTGGGAATAGGACAGGGAGGAATATACAGGTGGTCTATATGCAGTGACATCGGTTGTCCCTGTAGAAACTTGGGTTGATATTCCAGAGAGATGGAGCAAGTTGGTGAAATGGGTCAAAGATAATGGTTATCTTATCGGTGACAATCAGTGTCTGGAAGAACATCTTTTTTTGGATGATGAAGAGCAGTTAAAGTTAGATCCATACTTATCTATTGAAGGGTAGAGATATGGTTAGAATTGAGAGAGTTTTAGTTGAGCAAAAAGAGATTCTTTTTAACCTAATGCAGTTATATCTATATGAGTTCACTGATTTTGTAGATGATGACTTTGATGAGAAGGGTATTTTTCCTTATGAGTATTTTGACCTCTATTGGCAGGAACCTGAGCGTTTCCCCTTCTTTATCTTCTGGGAAGGTAAGCTAGTGGGGTTTGTGTTGGTTAGATTTACAGGGGATAAATACGCAATTGCAGAATTCTTTGTGGCCAGAAGGTATAGGGGGAAGGGTATAGGGAAGAGTGCAGCTATTCAGGTATTTGAGATTTTTAAGGGAGACTGGGAGGTTTCTCAGTTAGAGAGCAATGTGGATGGTATTGCTTTTTGGCGTAAGGTTCTCACAGACTATTGTAAGTATTCTGAGAGAAAGGAACGGGGCTTGATAGTTCAGGAGTTCAAGAATTAACCTTATTTTGAGAGGAAGCGAAAAGAATGGAACCATACTACTACCGATTAGGAGAGGTATATGATGAAGAAAATAAGGGATTGATAGCTGATATTCCCTTTTATCTTAGAAAGGCTAGGGAGTATGGTGGACCAATCTTGGAACTGGCCTGTGGAACAGGAAGGCTTAGCATTCCTCTTGCTAGAGAGGGTTTTGATGTTACTGGTCTTGATATTTCTAAGCCTATGCTTCATTATGCTAGGAAGAAAGCAGCTGGTTTAGATATTTCTTGGGTAGAGGCTGATTGCCGGGATTTTAAGATGGACAGGGAGTTTGCTTTTATCTTTCTAGGTTACAATTCGTTGAGTCACTTGCATGATCTTGATAGTCTGGAGAGATGTTTTTCTAGGGTGAGAGAACATTTAAGAGATGATGGGCATTTTGCTATTGATGTTTTTAACCCTAATTTGACTTTGTTGAGTAGGGATCCTGATAAGAGGTTTCTTGTTAATACCTATGAGGATCCTTTAGGTAGAGGAATGGTAAGTAAGTGGGAGAGTAATGAGTATGATGCAAAGGAACAGGTTAATCATATTCGCTGGTATTATGAGTTAGGTAATGAGGAATTCATTGAGAAGCTGGATATGAGGATATTTTTCCCTCAGGAACTTGATGCTTTGCTTAAGTATAATGGGTTTACTATTGAAGAAAAGTATGGGGATTTTGAGGGGAGTGCTTTTAATAAAGATTCCTTAAAGCAAATAGTGGTATGTAGGAAAAATGAGGGCGGGTAGCCCTCATTTTTGATCTCTAATCATTAGTGTATAGCCATAGTATGCTAGGACAATGGATAAGGTTACTGTAGCTAGTCCTGTATCGATGAATGGCAGGGTAAAATGATTGTAGGGGTCGGGATTAATGAACATATATGGTACGGTAAAGCCTGTGGCTAGGATGTAGCCGAAGGTACCGGTATAGCCGACCCAGCGTTTGATCTTATCGTTGATTGGATAATGATCAATAATTAGAAACATTAAGACTATGGCTGAGAGTAGGGCGAGCATATGGTAGTGACCGTGTTCGAATGCTTCAGCTACTCTTTTCATGTGTGGTTGTCTGAAGTGTTCGATGTTTATCGCTACCCAGACTCCCGGTATGGCAACTACGATGTTGACCCAGAAGAGGACAAAGAGAAGTCCTGCTTTTAGGGGTTCAGTGATAAGGAACCCGCTTAGTGAGAGGTTCTTTTCTTTAATCAGTTTCTTAAATGCTGCCATCATTATCATCAGTGAGCCTAAGAGGACTACACTAGATGCAGGTGTAATAACTTGATGGGCATCTGGTCCCCACCAGATATAGAGGTAGTTCGCTACTACAGCAAACAGGGCTCCAATGGTGGCTGCCCAGAGGCCATATAGGGTAACTCTTTGTGTTAGTTGGGTTCCTTCTTTCAGTAGTTTGTATTTCTCAACTATCATGATTACTATGGCCATTGGGATGATGACTAGGGTTGTATGCAGGTGAGCTACCAGGGTTCTCTCCCAGAGCACTGTGGCAAGGAGATCTGCTCTTTTGTTTGAACCATAGATGGCTCCAATTATGACGGTTATGGTCATAAGTATTAACATGATAAACATGGTGGCTCTGGTTGCAGATTTTTCTTTGCCTTTAGGGAAGAATTCATAGACCAAAGCTAGTAGGGCTATGAAGGAAAGGCTTAGTCCAAAGACAAAGATTCCATGGGGAATGGGGTGTCTAGCAAAGTATGCATAGATGATTGCTGAGATAGATGTAATGAAGTATCCAGCAGTACCCATAAGTATTACGAGTTTTTCGATGAAGGGATCTACCTTAAACAATTCCAGGAGAAAGAATGCCATTAAGGCTGTAAACACTACTGCTGCTGAGTGTATATATAGTGTGGCCCGTACTGGCATGTCTTCTACGGATAATTGAATCCCCAGAAACTCTCGAATGAAGAGTGCTGGCGGAGACAGGAATATCCCAAAGAGTACCAGGATGAGTAGCCAGGTAAAGGCTATCCAGATATGTTTCTTGATGTTAACTGACATGTAAGCACCTCCAGGAGTATAATGCAATATACTACTATTGTACTATACCCTGATATACTATATAAGTACCAATCGTGCTTTTTGGTTGAAAAAAGAGAGGGTAGCCGGTGGCTACCCTCTTGGCTTAGCGTCGGGGGATACAGAGCTTCTGACCTGCGAAGATTCTATCTGGATCTTCAAGTTGTGGATTGGCAGCAATGATAGCATCTGGGCTAACATTGAATTTGCGTGCAATACTGAAGATTGTATCACCAGCCATTACCGTATATATGGTTCCTCCTGGACATGCCGGGGGTCTTGGTGTGACAGGAATACATAGGACTTGCCCAACTGTTAGTCTATTTGGATCTTCAAGTTGTGGATTGGCATCAATTAAGGCTTGTAGTGATACTTCAAAGCGTGCTGAGAGTTGAAACAGGGTGTCACCTGGCCTGACAGTATAGAGGAACCCATCAGGACAGCGTACAGGTACTTCTCTAGCAGGAATGCAAATCTTATCACCCACATCTATTCTGTTGGGGTCCGCTATTTGTGGATTTGCTGCTATCAAGCGATCAAGAGGAATGTTGAAACGTCTGGCAATTAAGAACATTGTATCACCAGATCTAACTGTGTAGATACTCCCACCGGGGCAAGGAGGTACACTCATGCTTTCTTCAGTACCGCGAAATTTTCTAAACATAGGAAAAATCACCCCCTTCTACCAATTCATGCTATATCTTATGCTTAGGAGTGTCTCATGTTGTCTATGAGGTTTTGACTATCTGATTTGCTGGCGTTACAATATTGGCTATAAGGGGAGGATGTTAGATGAACAAGATTAGAGTTGCTGTAGTTGGATATGGAAACATTGGTCAGTATGCAATTGCTTCGTTGAGGGATGAAGAGGATATGGAGATTGCCGGGGTAGTTAGACGTAAGGCTGATAGACCTGAAGGTTTATCTTCGGACATCCCTGTTGTTAGTGATGTTAGGGAACTAGGTAAGGTGGATGTAGCTTTATTAGCCATTCCTTCTCGTTCTGTTCCTGAGTATGCTAAAGAGTATCTTGCTTTGGGCATTAATACGGTTGATAGTTTTGACATTCATGGTGATGAGCTTTTAAGGTTGTGGGAGGACCTTAATGAGGTAGGTAGGGAACATGGTAGTACGGCTGTTATCTGTGCTGGGTGGGATCCGGGAACTGATTCGGTGGTTAGATTAATGTTTGAATATATGGCTCCCCGTGGTATTACCTATACCAATTTCGGACCTGGTATGAGTATGGGGCATTCGGTGGCTGTTAAGGCTATTAAGGGAGTGAGGGATGCCCTATCTATGACTCTGCCTTTGAATTTTGGGGTGCATCGTCGAGCAGTATATGTGGAATTGGAAGAAGGGGCAGAGTTTGAAAGAGTGAAAGAAGAGATTATGCAGGACCCGTATTTTGTGAAGGATGAGACTCATGTATACAGGGTTGATGATGTGAAGAAGTTGATTGATATGGGTCATGGTGTGGTTATGGAACGTTCAGGTGCTGCGGGGATGACTGAGAACCAGACTTTAAAGCTTGTGATGAGGATTAATAACCCGGCTTTGACTGCCCAGGTAATGGTGGCTTCAGCTAGAGCGACAATGAGACAAAAACCAGGGGCATATACTCTACCTGAAATAGCAGCAATCGATATGCTGCCGGGAGACAAGAGTGAATGGATTAGGAGATTCATCTAATGAGTATTCTTGGTGAAAGGATTAGGCAATTTGCTTATGAGCTTGGTTTTGAACTTGTGGCTATTACCACTGCAGAACCTTTCTTGAAAGAAGAAAGGTTCTTGAATAGTCTTAATGTGCCTGTTCCTTTTGCTGAAGAGGATATATCTTTAAGAACGCATCCGAGGTTAGTTCTTAAAGATGCAAAGAGTATTGTCAGTGTAGCTTTATCCTATAATGTTAAACCTCCTAGAGGTAAACAGGAAGGTTTTAGAGGAGTTATTGCTCGTTCTGGCAGAGGAAGAGACTATCACTTGGTTCTAGGGGAAAAGCTTGAAGGGTTAAGGGAATACATTGTTAGTCAGACTGGTGAAGAAGCTATGGCTTTTGTTGATACGGGACCTTTGCTAGATAAGGCTATAGCTGTTAGGGCAGGTTTGGGTTGGCAGGGAAAGAATACCCTAGTAATTAATCCCTTGTATGGATCAAGGATATTTCTTGGAGAGATATTAACTACGGCGGTTCTAGAACCGGATTTAGAAGTGATAGAGGATCAGTGTCTAGATTGTACTGTTTGTGTTGATGCCTGTCCCACAGGGGCTTTGGCTGAACCCTATGTTTTACAGACAGATAGATGTCTGGCTTATGTGAATCAGAGCAAGGAAGAGGTATCTGAGGAGTTAGGTAGGTTGATGGGTAATAGGTTATATGGTTGTGATGTCTGTCAGGATGTGTGTCAATATAATCGTAAAGCTATCAAGGTGAAAAGGAGTGACTTTGAGGTTAGCTATGGTGTTGCTAGACCCTTGCTTAAAGAGATATTACAGAGTAGCAACAGGGAGTTTAAGGAGGGTGTTGGCCGGATGACTGCTGGCTGGCGAGGCAAAAAGATTATGCAGAGAAATGCCCTATTAGCTCTTGGTAATCTGGGCATGGATGAGGAAACAGCAGAACTAGTCCAGGACATTGCTAAGAATGATCCTAGAGCTGAGTTAAGAATGTATGCTAAAAGAATCATTAGAACTTGATTTTCCCTATGTTGGCTTTATGCACTTTATCACATTCGGGGCAGTAGCCGAGGTGTCGGCAATCTGTGGTAAGAGCAAGTTCGTCAGTTGTTAATGGCATGCTTTCTAGCCGATAGGGTGAGTATGAATCTAGGTAGTCATCAGTTTGGCCATAATCAATTAAAGGCCTTTTGCAATCAGGACAGTGGAGAGAAGACATTAGAACCATTCCATTACAGACAGGACATATTTTAGACATAATTATCACCTCGATTATATGTTGTCCAGGAAGGGAGAAGGATATGATGCGAGAGATGAGTTTAGGGGATTTTAAGATATACTGGCTGCCAGAAGCTAAGTTTATGCTTGATGGTGGCAGTATGTTTGGTGTTGTACCCAAGGTTTTATGGACAAAGAGGTATCCGGTTGACGGTGAAAACTATATTCCTTTGGTAACAAACCCTGTCCTGATTGATACGGGTGAAAAGAGGGTTTTGCTTGATACTGGATTGGGTAACAAGATGACTGAGAAGCAAAAGAAGATATACAGGATAGAGGAGTATGATTTGCTGGGGGAGTCGTTACAGGCTCTGGGGTTAGAATTTACCGACATTGATTATGTTATATACTCTCATTTGGATTTTGATCATGCTAGTGGGGGGACAAGGTTAGAAGCTGGGGAGGTTGTACCTACTTTTCCTAATGCTAGGTATGTGGTTCAGGAAAGGGAATGGGATGATATGCGTAGTCCCGGGAAGAGGACAAGTCATACCTATTGGACTGAAAATTGGCAGGTGCTGGCTACAAAGGATCTAGTTGATGTAGTTGAAGGATATAAGGAGATTCTGCCTGGTATAGAGGTGTTTTTGAGTGGAGGGCATACCAGGGGGCATCAGGTTATTAAGGTGAGTTCTCAAGGGGAAACCATGTTACATTTTGGAGATTTAATGCCGATGCATAGTCATCTGAATCCTTTATGGGTGATGGCTTATGATAACTATCCTATGGATTCGGTTCAGCAAAAGGAGCAATGGTTAGAGGAGGCTATTTTAGGGAACTGGTGGTTAAGTTTTTATCATGATCCTTTTATGGCAGCTATTAGAGTAGATGAGAAGAGAGAAATAGTGGAGCAATTGTAAGGGGCCCTTAGGGGTCCTTTACTGGTTAGATAACCGAGTTATGGGAATGCTAGCTTATGCAGGGTTTTAGGGGAGGCTGGTATTTCTATGGAAAATATCAAAAGGCTACAGATTTCTAGGAGACAACTCATTATTTTAGGTATTACCAGTGTTTCCACTACAGGACACCTGATTACTGTCTCGGTTCTTATTGGAAGGGCTGGTCGTGATGCCTGGCTAGCCTGGTTTCTTACCTTAATTCTAGCTGTAGGAGTTCTCTGGGTTATTGCTAGGCTAGGTGAGATTTATCCTGGAGAAAATCTGATCTCTATTATTAGTAGGATTTTACCTAGGCCTTTTGGGTTTTTATTAGGTCTAGCTTATGTTGTGTTTTTCTTTTTAGCATTGGCGGTTCTCTTAAGGACTGTGACGGCCTTTATGGTTATAGGGGTTCTTCCTGAAGTACCTGTCTGGTTTGTTATTGTGAGTTTTGCATTCTTAGGGTTTTATGGCGTAAGGAAGGGTGTGGAGGCGTTCTTGAGGGTAGCTGAAATTCTTTTCCCCTTACTTATTTTCTTTGGGATTGCCGCCTCTTTAAGGACGATGAGTGACAAGGATTATCATGAGCTTTTACCGATTTTAGGTGCTGGATGGGAACCGATTTTTTGGGGTTCTTTGGTTGCACTAGGTTTTCTTGGTGAGTTGATTGGTCTAACAATGTACTATCCTTTTTTGGAGGAAAGAACAGAGTTGTTTAGATTGAATCTAGCTATTCTTTTAGCTACTGGTGTTCTCTTCATTGGTCCAATTACGGGTGTGATTGCAGTTTTTGGTCTTGAACAGGTCCTCAATTTAACCTTCCCCACCTTTTCTCAGTTGCGGTCAATATCAGTTATTGGTTTTGTGGAAAGAATTGACTCTCTGGCTATCTTTCTGATGTTGGTAGGGAGTTATGTTAAGATTGCATCGATTTCTTACGCATGTAATCTGGCAGTAGCGACTTTGTTCCCCTTAAAGGCTAACAATCTCTATCTGAATATTACTATTGCTGTTGGAGTTTCGCTTATAAGTATGTTTATCTTTTTTAATTATTTGACCCTTCAGAATTTTGTTCACAATACTTATTTCAAGGTTGGTCTCTTGTTTGGTGTAGTTATTCCTTGTTTGCTCTTGTTAATCTGGTGGCTCAAAAAGATCTATTCCTCTCGGTGGTAGTTGGTTGGTTTGAAAGCCATACCAATTCGTTGGATGTCTATTTGAACTCGGCTTTCGATTGGGATTTCCGGAAAAATCTCTGACCAGTTAGCGGCTAGTTCTTGATACCAGATTTTTGGATAGTATCTCTCTATTTCTCGACCTAAAAAGATGACGTCACTATTTAGTTGTTGTATTGTCTTAAGAGCTATTTCAATATCCTTTAGGATGAAATCTTTGGTGTAGTTTTCTAGTTTTGAGAGATTCTCGGTATTGCTATAATCTATTGCACAGGTTTGGGCTATTAACCTTGAAGTGAGTTTTACGTTATATATTATGCTTCTAATTTCACCACTTTCTGATATATCCATATCTATTGTTCTTTTGTATCTTAGGACTTCGATAGTGGCGTAGCCTGGCATGTCTTCGCATTTAACTAGGAGAGGTCCCTTTTGTGAGGTGTCAAACAACCAGAGGACACCTCTGCTATCTTCATGGGTAAGCCAGTCAATTAAATGGTCTTCCTTAAAGATGGCAATGTCACTAATTGTGAGAAAAGGACAGGTTGAATCAGCAGAAGTAGGGGTAGTCATTTCTACACCAACTAACATGGGATGACTGGTTGTAGTGAAGCGAGCCCGGAAGTATCTGTGTAGGGTTGAGTCAATTATCCCGGCGGTATGTTGCCCGTTTTGCATCATAGTCTCTATGGCATTGGCAGGGATGATGTCTAATTCATGAGGTGCACACAAGGTTTCTTTGGCTGTATGGTTTCTTGCAACAAGAAGCCAGGTCTTGCGACGAACGTTTTCTTCTCGAAAGAACCAGTCTAGTACAACATCGATGCCAGAACGAGCTAAGTCTTCGCCAATGACGATAATTCTGGCACTTTGAAGGAAGAGGCGCCGCCCAATTTGTTTTTCCAGGTTGCTAGCAGCTTCAGGTGTTGTTCTTCCTGTAGCACTTACTGTCCAGAATGCTGAACCCTTAGCGCCTCCTTGTTCTGGAGTACCGATATGTCGGGTTCTGATAATCTGTACTGTCATTTCGACTAAGTCTTCGTCTTCTCCAGGGATAATGTCAAGACCTATGGCTGACACTAAAGCCCATTCCTCTAGTTCCACTTGGTTCCAGCAACCCGAAGCTGTTAAGGCAATGACAAGTATTATTGAGAGGAGGGCAAAGCGCATTTTTAATCATCTTCCTTTCCTTCGAGAGCCTTGTTAAGAGAGGTGCTTCTTCTAGAGACTTTTAAGTTGCCTGGTCTGTTAGGCATAAACCACCAGGGAAAGCGAACAATGGTATCTCTTAAACGAATTGTATCTAGAGGTGCAAAAGGTTCTGTATATGGAGTCCCAAACGATTTAAGGGAAGTCATATGGGTTAGGAGGATGAGACTACCCCACATTATTCCGTAAAAACCAAAAATCGCACCTAAGAGAACAAATGGTAGGCGTAGGAGACCAAGGGCATCTGTTTGGGATGGTAGAACTAAGCCAGCAATAGCGGTGGTTGATACTATTATAACAACTATTGGGCTTGTTATACCGGCCTGGATGGCAGCTTGACCTAGTACTAGGGCACCAACTATACTAACTGCTGAGCCCATTGGTTTGGGCATCCGTATACTTGCTTCTCTAAGGGCTTCATAAATTATCCAGATTAGAAAAACTTCAACGACAACGGGCCAAGGGATTCCTTCTCGAGCAGCAACCATGGTTACTAAAAGATCGGTAGGAATCATTTCTGCATGAAAGGTTGAGGTGGCTATGTATATACCGGGAAGGTAAAGACTAATCAAGAGACAAACACATCTAATTATGCGAACAAAGCTTGCATAGTATGCCCGAGAATAGTAGTCTTCAGGTACTTGTAAGGTTTCAACAAACGTATAGGGGAGGGTTAAAGCTATGGGTGTACCGTCTGTAAGAATTACAAGTTTGCCCTCTAGGATTTTGCTGGCAGCAATATCGGGTTTTTCGGTATTACCTATGGTTGGAAATGGTGAAGTGGGCGCGTCTTCGATGAGTTCTTCGATATAGCCTGATTCTAGGACGGAGTCAATTTTAATGCTTCTTAACCGTTTACGTGCTTCTTGGAGTACTAATGGGTCAACTAGATCTTCTAGGTAGATGAGGAGAACTTTGGTATTGGTATTGGTACCAATACTGAATTGCTCAGATTTAAGTTTTGGGTTGTTGATTTTTCTACGGAGTAGTGTCATATTGGTTAGAAGGGATTCAGTGAATCCTTCTCGGGGTCCTCTGACTACCATCTCGGTTGCTGGTTCTTGAACACCACGGTAATCAAACTCGCTGGTATCAATAATCAGGCATTGTGGTATTTTATCTAAGAATAGAACAGTATTTCCTTGAAGTATTGCTTCGATGGCATCGGCATAGGTGTCTTTTTCTTGTATCTGTGAAGCGATAAGGAATGATTCTTTGATATGTGTTAAGGGTTGCTTTTCGTTTAGCTTTAGGTCTTGAGCTGCAAATAAAGGTTTGATAATATGTTCAGAAATGGTCATGGTGTTAACTAGGCCATCTAGATAGACAAGAATGCCTGAATGGGTTGAAAGCTTAATGTTTCTAATGACAAAATCATTAGCTGTAGAGAAGGTTTCTTCTAATAGGTATTTTGTCATTTCTATATCTTTAGCTATGGGAATGCTAAAAGAGTGTTCTTCTGCTTGTTTTAGCTCTTTTGCAGGAGAACTTCTTTTAATATATTTGTAGGCTGAAAGGAAGCGCTGCAGATCCATAGTGATTCTCCTTTGTATTTTAGTATCTCTAGAAGGGAGCAAAAATATGGCCCTAATTGTACAGAAATATGGTGGCACATCAGTTGGAGATTTAGATAGGATAAAGAATGTAGCTAAAAGAATTGCTTTGACTAGAGAACAGGGACATCAGGTGGCTGTTGTTGTTTCAGCTATGGGGGATAGTACTGATCATTTGGTGGAGTTGGCTCTAGCTGCTGGAGGTGATATGCGTAATAGGGAGACAGATGCTCTTTTAGCTACAGGGGAGCAGGTTTCTGCTGCACTACTGGCTTTAGCTCTTGGAAGGTTGGGAGTGCCTGCTATCTCTTTGACAGGTCCTCAGGCTGGTATTATGACTGATGGGATATTTGGTAGAGCCAAGATTACTGATATCGATAGTTCAAGAGTCAAAACAGAGTTAAATAACGGGAAAGTGGTTATAGTTACAGGTTTTCAGGGTATGACTGAATCTGGGGATATAACAACTTTAGGTCGGGGTGGATCTGATACTAGTGCAGTTGCTTTAGCTGTAGATCTAAAGGCTGATAGCTGTGAGATATATACTGATGTTGATGGGGTATATACGGCTGACCCTAGGGTGGTTAACGAGGCCAGAAAGATTCATGTTATTGGTTATGATGAGATGCTTGAGTTAGCTAGTCAGGGAGCTAAGGTATTACATCTAAGATCTGTGGAGTTAGCTAAGCGCTATGGTCTTACTATGCATGTCAGGTCTAGCCTTTCATTTGTGGAGGGAACTCTGGTTAAGGAGGTAGGTAGTATGGAAGGTGGAAATGTTGTTACCGGTATCGCTCATAATAGGTCTTTAGCTAGGATTACGGTAACTGGTTTTGAGGGAGGTACTAAAGGATTTGCTGAACTGTTCAGGCGGTTAAGTGCTGAACAGGTTAATGTGGATATGATTGTTCAGGGTGCTACTAGGGATGGTATGGATATTGTCTCCTTTACTGTCAATGAAGATGATGTTAGTAAGTCTTTAGAGGTCTGTGAGTCTATAGGTCAGGTTAGTGCTAGTCAGGATGTTGCCAAGGTATCGATAGTGGGTGCTGGGATGATAAGCAGGCCGGGTGTAGCTGCTGAAATGTTTAGTGTCCTAAGTGAAGCTCTTATTGAAATTCTTATGACCACTACTTCTGATATCAGTATTTCCTGTCTTGTACCACATAAGGATGTGGAGGAGGCAGTACGGCTTTTGCATAAGGAGTTTGGTCTGGAGGGGTGAGTTTATGTCTGTAAGGGTTCTTGTGCTTTCAGATACTCATGTACCTACTAGAGCCAAGGATATACCAGGAGTTGTCTGGCAGGAAGCTAAGAAGGCTGATGCTATTTTGCATGCAGGAGATATTGCTGGGAAGAAGCTTTTTGATGAGTTGGATTCTTTAGGTCTTTTGTATGCTGTCAGAGGGAATATGGATCCTGGTGAGTTGGACTTCTTACCAAGGAAAAGAGTAGTTCTGATTGCTGGTTTTAGGATTGGTATTGTTCATGGGAATGGTATGGGTAGTAATTCTCTGGCTGTAGCTGCAAGGACATTTAGTGATGTTGACATTGTGGTTTTTGGTCACAGTCATCAGGTATATAATGAAAGGCATGGAGATACTCATTATCTAAATCCTGGCTCTGTAACTGAACCTAGGGGTCAACAAAATGGGTCTTATGCTATACTACATTTGGAGGATACAGGAGTTTTCCGGATTGAAATTATTTATCTCTGAGGGGTGATGTAATGGCCAGGGAGCTTAAGGCTCTGTTATTTGATCTTGATGGTACATTATTGGGTTTGGATGTGGATGTATTTTTGAAGGAATATTTCAAATTGTTTGGGTCTAAGATTGGGTCGTTTATGGATCCCATGGATTTTGCCAGACAGGTTATGTCTTCAACACAATACATGGTTAGCAATCTGGATGAAAAGGTGAGAAATCAGGAGGCTTTCTACAAGGATTTTTTTGATAAGATTGGGTATAGTGAAGATGAAATGATTCCTGTTTTTGAAGAGTATTATGAGACAGATTTCTTAGAGTTAAAAGCGGTAACTAGTGAGGTACCAGGAGCTAGGGAGTTGTTGTTATGGGCTAAAGATGAAGGTTATGATTTAGTTTTGGCCACTAATCCGGTGTTTCCTCGTCGGGCTATTGAACATAGGATGGCCTGGGCTCATATAGAGGATATTCCTTTTTCCCTGGTAACTACCTTTGAAGATATGCATTTTTGTAAGCCACAGCTTCAATATTATCAGGAAATACTGAATCTTACAGGGTATTCTGCTGATGAAGTTATGATGATTGGTAATGATCCCCTTGAGGATATGGTAGCTGGAAAGTTAGGAATTAGGACGTTTTTTGCTGATAGTTTTCCTGTGGTAAGAGAAAAGGGTTTTCCTTATGATATGAGGGGAAGTTTAAAAGATTTGCATTCTCTGTTAGAGGGTAGTGATTTTGAAGTAGCTTCTGACCAGGAGAGAGATTAGATGCAGGTGACAGTGAAGCTATATGGGGAAAACAGAGAAAAGATGGTATTTGAATTACCTGAAGGAAGTACTCTGGAAGGTCTGGCACTACTACTAAAGATACCGTATAATGATAGTTGGTTATATGGAGTTAATGGTAGGGTTCAGTCATTAGCCCGTATTCTACAGGATGGCGATGAAGTGTTTATTAGTCCTCCGGTTGCCGGGGGGTGATATTAGAGAGAGAGGATGAGGCTGGGGGTTTTTGAGTTCTCTTTTTTGGAGGTAGTGTTATCCTTGACGCTATTTAGGGGCTCGGATATAATGGTTGTTGTGTATGGTTGGCGGAGAGTCTGTTTTTTTGTTTGTGAGATAAAGAACATGTAAAGGAAGGAGGAAAGGCACATGACTGATGGGCTTTATATCCTTATCTTTCTTCTCGGTGGGATGGCTTTTCCTATAGGGAGTATCCTTGTAGCAAGGCTATTAAGCCCGAGTTACCCAGAACCAAGCAAAGTTAGCACCTATGAATCAGGTGAGGTACCTTTTGGTGAAGCTCGTGTACAGTTTCACCTAGGGTATTATGCTTATGCTTTGGTTTTTCTTATTTTTGACATTGAAGCAATTTTTCTTTATCCTTGGGCAGTCATTTACAAAGACCTAGGACTTTTTGGTTTTGTTGAGATGTTAATCTTTATCTTGATCTTAGTCGTAGGTCTGGTATATGCCTTGAAGAAGAGGGTGTTAGAATGGATGTAAGTAAGAAGTTGCGTGGGACAGTTAGGATTCAGGAAGCTCCGATGACAGATGTTAAGGTCATGGGTTCTCAGGAATCTGAAATTGCTCCTGGCGTCTGGCAGCATGCTCCTGGTGTTGTTACTACATCTTTACAGACTGCGCTAAACTGGGGACGTCAGAACTCTATGTGGTATCTGACTTTTGGTCTGGCTTGCTGTGCTATTGAGATGATGGCAACAGGTGGGTCTCGTTATGATTTTGACCGTTTTGGTATGGTACCTTGGCCTTCTCCAAGACAGGCTGACTTGATGATTGTATCAGGTACAGTCACTGAGAAGATGGCACCAAGGGTTAGGACTCTTTGGGAACAGATGGCTGAACCTAGGTATGTTATTGCTATGGGTGCTTGTGCAACCAATGGTGGTCCTTATCATCAGGGTTATAATGTTGTTGATGGTGTGGACAAGGTTATACCTGTTGATGTTTATGTACCAGGATGTCCGCCTAGACCTGAGGCATTGCTTTATGGTGTAGTGCAGTTACAGAGAAAGATAAATGTAGCCGGAAAGCAGGAGCCTGAGAAACAGAAACAGGAGAAGGTTGAATCTGAGGCGGTGAAAGAAGATGTCTGAGATTAATGAGAAGGTAAAAGGCCGGCTTATAGAGCAGTTTCCCGGTGTGGAAGTTTCGGAGACAGAGTTTGGACAAGTAGAGGTAAAGGCACCTAAGGAAATTATTGCTGACCTAGCTAGGTTTGTCAGGGAAGAACTTGATTTTGATTATCTAACTATGGTTGCTGGTGTGGATTATATAGAGTATCTGCAGCTGGTTTATCACATAAGAAGCCTCAAAGATTATGCAGAGTTGATAATCAAGGTTGATGTAGATTCAGAGAATGCCGTGGTTGCTAGTGTGGCCCCAATTTGGACAGGTGCAAATTGGCATGAACGCGAAGCTATGGATATGTTTGGAATTCAGTTTGAAGGTCATCCGGATCCCAGACCAATTCTACTGCCTGAAGATTGGCAGGGTGGTCATCCGTTACGTAAAGACTTTATTGACAAAAGGCCAAAGCGGGAAAGACAGTTTCGTACTCGCTAGGTAGTATTTGAAGGGAATGGGGTGAGATTATGTCAGAAATTGAAGCCAGACGGTTAAAGGCTGAAGAGGTTGGCCATGAGAAGTTGATTCTCAACTTGGGTCCCCAGCATCCCAGTACTCACGGGGTATTACGCGTTATTACTACCCTTGAGGGTGAAAGGATTACTGAAGCCGAACCAGATATTGGTTTTTTACATCGTAACTTTGAGAAGATTGTTGAAGGCTGGACCTGGTCACAGGTTATTCCTTTGACTGACCGTAATGACTATTTGGCTAACATTAACAATGAGCATGCTTATGTACTGGCAGTGGAAAAACTAGCCGGGATTGAGGTGCCTGAGAGAGCTGAATACATTAGAGTCATTATGAGTGAGTTAAATAGGATTGCTAGTCACTTGTTGACCTTTGGTACCTTCGCGATGGATATGGGTGCTTTTACACCTTTCCTTTATGGTTTCCGGGAGAGAGAGCTTCTTTACGATATATTTGAGAAGGTTACCGGGGCTAGGATGATGCACAATTATGTCAGGTTAAGTGGTGTACGCAATGACTTGCCTGATGGTTGGGATAAGGAAGTCCTTGAGTTCTTAGACCGTTTAGAAAATGATGTAATTCCTGATTATTATGATCTTTTGATCAAAAATCCGATTTTTGAAGCCCGTAGTTTAGGCGTAGGTGTTCTGACTAAAGAGGATGCTATAGCTTATGGAGCAGCAGGACCTATTTTACGTGGTTCTGGTATAGATTGGGATTTGCGTAGGGACATGCCATATTCCATCTATGATCGTTTTGACTTTGAGGTTATCACTCGTGAAGAGGGTGACCATTATGCAAGGTTCATGGTGCGTATGGATGAGATGATTGAGAGTGCTAAGATTATCCGTCAGGCTTTTGAGCAGATGCCTGAAGGTCCTGTAATGGGTAAGGTGCCAAGGGTTCTTAAACCAGAAGGAGACATTTACTCTGCTGTTGAGGGACCTAGAGGCGAAATTGGAGTATATCTTGTTGGTGATGGAAACTTTAAACCCTATAGGGTTAAGTGGCGGGCACCTTCTTTCTCCAATCTGTCCATCTTACCATTAATGGCTAAAGGACAGTTTGTAGCGGATATTGTTCTAACTATCGGTACACTTGATCCGATCTTTGGGGAGGTGGATCGCTGATGCCCGAATGGGTTATGGCTATAATCAAGATCTTAATTGTCTTAGCTTTCATTGGGCTAAACGGTATGTTCTTGATTTGGGCAGAACGTAAGGTTGCGGGTTTTATCCAGGCCCGTATTGGACCGGCTAGGGTTGGTAGACCACAAGGTTTCTTTCAGTTGTTTGCTGATGCAATTAAGATGTTTTCTAAGGAAGATGTTAGACCGGCTGCAGCAGACAAGTGGGTATGGTGGTTTGCACCTGTAGTATTTTTTACACCGGTAGCTATGGCGTTTCTGGTGTTGCCTTTTGGTCCTAATGTAATTGGTTTGGATATGAATATTGGTCTTATCTATCTGGCAGCGGTTGCTTCTTTTGCGTTGCTCGGTGTATTTATGGCTGGATGGGGCTCAAATAACAAATATTCTTTGCTTGGTGCTATGCGTGCTGGCGCTCAGATGATTAGTTATGAGATTCCTCTCATTCTGGCTACCATTGGTGTCATTATGATTACCGGTACTTTAAGTACACAGGGTATTGTTGAGTATCAGGTTGCACATGGTTGGAATATTAAGACCCAGTTCCTGGCGTTTGTTGTGTTCTTTATTGCCATGTTAGCAGAGCTTAACAGGACTCCTTTTGACCTTGTTATTGCTGAATCAGAGCTAACCTCAGGTTTCTTTACCGAGTACAGTGGTATTCGCTGGGGAATGTTTATGTTTGCTGAGTATACAAATATTTTTGTTATGTCAGCTTTGGCAGTAACTCTGTTTTTTGGAGGTTGGGCTTCTCCTTTTGGTCTTGTGGGTTCGGTTTTGATATTCCTTATTAAGACCTATGCTATTGTGTTTCTTATCATCTGGATTCGCTGGTCTGTACCCCGTGTACGTATCGATCAGTTGATGACTTTGGGTTGGAAGTTCCTTTTACCGTTGAGTTTGTTCAATATCGTTTTCACAGGTTTAATCTTACTGATTTAATAAAACAGGGGTGAGTATGTTGGGTGGAGTATTAGGCAATGTGTATAATGCCACTAAGAGTCTTATCAAGGGCCACCTAGTAACCCTAAAAGAGTTGAGAACCCCCAAAATCACAGTTCACTATCCAGATGAAAGGTTGGAGCTACCTTTAGGTAGCAGGGGGATGCCGGCTCTAAAGGTCAACCAGGATACAGGTCTATTGAATTGTACAGCTTGTGGTGTATGCGCCCGCGAATGCCCTGTTGATGCTATTGAAGTAGAGGCTGTTGTGGGTGAGAAGGGAAGAAAGAAGCGCTATCCAGCTATCTATAATTTGGATATGACCCACTGTATGCAATGTAACCTTTGTGTGGAGGCATGTCCATTTGATGCGCTAGAAATGTCTGATGCTTTTGAAATATCACGTTATGATTTGGATGATTTGATATTTGACAAAGAACAGTTGGCTGAGATTTGGAAGACTCATAAGGCTGTCCGCATTACAGGGGGTGAAAAGCTGTGAACTGGGAATTGCTAGGTTTTGCCTTCCTGACTGGTATGCTTCTCTACAGTGCCTTTAAGGTGGTAACTACAACTTATATTACACATGCAGCTATCTATCTGGCCTTTACATTTGTGGCCTTAGCAGGTTTTTTCCTGATGTTAAGTGCCAACTTTCTGGCAGCAGTACAGATTCTGGTGTATGCAGGTGCGGTAGTTGCTTTGGTTGTGTTCGCTATCATGTTATCTCAGAGACAGGATTACTCTGGTAAGCCGATTGAGGAAACAAGAACTGAGAAAATTGAGCGGACCTTTGGTTCTCAATACTGGGGAGCATTACCGTTAGTAATTGCAGCAGGTGTTGCCGCGATTATGATTGTAATTTATCGTCAGGTTGTGGCTGCTGGATATTGGACTAGTGAGCCAGGTCCAGCTTTAGAAGATTCAACTGTGGCTATAGCTAATGAGTTATTTACCAAGTATCTCATACCATTTGAGGTTGTTTCTCTGGTATTGCTGGCTGCAATGATTGGTGCCATCATCCTGACTAAGAGGGAGGGGCAGCGCTGATGATTCCATTACACTACTATCTAATCGTTGCGGTAATCTTGTTTTCCATCGGGATTTGGGGCGCTTTAAAGCACACCAATCCTATTAGAGTTTTGATATCTATCGAGTTAATGTTGAATGCTGTTAACCTGAATCTGATTGCTTTTGCTAGGTTCAGTCAGGTGGATATGGTTTTAGGACAGGTATTTGCTATTTTTGTCATTGCTGTTGCTGCAGCAGAGGTTGCTATAGGTCTGGCTATAGTTTTGATGATTGTACGTGAACGCAATATCTATGACATTAATAAGATTAACCTTCTGAAGGGTTAGAGGGGTGATATCGGTGATCACATATTCGTGGATAATCGCAGTTATACCGCTGCTGGCCTTTGTTTTGCTCCTTGCCTTTGGCAATAGGATGAAGGAACGGGCGGCTTGGATAGGAGTCACCGCTCTTGGCCTGGCCTTTTTGATGGCTTTGAAGGTATTGGCTGAAGTCCTAGCCGGTGCACAGGCGGCAGCAAGCTTTGAGTGGCTTAAGATTGGCTCCTACACTATAGATATGGGTTTTCAGGTAGGTGCCCTTGAGGCCTCAATGATGGTGGTTGTAACTGCAGTTAGTTTGATGGTACAGCTTTATTCCATGGGTTATATGCATGGGGATCCACGCTTCAATCGTTACTACATGACTGTAAATCTCTTTACCACAGGTATGTTGGGTGTTGTCATTGCTGATAACTTCCTGCTGTTCCTGATGAGTTGGGAGATTATGGGCTTGTGTTCATATCTGCTCATCAGTCACTATTATGAAGATCTTAATAACGCAAAGGCTGGTATGAAGGCCTTCCTCACTACCAGAGTCGGTGATGTGGGTATGATGGCTGGTATCTGGCTTTTGTTCTCACAAGCTGGTTCTTTCAACTTCGCAGACATTGCTGTGTGGGTTGAAAATGCAAGTGGTAGTGAAAACATTATTACCTTAGCAGCATTGCTTTTGTTTGCGGGTGCTGTTGGTAAGTCGGCTCAGGTGCCACTACATGTCTGGTTACCTGATGCTATGGCAGGTCCTACACCTGCTAGTGCTTTGATCCATGCTGCAACAATGGTTGCTGCTGGTGTTTATCTTGTAGCAAAGAGTTATTTTATCTTCCAGGCTTCACCTGATGCTATGTTTGTGGTTGCAGTGATTGGTGCTTTAACAGCATTCCTAGCTGCTACAATTGCTACAGTACAGGTGGACCTTAAGAAAGTTCTGGCTTACTCAACTGTCAGTCAGCTAGGCTTTATGATGCTGGGTCTAGGTGTTGGTGGCTATACAGCTGCACTATTCCACCTTATCACCCACGCGTTCTTCAAAGCTCTGTTGTTCCTGGGTGCAGGTAGTGTTATCCACGCAGTGCATACCCAGAACATGCATGAAATGGGTGGCCTGTTTAAGAAGATGAAGATAACAGGTACTACCTTTATCATTGGTTCACTGGCCTTAGCAGGTATTCCACCTTTTGCTGGTTTTTACAGCAAGGATATGATCTTGCTTGAGGCATACCGCTACAATGAGGTGCTCTTCTGGATTGGTGCAGCGGCTGCCTTTATGACAGCCTATTACATGACCAGAGCCATTATCCTTACCTTCTTTGGTAAGCCAAGGGATATGGAGAAGTATGAGCATGCCCATGAATCACCTCTAAACATGAGCATACCTTTGATGTTCCTAGCCATACCAGCAACATTACTGGGTTATGGAATGTATCGTGATTACTTTGTCAAGAGTTTTATTACCTTGCCAGGTCTCACGCAT
Organism: Thermaerobacter marianensis; assembly: GCA_020724425.1. Taxonomy (GTDB): domain Bacteria; phylum Bacillota; class Sulfobacillia; order DVGY01; family DVGY01; genus DVGY01. Next base: position 43,473 of record DYGY01000005.1, read on the forward strand.
GCATACCACTCAGATTTTGTTATGAATATGGCAATATCAGTGGCAGTCGCGGGTATTGTAGTTGGGTTCATTGTTTATGGAACCAATTGGGTATCAAAGACTGCAGCGATTAGGAACCTCAAGCCATTGTATGTACTGCTCAAGCATAAGTACTACTTTGATGAACTCTACAATGGTGTTGTAGTAAAGGGTACTGTTGGTATCTCAAGGTTGGTAGGCTGGTTTGACAAGTGGATTGTGGATGGACTGGTCAACTTTGTTGGTTGGAGCACAGGTCAGTTAAGCCGGTTAACAAGGACATTCGATACAATTGTAGTTGATGGAGCTGTTAATGGAACCGCAGCTTTGACAATGGCTGCTGGTAACCAGGTTCGTAAGCTTCAAACAGGTGTTGTACAGAGTTACATGTTGGTCTTGTTTGCTGGTGTTGTTATTGGACTAATCATATTTCAGCTGATTGGAGGATGAGGACATGAATTTGCCCTATTTGAGCCTGCTCATATTCGTGCCGTTGGCTGGGGCTGTCCTCGTGTTGTTTCTTAACGAGAAGCAGCACGCTACAATTAGGACCGTCGCAACTTTCATCGCTGCTATCCCAGTAGTCCTCGTAGGGATGATGTGGGCACAGTGGGATTACAGTGCAGTAGGCATGCAATTTACTGAGTATCATGAGTGGATTCCTAGCTTAGGAATAGCTTACAGGTTAGGCGTAGATGGAATGAGTTTTGCCATGTTGGCTTTAACAGCCTTTATTGGATTAATCGCTGTTATAGCTTCCTATGGCATTGAAAAAAGAGTTAAAGACTATTATGCATTGTTGCTTTTGCTTTTAGCAGGTATTAATGGTGTGTTTGTTGCTTTAGATTATGTTCTCTTCTATGTATTCTGGGAACTAGTTCTGGTACCAATGTACTTCTTGATTGGTATCTGGGGTGGTCCAAGGAGAGAATATGCTGCAATTAAGTTCTTTATTTACACAATGGTTGGTAGTGTTATCATGCTGGTTGGTATCCTGGCTCTGTATCTACAGACAGGTGCACAGACCTTCGGTATTTTGGAGTTACAGCAGTTAGGTGCTGAATTGCCTTCAAACTGGCAGTGGGGTATCTTCTTAGCAATGTTCATTGGTTTTGCTGTTAAGGTGCCAATTGTGCCATTGCATACCTGGTTGCCTGATGCACACGTTGAGGCACCAACACCTATTTCGGTTATCCTTGCTGCAGTTCTCTTAAAAATGGGTACCTATGGTTTCTTAAGGATTTCCCATCCGACATTCCCTGAGATAGCTCAGAGCTTTGCTTATGTCCTAGCTATCCTTGGTGTTATCAACCTGATTTATGGTGCCTTGGCCGCTATGGCTCAGGATGATATGAAGAAACTTGTTGCCTATTCCAGTGTTAGCCATATGGGTTATACCCTGCTTGGTCTAGCAGCAGCTACAGTTACTGCAGTTAATGGTGTAGTTTATCAGATGGTATCTCATGGTTTGATTTCTGCTATGCTCTTCCTTATGGTAGGTGTAATCTATGATCGCACCCATACTAGGGATATGCGTAAGCTTGGCGGATTCTATATAACCATGCCAATTGCCGGTGGTATTCTGGCGTTTGCTGCTTTTGCAAACCTTGGCTTACCCGGTCTCAGTGGCTTTATTGCCGAGTTCTTTGTTCTGTTAGGTGCATATGCGGTGTATCCAAATCTGGTATATATCTCTTTGATTGGTCTGGTCTTGACTGCAGCATTTAACCTTTGGATGTTGCAAAAGGTTTTGATGGGTCAGCCTAAGCTTGAATGGGAAGGTCTCCCTGACATAAACAAGAGAGAGCTAATTACTCTTGTACCATTGATGGCATTAACATTGCTATTCGGTTTAGTACCATCAATTCTGATGAATCTAATTAATACCCCTGTAAGTGAGCTTGTGGCACGGTTAGGGGGTATGTAACTGTGATTTTTGATGTGTTGATACCTGAAATTGTGCTAACTGTCGTGGCTCTTGGTCTTTTGTTAGCTGCGGCATGGCAGAAGGAAGGTCAGAGTGGTAGCTATCTTGGCTACCTAGGGATAGTTGGTCTATTGGGGGCGCTAGTCGCCCTCTGGCCAGCAATTGGTATCTCTGGTGAGGTCTTTGATGGTATGCTGGTAGCTGATGAGCTAACCATGTTCTTCAAAGCTTTATTGATTGTGGTTGGAATCCTGGTATTCCTTATGTCAATAGAGTTTGTGGAGAAGAATCATATTCCAGCAGGGGAATACTATGCCTTGCTTCTCTTTGGAATCGTTGGTGGTATGATCATGGTAGCTTCTGCAGACCTTCTGGCTTTCTATGTTGGTCTTGAGCTATTGGCAATTGCTTCTTATGCACTTACTGGAATGCTAAGAAATGATCATAAGTCACAAGAAGCTGTATTAAAGTATTTTCTAAATGGAGCACTGGCATCTGCCATTATCCTCTTTGGTATTTCCTTGTTCTATGGTTTAACAGGAACTACAAGCATTCAGGGACTTGCTGATGCTTTTAAGGTTGGGGTAAATGGTACTGATTCTTTAGTTATGGCAGCTTTAGTCTTTTTAATGGCAGGGTTTGGTTTTAAGATTGCTGCTGTACCCTTCCATCTCTGGGCTGCTGATACCTATGAAGGTGCACCAACACCAATTACTGCGTTCCTTTCTGTTGTATCTAAGGGTGCAGCCTTTGTAGTGATGATGAGGATATTCTTTGTAGGTCTTGAGAGTTTGACAGTTAACTGGTCTGCAGCTTTTGCGGTGCTAGCCGTTATTACTATGACTGTTGGTAACCTAGCAGCTCTCTGGCAGAAGAATATTAAGAGAATGCTTGCATACTCCTCGATTGCTCATGCTGGATATATAATGGTCGGCTTTGCAGCTGCTACAGCTGATGGTTTAACAGGTATGACATACTATATCCTGGCCTATGCCTTAACCAATATGGGTCTATTTGCAATCATTGTTGCCATGAGCAATGCAGGTCTTGGTGAAGATATTGATGGGTATAAGGGTCTTAGCAGAAAGAACGCTCTTTATGCCTGGATGATGGTTGTTTTCTTCCTGAGTCTTATCGGTATACCACCAACAGGTGGTTTCCTAGGGAAGTTCCTGCTGTTTAAGGCATCTATTGGAGCAAACCTTGTTTGGTTGGCTTTAGCTATGGCCATTAACAGTGCTATCTCTGTTGGCTACTACTATGGAGTGGTTAAGACCATGTTCCTAAACGAAGAAGAAGAAGAGGAACCCCAAAAACTACCCACCACAGCAAATATTGGTCTGGTAGTCTGGATCACTGGTGCGATGGTACTAGTTCTCGGTATCCTACCAAGCTTCTTCATTGAGTTAAGCAGTCAGGTAGCTAAGATACTACCCTAGTGAATATGTTGATTTTTGAGGAACCGTAAACCTTAAAAGGTTGCGGTTCCTCTTTTCGTATAGTACATTAGTATTAAGAACTGTTAAGGTTTGTAGGAGGGATTTTTAGTGGCAGATGAGAGACAGCAAAGGATGACTATTCAGCGCAAGCTAATACTAGAGGTATTACAAAGTACCACTTCCCATCCTACAGCTGATTGGATCTATGAAGAGGTTCGAAAGAAACTTCCGCGGGTGAGTCTTGGTACTGTATACAGGAATCTCAATGTTCTAAAAGAGAATGGAGAGGTTCTGGAGCTTAACTATGGTAGTGGTCAGAGTCGTTATGATGGTAATCCTAAGAACCACTATCATTTCACCTGTCAGATTTGTGGTGCCGTTTATGATGTACCTTTTGATGTGCAAAATGAGTTGAATGAAAGAGCTAAAGAGGCAAGCGGCTTTGTCATCTACAAGCATCGTCTAGAGTTCTATGGGATGTGTAATGAGTGTCAGAACAGCCATTAGTATCTTTTAGCAACCTGCTACCAGTTAGAATCATAGAGAGACTTAATCGTTTTGTTGTGGCAGTTGAGCTTGAAGGGGTAGTTGTCAGGGCTCATCTGCCTAGTTCAGGCAGGCTAAAAGAGCTTGTCTATCTAGGGAATATGGGTTATGTGGAGAAAAGAAGCGGCAACCGGAAGACAGAGTATACCCTAATCCTAGTTGAATCACCTGAAGGGAATCTGGTATCTCTAGAGGCTAATATGGCCTCTTATTTTACGTTTAAGGCACTGGAACAGGGTTTATGGGCTGACTTTGCTGATATCAAAAACCTAAAAAAAGAGGTTAGGGTTAATGATAGTCGCTTGGATCTTTTTTTCCACATGAAGGGGTTAGACTGGTATGCTGAAGTCAAGTCAGTTACACTAGTCAACGATGGAATTGCTCGTTTCCCTGATGCGCCGACTTTGAGAGGCAAAAAACATATCAGAGAGTTAGTTGAACTAGGAAAAGAGGGCCATAGGGCTGCAGTCATCTTCATTGTAGGTAGGGGTGATGCTTTGGAGTTCAGACCTAACTGGGCTATGGATTGGGACTTCAGCCAGGCCCTATATCAAGCAGCTAAAGAGGGTGTTGTCATCAAGGCATACTCCATGGAGGTGACTTTAAAGGGATTTTTTCTTGGAAGAGAAATTCCCATTAATCTTATGGAAAGCAACGAATAGGTGGCATACCTCGCATATCCTCGTATATTCTCCTTCAGAACTGCTTTGATGGGACTTGAAACACAATATGTTGTATATTACAATGTTGATAAACCCAAGATGTTGGAGGGTTGCCGATGAAGTGTCCGTATTGTGATTTCCCAGAAAGCAGGGTCCTTGACTCCCGACCAACTGAGGATGGTGCAGTGATCAGAAGACGTAGAGAATGTTTGCACTGTAATCAGCGTTTCACTACTTATGAGAAGATTGAAACTACTCCCTTCATTGTTATCAAAAAAGATGGTAACAGAGAACCCTTTGATGCAGATAAGATTCTTAGAGGGCTTATTACGGCGTGTGAAAAAAGGCCTGTTCCTCTAGAAAAACTAGAACGACTGGTTAATGAGGTTGAGAGAGAACTTAGAAGTTCATTGGAGAAGGAAGTTACCAGTGGGATAATTGGGGAGCTAGTGATGGATAGGCTCAAGTATGTGGATGAGGTTGCTTATGTACGTTTTGCATCTGTTTACAGGCAGTTTAAAGACATTGAAAAGTTCAAAGAAGAACTAGAGAAGCTCTTGACGGAAAAATAGGGAGGGAAAAGAAGTGGAATTAAGCAAGAATGCGAGAATTGTTCTAGAGAAGAGATACTTAAAAAAGGTGGATGGCCAAGTAGTGGAATCTCCCGAAGATATGTTAAGGAGAGTAGCTGATAATATTGCCGGGGTAGAGGTGACTACATACAAGAGGTCTGAGGAGGAAGCTAAAAAGGTTAGTGAGCAGTTTTTTTCTTTGATGGATAGTGGAGAGTTTATGCCTAATAGCCCTACTCTGATGAATGCTGGTAGAGAGTTACAACAGCTATCAGCTTGTTTTGTTCTCCCTATTGAAGACTCTATGATTAGTATTTTTGATACATTAAAACATGCGGCTTTGATTCATCAATCAGGTGGAGGAACTGGGTTTGCTTTTTCAAGATTAAGACCCAAGAATGATATTGTTCGTTCTACCGGGGGAGTAGCTAGTGGGCCTATTTCCTTTATGAAAGTTTATGATTCAGCTACCAATGCTGTCAAACAGGGTGGTGCCAGAAGGGGAGCTAATATGGGTATCCTCAGGATAGATCACCCAGATGTCATCGACTTTATTGTTGCCAAAGAGAACAATGAGGAAATTACAAACTTCAATATCTCTGTTGGTATTACCAGAGAATTCATGGAAGCTTTAGAATCAGGTGGTATGTATAATCTATATAATCCAAGAAGTAGAGAGAAGGTTGGGGAATTAGATGCCCAGGAGGTCTTTGATCTTGTTGTGCAGATGGCCTGGAAGAATGGGGAACCCGGAGTTATTTTTCTTGATAAGATTAATGATCATAATCCAACACCGCATATTGGTGAGATTGAGAGTACTAATCCCTGTGGGGAACAACCCTTGTTACCCTATGAGAGTTGTAATTTAGGTTCTATTAACCTTGCTTTGATGGTTAAGGAAAAGGGTAAGAGGGTTGTTGTTGATTATGAGCGGATGGCTAAAGCGATTCATACAGCTGTCCATTTCCTAGACAATGTTATTGATGCTAACAAGTGGCCATTAGAGGAGATTGGTGAGTTAACTCGGGCAAACAGAAAGATAGGTCTTGGTGTCATGGGTTGGGCTGAGATGCTATTTAAGCTGGGTATACCCTATGATTCAGAAGAGGCTTTAGAACTAGCTGAAGATGTTATGGCTTTCATTGAAAAAGAAGGCAGAGCTAAGTCCATTGAATTAGCAAAGGATAGAGGTACATTCCCAAACTGGAAGGGTAGTCTTTATGATGGGAATATTAAGTTAAGAAATGCTACCATAACCACTATTGCCCCTACTGGCACCATTAGCATCATTGCTAATACCTCTAGTGGTATTGAACCCTTGTTTGGCTTAGCTTTTACTAGGAATGTACTTGATGGTGAGGCTTTAGTAGAGGTGAATCCTGTTTTTGAAGAGGTTGCTAGGAAAGAGGGCTTCTATTCATCTGAGTTAATGCAGAGGATAGCTGAGGTTGGTAGCTTAGCGGATATTGAAGAGATTCCTGAGCATATAAAAAGAGTCTTTGTTACTGCTCATGATATAAGTCCGGAATATCATATTCGTATGCAGGCAGCTTTCCAGAAACATGTGGATAATGCGGTATCCAAGACGGTTAATCTTCCACATGATGCTTCAAAAGAGGATGTAAGGGACATCTATTTAATGGCTTATGATTTAGATTGCAAGGGTGTTACAGTATATCGTGATGGTTCAAGAGATGCCCAGGTTCTTTCTGTAGGGAAAAAAGAAACAAAGACTGAGGTTCATAGTGTAAATGGCAACTGGGGAGGTATTAAACCTATTCCAAGACCAAGACGTCTGCAGGGTTTGACTGACCGTCGGGAGACTCCTGTGGGGAATCTATATCTAACCATTAACAGTATGGATGGGCATCCCTTTGAGCTTTTTGCCCAGATAGGTAAGGCAGGTAGTGATGTTTCAGCTTTCACTGAAGCGTTGGCTAGAATGGCTTCTCTGGCCTTCCGTTCAGGAATTGATCCCTATGAAGTGGTGGATCAGTTGGCAGGTATTGGTGGCTCACGTAGTGTTGGCTTTGGACCTAACCGGGTTAGATCAGTGCCTGATGCTATAGGGCAGTTTCTTAAGGAGTTTTTGGAGAACAATGAGGCAGCAGGTATATATCACCAACTTGATGTGTCAGAGTTGCTGGTCACTGAGGAAAGAGAGGAAAGTTCTCAGGAGAAGTCCTTATATGATATCTGTCCCTCCTGTGGAATGCAGTCTCTGGTACATGTTGAAGGTTGTGTAAAGTGTGTTGCTTGTGGATATAGCGAGTGTTAAAATTTGGGAGAGCGCTTAGGGCACTCTCTTTCTTTACAGAAATATTTCGTTTGCAGTACAGTTAGTGTATAAGAATATGTTAGGGGGTTTTGTATATGGCTAGTGAAGCTGAATTGAAGCAATACCTTGAGGTCTGGGAGAAAGAACTACAGGAAGTTATGGAGAAAATGGGTGAGCTGTCTTTTAAGAAATATAAGGAGAAAAAGCTTGACCCGGAGTTAGTGCAGCTTGAGAAAAGAAGAATGGAGCTTCTTTTGAATACTGAGTTAGAGGGAATGGTTAAGTACTGGTTACCACTGGTTTCTGATAAGGCATTACAAAGGAAACTAGAGGTTCTTTCTGATACAATCCTTGCTAGCAAGGTAATGAGTCATGGTGAGGTAAGTACTCTTGTTAGAGAGTTAGACAGTATGATTGTGGGTTATGATTATGTTGTTAAGGGTCAACTGGTTGATCTAGGTACTGTAAGGAATATACTAAAAAATGAACCTGACAGGGAAGTGCGAAAAGAGGCTTGGTTAACTTCAAAAAACCTTTCTTTGCAGATGGAAGAAAAGCTATTAGAGCTTGTTCATTTACGTAACTCACTTGCTAGAGATCAGGGGTATGCTAATTATGCTGATATGTCCTTAGCTTTACAGGGTTTGCAGACAGAACAGGTCAAGGAATGGCTATTAGATCTCACTTTAAAAACCAATGATCTTTACCAGGATCTTCTAACAAGTGGTGCTAAAGAACAGGGTTTAGATAGTGTACAACCCTGGGATGTCCAGTATCTTCTTGATTCTAGTGGTCGGAGTGATTCAGTATTCTCTAGGGACAAGCTGCTTTTGGCTTTGGACCAATGGTGTAAGCAGCATGGGGTGGACTTAAGGGAACTGGGGATTTCTGTTCACTTTATGGACATTCCCTATAATGGGCTCTGTATGTCAATTAAACGGGATGATATTCGTATCTTAGGTAATCCCACCAATGGTTATGGGTATTACAAGACCATATTTCATGAATTAGGTCATTCATTGCATTCTGCTTATAATGAGCAGGATTCTCCTGTTTTACGCAGGGAAGCGGGAGTTTTCTCTGAAGGCATGGCTGAGCTGTTCGGTTATATAATGCATGAGGGTAAGTGGTTAGAGGAACTAGGGCTTAACAGTGAGGGATATGAGGCTTTACAGAAGAGCCTTCTAGGTAGCTGGTTCCACTATTTGCGGCAGAGAACTGCTTATGCACTGTTTGAGTATTCTCTGTATGCTAATCCGGCACAGGATCTGAATCAACTGATGGCTAAGAGTGAACAGGACATACTAGGTGTAGCTTATGATGAAACAGCTCGTTGGGCTGCTAATGCCTGGTATGTAAGTTTTCCGGTATACTGGCAGAATTATGTCATTGCTGACTTTATTGCCAGTCAGGTTCATGGATACTTAAAGAATGAATTTGGGGGATTTACAGGTTATCCTGAGGTCTTAAGTTACCTCAGGGAGAAACTATTAAGGCCAGGGGCATCCATAGATTGGCAGGTAAAGATTAAAGATGCTACAGGCAGGCCTCTAAGTGCTGATGACTTGATTTCTGACATTCTTAACCTAAAGGGATAACTGGTTTGCTGTCAAAAATATCGTTTTAAGAGATATCAAGGAGAAGAGGAGGAATAGTATGGGAACACTTAAGCAGAAGTGGCTAATCCTTATTGTTGTGTTTTTCACTCTTCCTCTTTTGCTCGCTTTTGTAAATTACAATACCTATATACAGGTACAGAGACTGTTCCGAGCCCAGTTAAGCATTAGCAGCTTTGAAACTGTAATGACAAGGTTAGAGGATAGGGTTGAGCATCTCCTTATTAATCCTTCTGATAGTCGGATACAGTCCCAACTAGTTAGGGATATGGAGCAGTTTGATTTGATTCTTACAAGTCTTAAAGAAGGTAGTCCGGAGTTAGGGATTGAACCGGTGAGAACTGCTTCTTATGTGGATTTAGAGAGGTCTTGGGCTAATCTTAGGGATGAACTAGAAGCAGTGTTGGGTAACCCTGACATCTTAGAACAGAATCAACTAATGGTTTTGGTTGATATGTTAAGTATAGAGCTGAAGGCCTTTATCTATGAAGTTACCAGAGAGAACTTTGCAGGTGTAAAAAGACATTTGACTGTGAGTCTATTTGTTGCTCTAGGACTCTTTGTTGTTGGTGTTATCCTGTTTATACTTATTAGAAGAGAGATAGTTCAGGTCTCTAGGGGTTTGTCTAAACATAGTGAGAAGCTGGATGTGGGGATACCGGAGGTTAATGCTTTTTTATCTGATTATGCTGACTTAATGCAGAAGATACAAAAACTAAAGGGTGTTACCGGAAAAGAGATAATTTGTCATACTAATCAGGGTATGGAGATAGCCATGGCTATAAACTATGTTCAGCAGGCTAAAGAGGCTTTAAGAGAGGGCTCTTTAGAGCTATCTCTAAAGAGGGATATACAACTGGCTTTGAGCAGGTTAGAGGATATCAGTCGCGAGGTCAATCTTGTTGATTTAAGGAACAGGTTAAAAGAGTCAGTAGACTTGGAATCTTTGGAATATGTGGAGCAAAGACTGATATTGTTGCTGGTAGCATCCATTTCAACTGCCTCTGCATTTAGATTGACCTGCAAGACATTGTATGAACTACCAGATTTTGAAATGCTTAGTTTTGCTAAGGCTGAGCATAGATTACTGGAGTTAAGGGCCTTTGTTCTTGCTCTTGGGTATGAGGAAATTCTTGTTCATCTACCAAAAAAAGAAGAGAATAAGTGTTGTATTGAGCAACTATTGGCAAGTGAGCAAGTGAAGAGTTTGGGTGATCATCCAAGACTTGAATCTCTGAAACATCATCATGAGGTCTTGCACAATCTGATGGCTAGTGTTGATATTGGTAATGAGGAGAAAATTCAGCGAATAAGGGATATGAATGCGTTTCTAAGAGAGGAATTGGAGTGGTTAGAAGAGAGATTGAGGAGCCATGGGTAATGGCTCCTCAGCACTTAGATAATGGCATCTTCTGTATGTGGTTCATTTCTTAAGAAGCGCTCATACGTTAGGGGAGTGGCATCAATGGTCTGGTATTTCCCTGTAGTTATTAGCTCGGCGAGGGCTAGAGAAGCACCTGGGCCCTGCATCATTCCGTGTCCAGAAAAACCGTTGATGAGGTAGAATCCCTTAAGATGGGGGTGTTCACCGATAATAGCGTTATGGTCAAAGGTGTTTTCTTCGTAAAGTCCTGCCCAACCACTTTCTAGTTTGATTTGTTCCATTAGTGGCATTCTGGTGGCTAAGTCTGGCCAGACCTCTTGTAAAAACCAGTCCTTATCAAGCTTGAAGTTGTAACCAAATGGTTCATTAGGGTTGGATTTTCCGGTCATAATCCGACCGCCTGTTTCGTGACGGAAGTATGTGCCACTAGCATCAATGGTCATGGGTAGTTGATAGGGTAGTTGATGGCTAATTTGACAGACAAAGATGTTGCGACGTAGGGGTTTGACCGGGAGATTAACTCCTGCCAGTGTGGCTAGGTCTCCTGCCCAGGGTCCTGCTGCATTAACAACTGTGTTTGTCTGATAGGATTTGCCTTCTTTAGTGTGAACACCTGTTATCTTGCCATTATGAGTGTTAATTCCTGTTACTTCATCTGTAAGATATTCTACCCCTAGTTCTTTGGCTTTCAGTTCAAACCCCTGCATTACAGCATAGGGATCAAGGTAGCCATCTCTAGGAGTGTAGGTACCAGCGATAATACCTTCGGTATCAATGTCAGGGATGAGTTTCTTTATGTCTTCTGGAGTAAGAATCTCTACCTCTACTCCATGTTTTTTCTGGAGTTTGGCCCGCCGTTCAAGAATTGGCCAGCTTTTTGTATCTCCTAGGAAGAGATAGCCTCTTTGGTGGAATTCAATGTCAATTTTATGGTCTTTTATATTAAGAAGTTTTGAGAAGTTCTCATAGAATTCAATACTGTACTTGGAAAGCTGAATGTTTACAGATGACCCAAATTGTTGTCTAATTCCTCCGGCACTGAGTCCGGTTGAGCCAAGTCTGTGTAAGGGGTCTTTTTCAATGACACTGATACTCCCTTCAAACCCCAGGTGTCTTAAGTGATAGGCTGTGGCTGAACCCATTACTCCACCACCGATGATAATAATTTCACGCTTTTCCATTGCTCTTCCCCCTTGATGATTTGTGTGGACGCCATAAAGCGATGAATAGGCCGGTTAGTATTAGTGTGCCACCGATAGTTTGTGTACTGTTAGGAAATTCTCTTAAAAAAATGGCTGCTAGAATTGATGATCCTACTGGTTCTCCAAGGATACTTAGAGAGACATATGTTGTTGGTAGATATGCTAAGGCCCAGTTAAATACTGTATGACCAAATATGGTTGGTAACAGGGCCAAAGCTGCAAATCTAAGGTATTCCTCTACAGGGTATGGATAAAGAGGGGTGCCCTGAGTGAGGATTACGATTAAGATGATAAAGCTAGCAAAGCCGTATACTACAGATGTATAGGGGAGAACAGGGAGATTCTGGCGAACCTGTCTGCCGATAATTAGGTAACCGGCCATAAAGAATGCTCCTAAAAGAGCTAGTAGGTCACCAAAGAAGGCCTGGCCTCCAATAGCGAAATCTCCAGCACCGATTACAATACTACCGGATAAAGCGATTAATACACCAAGAGCTGTTCTCTTGTGGATCTTTTCTTTGAAAACTAATGCATCAAAGGTCAATACTATGGCTGGGTGCATGGTTACTAGGACAACTGAGCTGGCTACAGTTGTATATTGTAGGGAACTTATCCAGCTTAGGAAGTGTCCTGCCAGAAAGGCACCACTTAAGAGCATCGGGCGTAGATATTCTTTCATGTTAAGAGTTTCTTTACGGTGCCAGATATATGCTAAAGGTGCTAATACTAAAGTTGTTAGGAAGAGACGATAGAAGGCCAGGACTGTTGCTGGCGCTTCTGATGATTTGATTATAATTGAGGCAAAGGATACTGCCATAACTGCAAAGAAAACAGCTGTTAAGGGAAAAAGGTGCTTGTCTTTGTTCACAATACTTGTGGCGTGGATACCCGTGACTTCAGTCATGGGAGGAACGCCATCCTCCTTTTTTAGTATGATTGTTAGTTTTTTTTTGTAATAGTTAAAAGCTGTAAACTCTTCTAGAAAAGTAGCAAAAACTAGTAATTTCCTCTTTGCCAATGTTATCCAACAGTTTTTGCTGACAGCACTGTTCCTACCCCTCAGAACTGTTTAACCATCAACCGCAGAGCTTGGAGCTAGAGGAGTACCCCAAGGTGCCTATATATTTGTTGGTGACGTAGTCATTTAAGACTTAGGCTAGTCAATCAGAACTTGTGTGTAGGTTTCAACACAAGCCCTCGTCTTTAGTCGTGGGCAATTGACGGGTCTAGTTTCACTCCTGTGTTAGAGGCTAGGGCTTTGTTTGTTATTCTCCCTGCCACTGCTATATCCTGTACTGCCAGACCTACGCTTTTAAATAGAGTGATTTCTTCTTCGGATTTTCTGCCTGATTTTAAGCCACTAATTACTTCACCTATCTCGGTCAATGACTCCTTTATAAGGAGATTGTTGTTAATGGGCTTAATGATGTCTCCTGCTTCTTTTAGGACTGCATCAATTGAATCCACAAATATCTGGCTTGTGGTGACTATTGCTTCGGGTATCTCCTGCATTTCTGGGGTAAAGCCACCGATAGCGTTGATATGTGTACCTGGTAGTATGGCCTCATGGGAGAATACCGGTTTTATGGAGGTTGTAACTGTTGTGACTATCTCGGATTTATGGACACCCTCTTCTGGGGTTTTAATTACTAAGAATTGAGTTGGGTATTCAAGTGTTAGCTCTTCTGCTAGTTGTCTAGCTTTATCTTGCTCCAAATCATAGATGAAGACTGTTTGGATTTTTCTAACAGTTAGTATGGCTTTGATTTGATGAATTGCCTGACTACCGGCACCAATTATGGTCATGTTTTTTGCTGAGGGTAGGGCGAGTATATCGGTAGCAACACCTGATGCAGCTCCTGTTCTTAGTCCAGTTAGATATGTAGCATCCATGATTGCTAGGGGTTTACCTGTGGAGGCATCTAGAATAGCTATGATTCCTAGGATTGTCGGTAGGTCTTGTTTGTGGTTATCAGGATAGACTGAGACAATCTTTAGACCGGTATAATCTTCAAGATGTGCAGGCATGAATAATGAGACCCCTTGATGTTTTTTAACGGCTATTGGTGTTCTAAGGGGTGTGATTGATTGTTTATTGCTAAATGCTTTGTATGCTTCTCTTACAGCAGCAATTGCTTCAGAATATTCAAGTAGTTTCTTAAGGTCCTTTTCACTTAGCCAGATCATCTTTTTGCTCCTTATAGTTTTTTTGTCACTATTACTTTCGTGTTGCGTAATAAAAATCCTGCTAGAGGCAACCGATTCCAGTAGTTTAGTGGGCTCTAGATGGCGAAAACATATATTTCTATTTAATAAAAAGAGGGAATTAGTGAATATTCAAAGAAATACATTGACAAATCAAAGAGGGAGTGGTGTCCAAGATATTTTGTTTGTCGTTTGGGGAATGTGAGCTCAATTCTGAAGGGAGGACCATTTGGATGAAAAAGTTTGCTCTTGTAATGCTGGTATTAGTTATGGCTTTTGCTGTTACTGCTTGTGGCAGCAAGGATGATGCTGCTGATCCCATTAAGATAGGTGTTCAAGGACCTATCTCGGGTCAGTGGGCATTAGAGGGAACGGGTTTTGTTAGAGCAGTTACCATGTTAGCTGAAGAGATTAATGCTGATGGTGGTATCAATGGAAGAGAGATACAGATCATCCAGGGTGATGATAAGGGTGATCCCAAGGAAGCTACTTTGGTTGCACAAAGATTAGTAAATCAGGGTGTAGTGGCAGTGGTTGGTGCTTATAACTCTACAGCTACAGAACCAGCTTCTGCTATTTACAATGAAGCTGGAGTTTTGCATGTTACTCCATCTTCTACAGCTACCGGTTTGACAGAAAAGGGCTATGACCAGTTCTTTAGGACATGTTTCCTTGATGATCGGCAGGGATTGTTTGCAGCAGAGTTCATGACAGGTACTTTAGGAGCAAAGAAGATTGCTTTGATTCATGACAACACCACTTATGCCAAGGGGTTGGCTGATTGGACTAAGATTTATCTAGAAGAGCTAGGTGCAGAGGTTGTATTTTTTGATGCGATTGTACCTGGTGAACGTGAGTTTGGACCTACGCTTACAAGGCTGAAGAATGTTAATCCAGATGCCATTTATTTCACTGGGTATTTCTCTGAAGGTGGTTTGCTATTAAAGCAGGCTAGGGATATGGGTATTACTTCTACTTTTGTGGCCGGTAATGCTAATAACAATGCTGACTTTATTGAGATTGCTGGTATACAGAATGCAAAGGGTGCCATTATCACTACTGAACCTATTCCAACAGATATTGATTATCCAGAAGCAAGGAAGTTTATAGATGATTACCAAGCCCGTTATGGAGAAATGCCTCCTAGCATCTGGACTTTGAGTGCTGCTGATGCATTTAGAGTTGTTGTGGAGGCTATTGAGAAGACTCAATCAACGGATAAGGATAAGCTGGCAAATTATCTGCATAATACGATGAAAGACTTTCCTGGAATTACAGGTCCGATTACCTTTGATGAAAAGGGTGATCGTTTAGGGACAGTTCATAGAGCATATATTGTGAATGAAAAAGGTGAGTTTGTGCCGTACAGTAATTGATTTAGCTGGGATAGGAGAGGGTCTTCCCTTTCCTATCCCTTATCCCAGTAAAAGGGGAGATATTGGTTCATGGAGATGTTCTTTGGGCAGATAATTAATGGGATAACGATTGGTTCGATATATGCTCTGGTTGCCTTGGGTTACACCATGGTTTATGGTGTCTTGCGAATGATTAACTTTGCTCATGGTGAGTTATTCACTCTTGGTGCCTATATGGCCTTTACCATGATTGTTAGTATGAATTTGGCAGCATATATACCCAATGCTGTTGTTGCTTTGATTGTGATGGCAGTGATGGTTGCGGGTTTGGTGGCTATTGTGGGGGTTCTGCTTGAGAGGATTGCATATAAACCGT
Organism: Thermaerobacter marianensis; assembly: GCA_020724425.1. Classification (GTDB taxonomy): domain Bacteria; phylum Bacillota; class Sulfobacillia; order DVGY01; family DVGY01; genus DVGY01. The sequence continues at coordinate 59,053 of DYGY01000005.1, forward strand.
TAAGGCAGTCTGGACGTTTGGCTCCGGTTATCTCAGCTTTGGGTGCATCCATATTCTTGCAGAACGCCATAATGTTGATCTGGGGAGCAAATTACAAGGTTTTTCCCGAGGGAGTAGTGCCTAGTATTACCTGGGAAATTGGGGGAGTATCAATTACTTTGATGAGAGTTCTGATTCTATCTACTTCCTTGACCTTGATGATTGCTCTTTATGTATTGATACAAAGAACTCAGGTTGGTACAGCTATTAGAGCCTGTGCCCTTGATCATGATACTGCTAGATTAATGGGTATTGATGTAGATAAGATAATTAGACTGGTTTTTATTATTGGTCCGGCTTTAGGTGGAATTGCTGGGATGATGGTTGGTTTATATTACAGACAGATTGGCTTTACTATGGGTTGGCATTATGGTATTAAAGCTTTTACAGCGGCTATTTTAGGAGGAATTGGTAATATACCTGGAGCTATGGTAGGTGGCTTGATACTGGGTGTGGCAGAATCTTTAGGAGCAGGCTATATTTCTAATGCCTGGAAGGATGCCATAGCTTTTCTAATATTGATACTTATTTTGATTCTCAGACCCACTGGTCTTTTGGGTGAACGTGTTGCTGAGAAGGTATAAAGGAGGGGCTCCAGGTGAAGCCTTTATGGCATAAGTTAACAGAGATGATAGGTAGGACGCAAAAGGTCTGGTATGTGGCACTCCTAATTCTTGTGCTTGTTTTCCCTGGGATGACAACATCATACTGGACTGATGTTGCCTTCTTTTTTGGGTTGTATATTCTTCTGGGGTTGAGTTTGAACATTATTGTAGGTTATGCCGGGTTGTTTAATCTTGGGCATGCAGCCTTTTATGCCGTTGGTGCTTATACTACTGCTATTTTAAATACGGTGCTTGGTATTCCTGTTTTGTATCTATTACCGATAAGTGCTCTGGCGGCAGCTTTTTTTGCTTATTTAATTACAAAACCAATCTTGCATCTTCGCGGTGACTATCTGGCGATTGTGACCATTGGTTTTGCTGAGATTGTTAGGATATCTTTGATTAACAATATTGGTGGCCTTACCGGTGGACCTAATGGGCTATTGGGTATTAGCAGACCTGAGTTGTTTGGTATGCGTCTATATACACCTACCCACTTCTACTATCTGGTCTGGTTTTTGGTTATCATGGTGATTCTGGCAATGGTTAGGTTAGAGGATTCCCGTTTGGGTCGGGCCTGGAATTATGTAAGAGAGGATGAACTGGCTGCTGAGGCTATGGGGATTGATGCAACAAGAACCAAGATGTTAGCTTTTGTGGTAGGGTCAGCTCTGGCGGGAGTCGCGGGTAATATTTATGCTGCTAAGATGACTATGATTGCACCGGAGAGTTTTGGTTTCTGGGAATCGGTAGTGATCTTTTCAATAGTTATTCTTGGGGGAATGGGATCTATACCCGGGGTAGTTGTAGGGGCTTTTGGTATGGTTGTATGGCCTGAGATTTTTAGGGGTTTTGCTGAGGCAAGAATGTTGATATTTGGTGCTGCTATGGTTTTGATGATGCTATTTAGACCACAGGGGTTATGGCCAAGCCCTAGAGCGAGAAGAGCTATGGAGAGTCAGAAGAAATCAAGGCCTTCTGCTAAGGCTGGTACTGCGTGAGGGAGAAGGTGGTAATGTGACATTACTCCAAGTACGGGATTTGAGTAAGAGTTTTGGTGGACTCAGGGCTGTAAATGATGTGAGTTTTGAAATCAACAAGGGAGAAATTCTTGGTTTGATTGGACCTAATGGTGCTGGTAAGACGACGGTATTTAACCTGATTACCGGAATCTATCGGCCTGATACGGGTCAGGTGATGCTTGCTAGTGATAACCTGGTAGGTTTGCGTCCTAATGCCATAACTAAAAAGGGTATAGCCCGTACCTTTCAGACTTTAAGGTTGTTTCCTAATATGACTGTCTGGGAGAATGTTATGGCGGGAAGACATGTTAGGACACGGGCTGGTTTCTGGTTAGGGGTATTTAAGTTTAAGAGTGAACGGGAAGAGGAAAAACATATCAGGGAGACAAGTATTGAATATTTGAAACTAGTGGGTTTGGAGCATCTAAAGGATGAGTTAGCTAAGAGTCTTCCCTATGGTGATCAACGTAAGCTAGAGATTGCTAGGGCTTTAGCAACAGAACCAAAGCTTGTTATCCTAGATGAACCTGCCGGGGGATTAAATGATCAGGAGAGCTGGGAATTAGTTGAGTTAATGCGAAAGGTACGGGATATGGGAGTTACTATCCTGTTAATTGAACATGATATGGAAGTTGTTATGAATATATCTGACCGGATAGTGGTTTTAGATAATGGAGAAAAGATTGCTGAAGGTACTCCTGAAGCTATTCAGCAAGACTCACGGGTTATTGAAGCCTATCTTGGAAAAGAAGAGGAAGAGAGCTCATGGCATTTCTAAGACTAGAGAATCTAGAGATTTTTTATGGCAGTGTACAGGCCTTGAAAGGTATCTCCTTGACAGTCAATGAAGGAGAGGTTGTTGCACTGCTTGGAGCCAATGGAGCCGGGAAAACAACCACATTAAGAGCTATTTCTGGCCTTGTTGGTATAGAGCGGGGAGAGATTCATTTTGATGGTGAGCTTTTGAATAGTGTACCTGCTCATGAAATTGTGGGTAGAGGGATTGCTCATGCCCCTGAAGGGAGGAAAATCTTTTCGACGTTAACCGTAGAAGAGAATCTGAATCTAGGTGGGTATTCTAGGGGGAAAGATAAAGAGGGTCTGGCTAGAACTAAGAAGTATGTGTTTGAGCTATTCCCTAGGTTATCTGAAAGAAAGCATCAGCTGGCAGGAACTCTTTCTGGTGGAGAACAACAGATGTTAGCTATTAGTAGGGCTTTAATGGCTAAACCAAGAATGCTTTTACTTGATGAGCCATCTTTGGGTCTTGCACCATTGCTTGTCCAGAATATCTTTGCTACTATTAAAGAGATAAATGAGGAAGGTATGACTATCTTGCTTGTGGAGCAAAATGCAAAGGTGGCACTCAAAACAGCGCATAGAGGTTATGTGTTAGAAACAGGAAAGATTGTTCTAGAAGGAACAGCACAAGACCTGATAGCTGATGAAAGAGTACGGAAGGCATATCTAGGGGAAAAATAGGGATAGAGCTAACCATACTGAGAGAGCCACGGTAGTGTGTGGCTCTTATTTATGTTAGAGGAGTGGTTAATGATGGCGCAGGTGAAAAGGGGGGGTATTCCCTTACCAAAGGAACATGGTGGTTGGGGAATGTTCATTCCAGCATTGGTTTTGGGAGGGATTCTAGCAGGAACCATTAATGTGCCTTTACTCATGTTTTATGGAGCAGCACTTGCTTTCTATATTTTTAGAGAACCATTGTTTCTTTTACAGAAGACAAGTGATCCACAAAGGAAAAAGGAACTGGTGTGGTGGTCTATCTTTTTTGCTTTAATAGGTATCATCTTTACTATTGGCTTGTTGTATGCCTTTGAGCGCTGGATTTTGCTCTGGATAGGGATCATTACAAGTATAGTATTGCTCTGGGATAATCAACTAAGAAAAAACCGGAAGGAACGCAGTGTCTTTGGAGAGATTCTTGGCATTATCCAGATTTCCTTAGCAGCACCAACTAGCTATTATGCGGCTTTGGGTGCTTTAGGGGATGTTAGTGTTGCTTTTTATACCTGGATACTCTTGGTCTTGTTTTATCTCACCAGTATTCCTTATGTTAAGTTAAAGGTGCAACAACAGATTCATAAGCCCAAGACTTTTGCTGAGAAGGCAAGATTGGGTAGAAATAGCTTGTTAGTGCAGGTACTGGCCTTAGGTGTTGCCATTACTCTGTTCTTTTTGGGTCTTGTGCCTTTAGCAGGTATTTTGGCGTTGTTGCCTAATGCTATTAAGGCATGGATTGGTGTGTTCAATGTACCTAGTAGGGTTAACTTAAAGAAGGTTGGCTTTACTGAGCTTTATATGTCTTCTGCTTTTGCTTTGATTCTTGGCTTAGGATACTGGCTACTTTAATTTTTTGCTTGCGCTATATTCTTGATAGTATAACGGGGAGGACATAATGAAGAAGTTTCTGGTAGGCATAATTGTTGTTCTGGCTTTAGCTTTCTTGATATCAGGAGATAATGAAAGTGACATTTTAGTTCTGGCTACAACCACTAGTGTTCAGGATAGTGGTTTGCTAGATGTGATTGTGCCATTGTATGAAACAGAGACCGGGATTACCGTTAAGTATATTGCGGTAGGCAGTGGACAGGCCTTAGAGTTAGCCAGAAGGGGAGAAGTGGATGCTTTGCTAGTTCATGACCCTAAAGGTGAAGAAGAACTAGCAAAGGAGGGTTATGTTGTTAACAGGCAGAGATTGATGCATAACTCGATGGTTATAGTGGGGCCTAGTGAGGATCCTGCCGGTGTTAAAGAAGCAGAATCAGCTATTGAGGCTTTTATGAGGATTTATGAGACAGAATCGTTGTTTGTTTCTCGGGGAGATGATTCAGGTACTCATCGTTTAGAGGTATCTATCTGGCAGGCTAGCTCTATTACACCAGAAGAGAATTATCTTTCCGTTGGCAGTGGCATGGGAGCAACTCTAACTATAGCTGGGCAGAAAAATGCTTATGCTTTGACTGACAAGGCAACATATCTCTGGTTAAAGGATAGTCTCTCTTTAGTTATTTTACATGAGGGTTCAGAAGAACTGCTTAATATCTATCATGTGATGCAGGTAAATCCTGAGAGGTTTGAGCTGGTTAACGATGAAGCAGGGAAAGGCTTTGTGGAGTTCATGCTGAGTGCAGAGATCCAAGAGCTAATTGGTACCTTTGGAGTTGATTTGGTGGGGGAACCACTTTTTTACCCTGCTGCAGGGGGGAGATAGGGTGTGTTAAGTGCTGGTTTAAAGGGTGCCTGGGAGATGCTTGTTAGTGGTGATCCAGTCCTTTATGAGATTATCTTTCTGACCTTGAAGGTTTCTTCTCTAGCGACAATGATTGCTCTTTTGATTGGTCTACCTTTGGGTGTTTATCTGGGGCTTAGGAGTTTTCCGGGGAGAAAATTTGTGGTTAGTGTGGTTAATACGCTGATGGGTTTGCCACCGGTTGTGGCAGGGTTGATTGTCTGGATGGCTTTATCAAGGTATGGTCCTTTAGGTTTTTTAGAGATTATATATACTCCGACAGCTATTGTGATTGCTCAGGTCATTATTGCCACTCCTGTGGTTACTGGTCTAACCTTAGCAGCTATTCAACAGATTGATGTGCGTTTTCAGGAACAGATTAGGGCTTTAGGGGCCAATCAGTTACAGTTTCTTTGGGTACTAGTTAAGGAAGCAAGGTATTCACTTTTAGCAGCCGTTATTGCTGGGTTTGGAGCAGCTATTTCTGAGGTTGGCGCAGCAATGATGGTTGGTGGTAATATTTTTGGTCAGACTAGAGTCCTGACAACGGCTGTTGTTCTTGAGGTATCTAGAGGGAATTATGAGGTTGCTCTAGCTCTTAGTTTTGTTCTCGTCTTTATAACCTATTTAATAACGGCAGCTCTGACTAGCTTACAACAGAAGCAATATAAGTGGTCTTGAGGTGGAGAGTATGACTGATTATGTTATGATAGCTGATAGTCTAAGATTTCAGCGGGGTAATAGATTGATTCTAGATGTTGGCTCTTTGAAAATACAAAGGGGCAAGGTATCAGCCATTATTGGCCCTAATGGAGCAGGTAAGAGTACTCTAATCAGAATCCTTAATCTCCTTCAGAAACCAGATGCAGGCTCTGTTAGTATGTTTGAGGATTCCCATACTGAACTAGAGAAGAGACGAAGAATGGCACTTGTTATGCAGAATGCCTATCTTGTTAACGGCACTGTCAGAGACAATGTGGCCATGGGATTAAGGTTTAGGGGTATTGGGGAAGTAGATAGGAGGGTATCTATTTGGTTAGAGCGTTTGGGGATAGCTAGTTTAGCTCATAGGCAGGCAAGAAGCCTTTCTGGAGGAGAGGCTCAGAGAGTCAATCTGGCTAGGGCCCTAGCTATTGAGCCAGAGGTGTTGTTTTTGGATGAACCTTTTGCTGCTCTAGATAGAGAGTCAAAGAGTATTTTGATTAAAGAACTGAGGGATATCCTTAAGGAGACAGAGCAAACGGCGGTATTTGTTTCCCATGACTTCACAGAGGTCCTGTATCTGGCTGATTGGGTTTATGCTTTACAGGATGGCAGAATTACTCAGGAAGGTACTCCAGAGGATGTTCTAGTCTATCCAGAGAGGGTAGACTTAGCCAAGTTTGTCGGTATTGAGAATCTCTTACCGGGTAGGGTTATCTCTGTTACAGATAGGGTTTCTTGGAAGAGTGATAGTGGTATGGTCTTTCAGTTACCATATCGAGAGGTTAAAGAGGGAGAATATTATCTTGCTCTTAGACCGGAAACTGGAAGAATTGGCTCTCAGGAGGGTTTTAGTGTTTCTGGGAAGGTTATCGATATGACTCCAGAGGGTTTTAATCTGGGGATCCTTGTCCATGTGGATAATATGGTATTTAAAGTATTGACCCAACCCAATTTTGCTTATCAGCAATTAATGGGTCAGGTCATTGATATCTGTTGGGATGAGCGTTTTATTCATCTAATTGAGGTCTAGCTCCATATTTTGCTACTACTCTTGCTGCTACTTTGTTAGCTGTTTTAGCTGCTGTACTAAGGCTTTTACCTTGATAGATGGAGGCAAGAAAGGCTCCACAGAAGGAATCACCGGCACCGGTTGTATCTATTGCCTCTACCGCTTCACCGGGGATGGGTATTAGTTCTTTTGGGGTACCGATTAGAGCTCCCCCACTACCGAGTTTAAGTATTACATTTTCATAGTATTGGAGCAGGAACCTGACTATTTTCTCAGGTTCTTTTTCTTTAGCTAGATGACTTCCTTCAGCATAGTTAGGGAAGAAGTATGTTATACCCCGGGTGAGGTTGAGGAATTCCTGTAATCCAGGGTATTCTTCTATGAGTAGGTGGGCTGAAGGGTCTAAAGAGATAGTTAGTTCATTCTTTCTGGCGATGTCTATCATCTTCATGGTTGTTTCTAGTTGCTCTGGTGCTGTGAAGCTATATCCTGTTATGTGAACATGGGTTATTCCCTCTAAGAGTTCAGTTGTGATGGCGGATAAGGGCAGAAAAATGTTAGCCCCACGGTCGGGAATCATTGATCTTTCTCCATCAGGGCTGATAAATACAGCTACAGCACCTGTAGGGTACTTAGATACAATGACTCTTGCATCTATGTTTTCTTTAAGGAGGTCATCTTTAAGGAATTGACCTATGGGGTCATCTCCTATCATGCCAAGAAAGCGTGTGGGTGTACCCATGCGGCTTAACCAGACTGCCTGATTGGCAGCAGAGCCACCGGGGTAGAAGTTCACCCTACCTTTAGAATCTGTACCATGGGATATTTTAGCCCCAGTTATTATGACATCTACGGCAATATCACCATAAACTAGAAACATCTATTCTTTCTCCTTAATGGCTATGGCAATCTGGCTTGCTAATCTAACGTTGCTCTTGACCAGTTCTAGGTTGGTTGTTAAGCTTTCTCCCTGGGTCTTTTCCTTGAAGTATTTTAAGAGAAATGGTGTTACCTTCTTGCCGTGAATGCCCTGGTTGTTTAGTTCGGTTAGGGATTCTCTTAGGATTTGCTCATGGGTTATGGCATCTAAGGCATATTCCTCTGGTACTGGATTTGCTACAAGGAGTGCATTGTTGTTTTGCATTTCCCTTTGGGCATGGAAGATTGCTGCTGCTTCTTTGGGGCTATCAATGGACCAATCTAATGAATACCCACTATCCTGGACATAGAATCCAGGAAACCTATTGGTCCTATACCCTACCACAGGGATACTAGCTGTTTCTAGGTATTCAAGGGTTGCCCCGATATCAAGTATCGACTTTACTCCAGAAGAGACCACAATAAGAGGTGTTTCTGTTAATGAGAGTAGGTCTGCTGAGATGTCATAGGTTTCTTTGGCATCTCTGTGAACACCACCTAAGCCTCCGGTGGCAAAGACAGGTATGCCTGCTTGAGCAGCTAGATAGGCAGTGCTAGCCACTGTTGTAGCCCCATGAAGTTTCTTAGCTTTGGCAATGGCTAGATCTCTAACACTAACCTTGTGAATGTGTTCTCCCTGGGCCATTAGTTCTAGTTGTTCTTGGTTCAGGCCAATGACTGGTTCACCATCGATAAGGCCTATGGTTGCTGGAGTCGCTCCTAGGCTATGGACTATCTCTTCTAGTTCTGCTGCTAGTTTTAGGTTTTCGGGATAGGGTAGTCCATGAGCGATTATAGTTGATTCCAGTGCGACCACCGGTTGATTGCTTTTCAGTGCTCTTTCCACTTCTTTTGAGTATGTTAACATGCTAATTCTCCTTTCTCATTGGATTATATCATGAGGAGTTTTCAAAGGCGATTTATCTCTAGCTTTTGGGGCAAAATAGGTGGAGAAGGAGGGATTTCTGTGTCCAAGAGTGAACAGAATTTAGAAGAATTAAAGGTTAAGGTAGCAAGGGATCTAGGTTTGTATGAAAAGGTTGAGAGTGGAGGTTGGGGCTCATTAACATCAGCTGAGAGTGGTCGTGTTGGTGGTTATATGAACAGGATTCTAAAACAACAAAGGAGTGATGTGGATGGAGTTGACCATACTGGGAAATAGCGGGCCTTTTCCGGGCCCGGGTGGAGCATGTTCGGGGTATCTCTTAAAGTCTAGAGAAGATCAGATTCTTCTAGATGCCGGTAATGGGGTTTTAGGTAACCTTTTAAGGCATACCAAGATTGAGGACTTAACTATGGTTGTTTTGTCCCATTATCATGCTGACCATATCAGTGACCTTTTTGTCATGCGCTATGCTTTAGAAGCAGCGATGAAACTAGGGAAAAGAAAGACTCCGCTAATTGTTTATGCTCCTAAGGAACCAGAAGAGGAGTTTGATAGAATTCCTTATAGGGATGTTTATGATGTTAGAGGGTACCTTGATGGGGATAGGGTTAGACAGGGTAATCTAAGTTTCTTTTTTGCAAGAACCTCCCATGCCATGTATACCTGTGCTGTAGCTGTTACTGGTGAGGGCAAGAAGTTTGTCTATACAGGTGATACAGGTGTCAGTGCAGATGTTACTGCATTAGCAAAAGGAGCGGATCTCTTGTTAGCTGAAGCTAACCTACTTGAGAAGGATAAGGGGAAAGTGGATGGTCATCTAACGGGAAAAGATGCGGCTTTAATGGCTAAAGAAGCAGGGGTCAAACGTCTTTTGCTGACACATCTCTTTCCTGATTATGAGGCAGAAGAGGTTCTTAATGAAGCTAAAGCAGAGTTCCCGGTAGTGGGGTTGGCTGTGCTTAATGAAGACTACAGTATCTAGATGGAGTATTCTATTATGGCCTCAGGAAACAATCTGTTAATATGTGTATTGAAAAAATCACGGATTTCTTTTAGTTCATCCTTGGAATACATGTGTTTTATATGGCCATAGGGACCGTATTTTGGCTGTCTTTTATCTGTATCAAGATCAAGGATGGTGTGGGGGAATCTTTCTAGGATAACCTCACGGGCCTTATTGGTAAAGCGATGGGAGATGATCTCAAAGGAGAGACTAGTAAAGTTTTGTTTTTGCACCTCTTCTAAAAGAGCGAGGTATTCATCTTGCCAGTTGGGGTAGAGATATACCGGAGCAATGATGAACCCTAAGGGATAGTTGGCTTTGGCAATCTTGGATGCTGCTGTTAGTCTCTTTGAAAGATTGGCTGTATTGGCCTCTAGTTTTTGGATTAGGTTTTTGGTATTAAGGCTAAAACGAAAACGGGTGTGTTGATTATGGTTAAGATCTAAGAGACTATCAACCAGATCGGTTTTTGTGACAAGACGAAGTCGGCCTTGAGGCTGATTGCCAAAGAACTCAATAGTTTTTGCTACAGCACCTGAAAGGTGTTCGGTATAGAGGGGGTCTGAGGTGCTGCTGATTTCAAAGGTAGTTAGGTCTGGTTTTTTCTCTATTTGCTTGGCTACAGAGTCTAGTATCGCATCGATGTTGACATACATACGTATATAAGGTGACTCTGCCATCCGTGTCTGGAGGTAGCAGTATTGGCACAGACCCGGGCAACCTGTGACCAGGGGGAACTGATAGTCTGCTGAGGGCCGGCAGGACTCAAAGCGAAAGGATTGTTTGACACCTATTACAAGGGTCTTTTTGCCTTCAAGGAACCTTCTTTGCGGATCATCTTTGTGAAGGGTTGGTACCCGGTTATTCTTAAGTTTGATTACGGGAACACCGGTACTGAGGAAGTATTTGCTTAGTTTTTTTCCAAGTGGATATTCAAAGGCATCTGGTTCAAAAAAGACCTGCTGGGGGCTAAATGGTTTCATCTTGATTCCTCCTGTTTTTTTAAGTATTTCCTTTAAGGTGAGGTTTGATTAGTTGAAGGAGTGGAAAAAGGGCTATAGAATTAAGAAGAATGGGGAGCACACTATTAGGAGGTTTTTGCATGCTTAGTTCAAGGATTAAAAGGATTACACCATCACCTACTCTCGCCATTGATGCTAAAGCTAAAGAGCTTGCAGCTAAAGGCGAGAAAATTATTAACTTTAGTGCTGGAGAACCTGACTTTGGTACTCCAGAGGTTGCTAAACAGGAAGCAGTGGCAGCTATTAACGAGAATTTTACCAGATATACGGCTACACCGGGTATTTTAGAGTTACGTCAGGCCATTGTTAGAAAGTTAGAAGAGGATAATGGGCTTGTGTATGGGGAGAATCAGATTCTAATTTCGGCTGGTGCCAAGCACTCATTGTATAATGTTTTTATGACTTTGGTGGATGAGGGTGATGAGGTCCTTTTACCTGCACCATACTGGGTAAGTTATCCAGAACAGATAAAGCTTGCAGGTGGTATTCCTGTTATTATGCCTACAACTGCTGAGAGTGGCTACAAGATAACTCCTGAGCAGTTGGAGAAGGCTATTACCTCTAAGACCAAGGTATTGCTTTTGAATTCACCTAATAATCCGAGTGGTGTTGTCTATACAAAGGCTGAGTTAGAGGGTTTAGCTGAAGTCTTGCTTAGAAGTGATATCCATATTGTCTCTGATGAGATCTATGAGTATCTGGTTTATGATGGGGTAGAGCATGTTAGTATTGCTTCCTTGCATCCAGAGCTTAAGGAGAGGACAGTAACGATTAATGGTGTGAGCAAGAGTTATGCCATGACGGGCTGGCGAATTGGTTATGCTGCTGGGAGGCAAGACATTATTAAAGGCATGAGCAATTTTCAGGGTCACACTACCTCTAATGCCACCTCTATTGCTCAAAGGGCAGCGTTAGCTGCTATCAATGAGGGCAAGGAGCCTGTCAAGGGTATGGTTAATGAGTATGTGCAGCGAAGAAACTACATGTATGAGAGATTAATACAGTTACCAGGTGTTAGGTGTGAGAAGGCCATGGGTGCATTCTATCTGTTCCCTGATGTGAGTGGACTCTTTTTTAAGAAGTATAGGGGTAGGGAGATTACTGATTCCAATGTATTAGCAGAGATTCTTTTGGATGCGGCAAAGGTAGCTGTAGTTCCTGGAGATGGTTTTGGGGCTAAAGATAACTTGAGACTTTCTTATGCTACCTCGATGAAAAACATTATTGAGGGTCTAGATCAGATGGCTAAAGTTATTCTGGAGATAGAATAGGTGAGAGTATGATGGGGAACCAGAGAATTGCTGTAATTGGGTTGGGGGTAGAGAATACCCCCCTGGTTCGTTTTTTAAAGAAACAGGGCCATCAGGTTACAGTGTTTGATAAGCAGGATAGGAAACAGTTGGGTCAACGTTATGAGGAGTTTGAGGGTCTAGGTGTTAATATGGTTCTTGGCAGCAACTATCTTGATAATCTAAGGGTAGATGAGTATGATACCATCTTTGTTACTCCAGGGATGCCAAAGGATCTACCCAAACTACTAGAGGCTAAGGAAAAGGGTGTAAGATTAAGGGGACAGACTGATCTTTTCTTAGAGGTCTGTCAGGCACCTATCATTGGTGTTACCGGGAGTGCCGGAAAGACCACTACCACAACTCTAATTTATGAGATTCTGAAGAGTTCTGGTAGGAAGGTGTTTCTAGGGGGGAATATTGGCAGAGTCCTTTTGGAAGATGTTGAAAGTATCACTAAGGATAGTATTGTAGTTTTGGAATTAAGCAGTTTTCAGTTGGAATTGGCAAGACATAGTCCAGATATTGCTGTGGTATTGAATATCCAGGAGAATCATTTGGATATTCATGGGACCATGGAGAAATATGTCCTAGCCAAAAAGCAGATTATGGAGTATCAGGATGAAGGGGACTGGCTCATTCTAAATGACAAGGACCCGGTCATCTCCACGTGGGATCGGGAGGCTAAGGGGAAGGTAGCGTATTTTGGTAGAGAACTTGGAGCACACATAGAAGATGATTATCTTCTATGGAATGGTGAAAGGATTGTTGCCATAAGTGATATCAGGTTACCAGGAAAGCATAATCTGATGAATGCTTTAGCCGCCATAGCGGTTAGCAAGATTCTTGGTGTTGCTAAAGATGTAATTGCTGATGTTTTAAGGACTTTTGAGGGTATTGAACATCGGTTGGAGCCTGTTAGGGCGTATCGAGGAGTACGGTTTATTAATGATTCTATCGCTACTTCTCCCGATAGGACTAGGGCAGCATTGGCCAGTTTTGAAGAACCTATATTCCTTATTGCCGGGGGGTATGATAAGGGGCTTTCCTATGAGGAACTAGCCAAGGATATTGTTAGAAGGGTTAAGGTTATTTTCTTAATGGGGGAGACAGCTAAAAAGATTGGTCAGGCTGTTGAGAAGGAAAAGAAGCTTCAGGGCAGTGATATCCTAATTAGGTATGTTGAGAGTATGGCAGAGGCAGTCAGTTGTGCCTATGCTCTAGCAGCAGAGGGTGATCTGGTTCTGCTCTCTCCAGGGGCAGCCAGTTATGATATGTTTAGCAATTATGTGGAGAGAGGTAGAGTGTTTAAGAAGCTTGTTGCTGATTTACTCTGATTCCCGGATGCGGTCATGTTCTTTTACATCAAGGTAGAGTTGTAGGTTACCATCTAGGAGAATTAGTTGTTTAAGATACATAACATAGATTTTATCTTCAATCTGGAGCTGCCGGTTATCAAAGATAGCTGTTATCAGTTCTGGGTCAAAGGTATTTGTAGGTTTGCCCCTTAGTTCATTAACAAGGGGCCTTATTTCTTCTATGATGCTAAGTTTGAGGCTTTCGTTGAGGTTGTTGAATTCTAGTTCAACATTGGTGATTACCTCCTTTCTTTCGGAACGGATGGCTTCGTTGAGTTTTTCGTTTTGTGATCTTAGTTCTACTAGATAGTTAAGGAGGACAGCTTTTTCTAACATTAGGTCTTCCATTTCCTGTGCTAGAAGGAGAAACATCAGGGCAGAGCCTAGAAGGATTCCTAGGATTAAAGCAGAGATGGTTCTAATCATTAGCTATTCCCCCTTGGTGAGGTAAAGGATGATGAGGTAGCCAAAGTGTGCTCCAGCATAGGCACTGAGGATAAAGAGGAGCTGTTTTCCTAGGGCAGCTAGTTGACCTTCTGCTAGGGTTGTTTCTATGCCTCTAATGATTGCAAAGGTTCCTCCTAGAGCAGCAATTACTCCCCAGAGTTTTAATCTTTCTGCTAGCATCAGCATAGTGGAAAGGGGTAGTCTGCCGGTGAATAGGGTGGCAAGGGCACCAAAGATTGTGCCACCCAAAACTACTCCTAGGCCTACAAAGAAGGAGAGCAAAAGCTCATTAGCGAACTTCAGCATAGAGGTTTACCTCGCTTTCTTTTAGATTGTATTCAGGAAGGATATAAGTTATGGGAAAAAGTATGGATTTTGTGCATCTACATGTACATAGTGAATATAGTCTGCTTGATGGTGCTGCTAGGATTAGTGAGCTGCCTAAGGCTGCTGCAGAGTTGGGTCAGCAAGCTATCGCCATTACTGATCATGGTGTTCTTTATGGGGCTATAGATTTCTATAAGGCGTGTCAGAAAGAGGGTATCAAACCCATTATCGGTTGTGAGGTCTATGTGGCTCCTCGGGGGAGGTTCCAGAAGGAAGGCAAGGTAGATGCTAATCTTGGCCATCTTGTCTTGTTGGCAGAAAATATGACAGGCTACAAGAACTTGATTAAGCTTGTTTCTTTAGCATATACTGAAGGCTTCTATTACAAACCTAGGGTTGATTATGAGCTTTTAAGGGAGCATAGTGAGGGCTTAATAGCTCTTTCTGCTTGCCTAGCCGGGGAAATACCTGACTTGTTGTTGGCTGGTCAACAGGGTGAAGCTGAAGAAAGAGCTCTTTGCTATCAAGAGCTTTTTGGTGAGGGTAATTTCTTTTTGGAGTTACAGGATCATGGTTTGAGGGAACAGAAGATTGTTAATCAAAAGCTTGCGGCTTTGAGCAAGAAAACAGGTATTCCTTTAGTGGCTACCAATGATGTCCATTATCTAAAGAAGGAAGATGCTGAAGCTCAGGATATTCTCCTTTGTATTCAGACTGCAAAGAGTGTGGATGATGAATCAAGGTTGAAGTTTCCTAGTTCTGAGTTCTATCTAAAGAGTGCGGAGGAGATGGCAGAGCTCTTTGAGGCTGAAGCTTTAGAGAATACTGTTAGGATTGCTAAGCGGTGTAGGTTAACCTTTGATTTTAATGCTATGCATTTGCCAAGATATGAAACACCTGGTAAACCTGGGGAGTATTTAAGAGAGCTATGTTATGAGCTACTAGAAGAGAAATATCCAGAGCCAGATGAGGTAGTATTGACTAGGCTTGAATATGAGTTGGGGTTGATTGAAGAGATGGGCTATCCCAGCTATTTCTTAATTGTCTGGGATTTTGTTAGGTATGCTAGGGAGAAGGGGATACCTGTTGGTCCTGGAAGGGGTTCTGCAGCTTCTAGTATCGTCGCCTATATTCTTGGGATTACTAATATTGATCCTTTGGCTTTTGAGCTTGTTTTTGAGAGGTTCCTTAATCCAGAACGGGTAACTATGCCTGATGTGGATATTGATTTTTGCTATGAACGCCGGGATGAGGTTATCGATTATGTGGTTCAAAAATATGGGGCAGATAGTGTGGCTCAGATAGCTACCTTTGGGACTATGGCTGCTAGGGCTGTTGTGCGGGATGTGGGTAGAGCCTTGAATTTTAGCTATGCTGAAGTAGATAGGATAGCTAAAATGATACCCAATCAACAGGGGATAACTCTTGAGAAGGCTTTTGAGTTGAGTCAGGATCTAAGAGAGGCTTACGATAGCGATTCTAGGGTAGCCAAGCTAATGGATCTTGCTAGACAGTTGGAGGGACTACCCCGTCATGCCTCTGTTCATGCAGCAGGAGTAGTTATTACAGAAGAGGCTTTAACTGAATATATACCTATTCAGAAGACAGTGGATGGTGTCATCATAACCCAATATCCGATGGGTCTTCTTGAAGAATTAGGGCTCTTAAAGATGGATTTTCTTGGGTTAAGGACCCTAACAGTGATGGAGGATACAAAGGAGATTGTAAGGCATAGTGAGGGTATTGAGATAGATTTTGAAAGGTTACCTTTGGATGATGAAGCGACTTATGTTCTCATGCAAGATGGATATACAAAGGGAGTATTTCAGCTTGAAAGTCCCGGGATGAGGGATATGATTAAGGAACTTAAACCAAGTACCTTTGAAGATGTGGTAGCTGCTGTTGCTTTGTTTCGACCAGGGCCGATGGAGAATATCCCTGATTTTATTGCCAGCAAGCATGGATTAAAGAAGGTATCCTATCTGCATCCAAGTTTAGAACCTATTTTAGATAAGACCTATGGGATTATGGTCTATCAGGAGCAGATTATGCAGGTTGCTTCTATCATGGCTGGTTTTAGTTATGGACAGGCAGATATCCTTAGAAGGGCAATGGGGAAGAAGAAAATTGAGCTTCTTATGCAGATGAAGGCAGAGTTTGTTAATGGCTGTTTGGCTAACGGTCATAGTGAGGAGCTGGCAGTACAGATATATGACTTGATTGAGAAGTTTGCCAACTATGGTTTCAACAGAGCTCATAGTGTTCCTTATGCATTGTTGGCTTACCAGACGGCATATCTTAAGGCGCATTATCCAGAAGCATATATGGCAGCTTTGCTAACTAGCATGATGGGTAATACTAACAAGGTGACAGAGTATATTAATGAGTGTCAGCGAATGGGTATTAGTATTCTGCCGCCGGATATAAATGAGAGCTATGCTGATTTTACTGTTGTGGGGGAGTGTATTCGTTTTGGTCTAGCAGCTATTAAGAATATCGGTCAGGCCGCTATTGAATCAATTGTGGCGGGTAGGAAGGCTCAAGGAGCATATGCTTCGTTAGAGGATTTTGTTAATAGGGTAGATCTAAGAGCTGTTAACAAGCGAGCGATTGAGAGTTTAATTAAGGCTGGTGCTTTGGATTCTTTAGGTTATAACAGGTCTCAGTTGATAGCTATCTTAGATAGGGTTATTGACACGAGTGCTAGACAGCAAAAGCAAAGAGAGTCAGGGCAGTATTCCCTTTTTGATATGGAGGAGGGTTTTGCTCAGGAAAGCATTCCCATACCCGATATAGGTGAATATCCTGTTAGTGAGATGTTGGCTATGGAAAAGGAGTATCTAGGAATATATGTCTCAGGACATCCTTTGGATGAAAAGAAGGATCTCTTAAGCAAACTAACAACTACTGATTCTTTAGGTTTGCTGGAGTTAATGGATGAACAGGAAGTTGTTTTAGGTGGGTTAGTCAGGCAGACAAAGAGAATCAGTACACGCAATGGAGAACTGATGGCTTTTGTAACCATAGAGGATTTAAGTGGCCAGGTAGAAGTGGTTGTCTTCCCAAGGGTTTTCCAAAGGGCCCATCAGTTTCTTGAAGATGATACTGTAGTGATAGTTAGAGGCAGGGTGTCCTGGCAGGATGATGAGGTTAAGATATTAGCAGAAGAAGTTAGTTCTCTTGATAGCTATAGGCAGGTGTTGTATCTGAGGATAAGTAGGGGGGAACTAGAAGAAGAAGGTTATGATTATGAAGCAAGATTAGCTGAGTTAAAGGGTCTTTTGAGGGAACATCATGGTAATACTCCGGTTTATCTCTATTTAGCTGACAGGAAAGAGTTGATTAAAACTAAACCTATGTACTGGGTTAATGTCTCTGCTGTATTGCTTCAAACGTTAAGAGATATCTTAGGTAGTGAAGGTGTTAGACTGAAGGAGCAGGGGTGAATGCTGTGGTAGTCTATGATAAGCAGATGGAGGAAAAAACGCTAGCTTTATTGGATGAAAGAGGGGTCAAACTAGAGGATATTGCCGAAATAGTTTATCAGATTCAGATAGACTATTTACCTGATCTGAATCTAGAAAGGTGCCTTAGCAGCGTTAAGGCTGTGTTAGCTAAAAGAGAGGTTCAGCATGTGGTGCTAACCGGTATTGCCTTAGATAAGTTAGCTGAAGAGCACAAGATTCCTGAACCTCTCGGAGAACTGTTAAGAACAGACGATTTCCTTTATGGCGTTGATGAAGTTATTGCTTTGGGTATCTCTAATATTTATGGTTCTATAGGGGTAACCAATTTTGGTTATTTAGATAAGGTTAAGATTGGTGTCATTGAACAAATCAATGATAAAAAGCGTTCTGGTGAGCAGGTCAATACCTTCTTGGATGACCTGGTTGCAAGTATTGCTGCTGCAGCAGCAGCAAGACTTGCTCATGAAGCAGGGTATGGGCATAGCAGGGATTAGCGTTTCTGAATTAAGAGCAATTCACTTAGATTCTCTAGTGTTTCATTTAGTGAGTTGTTATCTGTTAGTTTAGCAAAGATTTGAGCACTAAAAATGAGATACTCTGTTGCTTTTTGAGGTTCATTTTCGATTTGAGCCACTTCTGCTAATAGTTGATAGGTTGTTCCTATCAAAAGAGCAGAGGTGGTTTTGTTTTTAAGAGACATTAACAGAACTTCTTTTGCTTCATCTATTTTTTGCATTCCAAGATAGATTCTTGCTAGTTCGTTATATGTGTTTCCAGTATTGTTGCTGTCTATTTGTTCATGGAGGGCAAGGCTTTTTTGAATGTGTTCTAGAGCTTTATCCCAGTGTTTTTGGTCGGCATAGAGCATACCCAGGCTATTTTCAGCACTGGCTATGCCGTTAATGTCATTAATCTCGGTATATATTGCCAAGGCTTTTTTTACCTGGTTTTCTGCAGTGGTAAAGTTGTGACGATACCAAGTCCCTAAAGCCATTAGCGCTTTGGCCATGGCAGGAAGGTTCTCTGATTTCTCTGTTTCAATTAGCATTTCCTGATAGTTTTCGATGGCCATGTCTTTTAGGTCTAGGTCCCAAAGAACAGAACTTAATGCCAAGAGGATCTTGATTTTCTGTTCTGGTGAGGGGTTAGCTGTTAGATTAATGAAGTCTTTTGCCCGCTGGTAGTGACGCCAGGCGTTGTATAACAGATCTAGTTTATGATTGATATGACCGAGTTCTGTTGCTAAAAGTACAAAACGATCCCACTCTCTTTGTTCAAGGGACCATTGAGCAGCTCTTTCCCAGATTTTTATTGCCCTTTTTTCATGACCAAGGTTTTCTTCCCAGGTACCTAGTTGCATCAGGCATCTGGTTAACCAGGTTTTTCGACCCTTCTTTTTTGCTTTTGCAATACATTTACCCATTACCCGATGAGCAAAGGCTACATCTCCTAGTGAGAAGAGTTTGAGGGCCAAGGCAAAAAGTTGACCTTCATGTTCTGTACCTTCGAAGTATTTTTCATAAAACGTGTCATAAGGTAGATTAAGGGCATGAGTAATCTGATCAAGGGTCTCTATGTTTGGCCATGTTTTACCAAGTTCTACAGCACTGATGCCTGCTCGGGTGATGATGCCACCGGTGAGTTGCTCCTGTGTAATCTTTTTTTCTTTTCTGATTTTTCTGATATCTTCGCCAAGGCTTGTCATTTAATACCTCCTTATAGCAAAGTTGGCTACATATTAGCAATAATTAGATATTATATGTTTGTGTCGAAAATCCTTGCTAAAGGCGTAAATAAAGCGAAAAGTTCAAAGAAAAAGCTGTTGATTTTTGCGAATTCGGGGAGGCGGACAGGGATGGTTTCTAGGAAGATTCTAGTCAATGTGGCTACACCAGACCGTGTTAGGGATTCACAGTTCTTGTTAGTTGAGTTGTCGATTGTTAATACCCTTGAAGACAATCTACTACTAGAAAGGGTACGGATTAGGGGGAGAGGGCTATTACAGGAGGTTATTTATTATCAAAATATCTTAGGATTAGAGTGTAGTGTTTCTGAGGGGCAGAAGATGCTTGCTGAGGTGCATCATGATAACAGGGTTTTTAAGGATGTAATTGTGGTACCAAGAACTGCAGATGTTGTGATTACTTTGGTGTTTAAAAGATTGGGTAGATATATTGAGAAAACTGTTAGGGTTTTGGAGAATGTCAGGAAGGTTGAGCAGGTAAGTGGCTGGTACAGGGCTGATGGGCATGTTCATTCAGACTATAGTGGGGATTGTAGTATTGGGGTGGATTTGCAGGTTGAGGCTGGTTTTCAGAGTGGTCTAGATGTCCTCATCTTTACTGAACATGGTGATCACTTTGATAAAGAGCATCCTAAATTCTATAACGGCAAAGGGAGTTGGTTAGACCAAAGGAAGGTTATCTTAGAGTCTTCATGGCCTTTGATTGTCTGTCAGGGGCTAGAGGTTACTACTAATCCAACCTTACCTTTTTATGCTGAAGGGAATACTCATGTACTTTGTTGGAATATGAAGGAGCCTTTTTTAAATCCATACAACAGTCCTTTTGGTGGTGAGACAGAGGTTGTGAATAAGTTAAAGCAGGTAAATCCTGATTGTCTTGTTGGGGCACCCCACCCTGGTTTGCCTGTGTATAGTTGGGGGAGTCTTGTTACAGGGCTGCATGTGGTAGAGGTTTTTAGTGTGCTTAGAGGTCTTGATTCGGTAGCTTTAGAGATGTGGGATGGTTATCATCGGGAACATCTTGATAGGATTATCTCTGGAGAAATTAGTCCTTTAGTGGCTGTGGGGAATAGTGATGCCCATAGTCCCTCAATGGTTGGTAGATTTTCTAACTGGTTCAAGGGTGAAGCTACAGAGGTTGGTTTCTATGAGGCTGTGAGGAGAAAAGAGGTTGTGGCTGTTAATGGACTCTCTTGGGCTAGGGGTACATTGAATGGTTATCCCATGGGTAGTGTGGTAAAGAAGAGTTCTAAGTATGTTATTGAGTTAGAATGGACTGTAGAGGAAGGGTATGAGGTTTATCAGGTGGTGTTAGTTGATAGGTCACAAGCAGTTACCTTAAAGCCTTTTAAGAGGTTTGAGGTATCAGGGGATCAGGGGTTTATCCGGGTGATTGTTCACTTTAAAAAGGGGAATAGGGTTAGCTCTGCTGTTCTGCAGCCCTGGTTTTTTGGGTTGGCATGAAAGGGATAGTGAGATATAATTGGGATGTAAATTGAATAGGAAAGCTAAGAGAGGTGCCCTCTTTGGAGGGAGAATAGGGAAGCCAGTGAGAATCTGGCGCGGTCCCGCCACTGTAACCAGGGAGTATCCTGCTATGACCACTGTTATTAACGGGAAGGTGCAGGATATGATGATTTGGAAGCCAGGAGACCTGCCTGTCCTATGTTTTCGTACAATCCTTCGAAGGAAAGGGGGTACGGATAGGATTAATATATCTACCCCGGCCGGAAGGCTGGGATTTTTTGTATAGGGGGTATTTTTCTGTGAAGAGGTCTGTAGTTTTGTTGTTACTACTGGCTCTGGCAATAGCTTTTGCTGGTTGTGGTAGTACTGAGGTTAATGGTGGTTTAAATACCTATGTTGATGATCTTGGTAGAAGTGTTGAAGTGATTGAAAATCCTGAGAGGATTATATCTCTAGCTCCAAGTAATACGGAGATTCTTTTTGCTTTAGGTCTTGGAGATCGTGTAGTTGGTGTGGATGATTTTAGTGATTATCCTGCTGCAGTTAATGGGTTACCTAGGGTTGGGGGTATTGAGCCTAATTATGAGGCTATCTTGGAGTTGGAGCCTGATGTAATCTTTAGTATTGCCATGTCACCTGAGGTTTTAGATAGATTTGCTGAGCTAAATATTCCTGTGGTTGTAATTCAACCAGGGAGTTATGGGGAGATAGCTGAAGGGATTAACCTTATTGGTGATATTGCTGGTGCTAGTGCTGAGGCAGAGCAGTTGAATGCCAAGATGAATGCAGAGGTAGCAGCAATTACTGCTAAGATTAAGGATATTCCCAAGGCAGATAGGCCGGTTGTTGTTTATGAGGTCTGGTATGATGACACAACGGGTTTAATGACTGCTGGACCGGGATCTTTTCTTCATGACATCATTGTTCTTGCCGGTGGAGTTAATGTGGCTGAAGGAGCTAATTATCCCTGGCCGACCTTAAGTATGGAAGAGCTGATAGATAAGGATCCAGAGGTAATTATAACTACTTTTGAAGGGTCTTATCAGGATCTGGTTCAGGGGAAAAGGGATGGCTGGCAGAGTATTAGTGCTGTTAGTACTGGACGTATTGCTTTAGTTGATCCAAACATTGTTTCAAGGCCTGGTCCAAGAATTACTGAAGGTATTAGAGCTTTAGCTGAAGCGTTTTATCCTGAGTTATTTGTGAAGTAGGTGGGTTGATGAGGGAAACAGGGTTTAATCCGGTACAGGGTAAAAGAAGAAGACATGAAAGAAGGATGGTTTTGCTAGTATTACTTCTACTTGGAACCATGGTGTTTGCTTTGGGTGTGGGTAGTGTATCTATTCCTAGGTCAGAAGTTATGCATGTATTGTTGCAGGGATTTGGTATAGATACAGGGCATGAGGTTTTACCAAAGTATGAGGTAATTGTCTGGCAGGTTAGGTTACCAAGAGTCTTTCTGGCTGTTGTTGTGGGTATGGCGTTAGCTAGTGCTGGGGCAGCTTTTCAGGGCTTATTTAGAAATCCCATGGCTGATCCGTTTGTCATTGGGGTTTCTTCTGGGGCTGCTGTTGGTGCATCTTTAGCCCTGTTTCTCTCTTTGAGTTTTAGTTTTATGGGGTTAAGTTCCTTAACCATTCTAGGTTTTATTGGAGCTTTGCTGACTGTTTTGTTTGTCTATAATTTGGCTCGGGTTGATGGTTATGTGGCTGTATCTACTTTGCTCTTAGCTGGTATTGCCACGGGTTCCTTTCTTTCTGCTGTTGTTTCTTTGCTAATCTATTTTAGCAGGGGTGTGGGAGATCGGATGGCAGCTATTGTTTTCTGGTTAATGGGTGGCCTAGGTGGGGCTAACTGGAGTCAGGTGTTAAGTATCACACCCTGGGTTATCTTGGGTATACTTGTCTTGGTCTATTATGCTAGAGACTTGAATGCTATGGTTTTGGGTGAGGAGACTGCATATAATCTGGGGATTAATGTGGAGAGAACTAAGAAGATTATCTTGTTTACAGGTTCTCTTTTGACTGCAGCTGCTGTATCTCTAACCGGTATTATTGGTTTTGTTGGTTTGATTGTACCTCATATTGTCAGGCTGGTGATTGGTGCTGATCACCGTTTTCTAATCCCTACCTCTGCTATAGCGGGGGGATTGTTTTTGTTGTTGGCTGATACGCTAGCAAGAACTATTTTATCTCCATCTGAGATTCCCGTGGGTATAATTACAGCTTTCTTTGGAGCTCCTTTCTTTTTGTTTTTGCTTAAGAAGCGTAAGAATCAGGTACTGGGGGGATGGTAAGGTGAAACCATATAGTGTTAGGAATGTCTCTTTTGGGTATCATGGTGGTTTGCTTTTTAGAGATTTTAATATGACTCTTGAGTCTGCAGAGCTTTTGGGGGTTATTGGTCCTAATGGGTCTGGTAAGACTACCCTCTTAAAGCTATTGACCGGTGTGAATAGGGTCTCTCAAGGGAGTATCAAGCTTCTAGGAAATGATGTGGCCAAGCTAAGTCGTGCAGAAATAGCTAAGTCTGTGGCTGTGGTTTCTCAGGATCAACCTCAGGATTTTGTCTTTAGTGTGGAGGAAATGGTGATGATGGGTAGATTACCCCATGTTCCACGCTGGCAGTGGGAGGGGAGCAAGGATTGGGAGTTGGCTAGAGAAGCCATGATTCTAACAGGTGTAGATCATCTTATTGGCCGGAATTTTAACCAGTTGAGTGGGGGTGAAAGACAGAGGGTTATCATTGCTAGAGCTTTAGCCCAGGAACCTAAGGTGTTACTGCTTGATGAACCTACAGCTCATCTTGATTTGCAGTATCAAGGAGAGATACTTGATCTAGTTTGGCGTTTGCGAAAGGAGATAGGTCTTGCTGTTTTGCTTGTTATGCATGATTTAAGTCTGGCTGGTCAGTATATGGATAGGTTAATCATGTTAAAGAAGGGGAAAGTATTGTGTAGTGGTACTCCTAAAGAGGTTTTAACTGCAAAGAATATTCGGGAGGGTTTTAATCGTGAAGTGGATGTTTTCTGGTCTAACGGACACCCCCATATCTCAATTAAGGCGCAAGTTCTTGTTTAATTTAGCAGAAAGTGCTATACTTTAATTGTGAAAAGATTCACAAGAGATAGGGGGATGGAATTTGCGGATAGGTAAGAAGCAATTGGGATATTTGTTGGGGCCGTTGTTGTTTGTGTTTGTTATGTTTCTCCCTCCTCCACAGGGGATGACTGTTGAAGGGAAAGCGGTTCTTGCCATTACTTTATGGATTGCTACCTGGTGGATAACTCAGCCGATACCGATACCTGCTACTGCCTTACTACCTATTGTTCTTATGCCTGCTACTGAGGTTTTGACTAGCAAAGAGGTTACTTCCAATTATGCTAATCCTCTGATTTACATCTTCTTAGGTGGCTTTATGATAGCTCTTTCCATGGAACGCTGGCAACTGCATAAAAGATTGGCATTGTTTATCCTTTCTAAGATTGGTTCAGATCCCGCAAAGCTTGTTTTAGGTTTCATGGCCACAACAGCATTTCTCTCCATGTGGATTTCCAATACTTCTGCTACGATGATGATGATTCCTATTGGTTCTGCGGTTATTAGCCAGATGAGTCCACTTGTATCTAAGGGTGAGAAGGAGGACAATTTTGGCACTGCGTTGATGCTTGGTATTGCCTATTCTGCTTCTGTGGGTGGTATTGCCACGTTGATTGGTACACCTCCTAATATTGTTTTTGCTGGTATTTTTCGAAGTCTCTATGGGATAGATATTGGTTTTGCACAATGGATGCTTTTTGGTTTTCCGTTAGCTGTAGTTGGGGTACTTTTGATTTGGCTTTATTTGACCAGAAGGGCCTATCCTTTGAGTACTGAAGAGATTCAGGGAGCAAGTGAGGTTATTTCTTCTGAGTTGAAGAAGTTGGGTAGGATGAGTTATGAGGAGAAGGCTATCCTGGTAGTTTTTGTCTTGGTGGCATTCTCATGGATAACTAGGCCTTTTTTGATTAATGCCTTTTTGCCAATGATTGATGATGCTACTATTGCTATTGCTGGAGCTATTCTTCTGTTTGTGATTCCTAGAGGGTTAAGGAGAGGCCAGTTCATTAGTGATTGGTCTATTGCTGATAAGCTTCCTTGGGGAACCCTGATTCTTTTTGGAGGGGGCCTGGCTTTAGCTGATGGTTTTTCTAAGAGTCGTTTGGCAGCTTATTTAGGTGAACTTGTAGGGTTGATTCATGGAGCTCCACTACTAGTTATTCTGTTGATTAGTGTCTATGGTACGATTTTCTTGACTGAGGTTACTTCAAATACTGCTACTGCCAGTATTCTTCTACCGATTATGGGAACTATTTCAGTGGCTCTGGGTGAGAATCCTGTTTATCTAATGGTGGGGGTTACGGTAGCTGCTAGTTGTGCTTTTATGTTGCCTGTAGCTACTCCTCCGAATGCTATTGTTTATGGAACTGGAAAGGTGAAGGCTGAGCAGATGGCCAAGGCCGGGCTTGCTCTTAATCTTGCTGGTGGTCTGTTGGTGAGTCTGTATGTGTTTTTGCTTTTGCCATTGTTATGGGGAAATGTTATTAAGTTGTTTTGATGGTATTAGCAATCCCCCATCGATTGTCTGTAGATGGGGGTTTTGCTAATACCAAGTGAACTTGGGGTAGAGGGTGTCTTGTGTTACAGTTCTTTAACCATGTTATAGGCATCTTCACCATCTGCATAAAAACTCTTAAGTATTTGGTGTTCTCTAAATCCTAGTGCTTTGTATAGTCCTATTGCTCTTTGGTTGCTGCTCCGTACCTCTAATGTTATTTGTTGATAGAGTTGAGTCAACTCCTTCAATCTTTTTTCAAGATATCTCTTGGCTAGACCCTGAGAGCTATATGCCGGTTTAATACAAATGGAATATAGGCGAATTAGCTTGCTATTATGTCTAGTGAGGTAGATAGCATACCCTACCGGTACTTCTTCTAAAAGGAGTATTTCAGTTATAATTGTGTGATTGCGATTAGTTAGGAGTCTCTTGAATGTCGCCCTACTAAAGCCATCATAGGAGTTAAAGCATTCCTGCTCTATCTCTAATAGCAGGGGGAGATCTTCTAATCCGGCAGCGCGATAGTTTGGATGCATACTAATCACCTGCCAGATGTTTAATAATCTCTTTGTAAATATCAGGGTTACATTGATCTTCATTACCAGCATCAATATTGGGATTGTCGTTAACCTCTATAACGTAGTACTCTCCTGAAACTTCTTTGATATCTACTCCGTAGAGGCTTTTCCCGATAGCGTTGCTAGCATCGAGGGCAACCCTAAGCAATCTTGGATTAGCTGTCTCAATTGGCACCCCTATCACCTGAACTATCTCTCCGTTTTCTGAACGATCCATTGTTCTCCAGGTATTATGAGCAAATACATAACGGACTACTGCTAGTACCTTGCCGTTAAGAGTTATAACTCTCCAGTCAAAATCACTGGGGATGTATTGTTGTACAACGATTCTGTCTGATCTTCTTAGAAATTTCTTGCCTGTTTTGATGAATTCTTCAACGGTATTTACTTTTTCGACGTAGGCAGAAAAACTGGAGTTAGGTGCTTTGAGAACTAGAGGAATGCCAAACTGGGTAAATAGTTCTTCTGCATTTTCTTTAGTTATTTCATTGGTATTTAAAAAGGCTGTCTCTGGGATGGGTACTTCTTTGTTAATTAGGTGTTGGTACATGTTGACTTTGTCACAGCAAATCCTGATGCTTTCTGGTTCATCAAGAACTCTAAGGCCCATAAGTTGAGCTAATCGGGCTACTAGGTAACTAGTGTTAAGTGGATCAGTTAAAGCTCTGATAAAAATAGCATCGTAGTTTTTCATATACTTGAGTTCGTTCTTAAAGAGAAAGTCTAGTTGATGTCCTAATTCGAAGGCAGATAAACGATAGTTGGTTAGAGCGGTCAACTCAACTGAGCTTCTGATGGTATATTTTTCGGTAAAGACAGCTATTCTTGCCATGTTCCCATTTCACCCACAATCTTCTTTTCTTTAAGGGTTAGCTCTGATATTTGGAGTGGTTCTATTGCCGAAAGAAGATAGTCTGCACTAGTTACAATGACTCTAGTTCGCATTAAGGGAATCTTAAAGACCTCAAATACTTGCTTGGCAAAAGACTCATATTCAGGTACCAGGGTCATTCCCAGAACGCATCTAACTGTATCTATCCTGTAGTCATCAGGTAATGACTGACAAATGGTTGCATATTTCCCGGTCATGGTAAGAGCTCTGAGCTTGGTTTCCATATCGTCTCTGCTTGTTATGACCTGGTATTTAGTAGAAAAAGGATTAATGGGATAAGCAAGAACAGGTGGGGTAACCCTATCAGTTGCTATCTCATATGGAGGGATAGGGATCTGATGTGCTAAAGCTTTCTGCATTGCCAAGGGAACTACATAGGCATCTAAAGCCTCTTCACTGGTAGGATGAATGGTTATGCCGAGTAATTCGGCATCTAGTGATTTGTAGTAACCTTCTGTTAGATAGGTGTAATCACCAAAAAGATTAAAATAGGTAATGCTATCAGTAAAGCCTGGTGAAAACTTTTCCAAAGCTACTGAATTCAACTTAAACAAAGCTGAATAATTCATTGGGATGATTCCTCACTTATTTGGTTTTTGAACTGCAGGAAGGGGGTGTATCAACCTCCTTTTATACCATTTATCTTCATCATAGTTCCCTTTTTGTATTTAGACAATAGGGAGTTTTTTAGGTATCAAAGATGCAGGAAGCTGAGGGGAGTATCTTTAACCTAATGCGACAAGAAGTCCCCTCTTTAGGTGGGGGATGAATTGTTACCTCGTTGAAAAACACCCGAACATATGCTATATATAATCAGTCATAAGAAGTATATATGACTAAAAAACCGTTGGGCAAACGGGGTTAGCTTGGTAATTATGTTAACGTTAGTTGGTATGTTGTCATAAGGTATGTTATGGTTATTTCAAAAGATTTATAATGAAGAGTGCAGGGGTGAAGCCCCTGCACTCTGTTATTAGAATGGCTGTTGTGTTGGTTGATACTTGTTGGTGAGTTGTTGAAGTTCTTGTGGTGAGATAAAGCTTGGCTGGTACCAGCCTCTTTGACTCATAACAGTAAAAAGGCGCAGGGCATTTTCCTGTTCTTCCCGAAGTATATCCTGGAAGGCTCTTCGAAGGTTAGGTGCCCCTGCTTCAAGTACTGCTGAGTTGTAGCAGTTGCTGATGTGCTTTTCAGTGGCAAGACAATCTGTCATGATATTTTTGTCGCTTAGTGATGTTGTGTTCGGATTGGGTTGCATTTCTATACCTCCTTATTCCCGTCCTTTGTTGTAGCGACGAGTGGTAGTTTCTTGTGTGTGTGTTTGACTGCGGATAGGGGGATAATATCCGTAGCTTTCGGTTTGACCATAGTTTGTAGGGGTTGGTCTGAATTGTCCCTCGATGCTGCTTGGGTGGCCGGCATAGCCGTGTTGTGGTCCCTGGTAGGCTCTTGTCTGATAGGTCGGATTGCTGTAGTATGGTTGAGTGCCAGGGATTGCTTGTTGAACTGTACCTTGAGCTGTGTTATTAGCTTCACGGAGAAGTAGTTCATAGTGCCAGAGATGAGAGTTCTGGACTTCTCTTAACACTTGTCTGACTTCTGGATCCTGAGCCTGTGCGGCATAGAAACCGAACTTTTCGATGAGGACTACTTCTTGGTTGATACGGTCGGAGAGTTCTAGGAACTCTCTTTGGGTAATGCTCATTTACTAACACCTCCAAATTTATCTTTTTCAAGATTAGGCTGTGACTGAACAGTACTTTTCATAAGTGGTAATATGAGGTAACGGCAAGGTTTTTATTGTGAATAGTGGTTAAAGCATTGAAAAATAGGGTGGATTTAGGATAAACTGCTGTTTAGACAAAACTTAGTCAGTCAAGGAGTGCGACAAGATATGTGGACTGTGGTATATATTGCTCCTAACCAGGTAATGGCAGATATGATCAAGGAGTATCTGGAAAAGGAAGGATTTCTGGTTATGTTAAGATCTATGGGGGTACCTCATCTAGGAGCTTCTGCTCAGCATGAGATTTTGGTACCTGAGGCTGAAGCAGAGGAAATCCAGGAGCTGTTACAAGAATTATTGGGGAACGGTAACTGAGCATCTCAGTTTTAGATATTAGTATTGGGGGGATTATGATGGATAAGGTGAAGCATATCGCCCTTCTTACCAGTGGTGGTGATGCACCGGGTATGAATGCTGCTGTAAGGGCAGTGGTAAGAAGAGCACTTTATGAAGGTCTTGAGGTGAGTGGTGTCTATCATGGCTTTAGGGGTCTAATAGAGGGTTCATTTCAAAAGATGGAGCTTCATTCCGTGGCTGATATCGTTCATCGGGGTGGTACCGTCTTAAGGACCGCAAGGTCTGAAGAGTTTAAGACCGAGGAAGGGCAGAATATGGCTTTGGAGAACTTGAAAAAGGCCAATATTGATGCTTTAGTGGTTATTGGTGGTGATGGTTCGTTTAATGGAGCTAAAGCTTTGACTGATAAGGGATTCCCTACTATAGGTATTCCTGCCACTATTGACAATGATATTGCTGGTACCGATGTAACTTTAGGGTTTGATACAGCTGTTAATACGGTTGTGGAGGCTGTAGATAAGATTAGAGATACAGCCACTGCTCATGAAAGAACCTTTGTGGTGGAAGTGATGGGTAGGGATTCGGGATATATTGCTATGGCTGCTGGGGTAGCTGGTGGTGCTGAATCGATTTTAATACCTGAACAAGAAGTGAATTATGATGATGTTTGTATGCGTTTAGAGAGAGGCTACAAGAGGGGTAAGGTACACAGTATTATCATGGTTGCTGAAGGGGTAGCCAGTGGTTATGAAGTTGCCTACCAGATTAAGAAGCGAACAGGTATGGATACAAGGATAACTGTTCTTGGCCATATTCAAAGAGGTGGAACACCAACTGCTAAGGATCGTATTCTTGGAGCAAGGTTTGGTGCTAAGGCAGTTGATCTGCTATTACAGGGTCAAAAGGGTGTTATGGTTGGTATTAAGGGTGATGAGATAGTTACACATTCACTGTCTGAAGTGTTGAGTACTAAAAAGGACATCAAAAAAGAGTTAGTCGATCTGGCTAATATCTTGTCGATTTAAGGTGGGGTAAGGATGAGAAGAACTAAGATAGTTGCTACATTAGGTCCTGCAGTTGATACTGAGGAGAAGATAAGGGAACTGATTGAGTCTGGGGTAGATGTGGTTAGGTTGAATCTATCTCATGGAACTCATGAGTATCATCACAGGTTTATTGAAATGGTGAAAGCGGTTTCAAAGACTGTTGATAAAAAGGTTGGTATTCTTTTGGACACCCGTGGCCCCGAAATTAGGGTTGGAAAGTTTGCTGAGGGTTCTGTAGCCTTAAAAGAGGGACAGTCTTTTGTTCTTACAAGTGAAGCTATTTTAGGAACAACAGAAAGGGTAAGTGTTACTTATCCTGAGTTATCACAGGATGTGAAGCTAGGTGATCAGCTACTTTTAGATGATGGTAATCTGGTTGTAGTTGTTAAGGAAATTAAGGGTGTAGATATCCAGTGTGAAGTGGCTGTCGGTGGAGTTTTGAAGGATAATAAGAGGGTTGCTCTCCCGGGTATTCGTGTTAATCTTCCCGCTCTGACTGAAGATGATATCTCTGATATTATTTTTGGTATTGAGGAGGGGGTTGATTTTGTTGCTGCTTCCTTTATGAGGACTGCAGAGGATGTTTTGGCTGTACGGAAGGTACTAGAGGATAGTGGTGGTACCCAGTCTATTATTGCTAAAATCGAGAATGAAGAAGGTGTCAGCAATTTAGATGAGATTCTAGAGGTTGCTGATGGTTTGATGGTGGCTAGAGGTGATTTGGGTGTTGAGGTTCCTGCTGAAGAGGTGCCATTGATTCAAAAGACAATGATTGAGAAGGCTAATCTTATTGGTAAGCCTGTAATTACTGCTACGCAAATGTTAGAATCAATGATAGAGCATCCTCGGCCAACTAGGGCAGAGGCTAGTGATGTGGCTAATGCTATTATTGATGGTACTGATGCTGTTATGTTATCTGGTGAAACTGCAGTTGGTAAGTATCCTTTTGATGCTGTAAAGTTTATGGATAGGATTGCTAGGAGAACAGAGGCAGCATTGCCCTATGTGGAGATACTTAAGAAGCGAGGCCATGATAGTCATGGGAAGGTAACTGATGCTATTAGTTATGCTTCCTGTACTGCTGCTAGTAATTTGGGGGCTAAAGCAATCATTACAGCTACTCAGTCAGGTCATACTTCAAGGATGGTTGCTAGATATAGACCGGAGTCACCGGTAATCGCTGTGACACCTTCTGAGAAGGTTTGTCGGCAGTTGCAGTTAATCTGGGGCGTTGTGCCGATGCTAGTTAGGGCTAGTGACTCTACTGATGAGCTGGTAGAGGATGCAGTGAAGGTTGCTGTTGATAGTGGTCTTGTTGCTCATGGTGATCTTGTTATTATCACTGCTGGTGTACCTGTAGGTATTCCTGGTACTACTAACCTTTTGAAGGTGCATACTGTTGGTGATGCCATGTTACAGGGCAAGGGTATTGGTAAGGAGAGTGTTACCGGTAAGGTTGTGGTTATTAGAAGACCAGAGGATGCTAAGAAGTTTGAGCCTGGTGATATCATAGTTACTTATGGAACTGATAAGGATATGGTTCCATATATTGAACAATCCGGTGGTATTGTGGCTGAAGAGGGTGGACTGACTTCTCATGCTGCTCTTGTTGGCTTAAATTTTGGTCTTGCTGTGATTGTGGGAGCTAAGAGAGCCACTGATGTTCTTGTTGATGGTGAGATAGTTACTCTTGACCCCATCAGAGGTCTTGTATATAAGGGTAAAGCAGAGGTCCGTTAAAGGAGCGATAAGTGCTGTGCTTTTTGGTCGTTTGTGGCTATTATTTACTTTAGTGCCTGTTGTAGAGTTAGCTTTGCTACTTTTAGTGGGACGGCAAATTGGCTTTTGGGAGACTGTAGCTCTAATAGTCATTACTGCGGCTATTGGTGCTAAGCTTGCTAAAAACCAGGGGTTGGGTGTGCTAAGACAGATTCAAAGAGAGCTCAATGAAGGCAGGATTCCGGCAAATAGTTTTCTTGATGGTATTATGATTCTAGTTGCTGGGGCTCTTTTAATCACACCGGGAATTCTAACAGATGTCTTTGGGTTTTTGTTTTTGATACCAAAAACAAGAGGGTATTTTAAGCTATGGCTTAAGGTTCGCTTCATGAAATATGTTGAGGGAGACATCTACTACAAAAGACGTTAGAAGGTTCTGAGAGGAGATAGGGGATGCACATCGATTTTGCAAAGACACCTATGTTGGTAGCGTGGGAGGCTACACGATCATGTAATCTGGCTTGTGTACATTGTCGAGCTGAAGCACAGTTGGAGCCTGACCCTGAGGAGTTGACTACAGAAGAGGCGTTTGGTCTGGTAGATGAGATAGCCAAGTTTGCTAGACCCATCTTCATTATCACTGGTGGGGAACCGTTGTATCGTAGGGATATTTTTGATGTGGCCGAGTATGCTGCTAAGAAAGGCTTTCATGTGGCCATGTCACCTAACGGTACTTTACTTACCCCTGAGAATGTAAAGAGGATGAAAGAGGTCGGTGTTCAGAGGATTTCTGTCAGTCTTGATGGTTCTTCTCCTGAAAAACATGATGATTTTAGGATGGTACCTGGGGCTTTTGCCGCTACTGTCCAAGGGCTTAAATATTCACAAGAGGTAGGGTTACCCTATCAGATCAACACTACGGTAACTAAGCGTAATGTGGATAATTTGCCCCAGATGAAGGAAAAAGTGATTGAGTTAGGGGCAGAAGCCTGGGATATCTTTATGCTTGTTCCTACAGGTAGGGGGAAGCTTGAAGATGAGGTTTCGCCACAGAGATATGAAGAGGTATTACACTGGGTTTATGATCAGTCTCTTGATTCACCCATACAGATTAAGGTTACCTGTGGTCCCATGTATATGAGGGTTGTCCATCAGAGGGGTGGCAAGACACCAAGACAGCATGGTCGTGGTTGTATGGCTGGTAACGGTTTTGTTTTTGTTTCTCATAAAGGGGAGGTATTCCCCTGTGGATATTTCCCGGTACAGGCAGGTAATATTAGAGAAGAGTCTTTTAAGGATATCTATCAGGAGTCTTCTTTGTTTAAGACTTTAAGGGATCCTAGTAAGCTTGTTGGTAAATGTGCTATTTGTGAGTATAGGGAGACGTGTTTTGGTTGTAGAGCCAGAGCTTATGGTGCTTCAGGCAACTATATGGCTGCTGAGCCTTTTTGTGTGTATAGGCCCGGACAGAGTTAAGGAGTTAAATCTCTATGAAAACTAACCTGGCTGATCTTTTATATTCTCTACCTTCATTTACTGGTTTAAGAGGTGAGGAAGTGACCAGGATTGCTGATTGTATGGTGGCGCGTTCCTATGAGAGGGATGAGGTTATCACCTTTGAAGGTCAGCAAGCCGAGGGTCTATATATTCTTTTGTCTGGCAGAGTGAAGATGACAAAGACTACTGCTGATGGTAAGGAACATATTCTGGATATTCTTCACTCTGGTCAGCTGTTTGGTGGTGAAGTGTTCTTACGTCTGGATACTTATACTGTAACGGTGGAAGCATTAACACCGGTAAAGGTAGGTTTTCTACATAACAGCTATTTGGAGAATCTGGTAAGGACTATACCCGAGTTTGCCTGGGAGTTAATAGTGTTCTTTAATGGCAGGTTATTAAAGTCTTATGATCAGGTTCTTGACTTAGCTGCAAATGATACACAAACAAGGATGGCAGGAGTCCTTTTGAAGTTAGGGGCTGAACATGGAATTGAGACTCCTGAAGGAATACGGATGGATTTAAGTTTAACTCATCAGGAATTAGCCAACCTTATTGGTACCTCTAGAGAAACAGTGACTAGAATTCTTAAGACTTTTAAGGACAAGGGTGCTGTAAAGATTGATGGTAGGGGTATTGTAATAAAAGAAGATAAACTAGCAGGATTGATGTGATAATCATCACTGTATGAAGTAGTGGTTGGTAAATACAATATAATTATGATAGTCTGAGCAGGCGAACAGGAGGACATAACAAAATGAGTGAGACAATAGTAAGCAGGGAAGCAGTGATGACGGCTCTAAGAGGTGTAAAAGACCCTGAACTTGATCGTAGTATTATGGATTTGAATATGGTCAGGGACGTTGAAATAGAGGGGTCTCACGTTCATATTGTGATAGCTCTAACCGTTAAGGGTTGTCCTCTGCGCGTCAAAATCAAAGATGATATTAAGCAGAAGATCTCTGAGGTTCCTGGTGTTGAGTCAGTCAAGGTTGAGATGACTGTTATGACTGATGAAGAACGTATGCAAATGATATACAGAAATGCTGGGGAGAAGGAAGCCAAGTCTAATATACTAAATAGGGATTCTAAGACCAAGATTATTGCTGTTTCAAGTGGTAAAGGTGGAGTTGGTAAGTCCACTGTTAGTGTTAACCTTGCTGTTGGTCTCTCTATGAAAGGCTATCAGGTAGGGGTTATGGATGCAGATATCTATGGCTTTAGTGTACCAAAGATGTTAGGTATGGAAGGCAGACCTACCGTTTTTAATAAGGCTATTGTGCCTTTGAAGGCTTATGGTATGCAGGTAATGTCTATGGGTTTTCTTGTAGAAGAAGATACTCCTGTGGTCTGGAGAGGTACTATGTTAACAGGTGCCATTAACCAGTTCTTAAGAGATGTTCTCTGGGCAGATCTAGATTATCTTGTTATTGATCTACCACCTGGTACCGGGGATATTGCTTTAAGTATCATTAATAGGTTACCTAACAGCAAGATTTTGCTTGTCACTACTCCACAGGAGACTGCTGCTTCTGTAGCTATACGAGCAGGTCATCTTGCTCTTAATGCCGAGCAGGAGATTTTAGGGGTAGTTGAGAATATGAGCTATTTCCTCTGTCCTACCTGTGGTGATAAGTCACATATTTTTGGGACAGGAGGAGCTGAAAAGATTGCTACTGAGCTCAATACAAAGGTTCTAGGTAGGATTCCGATTGAACCTGCTGTTGGAACGGGTGGAGATACTGGTAAGCCGGTTGTATATCATAATGAGGAGTCTGCATCGGCTGCAGCCTTTAGAGAGTTAGTAGATACGATTGTTTCACAAGCGTAAATATAGAATTAATCCTAAAAACATCCAGTTAGCTGGGTGTTTTTTTATGTCTTTCTTAGGAAAGTATTAGATTAGGGAGGTGTATATTTTGTATATCAGTCAGGAAGAAAAGATTGAGGAGATAATGAGTTTTTTGGTGAGTCATCGAGAGTCAACAGCTTCCTTATCGGTATTAAGAAGGGTTGGCAGTCCCCTGTTATTGCATAACGATGATTTTCGTGATCCAGAGGTCTTAAAGAATCATCTAAGTGCCATGCCTGCAGAAGAGTTGGAAGCCTGCTATTACCTCATAAAATGAAAAAAAGCAGGTATTCTAACCTGCTTTTGTGCCGGGGGTGGGATTCGAACCCACACGGCCGTGAAGCCAACGGATTTTGAGTCCGCCGAGTCTACCAGTTCCACCACCCCGGCGAAACTGTCAAGCAAAAAGAATAATACCATAAGTGTGGTTGTTTTGCAATATATCCGAATATAATGAGTGTGTCAAGTAATATCGGGTGTATTTTCCTTGCTCCAAAAATTTAGTTTAA
>DYGY01000006.1 GCA_020724425.1 Thermaerobacter marianensis
GCTGGTAGTGGATGCAGTTAGTGGTGTTGAAGTTGGTACAGAATTAACCTGGCGCTATGCCAATGACCTTAATTTAAGCAAGGTTATCTTTATTAATAAACTGGATAGGGAAAATGCTTCTTTTGCTGATACCATAGCTAATTTACGTGAAGCTTTTGGCAGTGTCGTCTATCCAATCCAGCTGCCTATTGGTAAGGAAGCATCATTTAAGGGTGTAGTCGATATTTTGGAAAACAAGGCTTTCTATTTTGAGAATGGCTCGATGACTGAAGGGGAAGTTCCTGCTGATGTCATGGATGACCTTAGTATTTATAGAGATGAGATTATTGAAGCTATTGCGGAAGCTGATGATGAGCTCTTGATGAAATATCTTGAAGGAGAAGCTTTGACTGATCAGGATATCAGAGTTGGTCTGAGGAAAGCTGTAATCAATGGCTCTATTGCCCCTGTATATATTGGTGCAGGAACCAAGCTTATTGGTGTTCAGTCATTATTGGATGGTATAATGAACTTCCTGCCATCTCCTGCAGATATAGAGGCTCTTGAAGGTCTTGTTCCGGGTAGTGATGCTGTACAGAACAGGAAACCTGCTGCAAATGAGCCATTCTCCGCTCTTGTATTTAAGACCTTAGCAGATCCCTATGTTGGTAAAGTAACTATGTTTCGTATCTATTCAGGAACACTGAAGTCTGATACTTCTGTCTATAATGCTAGTAGAGATAAGACTGAGAGAATTGGTTCCCTGTTTTTCCTTCAGGGCAAGGAACAGGTCATGGTTGAGGAAGCCTCGGCTGGTGACATTGTTGCAGTAGCCAAGTTGGCAGAAACGATGACAGGGGATACTCTGACTGACAGTGCTCATCCTTTGGTATATAAACCGATTGAGTTTCCTAAACCAGTCTTTAGTGTGGCTGTTGAACCTAAATCCAAGGGTGATGAGGATAAAATTGGTAGTGGTTTGACACGATTAAGTGAAGAAGATCCTACCTTTATCGTTGAAAGAAGAGCTGAAACAAAACAGACAGTGGTTTCTGGTATGGGTGAACTTCACATTGACGTTATTGCAAATCGACTGAAGAGAAAATTCGGTGTGGATGTTAATCTCACTGAGCCTAGGCTAGCCTATCGTGAGACTATTCGAGGTAAGGCACATGTGGAAGGCAAGCATAAGAAACAGTCTGGTGGTAGAGGTCAATATGGTCATGTCGTTATCGAAATGGAAGCTATGACTGATGGTCAGGATTTTGAATTTGTTGATAAGATATTTGGTGGATCTGTACCAAGACAGTATATTCCGGCAGTTGAGAAGGGTGTAAGAGAAGTAATGGTAGATGGCGTTTTGGCCGGATATCCTGTCACCGGTGTACGAGTCACTCTTCTTGATGGATCTTTCCACCCGGTTGACTCATCAGAAATGGCCTTTAAGATTGCTGCTTCACTAGCCTTCAAGAAGGGTTTTATGGAAGCTCGACCAATTCTGTTAGAACCAGTGGTTAATGTTGAGGTATTAGTACCTGAGGTTTTTATGGGAGATGTCATTGGTGACTTAAACAAGAAACGTGGTAGGATATTAGGTATGGAACCTGATGGTACCATGCAGGTTGTTAAGGCACAGGTACCTGAATCTGAAATGGCCAAGTATGCCATTGACCTTCGTTCAATGACGCAGGGTCGGGGGACATATACACTAGCTTTTTCTCATTATGAAGAGGTGCCAGCGCAGTTAGCTGAAAGCATTATCGAGGAGGCAAAGAAAGAAGAAGAGAATTAGGACATTAGGAGAGATATCGAAAGATGTCTCTCTTTTTTTCTGCCTATTGCAAAAATGGTTGCTTTTGGATATAATAAAGGTCAAAGAAGGTCAAAGGTGGAATGGTTGTGTCAACTATAACTGATCTGATAACCAATCACATTTTGTTGCTCTTAAGACATGCTGATGGTGAGATTAATATTCAAAGAAATGAACTAGCAGAGAAGTTTAGTTGTGCACCTTCTCAAATTAACTATGTATTAGAAACAAGATTCAGCATTGATAAAGGGTATCTAGTGGAGAGTAAAAGGGGTGGTGGGGGATATATAAGGATATTTAAAATTCCTGTTGATGCCCACAGTCTTTTGATGGAGATAATTGATGTGCAAATTGGTAGGTCTTTGAGTCAAATTGAAGCGGAAAAAATAGTCCAGAGGTTACTTGATGCGGGTGTAATTAAGGTAAATCAGGCAAATATTATGTATGCAGCTATACAGAGAGAGAGCATACCAATCAATCTTCCCTGGCGTGACATTGTAAGAGCCAGTATTTTGCGTAATATGGTCAGGGCTTTGTTGCATCAAAGCAAAAAAGAGGAGGGTGAATAGTTATGGTATGTGAACAGTGCCAGCAAAGAAAAGCTACAGTTCATCTTACTAGGATAATAAATGGTGAGAAAACAGAATCTCACTTGTGTGAGATGTGTGCTGCTGAAAGTGGAGATATGGGTTGGATGATGGAACCGACCTTTTCTA
This sequence comes from Thermaerobacter marianensis, assembly GCA_020724425.1. GTDB lineage: Bacteria > Bacillota > Sulfobacillia > DVGY01 > DVGY01 > DVGY01. Next base: position 2,506 of record DYGY01000006.1, read on the forward strand.
TCCATAGCTTGTTGGGAGGGCTTCTTGATGTGGAACAGGGTACACTAAAGAGAAAAGAAACACGTTGCAGTCATTGTGGACAGTCATATAGAGACTTTACAGAGAGAGGGCTTTTTGGCTGTTCTTCCTGTTATGAGACCTTTTCCTCGCAGATACCCCCTCTTTTAAGAAGAGTACAGGGAACGATGGAGCATCGTGGCAAGGTCCCGGTAAGGGCAGAAGGTATGGTTAAGGTGAAGCGTCAGCTTGAACAGCTTCGTAGAGAATTAGAAGAGGCTGTTATCAATGAAGAATATGAACTCGCAGCCAAGTTACGGGATCACTTAAAAACATTAGAAAAACAGGTAGAGGGGGAGAAGTAGATGTTAGAGACCTTGAGCAGGTGGACTTTAGGTGAGGGTCCTAATGCTGAGTATGTGGTTTCTAGCCGGGTACGGTTGGCAAGAAACCTTAAAGACTATTCTTTCCCTCACTTACTTAATAGAGAACAGGCTCAGGAGATTATAGATGAGGTGCAAGATATTACAGCGCAATCTTTTAGCACATATCAACTAAGAGAATATGATGACTTAGGTTTACAGGTGTTAATTGAGAAACATCTGATAAGTTTGCTGTTAGCAGAGCAAAAACACAATTCTGCTTTAGTTATAGGGGATGATGATTCAGCTAGCATCATGGTAAATGAAGAAGATCATTTTCGTCTGCAGAGTATTATGCCTGGGCTTGAGCTCAGGAAAGGTTTATATCAGGTTCAGCATTTGGATAACCTCTTAGAAGAGCATCTGGAGTTTGCTTTCTCTGAACAAATTGGTTATCTAACCGCTTGTCCAACTAATGTTGGTACTGGTTTAAGAGCATCAGTGATGCTTCATCTTCCAGCACTGGTTATGACCGGTCAGATTGGACCAGTATTAAGCACCTTATCCAAATTTGGTGTGGTAGTGCGTGGTTTGTATGGTGAAGGAACCGAGGCACTAGGTAATTTGTTTCAGATTTCTAATCAGATTACGCTTGGATCAGAGGAGGAAGAGATTATTAGTAATCTTGAGTTAATTACTAACAAGATTATTGAACAAGAGAAGTTAGCTCGCAAGAAACTAACCCATGATGCTTTATTGAGGTTAGAGGATCGTGTAGGTAGAGCTCTTGGGACATTAACTAATGCTAGGATTATTAACTCTGCTGAAGCCATGAAACACTTATCAGATGTTAGATTAGGTATTGATTTAGGGATAATTTCTGATATTCCAGCGAAGGCTTTTAACGAACTATTGTTGTTAATGCAACCTGCCATGTTGCAGGCTCTAGAAAGAAAAAAACTAACTGCTATGGAGAGAGATATTAAAAGAGCAAGTGTAATTAGAGAACATTTATCTAAGAGGATGGAGGGTCGTTAAGATGTTTGAACGCTACAGATATTCTGAAAGGGCTCAAAAAGTTATTGTACTAGCTCAAGAAGAGGCTCGTAGATTGAACTATAACTATGTTGGTACAGAACATCTTCTTCTTGGTTTGATTCGTGAAGGTACAGGTATTGCTGCTAAAGCTTTAATGAGTCTAGGGATTAGTTTAGATCAGGTTCAGGCAGAAGTTGAAAAGATTATTGGCAAAGGGAATGCTCAAGTAGGTGGGGAAATTGGTTATACTCCTAGAGCTAAGAAGGTTGTAATGGAGTTGGCTCCTGAAGAAGCCAGGCAGTTGGGTCATAGTTATGTGGGTACTGAACACATTCTTCTTGGTTTGATTCGTGAAGGGGAAGGCGTTGCTGCCCGTGTTTTAGAAAATACGGGGGCTGATCTGGAAAGGGTTCGTCAGCAGGTTATAAAGCTTCTAGGTGGTGCACCTGTTCAACCTACCGCAGCACCGCGAAGCAGAAGGACCAATAAGAGTAGCACCCCTACCCTTGATAGTTTTGGCAGGGATTTGACTATGCAGGCTGAGGAAGGAAAGCTAGATCCTGTAATCGGTCGTACTAATGAGATTGAGCGGGTAATTCAGATTCTTAGTAGGAGAACCAAGAATAATCCAGTGTTAATTGGTGAACCGGGTGTTGGTAAGACCGCTATAGTTGAAGGTCTTGCTCAGAAGATAATCCAGAATGAGGTACCAGAGACTCTTAAGAACAAGAGAGTAGTTACAATGGACATGGGGACACTGGTAGCAGGCTCCAAGTACAGAGGTGAATTTGAAGAAAGACTGAAGAAGATAATGGATGAAATTAGGAGAGCTGGAGACATCATCCTCTTTATCGATGAGTTACACACAATTATTGGTGCCGGTGCTGCTGAAGGTGCTATTGATGCTTCTAGCATTCTAAAGCCGGCTCTAGCCAGAGGAGAACTCCAGACTATTGGTGCTACAACTCTTGATGAGTATCGGAAGTATGTAGAAAGAGATGCAGCATTAGAGAGAAGATTCCAGCCAATAATGGTGGATGAACCTACTCAAGAACAGGCAATAGCGATTCTTCAGGGGTTACGAGATGTTTATGAGGTACACCATCGGGTAGAAATAACAGATGAAGCCATTAACGCAGCTGTTAAGTTTTCTGATCGTTATGTAGCTGATAGATTCCTGCCTGATAAAGCGATTGATCTCATTGATGAGGCTGCTTCTAGAGTACGTTTACAATCCTTTGTGGCTCCTCCAGAGTTAAAGGACCTTGAGGAAAGACTTGAAGAAGTACGGAAAGAGAAAGACGCAGCCGTACAATCACAGGAGTTCGAGAAGGCTGCTAGTCTAAGAGACCAAGAGCAAAAATTAGAGCAGCAAATGAATACTGCTAAGTCAGAATGGCAACAGAATCAGGCCAATCAGCGTAAGGTTGTTCAAGTTGATGATATTGCCAAGATTGTCTCTGATTGGACTGGAATACCGGTAACCAAACTTGCCCAGGAAGAGACTGAAAAGCTACTTCATCTCGAAGACAATTTGCATAAACGTGTTATCGCTCAAGATGAGGCTGTTAAGGCTGTAGCCAAAGCTATTCGAAGGGCCCGAGCAGGTCTTAAGGATCCTCACCGTCCCATTGGTTCTTTTATCTTCCTTGGCCCTACAGGAGTAGGGAAGACAGAACTTGCTAAAGCATTAGCCGAAGGACTATTTGGTGATGAAGAAGCCATGATTACAATTGATATGTCAGAATATATGGAAAGACATACAGTATCTCGTTTAGTTGGAGCTCCTCCTGGTTATGTAGGTTATGAAGAGGGTGGTATGTTAACTGAGGCAGTAAGGCGTAAACCATACTCGGTTGTCTTGCTTGATGAGATTGAAAAAGCACACCCTGAGGTATTTAATGTTCTCTTACAGGTCTTAGAGGAGGGTCGCCTTACAGATTCTAAAGGTAGGAAAGTAGATTTCCGTAATACCGTATTGATTATGACATCTAATGTTGGTGCTCAGTTAATCAGAAAAGAAGGTGCTGTAGGTTTCCATGTTGTGAAAGATGAAGAGCAAACCTATCAAGCTATGAAAGATAAGATAATGGATGAGGTAAGGAAGACCTTTAGGCCAGAATTCATTAATCGAATCGATGAGATTATAGTGTTCCATTCACTAAATGAAGATCATCTAAAGAGTATTGTCACATTGATGGTTGATGATGTTAGCAAAAGAATCGTTGAAAATGGTCTTTCGATTGAGGTTACCGATGCAGCTAAGAGCTTCTTAGTCTCAGAAGGTAATGATCTAGTTTTTGGTGCAAGACCTCTTAGGAGGGTTATAACCAGGAAAATTGAAGATCCTCTCTCTGAGAAGCTTCTGGCAGGAGAATTCACTGAAGGTGATATAATCAATATAGATGTCAATGAAGAGAAAACAGAGCTCACTTTTCAGAAGAAGAACTCATAACTATAAAAGGTCCTTGAAAATGCTCAAGGACCTTTCTTAACTTAAGAAAGCTTATATATGCCTAATGTACTCAAACGTTTGTGCTCTTTAATTAGGATGTCATAGAAGTTTAAGTCGAAGGTATTAAGCATTGCTACCAGATAGAACATCAAACTTCCCACTTCAGCTTCTATGGTTTCCTGACAGCTTTCACATAGGGTTCCTTCTACGTGTGTGTTCATGTAGTCTCTCAACTGCTCTAGAGATAAGTCAGGTGGTATTTGAGTCTTTTCAGCTCTAATCTTAATGCAGCCACAACTAGTTACAGACTTCATTACTGCTCGATTTACTCGAGCAGATGACTCCTGTATTTTTGTTGTAACATCAAGGATGCTTTTGTGTCTGACTAACCCCTGACCAACTACTTCTTGGAATTCATCGCATAGTAGGTCTTTCATTATTCCACCCCTTGTTTAGCCCTGTGGATAGACAACAGGGTTCTTTGACCTACGCCTATTATAATTGTTCTAGAGAAACTATGTCAAATGGTAGAAGTGTACTTATATGCTGCTTCTTGAAGGACAATATGGTATTCTGTACATAGGTTAGAGGAAGGTGATTGTAATGCCAAGGCCCAGAAAAATGAGACAGGTGGGTTTTTTGCCGGAAATAACTGTTTTTAAACCTCTTGGTGTTCCCCGGACAGAATTAGAGGAAGTTGTTTTGTCTGTTGAAGAAATAGAGGCTATTCGATTAAAAGACTTAGAGGGAATGGATCAGAATCTTTCAGCTGAACAGATGAAGGTTTCACGAGCCACCTTTCAGAGAGTTCTAAATAGTGCTAGAACAAAGATTGCAGATGTTTTGATAAATGGTAAACTCCTTAGAATTGAAGGAGGAGATTTTGAGCTAGACGAACATTGCCGTAATCGTCAAAGGCAAAGGAGACGATGTGATTCTGATGTCAAGTAGGGTATTTAGAAGGTTATCCTTGAAGCGTAAAGCGGCTATTTTTGTTTCTGTTATCTTAGTATTGATGGTTAGTAGTGCTACTAGTGTGTATTGGGAAGTGCAGAAAAATGCACATAATGCTCACCATATCAGCATGATTGGTAAACAGCGCATGTGGGTTGATTATATGGCAGGTCTCATACCTGATGCCCTAGAGGGCGATAAGGATGCTAAAGAACAACTTCGTAAGGTGCTATATAAGTTTGAAGATGCCATGCATATTCTTGAAAATGGAGGTTATGAGGGAGAAGACTACATATATCCTGTTTCTCCTGAGTTACAGGAGTATGTGGCTAGCTTGAGAACGTTGTGGGATCTCGCAAAAGCTGATCTTATTAGGGTTTTGGATCCGGAGTATTCTTGGGATAGTTTCTTTGGGGACTATCAAGCATGGCAGGGTTATGAACCCGGGCAATATTATTTAGCACAGACAGAGATGTTAGTTGAACATATCGAGGCGTTGAGTAGAGCTGAGCAAGATCAGACTATCAACGCTATGAATAATGTCATTAGGGTTATATTCTTAAATTTGGGGTTAGGATTGTTGGTTCTAGCTCTGGCATCATATGCGTTTAGGAAGGGTATATTGGATCCTCTCTCTGAGTTAGAAGGAACTACTAGAAAAATTACTAGAGAGGGAGATCTTTCAATTAAAATCCCTAAGATAGATAATCGAGACGAAATCGGTAGTCTGGCAAGAAGCTTTGATACAATGACCACTATTTTTTCGAATCTGCTTGTTAAGATTGAGCTTCTAAATGAAGCTGCAGGTAGCATTAATGCGAGTCTTAATCCTGAGGAGGTCCTTGAAAATCTTCATGTGATTCTAAATAGGGAGTTAGTTATTGAGGAGATGTTTATTATCCTTCCTTCTCGGGAAAGAGAAGAAGTCTTAGCAGGTTTTCCTGTGAACAGGAGACCTGTTGCCGGTCCTTATCATATTCTGCCTTTAAGAGTGGGTGAAAAGATTATTGCTCACTGGTATATAGGGTTAGGGAAAAGTGATGGTGAGATGGCTAGCAGTATTCTTGAACCAATAGCTGATTACTTAGCTCTAAGTGTTAATAATACCTTGTTGTATCGTTCTGTCGAGAGTGCTTATGTAGATAATTTAAGGAGTTTGGCAGCAGCAATTGATGCCAAAGATTATTATACTCACTATCATTCAAGCAATGTTTCTAGGTATTCTGGAATCATTGCTCGCAAAATGGGTTTTACCGATTCCTTTGTAGGTCGAGTTGAAGCAGCTGGGTTATTACATGATATTGGCAAGATAGCTATTCCAGAAAGTATACTGAACAAAAAGGGTTCATTAAATGAACATGAGCGCTATCTGATGCAACAACATCCTGTAAAAGGTGCTGAGATAATTAATAAGACACCTGTTCTAGCAGATTTAAAAGCAGGTTTACTCTACCATCATGAGCGCTGGGACGGGAAAGGCTATCCAGAAGGCCTTATAGGAGAGCAGATTCCTCTTGAAGCCAGGATTATTGGTCTTGCTGATGCTCTTGATGCTATGACATCGGATAGACCATACAAGAAGGGGAAATCGGTTAAAGAGGCAATTGAGGACCTTGAGAGCAATAGTGGGGCTCAGTTTAGTCCAAAGGTTGTTAGAGCAGCTGTTATTGCTTTAAAGGATGGAGATCTAATTATTGATCAAAATATTTAATTGACACTAGAACCAGTCTGTGATAGAATACAATTTTCTTGACATCATCTCCAATATATGTTATTCTTATTAAAGAAGTGATCTCTGGAGGTGTGACTAATGGAATTTAATGTAGGGGACAAGGTTGTATATCCTATGCATGGTGCAGGGATCATTGAAGAGATAGAGGAACGTGAAGTATTGGGTGAATCGCAAAAGTATTACATAATGCGCCTGCCTATTGGGGATATGAAAGTCATGGTTCCGGTTAATGGGAGTAGGGATATGGGACTACGTGAAGTTGCCGGTGAAGATATCTGGGATAAGGTCTTTGAGTTGTTGAAATCAGGTCCTTCAGAGATGTCAACTAACTGGAACAAGAGATATAGGGCTAATACTGAAAAGCTTAAGACCGGGGATATTATAGAGGTTGCTGAGGTTGTCAGAAACCTTGAGTTAAGGGAACAAAAGAAGGGACTTTCAACCGGAGAACGAAAGATGTTGGATATGTCAAGGCAGATCTTGATTAGTGAACTAGTTTTAGCGAAAAGTGTTTCCGAGGAAGAAGCTCGAAAAATTGTTGGTAGTTTGATAAATGGAGAAGAGGCACCGGCTTAGCCGGTGTTTTTCATTTGAATTATGTTTTTTTGTTAGTTTCCTTGCAGGCAAATATTTGAATAACGTATAATTAAAGATAGTCTGAAAGGAGGTGAGGATTATGAAGAGGGCAATGCGTTATCTCTTTGTTGTAATTGGTTTTAGCTCTGGGTTTGGTATTGCTTACTGGGGTTTAGAGACTCTTGAAAGTCTATTGGGTCAACAACTAACTGTTATGCAGAGCACTACAGTTACGGTTTTAGCAGGTCTATTAGGTGCAATTGTTGGCTATCTAATTGCTCCTAAGTTGGTTCGTTCTCTTAAGCAGGCTGCTGAAAGAATGGAGGTAACGTTAACTAAGATACCTATACAGGAGATAATTTTCGGAGCTATCGGAGTGATTGTGGGACTCATAATAGCTAATCTTATGTCCGATGCTTTGGTAAGAATTCCTGTGGTAGGAATATACCTGCCTACTGTAGGCGCTCTGATTCTAGGTTATCTAGGCTGGTCTGTTGGTAGTAATAAGGTTGATGACGTAATTCAACTATTTCACGGCCTTTTCCGTGGTGGTAAAGAAAGAGGTTATAAAGGAACTACTAAGGTTCTTGATACCAGCGTTATTATTGATGGCCGTATTGTTGACATTACCAGAACCGGTTTTATGGAGGGTACTCTTGTGATTCCGGCTTTTGTTCTAGAAGAACTCCAACATATCGCTGATTCTTCAGACATCTTGAAGAGGAACAGGGGTAGAAGAGGATTGGATGTTCTAAATATGATTCAGAAAGAACAGCGGATTCCTGTTATTATAAGCGAACGGGACTATCCTGGCCTTACTGAGGTTGACAGTAAGCTGGTGCAGATGGCTAAGGAAATGGATTCGACCATCATTACCAATGATTTTAACTTGAATAAAGTGGCTGAGTTGCAGGGTGTACCTGTACTTAATATCAATGAGTTGGCTAATGCTGTTAAGCCAATTGTGTTACCTGGTGAGGATATGATGGTTAACCTTGTCAAGGATGGTAAGGAACAAGGACAGGGTATTGCATACTTAGATGATGGTACCATGATTGTTGTTGATGGTGGTAAACGTTATGTTGGTCAAGATGTTGAGGTTACGGTAACAAGTGTATTACAGACAGCTGCTGGGAGAATGATTTTTGCTCGCTTGAAGTCTGTTGATAAGGTGAGTGTTCAGGGAGGTTCTTAATGGGGGGAGTAGGTGTAGTAATTCCTGCTGCCGGTCAGGGCAGAAGGATGGGTCTAAAACAGAATAAAATCTGGCAAGTTCTAGGGAACAGACCGGTTCTCTATTATTCTTTGCTTCCCTTTTTAAAGAACTCTAGAGTTACCGAAGTTGTTGTTGTCCTACAGAAAGAAGAATTTGAAGTCTTTCAAGAGGAAATCATGCCACTTCTAGGTGAAGGTTTTTCTGTTTTGGTTAAATTGGTTGAAGGAGGACAGGAAAGACGTGATTCTGTTTTGCGTGGTTTAAAGGCTCTTTCTAAAGAGAGTGACTTGGTAGCCGTTCATGATGGAGCACGTCCTTTCTTGTCTGAGAATCTTTTGAATAGATTGATAGAGGTGGCGGAGAAAAGGGGTAGTGCCATACCTGCTTTACCACTAAAAGATACTATTAAAAAGGTAGAGGGTAGTATTATTAAAGAGACTCTTTTACGAGATAGTCTTTTTGCTGTGCAAACACCCCAGGTTTTTTATAAAGAGCGGCTTTTGGCAGCATACGAAGAGTATCAAGGCATAACAGTTACAGATGATGCCAGTTTAATGGAGTTGGCAGGTTATTCAGTCTATACAGTGCCTGGAGAGGAATATAATATAAAACTTACTACCAAAGAGGATCTCTTGCTGGCTGAGTTTATCATTGATAGGGAGAAGTTTATGAGAACTGGTATTGGTTTTGATGTTCATAAAAAGGCTGAAGGTAGAAGACTTGTTTTGGGTGGAGTTGAAATAGAAGCAGAAAAAGGTCTCTTAGGTCATTCTGATGCTGATGTCTTAACTCATGCTGTTATGGATAGTATTCTGGGTGCAGCTGGTTTGGGTGATATAGGTGAACATTTTCCTGATACGGATAATCGCTATAGAGATGTTAATAGTCTATCCTTGTTAAAGCAAGTCAAGGACCTGATTGAGAAACGGTTTGTAATTGGAAACATTGATGTCATTTTGATGGCAGAAAGACCAAAGATAAGTGGTTTTAAGGATCTGATGAGAAGCAATATAGCAGAAGTGCTTAATATTTCAGTTGACCGGGTTAACATTAAAGCCACGACTACCGAAAGACTAGGTTTTGTTGGCAGAGATGAGGGTATTGCTTGTCAGGCAATAGCTACTTTATATGAAAGGGGCGAGTAGGGTTTGGCTATTCGGTTATATAATACTCTAACCAGAAGAAAGGAAGAGTTTAAACCTCAAGAAGATATGAAGGTAAGGATGTATGGTTGTGGCCCTACCACCTATGATTTCTTTCATCTAGGCAATGCTCGGACCTTTGTGTTGTACGATGTCTTAAGAAGATACCTTAAGTATCGTGGTTATGAGGTAACTTTTGTTCAGAATTTTACAGATGTTGATGATAAGATTATTAACAGGGCTTTGGAAGAGGGTCTATCGGCAAAAGATCTTTCTGAACGATATATCAGAGAATATTACCAAGATGCTAAAGATCTAGGCATTTTGGAGGCAGATGTACACCCCAAGGTCACCGATCATATTGAAGGTATTATTCAATACATTGAAGGTCTAATTGCTAAAGGTTATGCCTATGAAAGTGATGGTGATGTATATTTCTCGGTAGAACAGTTTGCAGAATACGGGAAGTTATCCCATCGCAATATTAAAGACCTTCTGGCAGGAGCAAGAGTTGAAGTCACTGAGATAAAGAGAAGTCCTGCCGATTTTGTTTTATGGAAGAAAGCTAAGGAAGGTGAGCCTTTCTGGGATAGTCCCTGGGGTAGGGGCAGACCTGGTTGGCACATTGAGTGTTCGGTGATGTCACAGAAATACTTGGGTGAAACCTTAGATATTCATGCTGGAGGGACTGATCTGGTTTTTCCTCATCATGAGAATGAAATTGCTCAAAGTGAAGCTTTAACAGGTAAGCCCTTTGCTAATCTGTGGGTTCATGGAGCATTCCTCAATGTTGATGGCGAAAAAATGGCTAAGAGCGAAGGTAATTTCTTTACTGTTCGACAGCTATTGGAAAAGTATAGTGGAGAAGAACTAAGGTTTTTCTTGATTTCTGCTCAGTATCGACATCCGTTAAACTACAATGCAGAGAATCTTAAGATGGCTGCTGCTTCATTAAAGAGGTTACATGATGCCAAAGATAATTTTGCATACTGGTCAAAGATTGCTCTAGAAAGAGAATTAGATGGTAAGGAAAAGGAACTTTTAGCTAAACTTAAGAGTTTTGAAGAGCGATTTATTCAGGTTATGGATGATGATCTTAACACGGCTGATGCCATTGCCGTTCTCTTTGAGATTGTTAGAGAAGGATATGCTATATTGAATGAACAATCGGCAAAGTCTTTGCTGTTAGAAACAGTGGAAGTTCTAAAGAGGTTATCAGCAATTCTTGGTATCCTCAGGGAAGATGAGCGAATTGATGGAGATTTTGATTCATTGTTAGAATTAGTCCTTGACCTTAGGAATGATGCTAGGAATAGAAGAGATTGGGCTATGGCTGACAAGGTTCGCGACAAGCTGTTAGCTATGGGTATTGTGCTAGAGGACACTAATTCGGGTACTAAGTGGAAAAAGACTCAAAGGTTGGACTAACTACCTAAAATTCGAAGGAAAAATAATACAAAATAAAAAGGAAATAGAAGGTCCATCGAGAAACAAATAAGTCAGTGAAACGGGGGAATCCTCTCTCGAAAGTGGACCTTCAGAAAGAACCCCCGTAGCCTGGCTTTGCCAGGCTTCTTTTTTTGTGTTTGGTTATGATATAATCCAGAAGGAAATAGCGAGGTGACAATAGTGAAACAAGAGGTCATAATTACAGGCAAGAATTCTGTTTTTGAAACTATTGTAGCAGGTAAGAGAAGGATATATTCACTTTACATCTTACAGGATGAAAAGCCATATTATAGAGAACTTTTGAGCCTTATTAAAAAGAAGTCGCCTCGTACGAAGATTATCCGTGTTGATGCTGATGAAATGGTAGGTTTGGTAGGGGAGACTGTTGCCCATCAGGGAGTAGCGATTCTTGTTGAGGCCCCAAAGGCAGTGGAGATTGATGATATGTTAGACCAGGTGCAAAAAGAAGGAAGAGATCCGTTCTTACTAGTGGCAGCAGGTATTACTGATCCTCATAACTTGGGTGCTATTCTGAGGAGCTCTGCTGCTGTAGGGGTAGATGCTGTTATTATCCCCAAGCAACGTTCAGCCTCTCTTAACCCAACTGTTAGCAAGGTGGCTGCTGGAGCAGTTGAGCATGTGCCTGTAATTGAAGTGACTAATATAAACAATACTTTAAATGCCCTTAAAGATCGAGGTTTGTGGATTTATGGAGCTCAAAGCAGTGGCAAGGAAATCTATGATGTTGATTTAAGAGGACCAATGGTTTTGGTTATTGGTAGTGAAGGTAAGGGTCTTCCTAGACTAACAGCAGAAACCTGTGATGTTCTTATTAGTATCCCGATGTCGGGGAAGGTTGAGTCATTGAATGCTTCGGTTGCAGCAGGTGTTATATTGTATGAAATCTATAGACAAAGAAGAGGAAATTGAAGGTATTTGAGGTACTATCGGCTAGGTTACGGAACTTGACTGCGTAAATTCTGACGGGTATAATTTATAGTACGGTTTTAGTTGTTCTATATACTATAAAGTCGCTGAATTCGACAAATATATATTTATTTTGCAACAATAAATCGATTAGTTCGAAAGGAAGGTGAGATTCTTTAATTAGACTGAATGTTGCCAGAGGAGCCACCGTAAGAGGTGCTGGCAAAATTAGGGGCCGTGCCCGCAACCTAACTTTCGATGACAGTGGGGCTTAATTGTTTAGGTTCACTTGAGATAGTTGCTAGATGAGCTCCATCGAGTAAATACAATAACATAAGATGGAGGCGGTATTGTGAGTGTAAATCCCCGCTATAGTGCTTTTCCTGATGAATATGAAGAAATGTTAGATGAAGAATTAGTGGAACTAGCACGTCAAGGTAGTACTCTTGCGCAAGAGTATTTAATCACTAAATACAAGAATTTTGTAAGGGCAAAAGCAAGATCATATTTTTTAATTGGTGCTGACAGAGATGATATCATGCAGGAGGGCATGATTGGTCTTTATAAGGCGATTAGAGACTTTAGAAGTGATAAGCTCTCTAGCTTCAGAGCTTTTGCGGAGTTATGTGTTACCCGGCAAATTATTACTGCCATTAAGACAGCAACAAGGCAGAAACATATTCCTTTGAATTCTTATGTATCTTTAAATAAACCAATCTATGATGAGGATTCTGATCGTACTCTTTTAGATGTTATCTCTGGTTCAAAGATTACTGACCCTGAAGAGTTGATTATTAGCAGGGAAGAGTTTGGAGATATTGAACAGAAGATGGGCGAGATACTTAGCGATCTTGAGTGGAAGGTTCTAATGGCTTACTTAGATGGCAAGTCATATCAAGAGATCGCTGATGACTTAGACAGGCATGTAAAATCGATTGATAATGCTTTGCAGAGAGTGAAGAGGAAGTTAGAACGTTATCTTGAAAACAGGAATCAAATGGAAGAAGAAGTTGTTTATATAGATTAAAATTTTTCTTGATATTGATTCTTGTGTGTGGTATGATTCATATTGTCACTGCTCAGGGCAGTTATAAACAAGACTGCTAGCGTAGCTCAATCGGCAGAGCAGCTGATTTGTAATCAGCAGGTTGTCGGTTCAAGTCCGACCGCTAGCTCCATAGAATGGAGAGATACCCAAGCGGCCAAAGGGGGCAGACTGTAAATCTGTTGGCGGAGCCTTCGGAGGTTCGAATCCTCCTCTCTCCACAAAATGACGCGGGGTAGAGCAGCCAGGTAGCTCGTCGGGCTCATAACCCGGAGGTCGTAGGTTCAAATCCTACCCCCGCAACCAATTTTTTGTCCCTATTTTAGGGACTTTATGAATTAGCGCTGCCGTAGCTCAGTCGGTAGAGCGCATCCTTGGTAAGGATGAGGTTCACGGGTTCGATTCCCGTCGGCAGCTCAAAGGTCGAGTTTTACTCGGCCTTATTTCATTTCTAACTTGCAACGGGTGTCTACTTCAGATAAAATATAGACGATTTCTAGACAAGCAATATAGATGTGGCTTAAGGATACCTGAAGAAAACCTTATTACCCTTGATAAGGAGGCTACAAAAAGATGGCTAAGCAGAAGTTTGAGCGGACAAAGCCGCACGTAAACGTAGGTACAATTGGTCACGTAGATCATGGTAAGACTACTCTAACAGCAGCAATCACAAAGGTATTGGCTGCAAAGGGTGGAGCCCAATTCACCGCCTATGATCAGATTGATAAGGCACCAGAGGAGAGGGAGCGTGGTATTACCATCGCCACAGCTCACGTAGAGTATGAGACAGATAATCGTCACTATGCTCACGTAGATTGCCCTGGTCACGCTGACTATGTAAAGAACATGATTACTGGAGCAGCCCAGATGGATGGAGCTATTCTGGTAGTATCAGCAGCAGATGGTCCAATGCCCCAGACAAGAGAACACATTTTGTTGGCCCGTCAGGTAGGTGTACCAGCAATGGTAGTGTTCTTGAACAAAGCAGACATGGTTGATGACCCAGAGTTATTGGAGTTAGTAGAGTTAGAGGTAAGAGAGTTGCTATCAAGCTATGAGTTCCCTGGAGATGATATACCGATAGTAGCTGGTTCAGCATTGAAGGCTCTTGAAGGGGATGCGGATGCAGAGAAGGCAATCGAGCAGTTGATGGCAGAGGTTGATGCCTATATCCCAACACCTGAGCGTGAAGCAGATAAGCCATTCTTGATGCCAATTGAGGATATCTTCAGCATCACCGGTCGTGGAACAGTAGCAACCGGACGTGTTGAGAGAGGTACCGTCAAAGTTGGTGAAGAAGTCGAGATAGTTGGTATGAGTGATGAAGTACGTAAGACAGTTGTAACCGGTGTTGAGATGTTCCGTAAGCTACTAGATCAAGCAGTTGCTGGTGATAACATTGGTGCTTTGTTACGTGGTGTAGATAAGGATCACATTGAGCGTGGTCAGGTATTGGCTAAGATAGGTTCAATTAAGCCTCACACCAAGTTTGATGCAGAGGTATACGTATTGAGCAAAGAAGAAGGTGGACGTCACACTCCATTCTTCAATGGCTATCGTCCTCAATTCTACTTCAGGACAACAGATGTAACTGGTACAGTTGATCTACCTGAAGGTGTAGAGATGGTTATGCCTGGTGACAACATTAAGATAGAAGTTAACTTGATTACACCAATTGCTGTCGAAGAAGGTCTACGTTTCGCTATTCGCGAAGGTGGCCGTACAGTCGGCGCTGGTGTCGTTACAGCCATTAAGGAATAGCATATATCAAGAGGGGCTATCTCTCTAGCCCCTCTTGATATGTTGTTGACACAATATTTAAAGTGTGATAAATTTATAAAGCGACTGACTGGGTTATTGATAAATTAATCCAGTAGATAATCGGTTTCCCAGTGAGTAGGAGGAGCAAAAATGCGAGTTATGGTAACAATGGCATGTACAGAGTGTAAACAACGCAACTATACAACAACTAAGAACAAGAAAACAACTACTGCTAGGATTGAATTGAAAAAGTATTGTCCTTATTGTAAAAATCATACAGTGCATCGTGAAACACGATAAGTGTTTAGTGTAGGCTCGTAGCTCAATTGGTAGAGTAGCGGTCTCCAAAACCGACGGTTGGGGGTTCGAGTCCCTCCGGGCCTGCCATTTTCATATTCCTTTAAAGTGCACTTTTAGTGTATTTTTTTTGTAATCTATAAAACACTACAGAGGAAACTCTGGGGCAGGATGTGACAAAATGGCTGGAACTAAAGAAAAGAAAAACATCTTCCGGAAAGCAGGCGGATTTTTCCGTCAGGTGTGGGCAGAGTTAGGTAAGGTTGTTTGGCCTAATAAACAACAGACTGTTACCTTTACGCTTATTGTCATAAGTGTTGTTGTGCTCCTAGGAGCAGCTATCTGGGTTGTTGATCAGATTCTTAACCAGATTCTAAAGTTGTTGATTAGTTAGAGGGCCAGGTACCAAAAGGTCAGGAGGATATTTTCATGTCCGAAGAAAACTTAAAGAGTAGATGGTATGTCATCCATACATATTCAGGGTATGAGAACAAAGTTAAGGCTAACTTGGAGAAAAGGGTTAGCTCTATGGGTATGGCTGATAAAATCTTTCGTGTAATTGTTCCTATGGAGGAGCACGTGGAAGTTAAGGGTGGCAAGAAAAAGGTAGTGCAGAAAAAAGTCTATCCTGGCTATGTACTTGTTGAGATGATAGTTACTGATGATTCCTGGTATGTTGTGAGAAATACCCCTGGAGTTACAGGGTTTGTGGGATCAGGAACAAAACCCACTGCTTTATTACCTGATGAAGTTGAGGGTATAATGCGACAGATGGGGATGAATGAACCTAAACCCAAGATTAACTTTGAGGTTGGGGAATCAGTTAAAGTCCGTTCAGGTCCCTTTGAAGGATTTGTTGGTGTAATAGATGAGATTAATAGTGAAAGAGCTAAGATTAGAGTGTTAGTTTCTATGTTCGGCCGTGAAACACCGGTGGAACTTGATTACTTCCAAGTAGAGAAGCTATAGATTTAAGGGGGATGAAGTAGATGGCCAAGAAGGTTACTGGCTATATCAAACTACAGATTCCAGCGGGAAAGGCTACTCCTGCTCCACCGGTTGGTCCAGCTCTTGGACAACACGGAGTAAACATTATGGCCTTTACCAAGGAGTTTAATGAGAGAACTGCTAGTCAGGCAGGTATGATCATTCCTGTAGTTATCACTGTTTATGCAGACAGAAGTTTTACCTTTATCACCAAGACCCCTCCTGCAGCTGTTTTAATTAAGAAGGCAGCAGGATTGGACAGAGCCTCTGGTAAACCTAATACCGAAAAGGTTGGTAAGGTTACTAAGGCACAGGTAAAGGAGATCGCAGAGCTAAAGATGCCTGACTTGAATGCAGCTAGTATTGAGTCTGCCATGAGCATGATCGAGGGTACTGCTAGAAGCATGGGCATCGAAGTAGTAGAGTAAGTAAAATAGTGGGAGGGTAAATCCCGTTTGACCACAAGGAGGAAATGTTATGCCTAAATTTGGTAAGAACTACAAGACCGTAGCTGAACTAGTAGACCGTGATAAGCTCTATTCACCAGAAGAAGCTATTGAACTTGCCAAGAAGACTGCTAGGGCTAAATTTGATGAGACAGTTGATTTAGCTGTTAAGTTAGGTGTAGATCCTAGACATTCTGACCAGGTAGTTAGAGGTGCTGTTGCACTACCACATGGTACTGGTAAGGAAGTAAAGGTTCTTGTATTTGCTAAGGGTGAAAAGGCTAAGGAAGCTGAACAAGCCGGTGCTGATTTTGTTGGTGATGATGAGTTAGTACAGAAGATTCAGGGAGGTTGGCTAGATTTTGACGTGGTTGTAGCCACACCTGACATGATGGGAACAGTAGGTAAATTAGGTAAAGTGTTAGGACCTAGGGGCTTAATGCCAAATCCTAAGACTGGCACAGTTACCTTTGATCTTGCAGCAGCTATTAAGGAAATTAAAGCTGGTAAGATTGAGTATCGTACAGAGAAGAATGGTATCATCCATGTACCCATTGGGAAAGTGTCTTTTGATAATGAAGCTCTGTTGGGTAACTTTTATGCGGTAGTTGATTCTCTGGTAAAAGCTAAACCTGCAGCAGCTAAAGGACAATACTTGCGTTCTGTCACAATTTCTACTACAATGGGTCCAGGAGTTAAGATAAACACTAATCAGGCTCATAAGCCTATAGCATAAATTTCATACTTGTCCTAAGCCGTAGACAGTAGGTACCTTTTGGTTTAATGTTTTTGACACCTACCGAGGTTCTGAGGAAACAGACTTTTGAGTGTGTTTAAACCTCTGCCTTGTTTACGGCAGGGGTTTTGTTTTCAGGTTTTTGCGGAAGGGGGTGTAAATGAGTGGGTTCTCGTGCTGTTAAAGAACAGGTTGTTAGTGAATTGAGAGAAAAACTCGAAAATTCAGAATCAGTAATCTTGGCAGATTATCGTGGGTTAAATGTGGCAGAAATGACTGAACTTCGAGCCAAGCTTAGAGAAGTAGGTGTGGAGTTCAGTGTTGTTAAGAACACCTTAACCTGGATTGCTGCTAAGGATCTTGGTTTGGAGGACCTTGAAGAGCATCTAAAGGGACCAACAGCTCTAGCTTTTGGTTTTGAGGATGCAATTGCACCCGCCAAGGAACTTGTTAAGTTTGCTAAGGATCACAAGAAGCTAGAATTAAAAGCAGGTGTGCTTTCCGGTAATGTTATTTCTGTTGATGAGGTTAAAGCATTGGCAGATATGCCATCAAGGGAAGAACTACTGGCAAAGACATTGGGAACATTCATGTCACCAATGACATCTTTTGCTTCAGTGCTCAATGGCTTACCAAGGAATCTTGTCTATGTAGTTGAAGCAATTCGTGAAAAGAAAGAAGCAGAAGCTTCATGAATTTAATCTTAGGAGGATAATTATAATGTCAGAAAAAGTACAAGAAGTATTAGAGATTGTTAAAGGTATGACTGTTATGGAACTAGCTGAGCTAGTTAAGGCTTTTGAAGAAGAATTCGGTGTTTCCGCTGCTGCTCCTGTTGCAGCAATGCCTATGGCCGGTGTGGCCGGTGTGGCTGAAGAAGCCGAAGAACAGACTGAATTCGATGTTATTTTGAGTGATGTAGGAAGCCAGAAGATTCAGGTCATCAAAGTTGTTCGTGAGTTAACAGGTCTTGGCTTGAAAGAAGCCAAAGAAGTTGTCGATAATGCACCAAAGCCAATCAAAGAGAAAGTTTCCAAAGAAGAAGCTGAAGAACTCAAGAGCAAATTGGCCGAAGTTGGCGCATCAGTCGAAATTAAATAGGATAAGTTAACAAAGAATAGCTAAAAAGCACCTACCCTCTAGTTGACAGCGGGTAGGTGCTTGTGCTAACATTATAAATTGACGTTATGTTTCTCTTTGAGCATTTCCATTTATACGATGCTTTTTCAATTTATGCTCAAACAAACATAGACGCTTATTTATGTATATTTTAACCATTTCAAGGCAACAATAGTTTTTGTTTTAGTACTCAATGTTTTGTTCCTAATGTTTTATTTAACAATCTTCTACAAAATCCTTCTACAAAAGTCTAGTCTGAATAATTTTTTGACTAGCAAATAATCCCTTAAGGAGGAGTTAGTCTATGGCCCAACCTCTCCAAGCGACCAGGCGAGAAAGGCGGAGCTTTGCTCGCATTAAGGAAATTTTGGAATTGCCAAATCTTATTGAAATCCAGCAAAACTCCTATAATTGGTTTCTTAATGAGGGCCTTCAGGAGATGTTCCAAGAGGTCTCACCGATTCAAGATTTCACAGGGAACCTTGTTCTGGAATTTATCGACTATTCTCTCGGGGAGCCTAAGTATTCGGTGCAGGATTGTAAGGAACGTGATGTGACTTATGCTGCGCCTATTAAGGTTCGAGTTCGCTTGATTAACAAAGAGACTGGTGAAGTTAAAGAACAAGAAGTCTTTATGGGCGATTTTCCATTGATGACTGATAAGGGTACTTTCGTAATTAATGGTGCTGAAAGAGTTGTTGTTAGTCAGTTGGTTCGTTCACCTGGTGTATATTTTGATAAGCAGTTGGATCCTAATGGTCATGAATTGTTCTCGACAACGGTTATTCCTAATCGTGGTGCCTGGCTTGAATTTGAATCTGATGCTAATAATGTTTTATGGGTTCGCATTGATCGAAATCGCAAGCAGCCCGCAACTATGCTTTTAAGGGCTCTTGGTCATGAGACTGAACAAGAGATTTTAGAGCTCTTAGGTGATAACCAGTATGTTCGTGCAACTTTAGAGAGAGATAACACATCTACGAAGAAAGAGGCACTTTTGGAGATATACAAGAAGTTGCGTCCGGGTGAACCACCTACCCAGGAAAGTGCACAGGCTTTATTAGAAAGTCTATTCTTTGAACCGAAGAGATATGATTTGGCCAATGTAGGTCGCTACAAGCTTAACAAGAAACTGAATATTCGCAGTCGGTTATCCGGCACTACTGCTGTTAACACTATTGCCAATCCTGAAACTGGTGAGATTATTGTTGAAGCAGGTGGCTATATAGATCGTCAGAAGTCCTATGCTATAGTTGATGCAGGCATCAACTATGTACGTGTTGTTAATGATAAAGATCAGGAAGTTGTTGTTTTAGGCAATGAGCAACCTGAAATAACTGTTAAGACTTTAACCAGGGAAGATATTGTTGCTTCTTTGAATTATCTTGTATCTCTATTTTTAGGTAGAGGTAGTGTTGATGATATTGATCACCTAGGTAATAGGCGTTTACGTTCAGTAGGTGAGCTGCTGCAAAATCAATTCCGTATCGGTCTGGCTCGTATGGAACGAGTAGTACGGGAAAGAATGACTATCCAGGATGTAGATGCAATTACTCCTCAGGCATTAATTAATATTAGACCTGTTGTTGCCGCTGTTAAGGAGTTCTTTGGTTCCAGCCAGTTGTCACAGTTTATGGATCAAACCAATCCGCTGGCTGAATTAACACATAAGCGTAGACTTAGTGCATTAGGTCCTGGTGGCTTGAGCAGAGAGAGAGCGGGTTTTGATGTACGCGATGTTCATAATTCCCACTATGGACGTATGTGCCCAATTGAAACACCTGAAGGTCCTAACATTGGTCTGATTGGTGCTATGAGTACTTATGCTAGAATCAATGCTTATGGCTTTATGGAAACTCCTTACCGGAAGGTTGTTGATGGTAAGGTAACTAATGAAATTGTCTACCTAACTGCTGATGAAGAAGATGATGTAGCAATTGCTCAGGCCAATGCCGAAATAGATGATGATGGTAACTTTGTTGGTCGGCGAGTTATTGTTCGCTACAAACATGAAAACAAGCAGGTACGGCCACAAGAAGTAGATTATATGGATGTTTCTCCAAAGCAGGTCGTTAGTATTGCTACAGCATTGATTCCGTTCCTTGAGAACGATGATGCTAACCGTGCTTTGATGGGCGCTAACATGCAACGTCAGGCAGTACCGTTAGTTCAGGCCGAAGCTCCTCTGGTGGGTACCGGTGTAGAGTATAAAGCAGCATACGATTCAGGCGTAATTATCGCTGCTGCAAGAGCAGGAATAGTTGAGAGTGTTGCTGCAACCAATATCGTAATTCGTACAGATAGTGGTGAACGTGACGAATATGAACTAATGAAGTTTGAAAGATCTAATCAGGGTACTTGTTTCAACCAAAAACCTATTGTTCGTAGGGGTCAAAGGATTGAAAAGGGTCAGGTAATTGCTGATGGACCATCTACTGATAATGGGGAAATGGCTTTAGGAAGAAATGTTTTAATTGCTTTTATGCCCTGGGAGGGATACAACTACGAGGATGCAATACTGCTTAGTGAGCGTCTGGTAAAAGATGATGTCTTTACTTCTATTCATATAGAAGAGTATGAAGCAGAGGCAAGAGATACTAAGCTTGGTCCTGAAGAGATAACTAGAGATATTCCTAATGTAAGTGAGGATGTCTTAAAGGATTTAGATGAAAGAGGCATCATTCGTATTGGTGCAGAGGTTCGTGCCGGTGATATTCTGGTTGGTAAGGTTACCCCTAAGGGGGAAACTGAGCTGACTGCAGAAGAAAGGCTTCTTAGAGCTATCTTTGGTGAAAAGGCTCGGGAGGTTAGAGATACCTCTTTAAGGGTACCCCATGGTGAAAGTGGTATCATTGTGGATGTAAAGGTATTCTCTAGAGAGAATGGTGATGAACTATCTCCTGGTGTTAACCAGCTGGTAAGGGTATACATTGCTCAAAAGAGAAAGATCTCTGTGGGTGATAAGATGGCAGGACGCCATGGTAACAAAGGTGTTATTTCTAAGATCCTACCAGAAGAAGATATGCCTTTTCTTCCAGATGGTCAACCACTTGATGTGGTGTTAAATCCTCTTGGGGTACCATCACGTATGAATATTGGGCAGGTTCTGGAGACTCACTTAGGTTGGGCTGCTAAGGCCCTTGGTCTTCATATGGCCACACCAGTATTTGATGGAGCTATTGAGGATGATGTCTTTGCTACCCTTAGAGAAGCGGGTTTACCTGAAACAGGCAAGACTATTTTGTATGATGGTCGTACGGGTGAACCATTTGATAATGAGGTAACTGTTGGATATACGTATATTCTAAAGTTGGCTCACCTAGTTGATGACAAGATTCATGCTAGATCAACAGGCCCATATTCACTTGTTACACAGCAGCCATTAGGTGGCAAGGCTCAGTTTGGTGGTCAGCGGTTTGGTGAGATGGAGGTATGGGCTCTTGAAGCATATGGAGCATCATATACTCTGCAAGAACTCCTTACTGTGAAATCCGATGATGTGGTTGGTCGTGTTAAGACTTATGAGTCTATCGTTAAGGGTGAGAACATACCAGAGCCCGGTGTTCCAGAGTCATTTAAGGTTTTGATTAAGGAAATGCAGAGTCTTGGTCTTGATGTTAAGCTTCTCTCAGAAGACGCTAGAGAGATTGAAATAGGTGAGGATAGTATAGATATCAGTGAAGCTGCTCGAGAAATGGAGTTAGATCTGCATGTTTCTCGTGATGATGAACATGAGGGCTACACATATGAAGATTCAGATGATGCAGATGAGGATAGTGATGGCTGGGATGAGGACTCCTATACTGCAGACATAGATGATGAGGATTCCTTTGATGATGAGTTCACCTCAGGAAAGAAAAATTCTCGGGCAGGGGAGTGATTGTAGATGCGAGCTATCGATAGCTTTGAAGAAAGAGAAGGGGAAACAATGCTGATAGATGTTAACAATTTTGACTCTATCAGAATCGGTCTGGCATCCCCTGAGCAAATTCGCCAATGGTCCAAGGGTGAGGTTAAGAAGCCAGAGACCATCAATTATCGAACTCTAAAGCCCGAAAGAGAAGGTCTATTCTGTGAAAAGATCTTTGGACCCACAAAAGACTGGGAATGTCACTGTGGTAAGTATAAGCGAGTGAGATACAAGGGTGTTGTTTGTGATCGTTGTGGTGTAGAAGTTACTCAGTCCAAGGTTCGTAGAGAGAGAATGGGTCATATTGAGTTAGCCGCTCCGGTCTCTCATATCTGGTATTTCAAAGGTATTCCTAGCCGGATGGGGCTCTTGCTTGATATGTCTCCTAGAGCTTTAGAAAAGGTACTTTATTTCGCATCTTATCTGGTGATTGATCCAGGTGAGACATCTCTAATGGATAAGCAAATTCTTTCTGAGAATGAATACAGGGAATACCGGGAGAAATATGGTAATGCTTTTAGGGCTTCTATGGGTGCTGAAGCAGTTCAGGAAGTATTAGAAAAGATTGACCTAGATCAGTTAGCTAAAGAGTTGCGGCAGGAGATTGAAGTTAGCAGTGGTCAAAGAAAGATTAGAGCTGTGCGTAGGTTAGAAGTGGTTGAGTCGTTCAGGAAGTCGGGTAATCGTCCTGAATGGATGATTCTAGAGGTTATCCCTGTTATTCCTCCTGATTTACGGCCGATGGTTCAGCTTGATGGTGGACGTTTTGCTACTTCAGATCTAAATGATCTTTACAGAAGAGTTATTAACAGAAATAATCGCTTGAAGCGGTTATTGGATTTAGGAGCACCCGACATTATTGTTCGCAACGAAAAGAGGATGTTACAGGAAGCAGTTGATGCACTTATTGACAATGGTCGTAGGGGTCGTCCTGTAACCGGACCCGGTAACCGTCCTTTGAAATCACTGAGTGATATGTTAAAAGGTAAGCAGGGGCGTTTCCGTCAGAATCTTCTAGGTAAGCGTGTTGACTACTCTGGACGTTCAGTAATTGTTATTGGTCCTGAACTACAGATGAATCAATGTGGTCTACCTAAGGAGATGGCTCTTGAACTCTTTAAGCCATTTGTAATGAAGAAACTTGTTAAGGATGGCAAGGCACACAATATTAAGAGTGCTAAAAGAATGGTGGAAAGAGTACGGGATGAGGTCTGGGATGTCCTAGAGGAAGTAATTAAAGAGCATCCTGTGCTTCTAAACAGAGCTCCTACACTGCATAGATTGGGTATTCAGGCTTTTGAACCAACCTTGATTGAGGGTAAGGCTATTAAGATTCATCCTCTTGTCTGTACTGCATATAATGCTGACTTTGATGGAGATCAGATGGCGGTTCATGTACCTTTATCTGTGGAAGCTCAAGCTGAAGCACGTATCCTGATGCTTTCTACTCAGAATATCTTGAACCCTAAAGATGGTAAGCCAGTAGTGACACCTACTCAGGATATGGTTTTAGGTATATATTATCTAACCCTAGATAGAGAAGGTGCAAAGGGTGAAGACAGGTATTTTGCTGATGCTGATGAAGCGGTTATGGCTTATGAGAATAAAGTGATTGATTTACATGCTATGATTAACATCCGTGTTAATGGTCAATTAATGAATACCACTATTGGTAGGGTGATTTTTAATGAGGCGCTACCTAAGGATATGAAATTTGTTAACAAGGTTGTTGACCGTGGTGAGTTAGGTAGGATTGTCGCTAATTGTTATCGCAAGTATGGTAGCACTGAGACTGCCAAGATGCTTGATGATTTAAAGAAAATAGGTTTCAATTATGCAACAAAAGCAGGTACTACAGTCGCTATTGCCGATATTATTGTTCCAGAAGAGAAAAAAGAGTTGTTGGCTAGCGCTGAAGCAAAAGTTGAGCAAATCGAAGAGCAGTATAGGAGAGGCTTGCTGACCTTTGATGAAAGATATCAGAAGATCATAGATATTTGGACACAGACTAAGGATAAGCTAACAGAGGTGCTGATGCAGAGCTTAGATAGATTTAATCCTATCTATATGATGGCTAACTCTGGTGCTCGTGGTAACATTGGTCAGATTTCTCAGTTAGCAGGTATGCGTGGTTTGATGGCTGATCCTTCTGGACGAACGATTGAGTTGCCTGTTAAGGCTAACTTCCGTGAAGGTTTGACGGTGCTTGAGTACTTTACATCGACTCACGGTGCTCGTAAGGGTTTGGCTGATACAGCTTTAAGAACTGCTGACTCAGGATACCTTACAAGAAGACTAGTTGATGTTTCTCAGGATGTTATTGTTCGTGAGGAAGATTGTGGTACCAAAGAAGGTATCAAGGTCAGAGAAATTAAGGACGGTACCGAGATTATTGAGGTCCTGCAAGACAGAATTATCGGTAGAGTAACTGTTCATGATATAGTTGATCCAGCAACAGGAGAGGTTATTGTTGATGCAGGGCAGGAAATCTCAGAGGATGCTGCTGAAGAAGTTGTCAAGGCAGGTATTGAAGAAGTCGAAATCCGCTCTGTTCTGGCCTGTAAGTCACGTTATGGTGTATGTGCCAATTGTTATGGCCGTGACTTGGCCACTGGTAGGAAGGTTAATGTGGGTGAAGCTGTAGGAATTATAGCAGCACAGTCCATTGGTGAACCAGGTACTCAGCTAACAATGCGTACATTCCATACCGGTGGTGTTGCTGGTGATGACATTACCCAGGGTCTACCAAGGGTAGAGGAGCTTTTTGAGGCTAGGAAACCTAAAGGTCAGGCAGTTATCAGTGAGG
Source organism: Thermaerobacter marianensis (assembly GCA_020724425.1). Taxonomy (GTDB): domain Bacteria; phylum Bacillota; class Sulfobacillia; order DVGY01; family DVGY01; genus DVGY01. The sequence continues at coordinate 27,461 of DYGY01000006.1, forward strand.
TATCTGGCAGACTAGAGATTACTGAGGTCCGTGGCAAGAGAGAAGCTCGAGTTATTAATGATGAAGATGGTTCTTTTGAAACCTACACTATCCCATATGGTGCTAGACTTAAGTTGACAGATGGTGACCGTGTGGAAGTCGGTGCTGAGTTAACTGAGGGTTCCATTAATCCTCATGATTATCTAAAGATTAAGGGGCCGGCATCTGTACAGCTATACTTGTTGCAGGAAGTGCAACGTGTATATCGTTTGCAGGGTGTAGATATTAATGATAAGCATATTGAGGTTATCATTAGACAAATGATGCGTAAGGTAAAGATTGAGGATCCCGGCGATACCGATCTATTACCAGGAGGTATGGTTGATATCTTTGAGTTTAGTGAGGCTAATGCTGCAATAGAGGCTAATGGTGGCAGAAGGGCCACTGCCAAGACATCACTTTTGGGTATTACCAAGGCGTCCTTGGCTACAGATTCATTTCTGTCAGCAGCTTCATTCCAGGAAACAACAAGGGTCCTAACAGAAGCATCGATTAGAGGTAAGACGGATCCGTTGTTAGGTCTGAAGGAAAACGTGATCATTGGTAAGTTAATTCCAGCGGGTACTGGAATGAGGAGATATCGCAGTATTCAGCTGGTCTTTGATGAAGAACCTGAGACAGAAGCTGAGACAGAAGTAGTGTATGAAGAAGTCTAGATTTTTGAATGGGTGTGGGCTTTGCCTTCACCCATTCTCACCTAAATAATTTATTATGGTTCTAGTTGACACTGTATATTGCGAATGCTACAATATAGGAGTGTCTTTGACGGGGTATGCAAAACCCTATTAGAACAGCGATTATAGGGGGATGACCGATGTCACTGGAGCAGTTAGCTACAGCTATTAATAAGGCCATCGGGACCAAACAAACGTTAAAGGCCGTAGATGGTGGATATGCAGATAAGGTTTATGTAGCTCAAGATGCTGAACCTCATGTAACACGCAATCTCTTGAAGCTTTGTGAAGAAAGAGGCTATTTGGTAGAACTTGTTCCATCAATGCGTGAGTTAGGTAAAGCGTGTGGCATTGAGGTTGGAGCAGCTTCAGCAGCAATAATTAAAATAGATCAGAAAAATGATGGCGGGAAGGAGGTGCCGTAATGCCTACAATTAGTCAGTTGGTACGTAAAGGAAGAAAAGATGTAGAAAAGAAGTCCGATGCTCCTGCATTAAGAGGTAATCCTCAGCAGAGAGGTGTTTGTGTACAGGTTAGAACTATGCAGCCTAAGAAACCAAACTCCGCGCTAAGGAAAATTGCTAGGGTAAGGTTAACCAACGGAATGGAGGTTACAGCCTATATTCCCGGGGAAGGACATAACTTGCAGGAACACTCTGTGGTGTTGGTGAGGGGTGGGCGTGTTAAGGATCTACCTGGTGTACGCTACCACATTGTCAGAGGAACATTGGATGCTTCAGGGGTCAATGATAGAATGCAGGGAAGGTCCAAATACGGCACAAAGAGACCTAAGGTTAAGAAGTAATCTAAGTGGCAAAAACACACTAGCAAAGCTCTCTATAGAGAATTATAAAGCTATCCTCGTGAGGGAACGAGGATTTTGGCCTGTAAGGATTATGCTGGTGTTAAGGTATATATCATGCCGATTAGAGAGGGGGAGTTAGATGCCTAGGCGTGGACATATTAGTAAGAGAGCAATATTACCAGATCCAGTCTATAACAGCGAATTAGTAGCACGTTTTGTTAACAAGATTATGGTTGATGGTAAGAAGGGTTTGGCACAACGCAACTTATATACAGCCATGGATTTAATTGCTGAGAGAACTGGTAAAGATCCATTAGAAGTCTTTGAAACTGCAGTTAAGAATGTTATGCCAGTAGTTGAAGTAAGGTCTCGCAGGGTTGGTGGTGCAACTTATCAGGTCCCTGTTGAAGTTAGATCTGTTCGCAAAACCAGTTTGGCTTTGCGCTGGTTAGCTCAATATTCAGCTCAGAGGAATGAACGTACACTAGCAGAGAAACTAGCCGGTGAGCTAATAGATGCAGCAAATGGTGCAGGTGGAGCATTTAAGAAAAAGGAAGACGTACACCGTATGGCAGAGGCAAACAGGGCATTTGCTCATTACCGGTGGTAAGAGGAGAGTTAAGTTTAATGAGATTAGAAATGAAAGGAGGTTTGGTTAATGCCTAGACAGTATGCCTTAGAAAAAACGAGAAACATTGGTATTGCTGCTCACATTGATGCAGGTAAGACAACTACCACAGAACGCATTCTTTTCTATACAGGTAAACTTCATAGACTTGGTGAGGTACATGATGGTGCCGCTACTATGGACTGGATGGTCCAGGAACAGGAGCGAGGCATTACCATAACCTCTGCAGCGACAACCTGTTTTTGGAAAGAACATCGAATAAATATTATCGACACGCCCGGGCACGTGGACTTTACGGTAGAGGTAGAAAGATCTTTACGTGTTTTGGATGGTATGGTTGGTGTTTTCTGTGCTAAGGGTGGAGTGGAGCCTCAGTCTGAGACTGTATGGCGCCAGGCAGATAAGTATGGAGTACCACGTATAGCTTATGTAAATAAAATGGATACCGTTGGTGCTGATTTCTTGCGTGTTGTTGAGCAGATTCGTGAAAGATTATCTGTCAACTCTGTAGCAATACAGTTACCAATAGGTGCTGAAGATAGCTTTACTGGCATTATTGATATAATTGAGCAAAAAGCATTCTACTACTCAGAAGAAACTGGAACACGCATCGAGGACAGAGAAATCCCTGAGGATATGCAGGATTTAGTTGATGAGTACCGTGAAAAACTTGTTGAAGCTGTAGCTGAAGTTGATGAAGAGCTCATGATGAAGTATCTTGAGGGTGAAGAAATTTCTACTGCTGATATTAAAGCTGCACTTCGTAAAGGTACTCTGGAAGTTAAGATTGTACCTGTAGTTTGTGGATCTTCCTATCGCAATAAGGGTGTTCAGCTGCTGTTAGATGCAGTTGTTGACTATTTGCCAGCACCTACAGATGTCGCTGACATTAGAGGTACTGATCCAGACACTGGTGATGAGGTTGTCAGACACAGTTCTGATGATGAGCCTTTTGCAGCTTTAGCTTTTAAGGTTGCAACCGATCCTTATGTAGGTAAGTTAACATTCATTCGTATATATTCTGGTGTACTAAAGTCAGGATCTTATGTTTTGAATGCCAACAACGATAAGAAGGAAAGAGTTGGACGTCTGCTAAAGATGCATGCTAATCACCGAGAAGAAGTTACCGAGGTTTATGCAGGTGAAATTGCTGCAGTGGTTGGTCTAAAGGCTACAACAACCGGTGATACCCTCTGTGTAGAAGATAATGTAGTTGTTCTTGAGTCAATGGAGTTTCCTGAGCCAGTTATTTCTGTGGCTATTGAACCTAAGACTCAGGCTGATCAGGATAAGATGAGTGAGTCCTTGATCAAACTCGGTGAAGAGGACCCGACATTTAAGGTTCGTACCGATGAAGAAACAGGTCAAACCATTATTTCTGGTATGGGTGAGTTGCACCTTGACATTATTGTTGACAGAATGCTAAGAGAGTTTAAGGTAGCTGCCAATGTTGGTAAGCCACAGGTTGCCTACAAAGAGACTATTACCAGACCTGTTAAAGCAGTTGGTAAGTATGTCAAGCAGAGTGGTGGTCGTGGTCAGTATGGACACGTTGTGGTTGAGTTTGAACCTCTTGAGCCAGGCAGTGGCTTCGAGTTTGTTAACAAGATTGTTGGTGGAACTGTACCTAAAGAATATATCCCTGCTGTTAATGCAGGTATTGAAGAGGCCATGCAGGCTGGTGTGGTAGCTGGTTATCAGATGCTTGATTTGAGAGCTACACTTGTTGATGGTTCATATCATGAGGTTGACTCTTCAGAAATGGCCTTTAAGATTGCCGGTTCTATGGCATTAAAGGATGCTGCACCAAAGGCTGGCGCTGTTATCCTTGAACCATTTATGAAGATTGAAATTGTTGTTCCTGAGGAATACATGGGTGATGTTATTGGTGACTTGAATTCTAGAAGAGGTAGAGTTGAGGGCATGGATGCTCGATCAGGCAGTCAGGTCATTCGTGGGTATGTGCCACTTTCCGAAATGTTCGGTTATGCAACAGACTTGCGATCAAAGACCCAAGGTCGTGGCAACTATTCGATGCAGTTCTCCCACTATGAACAGGTACCAAAGAGCATTGCTGATGAGATTATCAGTAAAGCGCAGGGTAAACTGGATAATTAATTAACCCCAAGATATTAAGGAGGCTACAAAAAGATGGCTAAGCAGAAGTTTGAGCGGACAAAGCCGCACGTAAACGTAGGTACAATTGGTCACGTAGATCATGGTAAGACTACTCTAACAGCAGCAATCACAAAGGTATTGGCTGCAAAGGGTGGAGCCCAATTCACCGCCTATGATCAGATTGATAAGGCACCAGAGGAGAGGGAGCGTGGTATTACCATCGCCACAGCTCACGTAGAGTATGAGACAGATAATCGTCACTATGCTCACGTAGATTGCCCTGGTCACGCTGACTATGTAAAGAACATGATTACTGGAGCAGCCCAGATGGATGGAGCTATTCTGGTAGTATCAGCAGCAGATGGTCCAATGCCCCAGACAAGAGAACACATTTTGTTGGCCCGTCAGGTAGGTGTACCAGCAATGGTAGTGTTCTTGAACAAAGCAGACATGGTTGATGACCCAGAGTTATTGGAGTTAGTAGAGTTAGAGGTAAGAGAGTTGCTATCAAGCTATGAGTTCCCTGGAGATGATATACCGATAGTAGCTGGTTCAGCATTGAAGGCTCTTGAAGGGGATGCGGATGCAGAGAAGGCAATCGAGCAGTTGATGGCAGAGGTTGATGCCTATATCCCAACACCTGAGCGTGAAGCAGATAAGCCATTCTTGATGCCAATTGAGGATATCTTCAGCATCACCGGTCGTGGAACAGTAGCAACCGGACGTGTTGAGAGAGGTACCGTCAAAGTTGGTGAAGAAGTCGAGATAGTTGGTATGAGTGATGAAGTACGTAAGACAGTTGTAACCGGTGTTGAGATGTTCCGTAAGCTACTAGATCAAGCAGTTGCTGGTGATAACATTGGTGCTTTGTTACGTGGTGTAGATAAGGATCACATTGAGCGTGGTCAGGTATTGGCTAAGATAGGTTCAATTAAGCCTCACACCAAGTTTGATGCAGAGGTATACGTATTGAGCAAAGAAGAAGGTGGACGTCACACTCCATTCTTCAATGGCTATCGTCCTCAATTCTACTTCAGGACAACAGATGTAACTGGTACAGTTGATCTACCTGAAGGTGTAGAGATGGTTATGCCTGGTGACAACATTAAGATAGAAGTTAACTTGATTACACCAATTGCTGTCGAAGAAGGTCTACGTTTCGCTATTCGCGAAGGTGGCCGTACAGTTGGCGCTGGTGTCGTTACAGCCATTAAGGAATAAGAAAAAATATCAAGCATATTAGTGGGAGCTAGGCTGCTCCCACTAATCCCCACAGAGAGGGATGCTTGTGCGAGGAGGGAAGCGAAGTGGCCGGACAAAACATCCGAATCAAGCTCAGAGCTTTCGATCATAGTGTTTTAGACCAATCGGCAGAGCGCATTGTCGACACGGCCAAGAGGACGGGAGCTCGGGTTTCCGGGCCTATCCCGCTGCCCACGGAGAAGCACGTCTACACAGTGTTGACGGCACCCAATGGCGAAAAGGATATTCGTGAGCAATTTGAAATGCGTACACACAAGAGGTTAATAGACATACTAGAGCCTACACCAAAGACAGTTGATGCTTTGATGCGTTTAGACTTGCCAGCAGGTGTGGATATTGAGATTAAGCTCTAGAACTGTCGTGAACCAGGGAACGAGGAGGTGGCAGAGATGGGTAGAGCGTTGCTCGGAAAGAAGTTGGGCATGACTCAAATATTCGATGGTGAAGGGAATGTTGTTCCCGTTACTGTTCTGCAGGTTGAACCCAATGTTATTGTTTTGAAGCGAACAAGTGTTAAAGATGGTTATGAAGCTATTCAGTTAGGGTATGGTCAGATTAAACCCCAACATGTAAATAAACCAATGCAGGGTCATTATGCAAAGGCAGAAGTTAAGCCTCGCAAACTTCTTCGTGAGTTTAGAGTAGAGGATGCCGGACAGTATGAAGTTGGTCAGGAGCTTGCTGTAGATACTTTCAAAGAAGGTGACCTCGTTGATGTCTCAGGTAAGTCTAGAGGTAAAGGATTTGCCGGTGTAATCAAGAGACACGGTCACAGCCGAGGACCAATGTCACATGGTTCTAAGTATCATAGAGGTGTTGGTTCTATGGGAGCTTCTGCGGATCCCTCCCGTGTATTTAAGGGTAAGAAGTTACCCGGACGTATGGGTGGTAAGAAGGTAACTGTTCAAGGTCTTGATGTTGTTAGAGTAGATGTTGAACGCGATCTCCTGTTAGTCAGGGGCTCTGTACCTGGAGCAAAGGGCTCCTATGTTACCATCAAGGAATCTGTCAAGGCTTAAAGACAGAATGATTGACAGGAGAAAGGAGGAGAGTAGTTATGCCAAAGGTTGCTTTATATAATCGTCAGGGCGAGACAGTTGGTGAAATCGAACTGAATGATAATATTTTTGCCACAGAGGTTAATGAGAGTTTGATTCATGATGTGGTTGTAATGTATCAGGCTAACCAGAGAGTTGGTACTTCATCAACTAAGACTCGTGCTATGGTTCGTGGTGGTGGACGTAAGCCCTGGCGGCAAAAAGGAACTGGACGTGCTAGAGTTGGAACCATTAGGTCTCCATTGTGGCGTGGCGGTGGTATAATTTTTGGACCACAGCCTAGGGACTTCAGTTATACAATGCCCAAGAAAGCAAGAAGACAGGCTTTAAGGTCAGCTCTATCTGCTAAGGTAAATGGGAATCAACTTATAGTTCTTGATGAGTTAAGCATGGATAAGCCAAAGACTAAAGAACTAGTTGAGGTGTTGAAAAACTTAGGTGTTGCAGAAGATAAAACTCTTGTAGTCTTACCCGAAGGTAATTACAATGTGGTACTTTCTGCAAACAATTTACCTAAGGTGGATGCGGCGGATGCTGCTAGCCTGAATGTTTATGAGGTAGTGAATCATGCAAAGCTTGTTTTGACTAAAGATGCATTAGCTAAGATTGAGGAGGTGCTTGCCTGATGGATGCTCGTGATATTATCATCAAACCGGTGATCTCTGAGAAGAGTCTAGCGGATGTATCCGAGGGCAGATATACCTTCGTTGTTCATGTTAAAGCTAACAAGACTCAGATCAAAAAAGCTATTGAAGAGATCTTCAAGGTTGAGGTAGAGAAAGTTAATACTGTTCGTGTTAGAGGCAAACTCAGAAGAATGGGTAGAACTCAGGGATATACAGCTAGCTGGAAGAAGGCTGTAGTAGTTCTTAAGCCCGGACAGAGGATTAAGCAATTTTTTGATGACATAAGTTAAGAGGTTTTAGAAAGACCCGAATAAGGAGGGAACAGTTATGGCGGTGAAAAAGTTTAAGCCGACCTCCCCGGGCCGTAGAACGATGACCGTTCAGGATTTCAGTATCCTAACTACCAATAAGCCAGAGAAATCTCTGGTTGAAAAGCTCAGCAAGAAGGCCGGTAGAAACAATCAGGGACGTATCACCGTACGGCATCAAGGTGGAGGACATAAGCGCAAATATCGCATAATTGATTTTAAGCGTGATAAAGACGGTATTCCCGCTAAAGTCGCCAGTATTGAATATGATCCAAATCGCTCGGCGCATATTGCCCTCTTGAATTATGCGGATGGCGAGAAGAGATATATTTTAGCTCCAATTGGCTTAGAAGTAGGTCAGAAGATTGAATCAGGAGCCGATGCAGATATTAAGGTTGGTAATGCACTACCATTAAGGAATATTCCTGTTGGTACCATTATCCACAATATTGAACTAAAGCCTGGTAAAGGCGGGCAATTGGTTCGTTCTGCAGGTGTAGAAGCTCAGTTAATGGCCAAAGAAGGGGACTACGGTCATGTCCGTATGCCTTCTGGAGAAGTACGCTTAATTCATTTGAGTTGCCGGGCCACTGTAGGTCAGGTGGGCAATGTGGAACATGAGAACATTGTTATTGGTAAAGCGGGTCGTGCCCGTTGGATGGGAGTTAGACCGACTACGCGCGGATCTGTTATGAATCCTGTTGATCACCCACATGGTGGTGGTGAAGGTAGGGCACCAATCGGTCGTCATCCTGTGACACCGTGGGGTAAGCCAGCACTAGGTAAGAAGACTCGTAAAAAGGGCAAAGACTCTGATAAGTATATTGTCCGTAGTCGTCACCGGAAAAAATAGAAGGGAGGTCGACGTAACATGGGAAGGTCTCTTAAGAAGGGTCCTTATGTAGAAGAGAGTTTGATGAAGAAGATTAAGGCAATGAATGAGTCCGGCCAGAAGAGAGTTATCAAGAGTTGGGCTCGCGCATCTACAATTACCCCGGATATGGTCGGCCATACTATAGCTGTGCATGATGGAAGGAAGCACGTTCCTGTCTATATTACAGAAGATATGGTTGGTCACAAGTTAGGGGAGTTCGCACCGACAAGGTCATTCCGTGGTCATAGCGGTAGCGAGCGTGGCTCAGGCGCACGTTAGTCCCGTTGACTTTATTATGACCTCGTTATTAAGGAGGGAAGAAGATGGAGGCTACTACCGGTAAGGAAGCAAAGGCAGTGGCTCGTTATGTACGGATTGCTCCTAGAAAAGCTCGAATTGTCATAGATTTGATCCGTGGTCAGTCAGTAAGGGAAGCAAAGGCAATGCTAAAGTTTGTACCTAAGAGAGGTACTGAACCGATTACTAAGGTTTTAGATTCAGCTATTGCCAACGCTACTCACAACTATGACATGGATGAAGACTCTTTGTATGTAGCCGAGGCTTATGTTGATCAAGGTCCCACTATGAAGAGATGGCAGGCAAGGGCCAGGGGTCAGGCATTCCCCATAAAGAAAAGGACGAGCCACATAACTATAGTTGTTCGTGAAAGAGAGGAGGGTTGAGCGTGGGTCAAAAGGTTCACCCTAAGGGTTTGCGAATCGGTATCATTAAGGATTGGGATTCTAAGTGGTATGCGAATAAGGATTATGCCCAGTTGCTTCATGAGGATATCGCCATTCGTAAGTCATTAAAAAAGAAACTGTACACTGCGGGTGTTTCGAAGATTGAGATTGAAAGAGCTGCTAACAGAATCAAGATTACCATTCATACTGCAAAGCCTGGTATGGTAATTGGTAAGGGTGGTTCTGGTGTCGAAGCACTACGTATGGAGATAGAAAAAGAAACTAAAAAGCAGGTAGTCTTAAATATTTTGGAAGTCAAAAACCCTGAAGTGGATGCTCAGCTGGTAGCTGAAGGAGTAGCTGCTCAACTAGAGAAGAGAGTATCTTTCCGTAGAGCAATTAAGCAAGCTTCTTCTAGAGCTATGAGGGCTGGTGCTAAGGGATGCAAGATCATGGTATCCGGACGCTTAGGTGGAGCAGAAATGGCTAGGACTGAATGGATTGTTGATGGCTCAGTCCCACTTCATACCTTGCGTGCAGACATTGATTATGGTTTTGCAGAAGCTTTAACTACCTACGGACAGATAGGTGTTAAGGTGTGGATATATAAAGGTGAGGTATTACCTGAAGCTAAAGCAGAGGCAGGCAAAGGAGGCGAGTAGCGATGTTAATGCCTAAAAGAGTCAAGTATCGTAGACAACACCGTGGCCGTATGAAAGGTACTGCCGAACGGGGCTCAAAGGTAATTCATGGTGAATATGGCCTCCAAGCTCTTGAACCAGCATGGATTACTGATAGACAAATTGAAGCAGCACGTGTGGCGTTAACCAGACATATCCGTAGAGGCGGAAAGGTTTGGATTAAGATATTCCCTGATAAGCCAGTTACACAGAAACCCGCAGAAACTCGTATGGGTAGCGGTAAAGGTTCTCCTGAATACTGGGTTGCAGTTGTTAAACCGGGTAGAATCCTGTTTGAGTTATCTGGTGTATCAGAAGAGTTAGCGCGTGAGGCCATGCGCTTGGCTGGCCACAAGCTGCCAATAAAGACTAAATTCGTTAAGCGCGAAGAGTTGGGTGGTGAGGCTGATGAAGGGTAAAGAGTTAAGGGATCTATCTGAAAAGGAATTAGTGGAAAAGTTGAAGGATCTGAAGGAAGAACTCTTTAACCTCAGGTTCCAGAGTGCCACAGGGCAGCTGGATAACCCGATGCGCATCAAAGAAATTAAGCGCGACATCGCCAGAGTAAAGACTGCACAAAACGGACGGAAATCGGCCAATCAAGCTTGAAGGGAGGGGAAACAATGGAAGGACGCGGATTAAGGAAGACACGAGTAGGGATAGTTGTCAGTGATAAGATGGATAAGACGATTGTTGTTGCCGTCGAAACCATGGTGCCCCACCCACTTTATGGGCGTCGCATTAGGAAGACAACCAAGTTCAAGGCACATGATGCCGAGAACAAAGCTAAGATTGGGGATAAGGTAGAGATTCAGGAAACAAGGCCGTTGAGTAAGGATAAGAGATGGCGTTTAGTCGAGATTTTGGAGCAAGCGCCGATTGCGTAATAAGGAAAGAGCTGCCTTGAGGTATAAGAGAACTCGAGGTTAGGAGGTGCGGGTATGATACAGACACAAACACGGTTAAATGTTGCCGATAATACAGGGGCAAAGAAGCTAATGGTAATTAAGGTCCTTGGCGGCACTCGGAGACGTTACGCTAACGTGGGTGATATTGTGGTGGCTTCTGTTAAAGAAGCTACGCCCGGTGGCGTGGTAAAGAAGGGTGACGTGGTGAGGGCTGTCATTGTGCGCTCTAACCGTGGTGTTCATCGTAATGATGGATCCCATATCAAATTTGATGATAATGCTGCTGTAATCTTACGTGATAAGAAAGAACCGAAAGGTACCCGTATTTTCGGTCCGGTAGCAAGAGAACTCAGGGAGAAAGAGTTCATGAAGATTGTCTCTTTAGCTCCAGAGGTCCTCTAAGACAGGATACGGGAATCAGGTAGAGTGTTAAAGGAGGGAGCAGGATGAGCGCCCCTAAGAAGCTACATGTGAAAACAGGTGATAGAGTCTTAATTATCGCTGGTAAAGATAAAGGCAAAAAGGGTAAAGTTATTCGTGTTGAAAGAGCGAATAATAGAGTGGTTGTTGAAGGTGCAGGTATTATCAAGAAGCATCAGCGGCCAACACAAAGAGTGATGCAGGGCGGAATTATCGAGCAAGAAGGCGGAATTCATAGCTCAAATGTGCAGCTAATTTGCCCAAAATGCAAGAAACCGACTAGGGTTGGTAGGAAGGTGCTCACAGATGGTACTCATGTACGTGAGTGCAAGAAGTGTGGCGAAGTAATAGATCGTTAGGAAGTCCTGTAGCAGGAAGGAGGTCGTAGATGTGGCCAGGTTAAAGGAAAAATACCTACAAGAAGTTGTACCCAGTATGAAAGAGACCTTTGCATATAAGAGTGTTATGCAAGTACCAAAAGTAGAAAAGGTCGTAGTTAATATGGGTGTAGGTGATGCTAAGGATAATCCAAAGCTGCTAGATTCAGCAGTAGAGGAATTAGGATTAATCACCGGTCAAAAACCAGTAGTAACTAGAGCTAAAAAGTCTATTGCTGCTTTTAAGTTAAGAGAGGGTATGCCAATTGGTACAAAGGTTACCCTTCGTGGTGAGCACATGTGGGACTTTCTAGATAAACTATTTAACATTTCGCTCCCACGTGTTCGAGACTTCCAGGGTGTTCCCAGTGATTCGTTTGATGGAAGGGGCAACTATACTCTGGGTCTTAAAGAACAGTTGGTTTTTCCAGAGATTGATTACGACAAGGTGGAGAAAGTTCGCGGTATGGATGTGGTTATTGTAACTACAGCAAAGACTGATCAGGAGGCACATGAACTGCTTAAACTGTTAGGTATGCCATTCCGCAGGTAATACACCACTGATAGAGAGGAGGGCCTATGTGGCACGTAAAGCCTTAATTGAGAAAGCAAAGCGTGAACCAAAATTTAGTAACAGAGTGAGGTCTCGGTGTGCACGATGCGGCAGGCCACGAGGCTACATGAGAAAGTTTGGTTTGTGCCGCATTTGCTTCAGAGAGTTGGCACATAAAGGTGAAATACCAGGAATTAAGAAGGCTAGTTGGTAAGCCGCTAGATAGATTGACAAAGGCGACATTGGAAGGAGGGACCAGGCAATGGCCATGACGGATCCCATCGCAGATATGCTAACTAGAGTCCGTAATGCAAATATGGTCTATCATGAGAGTGTAGACATTCCGGGATCAAACTTAAAACGTGAGATTGCCAGGATATTGAAGGATGAAGGGTATATCTATGATTACAAGTGGATTGAAGATGACAAACAGGGTGTAATCAAGATATTTTTGAAATACGGTCAGGACAGAGAGAGAGTTATTACTGGTCTGAAGCGCATTTCAAAGCCTGGTTTAAGGGTTTATGCGACTAAAGACAGAATACCCAAAGTCTTAGGTGGTTTAGGAGTAGCTATTTTATCAACTTCAAAGGGTGTTCTCACTGACAAAGAAGCTCGCAGAGAACGCGTTGGTGGAGAAGTTCTTTGTTACATTTGGTAAGGAGGTGTGGTGAAAATGTCCAGAATTGGAAAGATGCCAATTCCCATTCCTCAAGGTGTACAGGTAACCATTGTAGATCAAATGGTTAAGGTTAAGGGCCCCAAAGGGGAGTTGGTTCAAAAGATTCATCAAGATATGAATGTTGCAATCGAGGATAACGTTATTAACGTTACTCGTCCAAGTGATCACAGAGATCATAGGGCATTACATGGTTTGACCAGATCTTTAATCGCTAACATGGTAACTGGTGTAACCGAAGGGTTTGAGAAGAAGCTTGAACTCGTTGGTACTGGATATCGCGCAGCAAAGTCTGGTAGCAAACTGGTGTTAACTGTCGGATATTCTCATCCAGTGGAGTTTGAGCCTCCTGCAGGTATCGAAATTGAGGTGCCTTCTCCAGTAAGCATTGTGATCAAAGGAGCCGATAAGCAGGTTGTTGGTGAATTAGCTGCTAATGTTCGTGCAGTTAGGCCGCCAGAACCTTATCTTGGCAAGGGAATTCGTTATTCAGGTGAAAAGGTAAGACGTAAAGTAGGTAAGAGTGGTAAATAAAGTGAGGTGACACACCTTGAGTATAAAGGATCTAAAGAGCCCACGTGGTCGCAGACATCGTCGGGTTAGAAAAAAAATTTATGGTACAAGTGAACGCCCAAGGCTTAATGTCTTCCGTAGTAACAAACATCTACATGCTCAGATTATAGTTGATGAAACAGGACAGACATTGGTAGCTGCGTCTACAATCGATAAAGAACTTGGATTAGAGAATGGTGGCAACATCGAAGCAGCTAAGAAGGTTGGAAAGCTAATTGCCGAACGTGCTCTGGAAAAAGGCATTACTGAAGTCACCTTCGATCGAGGTGGATATCTCTATCATGGTAGAGTAGCTGCTTTGGCCCAGGCCGCCCGTGAAGCAGGTTTGAAGTTTTAAGGAGATCTATGCAGGAAGGAGGCGGAGGGATGTTAACAAACAGGATCAATCCAGATGAGCTTGAATTGGAAGAGAAAGTCGTTGCCATTAACCGTGTAGCTAAAGTAGTAAAGGGTGGACGCAGGTTCAGTTTTAGTGCTTTAGTAGTTGTTGGTGATGGAAACGGACATGTTGGAGTAGGAATGGGTAAAGCCCAGGAAATCCCGGATGCCATCAGAAAAGGTATTCAAGAAGCTAAGAAGAATCTGATTAGGGTTCCTTTACTAGATACAACAATTCCACACGAGGTAACCGGTCACTTTGGTGCTGGTAAGGTATTCATGAAACCAGCTGCACCTGGTGCAGGTGTTATCGCCGGGGGTCCAGCCAGAGCAGTACTGGAATTAGCTGGTGTTAAAGATATCCTTACTAAGTCTTTAGGCTCAACCAACTCGAACAACATGGTTTATGCAACTATTGAGGGTCTAAAGTCTTTGAAGGAAGCTAAGGATGTAGCCAAACTAAGAGGTAAGAGTGTGGAGGATTTGATCTCTGGTTGAGGTAGCGACTTTGCAGGAGGTGAAGATAGATGGTTAGTCTTGACAAACTCCAGCCGGCTAAGGGTCGTAGACATAAAGTGAAACGTGTAGGGCGTGGTGAAGGCTCTGGTCTTGGAAAGACCTCAGGTAGAGGTCACAAAGGGCAGAAGGCTCGTTCAGGTGGATCAATCAGACCTGGTTTCGAAGGAGGCCAGATGCCTTTACAGAGACGCGTTCCTATGAGAGGTTTCAAGAATCCTTTCCGGAAGGAATTTATAGAAGTTAACATTGAGCAGTTGAACAGATTTGCTCCTGGCACAGAAGTTACTCCAGAGCTTTTGCTGGAAGAGCGAGTTATCAGCAAAGTAAAGGATGGCGTAAAGATTCTGGCTAGGGGAGAAATTGATAGAGCATTGACCGTCAAGGCGCATAGGTTTAGTAAACAGGCGGTTTCTAAAATCGAAGCTGCTGGCGGAAAAGCTGAGGTGATCTAGGTGTTACAGACTCTAAGAAGGGCTTTTAAGATAGGTGACTTACGACGCAGAATACTCTTTACTATGGGGATATTTCTGATTTTCCGTATAGGTGCCCATATCCCTGTCCCAGGGGTAGATAAGACTCAGATCGCTCAGCTCTTTGAGCAAGGTAGCTTATTTGGGCTCTTAGATATGTTCTCAGGTGGTGCATTGAAGCAGGTATCCCTGTTTGCTCTGGGAATCATGCCCTATATTAACGCCTCGATTATTATGAACCTTTTGACAATGGTTGTGCCAAAATTTGAACAATGGGCTAAGGAAGGCGACGAAGGCCGTAAAAAACTTACCCAGGCTACCAGATACGGTACTGTTGTCATCGCAGCCATTCAAGCATTAGGTATGGCATACTATATGCAGAACGTGGGGGCTATTAATAATCCTGGTGCCCTTTCGATCATCACCATCACCATTACTCTAACTGCTGGTACAATCATGTTGATGTGGTTGGGTGAACAGATTACCGAAAAAGGTATCGGTAATGGTATATCACTAATTATCTTTGCCAATATTGTGGCTAGATTACCAGAAGAAGCTGGCCGTATCTTCTCCTATTTAGAGGTTGGTCGTATAAACTTCTTTAACGTTATTCTACTGCTTCTTGTTGGTATTGCAGCAGTAGTTCTGATTATTAAGGTACAGGAAGGTCAAAGAAGGATTCCTGTTCAGTATTCAAAAAGAGTTGTTGGTCGTAAAGTATACGGTGGACAGAGCACCCATATTCCATTAAAGGTAAATCAGGCTGGTGTTATCCCAGTTATCTTTGCAGCATCGATACTGGCATTCCCACCAACCATGGCTCAGTTTATTGATAAGCCTTGGACCAGGTCGGTAGCCGCAGCTCTTGATGGTACAACTATCTGGTATATTAGTCTTTACACCTTGTTCATTATATTCTTCTCATACTTCTATACTGCCATTACTTTCAACCCACAGGATGTCTCTGACAACTTGAAGAAGTATGGTGGCTTTATTCCGGGTATTAGACCTGGTAGGACCACAACAGAGTATTTGAACAAAGTAGTTGTACGGTTAACGCTGGCCGGAGCAATTTTCTTAGCCTTTATCGCAGTTATGCCAACATGGGTTCAGCGAGTAACTGATATCCCCGGCATTTATTTTGGGGGTACTGCCCTGATTATCGTTGTTGGTGTAGCATTAGAAACTATGAAGCAAATTGAGGCCCAACTACTAATGAGACATTATCAAGGCTTCATTAAGAAATAGGGGGCTAAGAAAAATGCAGATAGTCTTTTTAGGTGCACCGGGAGCCGGGAAAGGTACACAGGCCAAGAAGATAGCTGATGAATTGTCTATCCCACATATTTCAACAGGTGATATCTTCAGGGAAGCCATTGACAGCGAAACCCCGTTAGGCAAGGAAGCTAAGAAGTATGTTGAACAGGGTAAACTGGTTCCTGATGAGATAGTCAGTGGAATAGTGAAAGAGAGACTCAGTCAGGATGACTGTGCTTCTGGCTTCATCTTAGACGGATACCCAAGAACCTTGCCTCAAGGAGAATCTTTACAAGAAACCTTAAAGGAGATCCAAAGAGAGCTATCTGTGGTTCTATACTTGGAGGTTAACAGAGATGAGCTGATTCAAAGACTAACAGGTCGGCGCATCTGTCGTAACTGTGGGGAAATCTATCATGTCATGTACTCAGCTTCTAAGGAAGAGGGAATATGTGATAAGTGCGGTGGCGAGCTATATCAGCGCAAAGACGATAGTGCGGAAACAGTAGGGGAACGTTTAGATGTATACTTTACGCAGACTGAACCTTTGGTAAAGTACTATGAGGAACAGGGTCTTCTAAAAAGAGTTGCAGGAGAACATTCCCCCAAAGAAGTTACTGATAGTATCCTGCAGGCTCTGAAAGGGTAAAGCTAGATGATCTTTCTTAAGTCTAAACGGGAATTAGAATATATGAGAGAAGCTAGTCGTATAGTTGCTTCGACACATGCATTGCTTAGGAAGATGATTGAACCTGGTATTACTACAAAAGAGTTGAATGATGCTGCAGAAAAGCACATTAGAGAGAATCAGGCAGAGCCATCTTTTCTTGGATATCATGGTTATCCAGCATCAATTTGTACTTCGATTGATGAGGAAGTGGTTCATGGTATTCCAGGAAATCGAACTCTAAAAAATGGGGAAATCATCTCTATAGATATTGGTGCTATGTATGGTGGTTATCATGGAGATTCAGCCTGGACATGGCCGGTAGGTGAGGTAAGTGAAGAACTCTTACATTTGCTTTTAGTGACAAGAGAGGCCCTTAACCGGGGTATTGCTCAAGCAGTACCGGGTCATAGATTAACTGACATCTCCTATGCTATACAGAGCTATGTTGAAGATAATGGGTTGGCTGTTGTACGGGATTATGTGGGCCATGGTATTGGTCGCAATATGCATGAAGATCCACAAATCCCGAACTTCGGACCTTCAGGTCATGGGCCAATTCTAAAGGAAGGTATGGTTCTTGCTATTGAACCGATGGTTAATCTGGGAACCTATGATGTATATACAGCTAGTGACGAATGGACAGTGAAGACAAAGGATGGTAGACCATCTGCTCATTTTGAGCATACTGTTTTAGTTGGCCCAGAAGGACCAGAAATCCTTACTGCTTTAGAATTTTAACTATAACGGTATATTTTAGCAAGGTATGGTTAATAATAGAAAAATGCCTATATCTTGCTTAGTAACCTGGAAAAACGAGATGCTGGGAGGGCGAAAGCTAATTGGACACCCAGAGACTGCGTTTGGGTCAAGTAGTAAGTTCCCGGGCAGGTAGAGATTCAGGCATTAAATATGTAGTTATTGGGATTATTGATGACAAACACGTTTTAGTGGCTAATGGACATAATCGCCCGGTCAGTAAACCGAAGAAGAAAAATGTTAGACATCTACTTATTCATAATGTAGTTGATCAAAGTTTAGAAGCTCAGTTATCAACCAAAGCTCGAATTGACGACAAATCAATTTTAAGAGTCATTGAGGAGACTGATAGCTTCGGTAATCTTGAGAGACAAGGGGGCGAGACGTAAGTGGCCAAGAAAGACGTTATTGAAGTTCAAGGAACTGTAATTGAACCGTTGCCCAATGGAATGTTTCGTGTTGAGTTGGAGAATGGACACAAGGTATTAGCACATGTTTCCGGAAAGATTCGTATGCATTTTATTCGAATCCTTGCGGGTGATAAAGTTACCATTGAACTTTCACCCTATGATTTGACACGAGGTCGAATTACCTATCGCCACAGGTCATAAAGTGATATAATTCTTTAGATAGATATTTTTATACAGTTAGAATAGCCTGCTCCGCGGCAGCCAATACGGCTAGGTTATCCTGACTGGTCAGTTAGACAAAGGAGTGGAAGGACATGAAGGTAAGGCCTTCGGTCAAGAAGATCTGCGACAAATGCATGATAATCAAGCGCAAAGGTCGTGTAATGGTTATTTGTGAAAATCCTAAACACAAGCAGCGTCAAGGTTAAGGGACGAGACAAGGAGGTGTGCTAATTTGGCACGTATTGCGGGTGTAGATTTACCACGTGACAAGAGGATTGAGCATGCCCTTCCATATATCTATGGGATTGGAATCTCAACCTCCCGTGAGATATTGGCTAAGACAGGAATCAATCCTGATACTCGTGTTAAGAATTTAACTGAAGAAGAGATAAATAAATTGCGCGAAGCAATAGACCGTGATTACCGGGTTGAAGGTGACCTTAGACGTGATGTTCAGCTTAACATTAAGCGTCTAATTGAAATTGGTAGTTATCGCGGTTTAAGGCATCGTCGTGGTTTGCCTGTCCGTGGACAGAGAACAAAGACAAATGCTAGGACACGTAAGGGTCCAAAGAGGACCATCGCTAACAAGCGTAAATAGGTCATTTCAGGTAAAGGAGGGAGATAGATGGCCAGGAATAGAAAGTCTGCACGTCCTCGTAAGAAGGAACGTAAGAATGTGGAACGAGGTATTGCTCATATAACCTCGACATTTAATAACTCAACAATTACTATCACAGACATGCAGGGTAATACTCTCTCATGGGGTACTGCCGGTACCCAAGGGTTTAAGGGTTCTAAGAAGGGAACCCCATTTGCAGCAGGTCTAGCAGCTGAAACTGCAGCTAAAACTGCAATGGAGCATGGTCTACGTGAAGTTGAAGTATATGTTAAAGGTCCCGGATCTGGTAGAGAAGCCGCTATTAGATCACTACAGGGAGCTGGTCTGGAAGTTACCGTAATTAAGGATGTAACTCCAATTCCGCATAATGGCTGTCGTCCACCAAAGAGACGTAGAGTGTAGTTTAGAGGGGGTGAACCGTAAGGATGGCTAGGTATTCAGGATCAGTATGTCGTTTATGTAGAAGAGAAGGAACAAAGTTATTCCTCAAAGGGGATAAGTGCTATACAGATAAGTGTCCTGTTGAAAGAAGAGCTTATGCTCCCGGTCAGCATGGTACTAGTCGTAGAAAGCCAACTGAGTATGGTATTCAGTTGCGTGAGAAACAAAAGGCCAGACGCATCTATGGTGTCTTAGAAGGTCAATTTAGACGTACTTTTGACAAGGCTTCGCGCTCTCAAGGAGTTACCGGTGAAGCTCTGCTGCAGTTATTAGAAAGTCGCCTAGATAATATTGTATTTAGAATGGGCTTTGCAGGTTCAAGAGCAGAGGCACGTCAACTAGTACGACATGGCCACTTTACAGTTAATGACAGGAAGGTTAATATTCCTTCTTATAGGGTTCGTACTGGAGATGTCATAACTGTAAAAGAGAAGAGCCGTAATGTTGCAAGGATCAAGGAGCTAGTTGAAAGCGCAGAAGGACGAACCATCCCAGAATGGCTCAGCGTCAATGCTCAGGACTTCTCAGGCCAAGTATTGCGTTTGCCAAACAGAGAAGAAATTGATATCGAGTTAGAAGAGCACTTGATTATTGAGCTTTACTCAAGGTAATTTGCTGTGATAATCGTCTAAGTGCAACACTTCCGAGGGAGGGTATAGCCTAAATGATTGAAATCGAAAAGCCCACCATTGAGATGGTTGACTCATCTCCTGACGGGATGTACGGTAAGTTTGTGGTGGAGCCTCTAGAAAGAGGCTATGGAATTACCCTCGGTAATTCCTTGAGACGAATCTTGCTGTCTTCCTTACCTGGAGCAGCTGTAACATCGGTAAAGATAGATGGAGTCTTGCATGAGTTTTCCACCACTCCAGGTGTGGTTGAAGATACCGTCGATATTATTCTTAACCTTAAGAAATTAGCAATCAAAATGCATACCGAGGAACCACAGGTATTGCGCATTCAGGCTGAGGGTGAAGGCCCAGTTACTGCTGGTGACATTATCACAGGCGCTGATGTGGAAATAATCAATGAAGATCTCCATATCGCTACTCTGGATAGAGACGGTCGTTTAACCATGGAGTTAACGGTTGAAAGAGGCCGTGGGTATTCTCCTGCTGAGCGAAACAAGAAGCCTGATCAACCGATTGGAGTTATTCCTGTTGATTCCATCTTCACTCCTGTTAAGAGAGTAAATTTCAAAGTTGAAGATACTCGTGTTGGTAAGATCACGGACTTTGATAAGCTAACCCTTGAAATCTGGACAAATGGAACTATTCGTCCAGAGGATGCTTCAAGCCTGGGTGCTAAGATCATGAGTGAACATCTTAACCTCTTCATCGGATTAACAGAAGCAGCAGGTAATGTGGAGATTATGGTAGAGAAAGAGGAAGACAACCGTAACAAGTTGTTAGAGTTGAGTATTGAGGAACTCGACCTCAGTGTCCGCTCATATAACTGTCTGAAGAGAGCAGGTCTCAATTCGGTTGGTGAGCTGATTGAGAAGACACCTGAGGAAATGATGAAAGTTCGTAATCTGGGTAGGAAATCATTAGAAGAGGTTGAAGCTAAGCTAATCGAAATTGGTTTGAGCCTAAGGACTCCTGAGGACTAATATATCCCAGGCATGTGAGGGTTGACGGAGGGATTATCATGAAGCAAAGAAAGTTAGGCCTTCCTAGCGATCAACGGAGAGCCATGTTAAGAAACCTGGTTACTTCATTGTTGGCTGAAGGGCGTATAGAGACAACTGAAGCTAGAGCCAAGGAAGTACGTAGAGAAGCTGAAAAAATGGTCACTCTGGGTAAAAGAGATGATCTACATGCAAGAAGGCAAGCTCTAGCTTACTTAAATAGTGAAGATGTAGTTACCAAATTATTTGAGACTATCGCACCCAAGTACTCTGACCGTAATGGTGGATATACCAGAATCATCAAGACACACCAACGTCGTGGGGATGCAGCTCAAATGGTGATTCTGGAGCTGGTGTAGCATCTTTTCACTGCTGAGTCAGCACAACAGGGGCTCCCAGTAGAGGGGGCCTTCTTGATGTGTCTGTCAGGCTCCTTGAAGGGAGGATTAGGGATGTACCCACTTATATCTGTTAGGGACGTTACCCACAGTTACAATAAAGGTGAAAATGATGAGGTCATGGCTCTTAAGAATATCTCTTTAGAGATTAGTGAGGGAGAATTCATTGCCATTGTGGGGGCAAATGGTTCAGGGAAATCCACTCTGGCCAAACATCTTAATGCTCTATTGCTACCCACCAGTGGGTCTATCACCATCGCTGGTTATGACGTTGAGAAACCTGACAATGTCTGGGAGATACGTAGCACGGTAGGTATGGTTTTTCAAAACCCAGACAATCAGATTGTTGCCACTACTATTGAAGAAGATGTTGCCTTTGGTCCTGAAAATCTCGGAGTTGAACCTGAAGAAATTAATCGGCGAATAGATGAGGCCTTGCAAACCGTAAATATGGAGCAATATCGTAGACATGCTCCCCATCTACTATCTGGTGGTCAAAAACAAAGAGTCGCGATTGCCGGGGTACTTGCAATGCGTCCCCGTTGTATTGTTTTTGATGAAGCTACCTCAATGCTTGATCCCGGTGGTAGAAAAGAAGTTATGGAGACAGTTAAGCGTCTAAACAGGGATGAGCATATTACTATTGCCTATATTACTCACTTTATGGATGAGGCTGTTCAGGCAGACAGAGTAGTAGTTATGGAAGATGGACGGATTGTGCTAGATGGTACTCCTAAAGAGGTCTTTGCTGATATTGAGAGAATCAGACAACTTGGTTTGGATGTTCCTCAAGCCACAGATTTAGCAGTACGTCTGCATAAGAGAGGGTTAAATGTCAACCCAGATGTCCTAGATACTAAAGAGTTGGTGAACAAGCTATGCCAATTATAATTGAAAGGTTAAGTCATACCTATCAGAAGGATACACCATTCCAGGTAGAGGCGTTACATGACATTAACCTGACCATACGGGATGGGGAGTTTATTGGTTTGATTGGACCTACCGGTTCAGGTAAATCAACCCTAATTCAGCATTTAAATGGTCTTTTACGGGCTAGTAGTGGCAGAGTTGTTGTTGATGGGGAAGTAATTGGGGAAAATAAGCAAAGATTAAAGGACATCAGGCAAAAAGTTGGCTTGATTTTCCAATACCCAGAGCATCAGCTCTTTGAAGAGACTGTCTTTGCTGATATTGCTTTTGGTCCTAAGAATCTAGGCTTAGAGCCTGAAGAAATACAGCGCCGGGTTACAAATAGTATGAAAGTTGTTGGATTACCAACAGAATTAGCGGAACGGTCACCCTTTGAGTTAAGTGGTGGTCAGATGCGAAGAGTAGCTATTGCCGGTGTCTTAGCAATGGAACCAAGCATTCTCATTCTTGATGAGCCAACAGCCGGTTTGGATCCTCGCGGCAGAGATGAAATTCTTGGTCAGATTGAGTTTTTGCATAAGAAACTGAATCTTACAACAATTTTGGTTTCTCACAGTATGGAGGACATAGCAAGACTAGTAGATAGACTTATAGTGATGCATAAAGGGACCGTGCTATTACAAGGCACTCCCCGTGAAGTCTTTGCCGAAGAGAAAATTCTTGAGGAGATTGGCCTAGCCGTCCCACAGGTTAAGACCATAATGACAAGTCTTAGAGATCAGGGTCTGGATGTCTCAACAGATGTTCTAAACTTAAATGAAGCAGAAAATGAAATAATGAAGTATTTCAAGAAGAGAACAGGGGGGACTAGTGATGCTTAAGAATATCACTCTTGGTCAATATCTCCCTGGAGACTCAGTTATTCATAGATTAGATCCTAGAACCAAGATAGTTACTACCGGAATATTTATTATCGTCCTTTTTCTAATTAGCAGTTGGTGGGGATATCTGCTTTTTGCAGGTTTTTTGGGATATATAATTTATGCATCTAAGATTTCTGTACGTTTTGTATTTGGAACGTTAAGACCATTATTAATAATTCTCTTGCTTACACTGATATTAAACATGTTTTTGACTCCAGGAGAGTTATTATATCAGTTAGGTCCACTTAAGGTAACTTATGAGGGTGTTGTTAGAGCGTTTCAAATGGCAATAAGATTAGTATTATTGATCCTTGCTACAAATATGTTGACATTGACAACTAGTCCAATTGATCTAACCGATGGAATGGAGAGTTTGCTAAAACCCTTCAGCAAGATGGGTGTTCCAGCTCATGAGCTAGCGATGATGATGACCATCGCTTTAAGATTCATACCAACACTTCTAGAAGAGGCAGACAAGATTATGAAGGCTCAGATGGCTAGAGGCGCTGACTTTGAAACAGGCAATGTCATGCAGAGAGCTAAGGCTTTAGTGCCGATTCTCGTACCGTTGTTTGTCAGTGCTTTTCGCAGGGCTGATGACCTGGCAATGGCTATGGAAGCAAGAGCATATAGAGGTGGGCAGGGAAGAACTCGATTCCGTCAGTTACAGTTAAGTCAGTTAGATTACGCTGCCTGGGGAATAGTGACACTAATCACTGTAGGCTTGATTGTACTGTAAGAAGGGGTGAGAGTTATTTCAGAGCGGAATATTAAACTCACCATTGCTTATGACGGTACAGCATATCATGGTTGGCAAAGGCAGACTAATGCCATAAGTGTGCAAGAGGTTCTCGAAGAGGCTTTAAGCAGAATCTGCAAAGAGCCGATAACTATATATGGAGCAGGTAGGACAGACAGTGGAGTACATGCTTCCGGACAGGTAGCTAACTTCAAGACCACTGCTAGAATTCCAGTAGACAGGATACCCTATGCCATTAACAGCGTTACTCCCAGGGATCTGGTTGTTCATAAAGCTGAAGAAGTTGACCAGTCCTTTCATGCCCGTTACAGCGCTAAAGGCAAGGTTTATGTCTACAGAATATATAATGCGGAGTTTCCTTCGCCTTTCTGGAGAAATTTCGCACTACATTATCCACTTCATCTAGATGTATCCGCTATGAGAAAAGCTTGTGAATACTTGATTGGAACTCATGATTTTAGTTCTTTTAGGGCGGCTGGAAGTGAAGTAAAGACCTCGGTTAGAACAGTCAAACGGCTTGAGATAACACACAAAGAGGAACTTATCACTATCATAGCTGAAGCGGATGGCTTTCTCTATAACATGGTGCGCATCATAGTTGGAGCCTTGCTTGATGTGGGATCAGGCAAACTACAACCTGATGATGTACAAAAGATCTTACTGGCAAAAGATCGTGGTATAGCTAGCCCAACCGCTCCTTCTCATGGATTAACTCTACTAAAGGTACATTATTCTGAAGTGGATTAAGGTTAGTGGATGATAGCTTTTGCTTGACACCCTTAAGGGCTTAAGATAAAATGATTCTGTGTATTAAGGAGGTTAACAGGGATGAAAACGACATATATGGCCAAGCCACATGAAGTCGAAAAAAAATGGTATGTTATTGATGCTACCGATATGCCTTTAGGTCGTTTGGCTAGTGAAGTAGCTAAAATTCTAAGAGGCAAGCATAAGCCAATCTATACTCCTCATGTAGATACTGGCGATTATGTTATTGTTATTAATGCAGACAAAGTAGTACTGACAGGGAAAAAGTTAGATAAGAAGATGTACTATCGCCACAGTGGTTATCCTGGGGGACTAAAAGCCATGAACTATCGTGATTTTATGGCAAAGACACCTGACAGGGTTGTAGAAAAGGCGGTTAAGGGTATGTTACCTCATAATAGCCTTGGAAGAGCAATGGGTAGGAAGCTTAAGGTATATGCTGGTCCTAACCATCCACACGAGGCTCAAAAGCCTGAGATCTTAAAACTCTCATAGTTTTATATACTTTATAATTTTAAAGTACAGGAAGGAGGGTAAAGGTGTCCCAATTGCAATATTTAGGAACAGGAAGAAGAAAAAGAGCTGTTGCAAGGGTGCGCCTAGTACCTGGTACTGGCAATATTGTTGTTAATGGTCGTCCCTTTGATGAATATTTTCCACTCAAAACAATGCAAATCATTGTCAAACAACCATTAAACCTAACCAATCTGGCTGACAAATACGATGTTATTGCCAGGGTTAATGGTGGCGGTGTGTCTGGTCAGGCAGGTGCAGTGAGACACGGTATTTCTAGGTCACTTTTAAAAGCTGACGATTCATTGAGACCTGTATTGAAGAGAGCTGGTTTCTTAACTCGTGACCCACGTGTTAAGGAAAGAAAGAAATACGGACTTAAGAAAGCTCGTAAAGCACCTCAGTTCTCCAAACGTTAAAGACAAGGGAGAGGGCAATGCCCTCTCTTTTTTGGTTTATGGGAAAGATAAAGTGCATATATTGATGGAGAAGGAGTGATGTGTTTTGAACACGCGAGTTGTGCAGGCCCTTCTCCTTTTTCTATTAATTCTTATCCTTCTTTACACGGGGATCCTCAAACCACTAATCAATATTGTCAGAACAGAGGTAATCCTTGCTAATGCCAGTTCATCTATCCAGGGTAAGTTAATAGTCATAGACCCGGGTCATGGGGGGATGGATCCAGGAAGTGTAGGAAGTAAAGGTGTTCTTGAAAAAGATGTAGTTCTAGAGGTTGCGCTGCGTCTAGCAGAGTTGCTCGAAGATTCAGGAGCACATGTCATTCTAACTAGAGATAGTGATACTGACTTGAGTAATCTTAGTGAAGGTGGTTTCTCTACCCGCAAATTGGCCGACCTTACTAAACGGATTGAGATCATCAACGCTTCAGGGGCAGATGTTGCGTTAACCATTCATGCTAATGCAACTCCATCTTCTCGTTGGTATGGTGGTCAGGTCTTCTATATTCAAGAACAGGAAGACTCAAAAAGACTCGCAGAAGCCATTCAGAGAGAATTAAAGGAGATTACAGGACAAACACATAGGGAGACAAATACTAACATTAATCAGAAGCTTTTGAAGGAGAGCGTCATCCCCATGGTAAATGTAGAGGTGGGCTTTCTCAGTAATCAAAGAGAGGAGGAACTCCTATCAAGTCCCTCCTATCAAAATAAATTAGCATGGGCTATTTTTGTGGGTCTTCTTAGATACTTTGCAGAAGAACCCTCAAATCACTAGCTCTTTAAGATGTTATCTTCAAGGAACCGGGTATGGATATCACCATTCTGGAAAGACTCATTGGTAAGAATCTTTTGGTGTAGAGGAATTGTTGTCTGTACACCTTCTATTTTTGTCTCACTTAGGACTCTTTGCATGCGATTGATGGCCTCTTCACGATCCTTACCCCAAGTAACAATTTTGGCAACCAGCGAGTCATAATACGGCTTAATTTCTGAACCAGTCTGAATGCCAGAATCTACTCTAACACCGGAACCAAGACCAAATTCACACTTTGTAATCGTCCCAGGTGAAGGCATAAAGTTCTTTTCTGGGTCTTCAGCGTTAATTCTGCATTCAATTGCCCAACCATTAAACTTAATATCTTCCTGCTTATAGCTCAATGGTTGACCTGCAGCTATTCTAATCTGTTCTTTAACTATATCCACCCCAGTTATCATTTCTGTAGCTGGATGTTCAACCTGGATTCGAGTATTCATTTCAATGAAATAGAAGTTACCGTGTTTATCTACCAGGAATTCCACTGTACCTGCATTAGTATAGTTTACCGCTTTCGCTGCCTTTATAGCAGCTTGACTCATTTTATCCCGTAATTCAGGAGAAACCGCTGGGCTTAATGCTTCTTCAAGTATCTTCTGTCTTCGACGTTGCAAGGATGATTCTCTCTCTCCTAAATGAATAACATTACCCTGTTTATCAGCAAGTACCTGAAACTCAATATGTCTTGGATTTTCTAAGAATTTCTCTAAATAGACTTCTGCATTACCAAAAATTGACTGAGCCTCTCTCTTTGCGGCAGCCAAGGCTTCTTTGAGTTCATCAGGTGTGTTTGCTATACGGATACCTCTACCACCACCACCTGCAGCCGCTTTAACAAGTACAGGGTACCCTATTTCTGAAGCTTTGCCTAAGGCTTGTTCTTCGTTGCTAATGCTGCCTTCAGTACCGGGGATAACGGGTACCTCATTCTTAATCATAATTTCACGAGCCATTGATTTGTAGCCCATTCTTTCGATTGAGCTAGCATTTGGTCCTATAAACTCAATGCCCCATGTTTCACAGACAGCTGCAAAATGGGGGTTCTCAGATAGGAAGCCATAGCCTGGATGGATCGCATCTACACCTGCCTTACCTGCGACCTCAATTATTGCTGGAACGTTTAGGTAGCTCTTTACTGCCTGAGCGGGACCTATGTAGTACGCTTCATCAGCTAGTTGTACATGTAAAGAGTCTTCATCGGCCTCAGAAAAAACAGCAACAGATGTAATTCCTAGTTCCTTAAGAGCTCTAATGATTCTTACAGCTATTTCACCTCTATTTGCAACTAATACCTTATTGAACATAAGTTAACCTGGTATATTACCAGGCATTGCACCCCCTCCATACAAGTAAATACTTCGAAACTCATTCTCCAATTGACTTAAGAAATCCTGCCCTATTCGACACTCTTCGATTAAAACACCCATGAATATTTTGGCAGGAAATTTAGCGATTTAAGCGAACTCTATAAGTACATCCTGCCGGAGGGTGGTCATGGTATGGGTAGGTTCTTGAGAGCCATTTTGATGCCACATGCACCGGTTCTGTTACCTGACGTTGGGTATGACCATGTTGAACTTAGAGAGATACGGAAGGCTATGCAGCTGGCTAGTCACTTTCTGCTAGCAGAGAAGTCCGATTTGCTGCTAGTTATCTCTCCTCATGGGCCCAGACATGATGGTGATGCTCTGTTTTGGGCAACAGACAATGTGCACGGGGACTTAGATGCTTTTGGTTTTCCGGATGTAGCTCTAGGTCCCTGGCCTCAAGACCAGATTTTTAGAGATTTATGTCTTGATCTTAACGGTGATGTCAATATTCACTATACCTATTCAGCAGAGATTGATCATGGCAGTCTTGTACCTTTATTCTTCCTAAAGACACAGGGCCATATTAGAAAAGTTGTAATTTTATCTGTTGTTCCCTGGTTAAAACTAGAGAAGATAAGGTTTCTGGCAAAAGGAATTTTGGCGGCCAATGAGCGTTTAGATAGAAGGGTTAGCATACTAGTCAGTGGTGATTTCTCTCATAGGCTAAATGCGGATGCTCCAGGGGGCTATCATCCCTCAGGTCAAATCTTTGATAATCAGTTGATTGGTTTCCTAAAGAAGAATAGCTGGTCTGATATACTGAATATGTCTCATGACTTAAAGGATCTTGCCGGTCAAGATGTCTGGACTCCTCTTGCTTTGTTGCTTTTGCTCAATCAATGGCAGGCTAATCTTCTACACTATACCAGTCCTTTTGGTGTTGGTTATGGTGTTGCTACCTTTCAGGGAGTGGACTAGGATGACTGAGAGTCTGAATAGGGTGCTGATAGGACTTGCTAGAAAAGCTATTGAGACCTTTCTAAAACAGGGTCAATTCCTTTCTATTGCCTATATGAGTATAAACTTACCGCCACATGGCGGTGTTTTTGTAACCATATATAAGCAGGGGAAGCTAAGGGGTTGTATAGGTACTCCTGAGCCAATCAGAGATACTCTAGAGGAGGAAATTATCTATAATGCAGTTAGTGCCGCTACTGAAGATCCCAGATTTCATCCTGTAAGTCTTGATGAGTTCAAGGAATGCACTATTTCTATAGATGTTCTAAGTCCTCTTGAAAAGGTTGATAGTATAGAGAATTTGGATGCACAGAAATATGGCATATTAGTTAAGAAGGGAAACTTAAGAGGTCTATTGCTTCCGGATCTTTCTGAGATAGATAGTGTGGAAAAGCAACTATACTGGGCGAAGAGAAAGGCTGGTATAGATACCATGGAAGTCGATATTTGGCGTTTCAGTGTTATGAGATTTAGAGAATATGGGGATTAAGATATGAGTAGAAAAGCTTTATACTGGTTTAGAAAAGAAGAGTATATTCATTGTTTGCTATGTCCTAAAAATTGTGCAATTGGGTTAGGTAAGGCTGGTGCCTGTCGGGTTAGGGTTAATCGGGAGGGAGAACTTGGACTACTCAATTATGGTTTAGTATCATCACTCGCTATTGATCCCATTGAGAAGAAGCCTTTGTATCATTTTTTTCCAGGAAAAAAGCTTTTGTCTTTAGGAACATATGGTTGTAATTTTAGGTGTGGATTTTGTCAAAATTGGCAGATCTCTCAAGGGAACCCTGATACATTCTATTTATCCCCCGAGGAATTGCTAAGAAAGGCCAAAGCGTTTAGGGTAAGTGATCAGGATATAGTTGGAGTTGCTTTTACATATAATGAACCGTTGGTCTGGTATGAGTATGTTCTTGATAGTAGTCGATTGCTGAAAACGGAAGGTTTTCAGGTGATTCTTGTTAGCAATGGCTACATATCCTCTGAACCGTTAGCTAAACTCATGCCTTATGTGGATGCCTTCAATATCGATTTAAAGTCTTTTTCTCAGGAATACTATGTGAAGATGCTTAAGGGAACCATGGAGCCTGTATTGTCAAATATAGAACAGATTACTCGAGCGAAAAAACATCTAGAGATTAGTACTCTTATCGTACCAGGAGCTAATGACACTATAGAGGAGATGGAACAGTTAGCAGGGTGGTTGGGGAACCTATCAGCAGCAATTCCCTTACATATAGCAAGGTATTTCCCAGAATATCAGTTAGATTTACCGGCCACATCAATAGATACCCTAGAGAAACTCACGCAACGAGCTCAAGACTATCTTAATTACGTGTACTTAGGGAACGTTTGGGAGACAGACTCAAATACATATTGTCCTTCATGCAAATCTAAGGTTGTAGAAAGAAGGGGTTACAGGGTTAAGGTCCTTCAACAACAGGAATGTTCCATCTGTCACAAGGAGTTGGATTTTGTGATGTAGTATGAAAGGGGTAGGTTATGACCAGAATAGTGGTTGCTTTAGGAGGTAATGCCATTCTTCAACCAGGTCAAAAGGGTTACATGGAAGAACAAGAAGCAAATATACTTAAAACCTGTATAGGTATAGCTGATTTGATTGAGATGGGTTATGAAGTGATTATTACCCATGGAAATGGACCTCAAGTAGGTAATATTCTACTTCAGAATGAGGCTGCCAAGGATTTAGTACCGCCAATGCCTCTAGATGTCTGTGGAGCAAAGAGTCAGGGTATGATTGGTTATATGCTACAGAGGCTGCTTCGTAATGTTTTGTCTTCAAGGGGGATTGAAAAACAGATAGTTACCTTGTTGACTCAGGTTGTCGTCAGTTCAGATGATGAGGCTTTTAAGAATCCAACTAAACCAATTGGCCCATACTATTCCTTAGAGGAGAAAGTGTGTCATGAAGACAAAGGATATGTTCTTAAAGAAATACCTAGAAGGGGTTGGCGGCGAGTAGTTCCCTCTCCAGATCCGCTTGGAATTGTCGAAAGAGACACTATCTGTAATCTCCTTGAGACGGGTACGATAGTAATTGCTTCTGGTGGTGGTGGTATTCCTGTAGCCCAGGAGAATGGAGTATTGAAGGGGCTAGAGGCAGTCATTGATAAGGATCTAGCAGGTGAAAGATTAGCTCGAGAGGTTAATGCTGACATCTTGATGATTCTAACAGATGTTGATGCTGTCTATTTACGTTACGGCAATGAGGATTCAGAGAAGCTTCAGGAGTTGACTGTACAGCAAGCTAAATTATATTTAGCTCAGGGAGAGTTTCCCCCTGGAAGCATGGGTCCAAAGGTACAGGCAGCAATCCGTTTTGTTGAAAACGGAGGCAAAAAGGCTATTATTACTCATCTAGACCAAGCTCCAGCTGCTTTAAAGGGTAAAGCAGGTACATTACTTAAAAAGACTTAGGAGGGAAGCGCTATGGCGGTTAGTTTGAAGGGTAGAGATTTCATCTCTCTCAATGATTTTACCTGGGAGGAAATTGATCAGTTTCTGAAGACGGCATTAATGATTAAGTTGAGATTGAAAGCTGGTGAGCCTTTTCAACCATTAACCGGTAAGACTTTGGGTATGGTTTTTACAAAGCCTTCAACAAGAACAAGAATTGCCTTTGAAGTTGCTATGTATCAACTAGGTGGTCATGCTTTGTTTTTAAGTGCACAGGAGTTACAGTTGCGACGGGGTGAGACTATTGAAGATACCGGTAGGGTTCTTTCTAGATATCTTGATGGTATTATGATTAGAACTTTTGCCCATCAGGATGTTCTTGACTTGGCTGCTGCTGCTAGTATTCCTGTAATCAATGGTCTTACTGACCTTCTTCACCCTACCCAGGTTCTTGCTGATCTTCTGACCATTTATGAAAAGAAGGGGCATCTTATCGGTTTGAAGATGGCATATCTTGGTGATGGTAATAATATGACACATTCTTTGCTTTATGGTGCGGCTAAGACAGGCATACACTTTACTGCTGCAACACCGAAAGGCTATGAACCTGATAGTGGTATTGTTGCTCGAGCTAAAGAAGAAGCATCAAAGTGGGGTGCTCAAATAAGGGTAACTGAGGATCCTTATGAGGCAGTTAAGGATGCTGATATCATCTATACAGATGTCTGGGCCTCTATGGGTCAAGAGGAGGAACACGCTAAACGACTAAAAGAAATGCAACCCTATCAGATTAATGCAGAACTTATGGCAAAGGCACCTGGCCATGCTCTATTTATGCACTGTTTACCAGCACATCGGGGTGAAGAAGTGACAGATGAAGTGATTGATGGTCCACAATCTATTGTGTTTGATCAGGCAGAGAACAGGTTACATGCTCATAAGGCTATCCTCACCCTCTTACTATAAGGAGTGATTTACATTGTCAAAACAGAGAGTCTTAATTTTAGGAGCTGCGGGAAGAGATTTCCATAACTTTAATGTATATTTTCGAGCAAATGATAGTTATGAGGTGGTAGGGTTTACTGCCACACAGATACCGGATATTGAAGGTAGAGTTTACCCGGCTTCTCTTGCAGGGCCAGGCTATGAAAAGGGTATACCTATTTTCCCAGAGGAAGAGTTGGACACCCTAATCAAAGATTTGGATGTTAATCAAGCAGTTTTTTCCTATAGTGATGTTACACATGAATATGTTATGCATTTAGCGTCAAAAGTTATGGCTGCTGGGGCAGATTTTCGGATGTTAGGTCCTAAGACCACAATGATTTCTTCAAACAAGCCTATTGTTGCCATAACGGCTGTACGGACCGGGGTGGGCAAAAGCCAGACCACAAGAAAGGTTGCTGAGGTGCTCAAGCAAAAGGGTCATAAGGTTGTAGCAATTAGGCACCCTATGCCCTATGGTAATCTTGAAACTCAGGCTGTTCAAAGATTTGCCACATATGCTGACTTAGATAAGTATGAGTGTACCATAGAGGAACGTGAGGAGTATGAGCCCCATATCGATAGAGGAATCGTGGTCTATGCAGGAGTAGATTATGAGAGAATTCTTACAGAGGCAGAGAAAGAGGCAGATGTGATTCTCTGGGATGGTGGAAATAATGATTTTCCATTCTATAAGCCTAACATTCATATTACCTTAGTTGACCCTCATCGTCCCGGACATGAACTGCTGTATCATCCAGGGGAAGTGAATTTCCGGATGGCTGATGTCTTGATAATTAACAAGATTGAGACAGCAGATGCCAATAAGGTTTCCATGGTTCGAGAGAATATAGGGAGGTTCAATCCTTTAGCTACGGTGATTGATGCCGCCTCACCTATTTATGTAGATAAACCTGAAGAGATTAAGGGAAAGAGGGTTTTAGTTATCGAGGATGGCCCAACCCTGACTCATGGAGAGATGGCCTATGGAGCAGGTGTAGTTGCAGCTAGAAAGTTTGGAGCTAAAGAGCTAGTTGATCCACGAGCTCAAGCAACCGGTACCATAAAGGATACATTTGAGAAATATGGTCATCTATCTCAAGTGTTGCCTGCTATGGGTTATGGCGAAAAACAGATAAGGGAATTAGAGGAGACTGTAAAGAAAGCCGATTGTGACTTGATAGTGGTGGCTACACCGATTGATCTCCGTAGAGTTATCGAATTTGACAAACCAGCGGTAAGGGTTCGTTATGAGTTACAGGAGATAGGATACCCTACTCTAGAAGATGTTCTTAGCGAGATATAGGGAGGCATGACCTCCCTTTTTTCATCCGATTGACAGTTTTCTGTAATAAAAATATAATCGATGGAGATAGAATCATAGTGGGAAAGAGGTCATTGTTGTGAGCCATAGTTTTGAAAAAATATGTCAACTACTGAAGGAACACAACTACAAACTAACACCTCAACGAATAACCATAATTGAGATGTTTCTAGAGAACAGGGATCAGCATTTAAGTGCTGAAGATGTTTATGACCTAGTAAAACAAGAGGCGCCAGATATTGGCCTTGCTACTGTATATAGAACCTTGGAGATGTTAGCCCAAATAGGAGTTCTATTGAAGATGGATTTTGGTGAAGGGCGTCTAAGGTATGAGTTTTCTGAAGGTGTTCATCATCACCATCACTTAATCTGTGTACAGTGTGGGAATGTTTCCGAAGTAGAAGAAGATTTGCTAGATTTGATGGAGGCAAAGATTGAAGAAGAAGAAGGTTTCACTATTATTGATCATCAGGTGAAATTCTTTGGAATCTGTAAAAAGTGTCAAGATAACAACATTTGAGGTGTTGAGCTTGGACTGGAAGGCTTTTTTTGTAACCTTCGGGATTATATTTCTCGCTGAGTTAGGTGATAAGACTCAGTTGACAACAATGATGTTGGCAGCTGATAGTTCTTCTCCTGTTTCTGTTTTCCTAGGTGCAGCAGTAGCTCTTGTATTAAGTAGTCTGATGGGTGTTCTTGTAGGTAGCTATATTACCAAGATAATTCCTCAGGAATATATCACTATGGGAGCAGGTGTAGCCTTTGTTGTTCTGGGGCTATTGTTAATAACTCGGAAGATCTAAGTTGTTTGCTTTTGACACCATGGTTTGATATAATTTTGTATTGGAGAATTTAGCGCCCATAGCTCAGTGGATAGAGCGCCGGCCTCCGGAGCCGGGTGCCCAGGTTCGAGTCCTGGTGGGCGCACATTTTTGTGCCAATTAACCTTAACAAATTATGGGAGGTGAGGAACGTGGAAAGTTCTAGTCCTCGATCTAGTATGACAGAGATGTATTTTTCAAACAATTATAGAGCGAAGGGGGAATTCCCATGTTCTTCACTGTTTATGTCCCAAAAGATCGTCAGCTGAAGAAGATTATTAATATTGGTGATGTGGCAGGGTTACGTAAGTTTCTTAAAGGCAAGAGACCAGTTGATATTGCTGAACTTTTTATAGATCTTAGTTTACAAGAGCAGATATTCATTGTTAAATCTATTCCTTTAGATGTTAGTGCCGCTGTTGTTCAAGAATTGAGTTATGCACAACAGGCAGAAATTTTTCAAGTGTTAGATGATCAGGCAGTTCGAAGTCTTCTCTTAAAGATTTCTGCTGATGATCTTGTTGACCTCTTAGCTGAGCTATCCGTCGAAGAGAGAGAAAGACTATTACGCCTTTCCTCTGAAAAACAGGGTGAGATGCGTAGTCTTCTTGATTTTCCTGAGGATACTGCTGGTGGTCTGATGACCACAGAGTTTGTGACCGTTAAAGCTACAACTACTGCCGAGGAGGCTATTGAGCTTGTTAGATATTGGGCTAACAGGGTGGAGACAGTAGCTTATGCTTATGTAACTTCTGAAGAAGATAAACTTATTGGTGTTGTTTCATTAAGGCAATTAGTTATCAGTGATCCTAAGGCTCAAGTACGGGAGTTTATGTTTGCTCCAGTAATCAAGTGTTTTCCCGAGACTCATCAAGAGATTGTAGCTCAGATTCTTCAGAAATATGATTTTGTTGCCTTACCTGTTGTTGATCATGAGGATAAACTGCTTGGTCTTGTAACTATTGATGATGTCATCGATGTTATTATTGAAGAAGCTACTGAAGACTTATCCCGTCTGTCAGGTACAGAGCCCCTTGATGAACCGTATTTACAGAGCACAGTAAAGAAGATGGTGCAAAAAAGAGTGGGCTGGCTTCTGGTGTTGTTTGTAACCGCTTCTTTTACTAGCTCTATTCTCAAACATTTTGAGGATATGTTGGAAGCTGTGGTTGTTCTAGCTTTCTTTATTCCCTTGCTAATTGATACGGGAGGGAATACTGGTTCTCAATCAGCAGCGCTTTTGATTAGGGCATTAGGTGTGGGTGAAGCAAGTACCAAGGATCTCGCTAGGATTATCTGGCGAGAGGTTCGTGTTGGTATTGCTATGGGTTCGTTGTTAGGGATTGGTTCAGCTATTCTAGCCTATGTGCTTGGTGGGAATATGCTAGTTGGCATTACTGTTGGCATTGCCCTTTTGCTTGTGGTAATTATGGCCGCGGTTATCGGTGCGTTTTTACCTATGGTAGCTTATAAACTGAAGATGGATCCTGCTGTGGTTGCCGGTCCATTTATCACTACACTTGTTGACTCTTTAGGACTTCTGGTTTATTTCTCTTTGGCCTTATGGATTATGGGTATGTAAGAGATACCCCTTGTTTCTAAAAAGTCGGGGGAGGTATATTTTTGCAAAAAAAGTACTCATCCCCCGCCTATTAAGCGAGGGATGAGTAGCATAAGTACATGAAAACACTTATTGTGGGTCGATTGATGCTAGTAGTCTTTCGTCGATTTCATCGTCATCTTCAAAGATAATGATTGCATCGGTTGGGCAAGCATCTACAGATTCTTCCATATCTTCCCTGCGATCTTCTTCTACGGTCTCTACAATTACCCAAGCTAGACCATCATCCCTAAGTTCGAAGACGTCAGGAGCAATGGATTCGCAAATTGCATCGCCAATGCAGAGATCGTGATCTACTGTAACTTTCATTACACACATCCTCCTTTCAAACTCTGTAGCCCTATTATTAGCGTTAACGCATTAAAGCCTACGCGGCTACCGGATGTATATTCACTGTGCCTATTTTAACATATCAAATTGCAATTGGGTAGTTTTTCAGGTTAATTAACAGGTAGTATATATCATGAGCAAATTGCTTCCGATTTAATCCTTTAGAGATGATATTTTTCTCGGGTAAAGGTATATGTAGGTTGATTTGCCATTTATGTATCAAATGTTTTTGGGAAGGAACTAGAATCTTTTTGTTGAATCGAGCAAAGATAAAGTGATTAACTGGCTGTAGCTGCATGGTACTTTTATGTGAAAGGAGAATAGGCGATTTCCCTCTAGCTCGCCTTAATTTTCTATGAAGTTAAGAGTTTTGGGTCTTCTTTTGCTTGGTATATTTGTACTTCTTCTTGGGGGATGTGGTATGAGTCCTCAAGTTGTTGAGGTGCTTCCTGCTCCTGGAACCCAGGAGGTTATGTTAGATGCCCGCTTAATCATATTTCTGGATAAGCCTGTTACGGGTAGCTGGTTAGCTGAACAGATTAGTATCAGTCCTTCTTTAGAGGGGCAATGGCGTTATGTCTCAGGGGAAGACGTCTTAAGTCTTTATCAGGGGTTGCATAGTGGTAAGGATGAATCCATACCTGCTGGAGCTTTTGTATTTGAGTCTGCAGAATTGCTTGGAACTGATACAACCTATCAAATCACGGTTGATTCTCAAAGATATAAGATATTATCTTTTCTTAAACAAGAAGTGTATACCTGGGAGTTTTCAACGGTAGCTCAACCCCAATTAGGGTCAGTATATCCTGCAGATGGAGAAAAGGAAGTTCCGGTTGATAGTGTTATTAGGATAGGTTTTGACCGTCCTATGAGTCTTACATCTGTAGCTGAGAGTCTTCAGTTTAATCCGGTTGTTCCTGGTAGATGGCAGTCTGAAGGGAATCAAGTTATTTTTGTGCCAGCTGTGCCACTTCGAGATGGAACCACTTACCACATCACCCTAGAAAGTGGGGTTAGAGATATTTATGGTATCAAGACGACCAGAGACTATACCTGGAGCTTCTCTACTCAAGGTGAGATTGATGTAGGGATGCCTGATCTAGTGCATACCATAAGTATTACTGGGGCAAGGGAAAGACAGATTTTAAAGCCGGTAGATGCCAAAGTTGATTCAGAAGGCTTCATTTATGTTCTTGACGAAAGCTATGTAACTGGCGGAACCGAAATCAAGGTTTTTGATAGTGAAGGAAGGTATATAAGAAAGGTAGCGGGGAATGTAGGTGATTCCTGGAGTATTGCCGTTGCTCCTGATGGAACAGTCTATTCCGCCTATGGTCTTAATCAGGTAGCATCATATTACCCTAGTGGTATACCCAAAGATACTGTAACCTTAAGAGAATATGGGCAGGTTGTAAGCAAGAGGAGCACTCAATCTCTGGGGATTGATGCTAGGGGTAATTTTTATGTCCTTGGTGAGGGATATCTTTGGAAATTTGATAGTTCTGGAAACTTACAGTGGCGTTATGAATTAGAGGAGAGTGACCTGTATAGGTTGACAGTGGACCGTTACGGTAATTCGATAGTGTTAAATGGAAAAGATGTTTTGATTGTAGATGCTAATGGTCATGAGCTTTCAAACTTTTCTGTAAATATAGAGAACCCTAGTTATCTGTGTGTTTCAGATTACATTTCTGTTTATGATGTGGATACTGGTGAGGTACGGGGATATAACTATGATGGGTTAGAACTATTCATTAGAGAACTGGAAAAAGGGATACAATCTATTGCTAGAGCTGATGGAACAGGACAGTACCTTGTTATAAAGGAAAGTGGTGCAATTGTTCGTTATATTAAAGGTATACAAAAT
Organism: Thermaerobacter marianensis; assembly: GCA_020724425.1. Classification (GTDB taxonomy): domain Bacteria; phylum Bacillota; class Sulfobacillia; order DVGY01; family DVGY01; genus DVGY01. Next base: position 65,301 of record DYGY01000006.1, read on the forward strand.
GAGTATTTGCTACCAGAGGAACGTGATTCGGGCTTAATTAGACAAGAGCTTAATGCTGGACCAGATTTTGTCTACCCGATAGATGTTGCCGCTAGCAAAGATGGTAGGAATATCTTTATTGCAACAGATAATGCTGTTGTGGGCTGGGAACAGGGCACGGGTATTGTCTGGAGTACTGAAATAAAAGGGATTACAGGGATCTCTTTAAGTCTAAAGCAGGATAGTCTCTATGTCTTGATAGATAATTCGAATAAAACTGAGATCGTGCAGCTAAATACACAAACTGGAGAATACATTAGCGCTTTTGATATCGAGCGTAATCGCTTTTCTGAAGATGGTCGTCTCTGGTTGGCCCAGGATATTTATGTAGATGAGCTACAACATATCTGGCTGGTGAGTGCCTATGGTTTAGAGAGGTATGATCGGTATGGTAGGTTTCTTTCTCTACACAGTCCTGATAGATTTAAGGAGGAAGGTATAACTCAAAACAGGTACTTATCTCTTGGGGCTGATCTTTTGGGGAATGTGTATGTCCTTAATGCTGTAAGCCAGGAGATAGTTGTCTTTGACCCTCAGGGAAGAGAAAGATATTCATTTGATACTAGAGCTAGTTCAAGTGGAATTGGTATAGATATGCATGGCAACATCTTTACTTTTGCAGAAGCCAGGTTGGATGCATATAGTGAATATGGTGATTCTCTAGGATCTTTGACTGGTTGGGGCAGAGAGCGCTTCGGTTATGTTTCTGGACAGATTCATATATGGGCAGATCGTCTTTATGTTGTTGATACTCTAAATCATAGAGTTGTGGTATTTCGTATTAGCCAGTCTTAGGCATTCGCCAGACTATTAGGGCAAGAAGCAGAGCAGTTACTGAACCTGTTCCTAATGCTACTATGGCATTGTAGTTAAGGAGCAAGCCGGTTAGTGGTGGTCCAAAGGCTGAACCAAAGCTTCTTAAGGTACCAAAAATGGTTGTTAGGAGGCCTCGATGATTGTCAGGCACACTACTGGTTATGATGTTGTCTAAGGTAGGTAGAACTAAGCCAACGCCAATACCAAGGAGTATTGATGCCACATAGATAAGGATATGTTTTGCTAGGAATGTCATTAACAGCAGACTGATCCCGATGCATATAAGGCCAAGAGCGGTTAGCGAGGTCTTGTTTAATCTTGTAAGGTATTTTCCGGTAATGTAGGCTGAGAGGGCCAAACTTACTACTGGCACTGAGAGCAAGATTCCTCGCCAGAGGCCTCCTACCTTGATGACTTCAGCAGATATCTCGCTTAAGAGAAAAAGGTTACCAAACCAGAGGAAGACTGTTAGAAAGGCTGCGAAAAGGAAAACAGCTATTTCTATGGTTTTCCCTGCAAGGAGTTCCTTAAATTTGTGGATGTAGGCTTTAAGATGTCCTGGAGGGGTATCTGGCTTCTTGTGGGGCAACCATAACAGTGATAGTATGGCTGTGGGTAGTGATAAAAGAGGATAAACAAGAAAGGTAATAAACCAGCCTCCCAGTGCGGCCAATGAGCCTAGCAGGGGGCTTATTAATTTTCCTATGCTGTTGCTGGTTTCTAAATAGCCAAGGTATTCTGCTCGTTTACGATCTTGATAAAGGTCAGCCACAAATGCTATAGCCAGCAGGTTGGTCCCGGCAGCACCTATACCCTGGATTACTCTTCCTACCAAAAGCAGATGGTATGAGGGAAAAAAGAGTTGGGTAAGGAAGATAAATATACCAGCAAAGCCGTAAAGAACAGTACCAAAGAGGATTACTGGTTTTCTACCGTATATGTCTGAGAGATATCCAGCTATTGGTAGGAGAAGTCCTGCAGGTACACTAAGAGCAGTTAGTATTAGTCCTGTCTGAAAAGAAGTTAAAGAGAATTCTTTCTTGATTTCCGGCAGGATAGGAATAAGCATAGAATTGCTCAGAGCCCAGATGAAAGGAATTGCAGTTAGAGGGATTAGAGACTTGGCCATAGATGTCATCCTTTGGTTTTAGGCTTCATTGTAGGGTAGTCTTACCAGTGATAATATGGCCTATGAGGTACATTCCTATCCTAAAAAAGAGCCCTGCTGGTTGCAGAGCTCTTTTCTTTATGCACTTTTTGTTTTTCTCATCATCCAGTAGGCAAAGAGCATTAGTGCTGGTGTAATGAGCTGGGTTAGAGTGAAAAAGCCTACCCCCCAGTAGTCGCTTACAAAAACATTAAGGTAAATGGGATTCTCTCTGACGGTTTCTTCTACAACTCCTCTTAAGAGAGAATAGTAGAAGAGGAAAGACCAGAAAAGATATCCTGGACCATGTTCTTTTCGTGCTAGGTAGTTGTGCAGGAGAAGCAAGGTTAAACCAATTAGTGAACCATAAATTTGTGCTGGATGTCTATCAAAAGCAAAGAAAATTGTTTCCCTACCCAGTACTTCCTGGTTAAAGATATTGGCGATTCGAACTAGTATATATCCTACGGTCAAACCTGGAATGGTTAAATCAGCTAAGGCACCAAAGCTGGCTTTTTTCTTCCGGATATATGGTAGGGTTGCTAGAACACCACCTAGTAGTCCACCATGATAAGATAGTCCACCATGGTCAATCCTGATAATTTCGGTTGGATAGGCGGAGAAGTAGCCCCAGTTAGTTATAACAAAGATGAAACGGGCACCTACTACACCTCCGATTAATGCAAGGATTGCTAGGTTGAGAAGAAAGTCTTCATCAAAACCTTGTCTCTTACCATGCTTAAGGAAATAGTAGGCACCGATACCCATTGAAAGAGCCATGAGGAATCCATACCAGCGTACGGTGAAAGGCCCAAATTCAAGTAGAATAGGATTGAGATCAACTAACATTAATACACCTCCTGATGCGAAAAGATTTGTGACTCAGACTAAAGAAGTTCTCTTTTAACTTCAATCTTCCTTCTTTAATTTTTTCTCTAAGATAACTTTCCATTCTACAGTTCATGTGCGAAATCCCTTGTTTGCTAGCTTAACTAGGGATAAGATATAAGACAGAGACAGTTAGAAGGAGGACGATAGATGAATAGGTCGGCCGAGCTTTTTAAGGAAGCTAATAAGTATATTCCTGGCGGGGTTAACAGTCCGGTTCGTTCTTTCAAAGCAGTTGGGGGTCAACCTCTGTTTATTGCTAAGGGCAAGGGGAATAGAATCTGGGATGTTGATAATAATGAGTATCTGGATTATGTGGGTTCCTGGGGACCACTTATTATGGGACATGCTCATCCTTATGTTCTTGAGAAGTTAGAGGAAGCCTTCAGTTTGGGAACCAGTTTTGGGGCTCCTACGGAGGTTGAAGTACTACTTGCTAAAAAGATTGTAAATGCTATTCCTTCTATTGAGAAGGTGCGTATGGTTAATTCAGGTACTGAGGCCACAATGAGTGCTCTACGTCTTGCTAGGGGTTATACTCAAAGAGATAAGGTTGTAAAGTTTGAGGGTTGTTACCATGGACATGTTGATAGTTTTCTGGTTAAGGCTGGTTCCGGGGCAATTACTCTTGGTGTTCCTGATAGTCCAGGGGTTACCGAGGGAACCAGTAAGGACACTATTTTGTTGCCGTATAATGATAGTCTAGCTATCAGGGAGCTGTTTGAAGAACAGGGTGAGACTATTGCCGCAGTCATTGTGGAGCCTGTGGCCGGTAATATGGGTTTGGTGCTTCCTAAAGAAGGCTTCTTAGAGACTCTTAGAGATGTAACTAGTGCATATGGTGCTCTTCTAATCTTTGATGAGGTAATTACGGGGTTTAGACTTGGTTTAGGGGGCGCTCAGAAATACTATGGAGTTTCTCCTGATCTGACTTGTCTTGGCAAAATTATTGGCGGCGGTTTGCCTGTTGGTGCTTATGGAGGCAAAAAAGAAATTATGGATCAGATAGCTCCTAGTGGTCCTGTATATCAGGCAGGTACTCTAAGTGGTAATCCTCTAGCCATGACTGCCGGTTTAGCCATGATGGAACTATTAGAACGAGAACAGGTTAATGGAGGTTATAAACGGTTAGCTAGTTTGACACAAAAACTTGTAGATGGCTTTAATAATAATCTTGATAACCTAGGGTTGAATTACACAATTAATAGTGTAGGTTCCATGTTCACCATGTTCTTTACAGATGGCGCTGTAGAATCTTTTGAGGATGCAATGAGAGGAAATGTGGCATTGTTTGAGAAATACTTCCAAGGAATGCTCAAGGAAGGTATTTATCTGGCACCTTCTGCTTTTGAGACAGGTTTTGTCTCTTTCCTTCATGGGGAAGAAGATATACAATATACCATTGAAGCACACTATAGAGTTCTTACGGAAATTCATGCATAGGAAGGGATGGGAGGGCTAGTATGGAAGTCTATGCCCTAGTAGGGGGGAGCGGAACCGGGAAAAGTCATCGGGCTAGTGTTGTGGCCCGAGAAAGAAATATAGAGCTTATTATTGATGATGGATTGCTTATCAGGGATAGCCATATTGTTGCCGGTAAATCAGCTAAGAGGGAAGATACAATTATTGCTGCGGTACGCAGGGCAATTTTTTCTGATGAGTTTCATCGTCTGATGGTTACAGATGCTCTAAAAAAAGAGGATCCTAATAGTATTTTAGTGTTAGGTACTTCTAGAGAGATGATTAGTAAGATTTGTAGCCAATTAGACTTGCCCCAACCGCAAGAATGGATTAGAATTGAAGACATCGCCACACCTGCCGAAATTAAGCGTGCCAAACGCTTACGAAGAGTAAATGGCACCCATGTGATTCCAGCCCCCACGGTAGAAGTCAAGAAGACCTTTTCAGGATATCTGATTGATCCTCTGCGTATTTTTCATCGCTCTGTAAGATCACAGCAGAGTCAGGATATCATTGAAAAGTCGGTGGTCAGACCAACCTATAGTTCACTAGGTAAGTTCTATATTGCTGATGTGGTCATTCGATCTATTGTGGAAAAGACAGTCCATGAGGTTGATGGTATCACTGAAGTTGTCCGTGTGCTGGTAGAATCTTCACCTGATGGTGTCTACCTTCAGGTTGACGTTTCTGTTCGCTATGGTACTAAAATCATGAATGTCTTAGCAGAGGCACAGAAGAGAGCTGCTGAAATAGTTGAGCAGATGACAGCCCTTAATGTGCTGAGTATTGACATTGTAGCTAAGAGAGTTAGTATTGATTAGCTAAGCAACTCCGGGCATACTAGAAATATTGTCCGGTGTTATCTAATTAAACTTGTGAAAGGGGTAATTAACTATGACTTTACGTATCGGTATTAATGGCTTTGGCAGTATTGGTCGCAGATTTTTCCGTATTGCCATGCAAAGACCAAATATTGAAGTGGTTGCTATCAATGATTTAGGTAGTGCAGCTACATTTGCTCATCTGCTCAAGTACGATTCTAACTATGGAACACTTGATGCACCTGTTGAGGTGACTGAGGATGGCTTTATGGTTGATGGTAAGCCGGTTAAGTTTTTCTCAGAAAAGGATCCTGCAAAGCTACCCTGGGGCGAGCTTGGTGTTGATGTAGTTATTGAATCAACTGGTATCTTTACTGATGCTACTAAGGCTAGAGCTCATATTGATGGTGGTGGTGCTAAGAAGGTAATTATCTCTGCACCTGCAAAGAATGAAGACCTTACAGTTGTTCTAGGAGTTAATGAGAATCTCTATGATCCAGCACAACATCACGTTATCTCTAATGCATCCTGTACAACTAACTGTTTGGCACCTGTGGCCAAGGTTCTTAATGATGCTTTTGGTATCGAAAAAGGTCTTATGACTACTGTTCATGCATATACCAATGATCAGAAAGTTCTTGATTTACCTCATTCCGATTTGCGTAGAGCTAGGGCTGCAGCTTTAAGTATTATCCCCACCACAACTGGCGCTGCTAAGGCTGTTGGTTTGGTTTTACCTGAACTTAAGGGTAAGCTTAATGGTTTTGCTCTTAGAGTTCCAACACCTACAGTTTCAATTGTTGACCTTGTTGCAGAGTTGAAGCAATCTGTAACAGTTGAGCAAATTAATGAGGCATTAGAGAACTCAGCAGCAGGACCTATGAAGGGTATTCTTGGTGTTTCTCATGAACCTCTTGTTTCTTCTGATTATAAGGGTAGCAGCCTTTCCTCTATTGTTGATGCTGAATCAACTATGGTTATGGAGGGCAATATGGTTAAGGTTGTTTCCTGGTATGACAATGAGTGGGGATATTCTGCACGTCTAGTCGATTTAGTTGAATATCTTCTAGAGAAAGGTCTCTAATCTTTCTTATGAATATTTTAATCAAGAAACCCTTAGCTGACCTAAAAGGTCGGTAAAGGGGTTTCTTGGTTAAAAACCGAAAGGTAGGTAAGGATGTTGAACAAGGTTAGTCTTTTAGATCAGAAAGTAGCCGGGCAAAAAGTATTTGTTCGTGTTGACTTTAATGTTCCTTTAGATAAACAACAACAAATTACTGATGATACCAGGGTTAGGAAGTCTCTTAAGACGATTGAGTATTTGGTTAATGAGGGAGCCAGAGTTATTCTTGCTTCTCATCTTGGTAGACCAAAAGGGCAGGTTAAGCCTGAGTTCAGTTTGAAGCCTGTGGCCAAAAGATTACAAGAGCTTTTACCTGATAGAACTGTTAAAATGGCACCTGATTGTATCGGTACAGAGGTTGAGGCCATGGTTGCTGAGTTAGCTAATGGTGAGATTTTGCTTTTGGAAAATTTAAGGTTTCATAAGGCTGAAGAGGCTAATGATTCTGTATTTGCTGAGCAGTTAGCATCTTTGGCTGAGCTTTATGTTAATGATGCTTTTGGTGCCGCTCATAGGGCCCATGCCTCCACTCATGGAATTGCTAGTTTGCTACCGACAGTTCCCGGTTTCTTGATGGAACAGGAACTTAAGATGTTAGGAAGTCTTTTAAGTGAACCGATAAGACCATTCTGGGCTGTTATTGGTGGTGCCAAGATATCTGATAAGATTGGAGTAATTGATACTTTAATTGATCAGGCAGATGGTCTTATTATTGGTGGTGGTATGGCCAATACCTTCCTTAAAGCACAGGGTTATGAACTTGGTGCTTCCCTAGTGGAACAGGAAAAGACTTCTGAAGCCAAGCAGCTATTGGAGGTAGCCGTAGCAAAGGGTAAAAAGATTCTCTTGCCAGTAGATGTGGTGGTAGCTGAAGAGGTTAAAGCAGGGACAGTCACTAAAGTAGTTCCTGTTGATGGTATTGAAGGGGAATGGAAGGCTTTAGATATTGGACCCAAGACTATTGAGAGTTATGCTACAGTGTTAAGGGGAGCAAAGACTGTTTTTTGGAATGGACCTATGGGAGTATTTGAGATTGAGGATTTCCGTAAAGGTACAGAAGCTGTAGCTAAGGTGCTATCCGAAGCTAATGCAACCACTGTAGTTGGTGGTGGTGATTCTGTCGCAGCAATAGAGCAGTTGGGTTTAGCAGATAGAATTAGCCACATATCTACAGGTGGTGGAGCTTCTCTAGAGTTTATGGAAGGCAAGGTATTACCAGGAGTAGAGGTGTTACAGGATAAAGCCTGAGGGGGTATATATCATGCGTAGACCTATAGTGGCTGGTAACTGGAAGATGAATCTAACAGCTAAGGAAGCAAGCTTGTTAATTGAGAACCTACTTTCAGGATTAAAGGAGAACACTGAAACCGGTCTCATGGAAATAGTTGTTTGTCCAGCTTTTACAGCCTTACAGACGGTAGCGGAGAAAACTAAAGATACTGAGATAGTTCTTGGAGCACAGAACATGCACTGGGAGAGGTCTGGGGCCTATACCGGTGAAGTTTCCCCGGCCATGTTGGTTGACCTTGGCTGTAAATATGTTATCATCGGTCATTCTGAGAGAAGACAGTATTTTGCTGAGACTGATGAAGTAGTGAATAAGAAGGTTAAGGCTGCTTTAGCAAGCAACCTCGGACCGATCATGTGTGTTGGCGAGTCGTTAGAAGAAAGAGAAAGTGACTTAACAGAAAAGGTTATTAGAGAACAACTGCTTGGTGGTCTAAAGGGTATTCAATCTGAGGACTTTGAAAACGTGGTAGTGGCCTATGAACCTGTATGGGCTATTGGTAGTGGTAAGGCTGCTACAGCCGAAGATGCCGAAAAGGTTGCTCTTTTGATTAGGAATATATTGAGAGAACTGGCTGGTGAGGTTTCTGAGAGAGTTCGTATTCAATATGGAGGCAGCGTAAAGGCCAGTAATATTGGTTCATTTATGGCACAGCCTAATATTGATGGTGCTTTAGTTGGTGGAGCTAGTCTTGAAGGAAAAGGGTTTGCAGAACTGATAGGTAATGCAAAATAGGCTTTTTTCCATTATGGTAGGGGAGAAACAATAATGAAGAAACCAGTAGTATTAATGATTTTAGATGGTTGGGGGATAAGTGAAGAGACTGAGGGTAATGCCGTTTATCAGGGTAGTACTCCTACCATGGACCGCTTATGGGCTGATTATCCCCATTGCACATTAAGAGCTGATGGTGAAGCTGTTGGTTTATCAGAAGGACAAATGGGTAACAGCAATGTTGGTCATTTGAATATGGGTGCAGGAAGGGTTGTCTATCAAGACTTAGTGAAGATTGATAGAGCTATCCGCGATGGCTCCTTTTACACCAATAGTGTAATTCTTGAGGCTTACAAAAAGGGTAAGCAGGATACTCTTCATCTTATGGGTTTGCTTTCAGATGGTGGTGTACACAGTCACATCAACCATTTAAGAGCATTACTAAAGTTAGCTAAGGATTTAGAGATTCCTAGAATTCGTATTCATGCTCTACTTGATGGGAGAGATGTTCCTCCTAGCAGTGGTCTTGGCTATTTAGAGCAACTTGAGGACATGATAAGAGAATTAGACTTGGAGAATCAGGCTACTATCGCCACCGTTATGGGTCGATTCTATGGAATGGATAGGGATAATAGATGGGAACGCACGCAACTTGCTTATCAAGCCCTTGTTGAAGGAAAAGGTCAATACTACTCTTCAGCAGCTGAAGCTGTTGCTGCTAGTTATGAAGAGGGGAATACAGATGAATTCGTTATTCCTTCTGTAATTATGGATGAAGACGGTATTCCTAAGGGGACAATATCTGAGGGTGATGCTCTTTTCTTCTTTAACTTCAGAGCAGACCGAGCTAGACAGATTAGCAGAGTCTTAAGTGATTCAGATTTTAATGTTTTTGAGAGAAGGAAGCTTAAAGATTTTAGTATGATGACCATGACTCAGTATGATGAGACTATAGATCTTCCTTATGCTTTTCCACCTATGAATCCAGTGAACACTGTTGGAGAGGTAGTTAGCAGAGCCGGCCTAACTCAGCTACGTATTGCTGAAACAGAGAAGTATGCTCATGTTACCTTCTTCTTTAATGGTGGTGAAGAGAAGGTTTTTCCTGGAGAGGATAGAATCCTAATACCTTCTCCTAAGGTTGCGACCTATGACCTACAACCGGAAATGAGTGCTTTAGAAGTAACTGACAAGGTTCTTGAGGCCATATCCTCAAGAAAGTTTGATTTCATTGTTCTTAATTACGCCAATGGAGACATGGTTGGTCATACCGGTAATATGGAAGCAGCTTTGAAAGCAGTCGCTACTGTAGATGGGTGTGTAGAAAAAGTAGTGAACGAGGTATTAGTAGTTGATGGAAGAGTGTTAATCTTGTCTGATCATGGTAATGTGGAGCAGATGGTTGATTACAATACAGGTGAAGCGCATACTGCTCATACATCAAATCTGGTTCCCTGTATTCTTGTCGATAGTGAGAAAAAGTATTTGCTAAGTGATGGTATTTTGGCTGATGTAGGTCCAACTCTCTTAGACTTGCTTGGTATCGTAAAGCCTGAAGAGATGACCGCGAAATCCATATTGTTGCCTAAAATATAAAGGGGGTAAGGAGATTGAGTATAATTATCGGTGTTTATGCCCGTGAGATTATGGATTCAAGGGGTAATCCAACTGTTGAAGTAGAGGTTGAGTTAGAAGATGGTATTGTAGGTAGGGCTGCTGTTCCTTCTGGTGCTTCTACAGGAGCATTTGAGGCTGTGGAGTTACGTGATGGAGATCAAGATAGATATAGTGGTAAGGGTGTATTGAAAGCTGTTAACAATGTAAATACCGTTATTGCAGAAGAAATTATCGGCATGGATGCTTTAGATCAGGTTGGTCTAGATAAGTTGTTGATTGCTCTAGATGGGAGCAAGAATAAGGGGAATTTAGGGGCAAATGCACTGTTAGGTGTGTCTTTGGCTATAGCTGATGCTGCTGCTCAATGGACAGGTCAACCATTATTCCGTTATCTTGGTGGGGTTAATGCCAGAACTCTACCTGTACCCATGATGAACATTCTTAATGGTGGCGAACATGCTGATAATAATGTGGATATTCAGGAGTTTATGATTGTACCTGCAGGAGCCTCTTCTTTTAAGGAAGCTTTAAGAATGGGTTCAGAGGTATTTCATGCTCTAAAGAAGGTTCTAGGTGAGAATGGTTTGGCCACTGGTGTTGGTGATGAAGGTGGTTTTGCTCCGAATCTTGGTTCAAACGAAGAAGCTTTACAGATGATTATGCTTGCTATTGATAAAGCCGGCTATAAAGCTGGGGAGGATATTTTCCTGGCTATTGATGCTGCAGCGAGTGAGTTCTATAAGGATGGTAAGTATATTCTCGCTGGAGAAGGCAAAAGCCTTACAAGCGCAGAGTTAGTAGACTTATATGCTGATTGGCTAACCCGTTATCCCATTATTTCTCTAGAGGATGGTATGGAAGAAGAGGACTGGGAAGGTTGGGCTTTACTTACAGAAAAGTTAGGCTCTAAGCTTCAGCTTGTAGGTGATGATCTCTTTGTTACAAATACTGAGAGATTAGAAAAAGGTATTACCAGTGGTGTAGCCAACTCAATCCTCATAAAGGTCAATCAGATTGGCACCCTTACTGAAACCTTAGAGGCTATTCAAATGGCTAGTGTTGCTGGTTATACCAGCGTTATTTCGCATCGTTCTGGTGAGACAGAGGATACAACCATAGCCGATCTAGCCGTGGCCACTAATGCAGGTCAGATCAAGACTGGTGCTCCTTCACGTAGTGAAAGGGTAGCTAAATACAATCAACTGCTGCGCATTGAGGAATTGCTTGGTCAAACTGCAGTTTTTGCTGGCAGGAGTGCTTTTAGACGTTAAGTTGTTTAACAGGGATTCCTTTGTCAGGAATCCCTGTTAAACCTAATTGCGTCTGTTTGTCCATTATGATACAATTATACAGTCTTTGATAGCCTATAGCCTGGTGGGAGGAGGAGAATGAATGGAGACCCTATCCTTAATAATCTATATGATTATTTCAATTGCTTTAATAGCTGTTGTGTTATTACAGTCAGGTAAGAGTGCAGGTCTGGGTTCTATTACTGGTGGTGCCGAAGCAGTCTTTGGCAAGCGTAAGGGCCTAGATGATTTCCTAGAGAAGTTGACGATTGGATTAGGTGCCCTGTTCATGCTATTAGCTCTCTTGATTACAATCATTCTGGGCTAAGGTATGGAATATATGGCACATAATCTCTCCCTATTGGGAGAGTTAGTTTGACTCTGTGTAATAAGGTTAGCACAGAGTCCTTTGAATTACTTTTTGTTCATTATGTAAGGGAGGTCATCTTTTATGAATCAACTACTCTGGCTGGCACCAGGGGCTGGATTGTTGGCTTTGGCTTTTGCCTGGTACCTAATCATGGGTATTAATAAGGCCGATAAGGGTACACCAAAGATGCAGGAGATATCTGATGCTATCTCTGAGGGTGCTATGGCATTCTTGAAGAGAGAGTATAGGAGTTTGGCCGTCTTTGTAGTTATTTTGGCAGCATTTATTGTGCTCATGGGTTTTATGACTACCGATGAGCAGATGAGGTCAGAAACAGCTCTTGCCTTCATTTTTGGTGCACTGGCTTCTGGAACTGCTGGTTTTATTGGTATGCGTGTTGCCACAAAATCAAATGTGAGAACAACTAACGCTGCACGCACAAGTATTAATGATGCCTTAAGCATCGCATTTTCCGGCGGTGCTGTTATGGGTATGGCTGTTGTTGGGTTGGGTTTATTAGGTCTTGGCATAATGCTTATTATTTTTGGTATTGATAATCCTGATAATTTTAAGATTATCAATGGTTTTGCTCTGGGTGCATCTTCTATTGCTTTATTTGCTCGTGTCGGTGGTGGTATTTATACCAAGGCTGCTGATGTTGGAGCTGACTTAGTTGGTAAGGTTGAAGCAGGTATTCCTGAAGATGATCCCCGTAATCCAGCCGTTATCGCTGATAACGTTGGTGATAATGTTGGGGATGTGGCTGGAATGGGAGCTGACCTATTTGAGTCTTATGTAGGTTCTATTATTGCCGCTATGACTCTCGCTGCTCTTAATGCTAGTTTAGGAATGGAAGCTATTTTGCTACCTCTTTTCATTGCTTCTGCAGGTGTTTTAGCAGCCATTCTTGGTGCTATGTATGTGAAGTATGGTAACACCAATGATCCCGCTAAGGCTTTAAGGTATGGAACCTTCCTTAGTGGTGGTCTAGTACTAATAGGTGTATACTTCATTACTGCTGCAATGGGTTTTCCTGGAGCTTTTTGGGCAACTGCAGCTGGTTTGCTTGCGGGTGTAGCTATCGGGTTACTGACAGAGTATTATACTTCAGCAGATTTTAACCCGGTTAAGAAGATAGCTGAGGCCTCTCAGACAGGACCAGCTACAAACATTATTTCTGGTCTTTCTGTAGGTATGCGGAGTACTGCTTGGCCTATCCTGGTTATTGCCGGTACTATCTATGTTGCCTATAGTGTAGCAGGTCTTTATGGTATTGCTCTTGCTGCTGTTGGTATGTTATCTACTGCCGGTCTCACTATTGCTGTTGATGCTTATGGCCCTATCGCTGATAATGCTGGTGGAATTGCTGAGATGGCCGGTTTACCAAAAGAGGTCAGAGCTAATACAGATAAGCTAGATTCTGTCGGTAACACTACTGCAGCTATTGGTAAGGGTTTTGCGATTGGTTCTGCTGCTTTAACAGCTCTGGCTCTGTTTAGTGCTTATGCTAGTGCAGCAGGTCTTTTCAAAGATGTGCTCATTGATGGACAAGTTGTCAGTGAATTGACTATCAATCTCTTGAGTTTTGAAGTAATTATTGGTTTGATGGTCGGTGCTATGCTACCATACTTATTCTCATCAATTACTATGGATGCTGTTGGTAGCGCAGCGTATGCTATGATTGAAGAGGTTAGACGCCAGTTTAAGGAGATTCCAGGTTTGATGGAAGGTAAAGCTAAGGCTGATTATGCACGTTGTGTTGACATCAGTACCGCTTCCGCTCTAAAGAAGATGATTCTCCCTGGTGTTCTAGCTGTCGCTACTCCGTTAGCAGTAGGTGTATTTCTTGGTAAAGAGGCATTAGGTGGTCTCTTAGCTGGCGCACTTGTAAGCGGTGTTGTTATGGCTATTCAGATGGCTAACTCCGGTGGCGCCTGGGATAACGCTAAGAAATATGTTGAACAGGGTAATTTCGGTGGTAAGGGTACCCCAACTCATGAAGCTACTGTTGTAGGTGATACAGTTGGTGATCCTTACAAAGATACTTCTGGTCCTTCTTTGAACATTCTAATTAAGCTAATGACTATTGTTGCTCTGGTATTTGTGCCATTGTTCTAACAAACTGAATAGATATATCATCAAAGAGGGTATAGCTCTAGGTGGCTATACCCTTTTTACTCATGCAAAGGGAAATCTTTGCCAGATGAAGAATGATTACGAACAAAGGGGTTAAGCTATTAGATAGCATTTTATTTGATAAGGGGGAGATTCTGGATGTTAAAAGAGATGGTTCTTGTTTTCATGAGAGAATCAGCTTATAAGCCATTAAAGGCTCAGGAATTGTTTCAGGCTTTTTCTGGTGAAGATGAACAAGTTTTCTTAGAAACACTGACTGATATGGAGAAGAAAGGTGAGATAGTAAGGACCAGATCAGGCAGATACGGGGTTCCTGAGAAGATGAATCTAGTTGTTGGAAGGCTAGAAGCTAACTCACGGGGTTATGGTTTTGTAGTACCTGATAATGAGGAACAGGGTGACCTTTATATCAGTGGTGAGAATATTAATGGAGCGATGCATAAAGATCGGGTAATTGCTAGGATTATCAGTAAGGGGTTTGGTGAGAAAAGGAATGAAGGGGAGATAATTAGGGTCTTAGAGCATAAGACCAGACATATTGTCGGCAAGTATGAGACTGACAAGTATTTTAGTTTCGTTACCCCTGAAGATAGACGATATTATCAAGATATTCTTGTCTACCCTGGCGATAATCTTGGAGCCATTAACGGGGAAATGGTTTTGATAGAGGTTACTAGATGGGGAGAAAAGAGAAGAGTTCCTGAAGGTAGGGTAATTCAAAGAATTGGCATGAAAGATACCCCAGGGGTTGATGTTGAAGTTGTTATGGCCAAGTATGGGCTACAGATGGAGTTTCCAGGAGAAGTTGTCAGAGAAGTAGAGAGTGTCTCTCAGGAAATACAGGCAGAGGAACTTGAAGGACGTTGGGATCTAAGGCAGCTATTGACATTCACAATAGATGGTGAAGATGCTAGAGATCTTGATGATGCTATTTCTCTGGAGATACTAACTAGTGGGCCGGCTAAATGGCGTCTTGGTGTCCATATAGCTGATGTAGCCCATTATGTGCAGGAGAATACTCAGCTTGATAAAGAGGCTCAGGAACGGGCAACAAGTGTCTACCTCGTTGATCGGGTTATTCCCATGCTTCCTACAGCTTTATCTAACGGCATTTGTAGTTTGCATCCCCATGTTGATCGTTTGACCATGTCCATTTTTATGAACTTTACTGAGGATGGGAAGCTCATTAGCTATGATATTGGTGAGAGTGTAATTCAGAGCAAGGCTAGACTCACCTATACACAAGTCCAGGATGTCTTTGATGGCAAACATTCTCCCCTGTCTATGGAGCTACAGGATCTTCTTAGGGAGATGTTAGCTCTATCAGATGTGTTGAGGGAGGTTCGTAAGGAACGTGGTGGTATAGATTTTGACTTTCCTGAGGTTAAGGTTTCTCTTGATAAGGAAGGCAATCCTGTAGAGATATTGAAGGTGCATACTAATAGGGCGCATAAACTTATTGAGGATTTCATGTTGGCTGCCAATGAAACCATTGCAGAACACTATTTCTGGTTGAAGATTCCCTTTTTATATCGGGTTCATGAGATTCCAGATGAGGCAGATGTTAGATGGTTTGCAGAGTTTCTCCACAATCTAGGATACAAACTAAAGAGAGGTAAGCAGATACATCCTAAAGCATATCAAGAAATTGCCGAAAGGGTTAGAGGTACTAAGGTAGAGCGGCTTGTAAGTACCGTGTTGTTACGATCCTTACAGCGAGCTAAATATGATACGAGGAATCTAGGTCACTTTGGTCTAGCTGCTCAATGGTATACCCACTTTACCAGTCCAATTCGTCGCTATCCTGATTTGCAGATTCATCGAATTATTAAAGCAGTTCATAAGAGAGGTCAGCTATCAGTTCAGGAAATAGATCGCTGGGAGGCAAGTCTACCCGATATTGCTAAGGTCTGTTCTGAAAGGGAAAGAGCCGCGGAAGAGGCCGAAAGAGAATCAACTGAGGTTAAGTTGGTAGCCTATATGAAACAGCATGAAGGCGAAATATTCTCAGGTACCATATCCGGAGTCACTAATTTTGGTCTGTTTGTTGAGTTAAGCAATATGGTAGAAGGTCTGGTTCATGTTAGTAATATGGTTGATGATTATTATGAATTCTTCCAAGAAAGAATGTCTTTAATAGGTGAAAGAAACAAGAAAGTATATCAATTAGGTGATATCGTCAAGGTTCAGGTAGTCCAGGTAAATATAGCAGATCGAACGATAGACCTTTTGCTAGTAGATCAGTTGAACCAGGGTTCAAAGAGAAGAAATCATTCTGAACAAGCGTTCAAATAAACTGTTCTTTATGAACACTAGTTCATTAGCCTCTTGACGAAGATATGTTCTTGTCATATAATCAATTGGCAACCTATCATATAAGGATGATTCTATGGCAGGACAAAAGATTTTAGCTGACAATAGAAAAGCTCGGCATGACTATTTCTTAGAGGAATCTTTTGAAGCCGGAGTGCAGTTAACAGGGACTGAAGTGAAGTCTTTGCGGCTTGGTCGTGCTCAGATTAAAGATAGCTTTGTTAGAATCGAGAATGGAGAAGCTATTGTGTACAACATGCATATCAGTGCTTATGAGCAGGGTAACAGGTTTAATCATGATCCGCTTAGACCCAGGAAGCTTCTTTTGCATAAGAAAGAGCTTGATAGGTTGTATGGCAAGACCAGAGAAAAGGGATACACTATTGTTCCAGTAAAGATATATTTAAAGGGTGGCTGGATTAAGATTGAGATTGCTCTGGCAAAAGGTAAGAAGTCCTTTGATAAAAGAGAAACTATTGCGAAACGAGATGCTGATCGAAAAATCGCTCAGGCTTTAAGGGAACGTAATAAATGACAGCCATGTCAACAACAATGTTTTGCTTGACTTAGTAAAGTATTATATAATGTAGATATACGGGGGTGAATTAGTTTCGACGTGGGGAATGATTGGCTTGAGTAGCGAGTCGAGCGTCCGCGCCTCGATAATCCGCGGAAAGCACATTAAGTGCCAACGACGATTACGCTTTAGCGGCTGCTTAATAGCACCGTTACGCTTAGATGTACCCTTTCCTGTGGGGTCTTCTAAGTGTCAAATTAGCAGGATAGCAGACTCTCTAGCCCGATAGAGTTTGTGAAATTTTAGGGCTGGTCAGCTGAGAATTCTGTTCCTGGAAGTCTCTGTGTGACGAGAATAAAGCAGGAACTACACTCGTAGAAGCTCTTGTGGATCTCCTTGCGGACCCGGGTGCAACTCCCGGCACCTCCACCAAATATAGACGGAACTCAATGCCGCCTTTTTTTACAAGGCGGTGTTTTTGATTAGTCTCTTGGTGGTGTTAACAGTGGAAGTTTTCGAAAAGCTGGGTCTAGATGAGCAGAAGAAAGCAAGCCTTTTAGCTTCTCAGAATAGGTTAAGTATTGTTCATGTGGATATGGATGCTTTTTATGCTGCCATTGAGCAAAGAGATAATCCTCGCTTGCAGGGTAAGCCTGTAATAGTTGGTGGAGATCCTAAGCAACGTGGAGTTGTTTCTACGGCTTCTTATGAAGCCAGAAGTTTTGGTATTCATTCTGCAATGCCATCATCTCGAGCACTTCAGTTATGTCCACAAGCTGTCTTTCTTAAACCTAGGATGAAACATTACAAGGAAGTTTCTCAAGAGATATTTGATATTTTCTATCAATACTCTAATATGGTAGAAGCAGTGTCGTTGGATGAAGCATTTCTCTATATAGAAGGAGATGCTGTGGTTGTAGGTAAGATGATTAAAGAGGAGATTAGAGAGAGGACTGGTTTAACTGCCTCTGTAGGTGTTTCTTTCAATAAGTTTTTGGCCAAACTGGGGTCTGATTGGGAAAAACCAAATGGATTGACCATCTTTGATAAGGATCGGGCCCAAGAAATATTGCCAGGTCTCAAGATTCGCAAAATCTGGGGTATTGGACCAAGCAGTGAGAAAGTTCTACAGGAAATAGGTATTTATACCATTCAAGACTTGCGAAATTATGATCTTGGATATTTTAAGGATCGGTTTGGCAAGAGAGCGATTGAACTGGTCTTAATGGCTTGGGGTTTCGATTTAAGAGAGGTGAATTCGAGCACAGGTGCTAAGTCTCTTGGTGAGGAGATAACTTTTGAAAGAGATGTAGCTGATAGAAAAATCTTAGAGCAGACCCTAGAGGAGTTTACGCTAGCACTCTGGAAGAGAATGCAGCAAAGGGGCTATCTAGCAAGGACAGTGACAGTTAAGGTTCGCTATGAGGATTTTTCGACCATCACTAGAAGCAAGTCTTTGGAAACAGGCAGTGATGATCTAGAGGAAATAAGGATGTTAACGAAAAAACTTCTTTCAAGAATCGATTTCAGAAAGAAGGTTAGACTGGTAGGTCTACAGGTTTCAAATCTAATTAATGTGGAAGAACCGATTCAATTGAGGTTACCTTTGTTTGGTGAGAATCGTGATGACTAGGAGGAAATACAATGGCTTTTGATTGGACAGCTCTTTTATGGGCATTTTTGATATTTGGGGCAAGAATTCTTGATGTTTCTTTGGGTGTTACTCGAATTATGCTAATGTTTAGGGGACAAAGAAAGTATGCAGCCATTCTTGGCTTTTTTGAGGTTATTATCTTTGTGACTGCTCTTGGTGTAGTAGTTAATTCTCTAGATAACCCCATAAACTTGATATTCTATGCATTGGGTTTTTCAACAGGCACTTATGTGGGTGGTTATATTGAAGAAAAGTTGGCTTTAGGGTACTCCACTCTTCTTGTTATTCCACAATCAGAGAAATCTAAAGATGTGGCTGATTTGCTTAGAGCGGAAGGTTTTGGTGTAACGAGAATGGGTGGCGAGGGTAAAATGGGTCCAAGAGATGTACTGTTCATTACCATGCAACGGAGGGCTTTACGGACAGCATTGTCTTTAATAGATAGTGTCGATGAAAATGCCTTTGTAACTGTTATGGATACAAAGACCACGTATCACGGTATGTTCTCATCAAGGAAGATGAAGTAACGGGAGTTGAGTGGTTTGTCCAAGGTTTTGCTAACTGACTTTGGTAGCACCTATACAAAGATGACTGCAGTTGATTTAGTGACTGAAGAGATTACTGGTCAAGTCAGGGTTCCGACTACTGCTAATACCGATCTTCTTGTGGGGTATTTTCAGGGTCTTGATGAGCTTAAACAAAAGGGAACTGATTTTGATTTTAAGCTTGCTTCAAGCAGCGCTGCAGGTGGTTTGCGTATGGTTGCAGTTGGTCTAGTACCTGAGTTAACCAGTGAAGCTGCCAGGAGAGCTGCTCTTGGAGCAGGAGCTAGGGTTGAGAAGACCTATTCCTATGAATTGACTCAAAGAGATCTCCTAGAGATAGCTCAGGAAGACCCTGACTTGATTCTTTTAGCAGGTGGGACTGATGGTGGTAACAAGCGGATTGTTTTGCAGAATACTGAAAGATTGGCTGAGAGCTCCCTAGTCTGTCCAATTATATATGCAGGTAATAGAGCTGCTGCTGATGATGTGGTTAAGATACTGACTCGGACCGGCAAGATGGTCACAGTAGCTGATAATGTGATGCCTGAGTTAGGGAAGTTGCAGGTTGAACCTGCTCGTTCTGCTATCCGTGAGGTCTTTCTAGATACAATTATTGAAGCAAAAGGATTAGGAAAGGTTAAGGAATTGATGGACGGACCTTTAATCCCCACACCCGCTGCTGTCCTACGTGCAGCTGTATTGCTAGCCGAAGGTATGGAGGGAGAGCAAGGTCTAGGTGAACTGCTTGTTGTAGATCTAGGTGGCGCTACTACCGATGTACATAGTATTGCTAGGGGTAGACCAAAAGAAACTATAGTCTATAAGGGATTGGAAGAACCGGTGCATAAACGGACTGTTGAAGCTGACCTCGGTCTTAGGGTCAGTGCAGGTAGTCTTTTAAGATCCATTGGGATTGATGAGATTTCAAGGCATACAAGTCTGGATGAACAATACATTGTAGATACAGTAAATTGCTTTACACAAAAGCCTGATCTGATTGCTAATAAGGAGCAGGTTGAAGTTGAAAATGTTTTAGCATATCTAGCTGTTAGATATGCTGTACAAAGACACGTTGGCTATCTCAAGGTAGTTGATCTCCCCGATGGGCAGGTTGTTTTTCAGTATGGGAAGGATCTTACAAGTATTAAAACTGTAATTGGTACAGGTGGAATTCTTGTTTATGGAGAAAAGTCTGAGGGTATTTTAAAAGGAAGTATGTTTGATTCTAAAGAGCCTTTTTCTTTAAGACCAACTACACCTGATATCTATGTTGATTCGTTATATGTTATGGCTGCAATGGGTTTGCTAGCAGAAAAAGATCCAGAGAAGGCTCTACGAATTCTAAAACGTTCTATTAAAAAAGTCGGGAGCGGATGAAATGGTTGAACGCAGTAATAGAGATTTTGCACAACTAAGATCAGTTAGTATCGAAAGGAACTATATTAAGCATGCAGAAGGTTCTGTTCTGATATCTATGGGAGATACCAAGGTTATTTGCACTGCTTCTATTGAGGAAAAGGTCCCTCCGTTTCTAAAAGGTACTAGTCAGGGCTGGATTACCGCTGAATATGATATGCTACCTAGGGCAACTGCAGAGAGAAATGCAAGAGCTGCAGCTAGGGGTAAACAGAATGGTAGGACTATGGAGATTCAACGGTTAATTGGTAGGGCTCTAAGATCTGTCATAAATCTTAATGTTTTGGGGGAAAGAACTATCTGGCTTGATGCTGATGTTATTCAAGCGGATGGAGGAACTAGAACAGCAGCTATTACCGGTTCATTTGTTGCTTTGATAGATGCATTAAATCATCTAAAAAAGAGTGGTTTGATTGAAAAAATACCTGTAACAGATTGGGTTGCTGCTGTGAGTGTTGGTATTGTTGATGGTGAGCCTCGTCTTGATTTATGTTATGCTGAGGACTCTAAAGCTCAGGTAGATATGAATGTTGTGGGAACTAGTTCCGGGAAGATTATTGAAGTTCAGGGTACCGGTGAGCAAGCTCCTTTTAGCAGAGAAGAGATGAATCTTCTATTAGACTTAGCTGAAATTGGTATTCAAGAGTTAATTCAGATTCAGAAACAGACCTTGGAGGATGTATCATTAAATGTATGAAATCCTGTTAGCTAGTGCAAATAAGGGGAAAATTAAAGAGATAGATAGATTGTTTCAGGAGTTTGGCTTAGAAATTAGAATTAAGACTCTAGGAGACTATAATCTCACCAGTGCTAAGGAAACGGGAAATTCGTTTAGAGAAAATGCAATGATTAAGGCTTTAGAGGCATATGAGGCTACAGGACTGACTGTTCTTGCTGAAGATAGTGGCCTTGTGGTTGAATCTCTATCTGGAGCTCCAGGTATATATTCTGCTCGTTATGCGGGAGAATTTTCTACTGATCAAGATAATATTAGGCTATTATTAAATAATATGCAGAGCAAAGAGAATCGTCAGGCATATTTTGTTGCTGTTATGGTTCTTCTGACTCCCAACAAGGACTCATATTCTGTTGAGATTGTACAAGGCAAGCTTTGTGGTATAATTCGTGAAGAAGCAGTTGGGCACCATGGTTTTGGTTATGATCCGATTTTTGAACCTACCATAGATAATGTATCTTTAGGTAGAACCTTAGCTGAGTTATCTGTGGAAGAAAAAAATAAGTTGAGCCATAGAAGGCAAGCATTAGTTCAAATTGCTGAAATATTGAAGAAGCGGAGTTAATTAATCCGTTGACAGAGCAAAAGATTTTCAGTATACTAATTAAGCAGTCGAGATACGGGGCGTAGCGCAGTTTGGTTAGCGCGCCTGCCTTGGGAGCAGGAGGCCGCCAGTTCAAATCTGGCCGCTCCGACCATTAATTTTATTTTATGCGGGAGTAGCTCAATGGTAGAGCTCTAGCCTTCCAAGCTAGCTACGCGGGTTCGATTCCCGTCTCCCGCTCCATTTATGCGCCGGTAGCTCAGGGGATAGAGCAGGAGCCTTCTAAGCTCTGTGTCGGGGGTTCGATTCCTCCCCGGCGCACACTTATGAGCTGGTGGCTTATAAGTTTATGGTGGGTGTAGCTCAGTTGGTCAGAGCACCAGGTTGTGGCCCTGGGGGCCGCGGGTTCAAGTCCCGTCACTCACCCCATTTAATTCTTGCAAATTAGGAGATACTCTGGTATCATATTTAAGGTCCAGTGTTGGGGTGTCGCCAAGCGGTAAGGCACGGGCCTTTGGAGCCTGTATCCTAGGTTCGAATCCTAGCACCCCAGCCATTTCGGGTCATTAGCTCAGTCGGTAGAGCACCTGACTTTTAATCAGGGTGTCACAGGTTCGATTCCTGTATGACCCACACTAGCCGTCTCAAGTGTTTGGGGCGGTGTTTTTAACCTAATGCGATAAGAAGTCTCCCATCCTCTTCAGGTGAGGGATGAATTGTTGCCTCGTTGAAAAACACCCAAACATATGTTATGCTGTATATACCTGTCTTTGACAGTTACGGGACACAAAAAGCTTGGAGACCCTTGTAAATAGGGC
>DYGY01000034.1 GCA_020724425.1 Thermaerobacter marianensis
TTAGACAGTAGGGAACGGTCTTATTTAACTCTTTAGCAGGTAAGTTGTTGGCTAGGGAAGAAAAGGAATCAGATATACGTTAATCAAAAAAGCCGTACGTTTTTGCAAATAACTATCAGGTGCTACATTCCACAGACTTTTCAAGCTTTACTAGGAAGTTTAAGGATAGCAAATTCTACTCTAGACGCAAAGGTAGTAACGATAATCCTTATTCAGGAGTTGCTAATGGCAGGATAAAAGGAAAAAAAGTAAGTACCTTAGCAATAGATAAAATTTATGATTGATAAAGGAAGTGAGAAAATGCAAATTGCACTGACCAAAAAATTAGCAGATGCCATGGGAGTAAATCCTCCGCCCGCAAACGAGGATGAGAATCCACTGTTTTCTTGGACGGCAAACTGGACAAACGTATGGGATAATCATAAATCAGAGGACATGATTGTGTTAGTGAACAACGCCACACGCTATACTGTTGCGATTTACCAGGTCAAGCGAAAAGATCTGAAAAATGTAGCGGAAATGATGAGAACAGCCATTTCAAACACACTTCTTTCCATGCATATAAACCCAGAGATTGTGGAGGAATATTTGCGCCAAGCAGGCCAGGTGGAGTTTTCAAGAAATCGTAATAGGCAGACAGCAACGTGGGTAACAAAAGCGGGACTAGACTGCGCTTTCACTGTTGGGAAAGAATATAACGGCATTGAAAAAGTGTTTAGCGATACGGTTGGAGCTTCCGTAAACTACCGTTATGTCAATTATTCCGGAAGCACTAACGATAGATATGTTCCTTACCGGGCAATGATTAACCTACTTTCTGAGCTTACAGAAAAGCAAGCCTACAAATACCGTGCCTTTGAATTGCTGGTCACACTTGATTTAGAAGTATATAAGGCGGTGCGAAGGATTATTGTTCCTGCGGACCTGGAATTTGAACGGTTACATAAAGTACTGCAGGTAGTATTTCATTGGAATAATTACCACCTATATGACTTTACTATCTTGGATGGCAGTCACCGTATACCAGTTGTCAGACTTGTTCCATTTGAGGATGACCTCGATTACGATGAAGACGCTATTTTAATGAAAGGGCATACCTTATCGGAGTTTTTTCCAAAGCAACAGCATATGGTCTACACATATGATATGGGGGATAACTGGGAACATGAAATCCAGCTTGTTCGTGTAATCGAGGAACACGATAAGGAATCCCCCTACTTGCTGGAAGCAAGTGGTCAAACACCACCTGAAGATGTGGGCGGTATAGGAGGATTTAATGACTTCCGTGAAATCATGCTGAATCCTAGTCACCCAGAATATGAGGAAGTGAAGGAATGGGCCCAGTATTGGACAATAGAGCTTAGTGATTGGAATAGCATCCCTAGAGTCATACATGTATGAATAGGAGGCGACATCACTCTTCCTTTCAACCTCATGAGTGAAACAAGTATTTCTGAACAATTGTACCCATATTCCCGTTCTATAAACCGGGAGTGGCGATTAACATCATTAGAACATAATTCCAGTGATGTCCAACGGCTGTTTCAATGCAAGCGCGTATCTGCTCAAGTATGGAACGATTGGGGTGATTGTAGTTTTTTCGCAGTATGCGGATCAGGGGTATTAGTGTGTCTCACTACCTGTGAATAATTTGGCATCAGAAAGTGGCTCTTCCCATATAGCTAGTACGACCGATGTACGCTTTGAAAAACTTTCTCAATCCAATCTTCCATGCCGTATTCCTATTTCGTAGCAGGGGAACTACCTTGATGTCCCTTGATATATTATAGAATTACTGAAATGACCTTGGAGGTGAAACCCATGTCTATTATCTATGCAACAATAGCCGCCTTCGTTTTGATGATGGGAGGTGGTTTGCTATTTATGAAAATAGGTCTTTTCAACGCTTCTCCCCTTGATTGGTTGATGAAGGCACTACTAGGTTTGATTGGCGCTAGTATCTGGGTGTATATATACAAGCGTTCAACCTAATTAACTCCCCCTGATAGAGAATTTTTGGGCATCTAAGATTTTGTTTACATCCATCCCCTAGGGAATAAAAATAGCAGCTTGCTAGTCCATTCTTATTGGTTACGGTGTTTGTGTTGTTAGTTTTTCCATGATGAATACAGTTATCTCAAATACTATCTTCTTTGGTTCTTTGCTATCTTTCCTTCCTTTTTAGCAAAAGTTTTCCTACCAAACTGTACCCTTTTTGCATTCTTCTGAATGAACTTGCCCATCTTCTCACACACTAGATAAGAAGGTTTTATTAAGGAAGGTGGGAAAACTTTTGGATATTAATAAAGATCATGTGGCAACTTCTCGGATAGGACTCTCCTGGCATATGGGTTATGATCCGCCAGGCTATAATCCACCAATGCCTCCAGATGGAGATCCTAACAGAACTCGTACCGAACCACCATTGCATCCATTTCAACCTATCACTGAGGAAACAGCTCCAAGTGTTAACATTAAAGAGATGGGTACAACTAATGTTCCTGAGGTCAAGAACAACATTCATACCCTCACAATCATAGGGCAGGTAGAGGGTCATCTAACTCTACCTGCCCAAAACAAGACTACCAAGTATGAGCATGTAATTCCCCAGTTGATTGCAGTGGAGCAGAATCGTGACATAGAGGGTCTGGTAGTCATCTTAAATACTGTAGGTGGGGATGTGGAGGCAGGACTTGCCATCGCAGAAATGATTCATACTCTCTCTAAACCATCTGTATCTTTGGTGTTAGGTGGAGGACATAGCATTGGTGTCCCTATAGCAGTAGCGACAAACCATTCCTATATCGCTCATTCAGCAACCATGACTATTCACCCCATCAGGCTATCGGGATTAGTGATTGGGGTACCCCAGACCTATGAATATCTGGATAAAATGCAAGACAGGGTAGTGAGGTTTGTAGTCGAAAACAGCAGGATAAGCGAAGAGAGATACCGGGAGCTAATGTTTAGAACTGGAGAGTTAGCTAGGGATATCGGCACTGTCTTAGTTGGGGAGGAAGCTATCAAGGAAGGACTCATTGATGAAGTAGGGGGAGTAGCCCATGCCATTAGAAAACTCAATGAGCTTATTAAGCAGAAGAATAATAGAGGTGATCTTAATTGATCCTTCATACAGTAATGCCAATGCATCTGATACTAGAAGGCAAAGAAGAAGAAGCTAACCAGGTAGAGATAAACCTGGCCAATGGGAGGACACTGATTCTAGAACCACTTGGTTTTTCTCAAGCAAGACTCATTAGATTAGTATCATCAGACCCCAAAGACTATCTAGATCCTCGATTTCAGCCAGGTAGAATACTAAACATACAAATGTAGGTGGGGGAAACCCCACCTCTCATATTTCAAGGATTTTTAGAATAAAGGGAGAAAACCTTATAGGAGTGAGATATAATGTAAGCTATAAATAAACAAGGGAGGTAGGTACATGACCTACATAGATGCAATCATTCTAGGAGTAATTCAAGGGCTAACAGAGTTCCTCCCGGTAAGTAGTTCCGGCCATTTAGTATTGTTTCAATCTCTTTTGGGCTTAGAACTCCCTGGAGTCACCCTAGAACTTATACTTCATTTAGCAACATTTTTGGCTGTAATTATTATCTTCTTTGAAGATATTGTTAAGATCTTTGGTTCTTTAATATATGGCTGCAAGAACATGATTAGAAGAGAAAAGGACTTTAAGGCTGCCTGGCGTTATGATGAATATTTTCGCTTAGGCATCCTTATTGTTCTTGGTAGTATACCTACAGCTACTATAGGGTTGCTTTTAAGACCTGTCTTTGAAGTTTTTTTTGAGTCATTGATGTGGGTAGGTTTTTTCTGGTTGATTACAGGTACACTCCTATGGGTTACAACCATAATCGGGGAAAGACATAAGGATCAAGGCAAGATAACCGTCTGGGATGCACTCTTTATCGGTCTAATGCAGGGTATGGCTATTGCCCCTGGTCTATCTAGATCAGGAACAACTATTGCTGCGGGGTTACTAGTAGGTTTAAAGAGAAAGACAGCAGCTAGATTCTCTTTTCTTCTAGCTCTCCCAGTCATTTTTGGTGCCTCTTTAATAGACCTAAAGGATGCTCTAAAGACTGATGTAGCTCAGATAGCTTCCTTTGATGTACTCCTAGTCGGCTTTATTGCTGCAACCATAGCTGGTTATGCAGCTATCAAGTTCATGCTTAGGATTATCGAAAACTATGGTTTGATGGTCTTTGCCATCTATACCTGGGTTCTTGGAATCAGTGTTCTAATCTGGCAGTACTTCTTTGTCTAAAGTTTGGGAGTGAGTGGAATTGAAAATACCTCAAGAAAAAAGGGAAGGTATTCAAACTGAGCTAAAATCAATTATGCTTTTGGCTCTATCTGGTCTTGGCTTTCTAGCTCTATATACAGAAACTACCGGCTTTATCGGGCAGTTCTTGGGTAGAGTCTTAAGAGCTTTAGTAGGGGATACAGCCATACTCATACCGCTTTTGTTGGCTGTATTAGCTGTAGCTATCTTCTACAAAAGAGAAGAACTTGAGTTTAATACAAGAATTGTTGGCTTGATTATGGCCATCTTGGTACTAGCAGGCTGGATTCATGCTATCAAGATACCACAGCAGACCTATTGGGTTAATGGTTTGGCAGGCCAGGGTGGTGGTATCATTGGTGCTATCCTAGTTATAGCTTTGGATAAGGCCTTTGGTGTAACGGGTAAGTGGCTTTTTCTTTCTGCTTTCCTCCTTGTCAGTATGCTATTAGTTACAAGCATCTCCCTAAGGAGTATCTTCCTTAAGTTTAAGGAATGGCTACTAGCCATCTATCTTAAAGTCAAGGAAGCTATCTCTGAATTTATCTTTCTTTGGGAAGAGGAAGAAGAAGAGGAAATCATTGTTGAGGACCATATGGAGCCAGAACCTGAACCACAACCCAAAGTGGTGCCCTTTAAGAAAAAAGAAGAACCAAAACAAGAACAAGTAACTCTCCCTATAGAAGAAACTAGGAATACCGGTCAGTATCGTTTACCACCGGCTGATTTGCTAATCAAAAGAAGACTACCAAGAACTAATAGGACTAAAAAGGATGCCCTTAATAAGAGTCAGATTCTTGAAGAAACACTTAAGAGCTTTGGGGTTGAAGCACAGGTAACTGAAGTACATTATGGTCCTGCAGTTACAAGATTCGAGCTCCAGCCCGCTAAGGGAGTCAAGGTGAGCACTATTCAAGCTTTAGCCAATGATATTGCGCTTAATCTAGCTGCTCCTGATGTCCGGATAGAAGCACCCATTCCCGGTAAGGCAGCTGTGGGTATAGAGGTACCTAACAGTGAAGTCTCCCCAGTATACCTAAGAGATGTACTGGAAAGTGAAGAATTTATAAATTCCTCTTCCTATCTCACTGTTGCATTAGGTAAGGATATTGGGGGTATACCTGTAGTAACTAATCTGGAAAGGCTTCTTCATGTTCTTGTAGCCGGTGCTACAGGTTCAGGAAAGAGTGTTTGTGTTAACTCTTTAATTACCAGTCTTTTGTTTAAGGCTACACCAAGAGAATTAAGACTGATGTTGATTGATCCCAAAATGGTTGAGCTAACCTTGTATAATGGTTTACCACATCTGCTAACCCCAGTTATAACTGAGCCTAAAAAAGCAGCAGCAAGCTTAAACTGGATGGTAAAGGAGATGGAAAAAAGATATAGAGAGTTTGCTAGCAGAGGTGTTAGAGATATCACCAGATATAATCAGACTCTGAAAGAGGGAGAAGAGTGGCTCCCCTTTATCGTGGTTGTTATCGATGAGTTGGCAGATCTGATGGTAGTGGCAGCCAGAGATGTGGAGGAGGCTATTCAGAGATTGGCCCAGATGGGTAGAGCAGCAGGTATCCATCTTGTGGTAGCTACCCAGAGACCCTCTGTTGATGTCATTACCGGAGTTATTAAAGCAAATATTCCAACTAGGATTGCCTTTGCTGTATCATCGCAAACAGACTCCAGGGTAATTCTTGATCAAGCTGGTGCTGATAAGCTTGTCGGTAGGGGAGATATGCTTTTCTATCCGGTAGG
The DNA here is from genome assembly GCA_020724425.1 of Thermaerobacter marianensis. Lineage (GTDB taxonomy): Bacteria > Bacillota > Sulfobacillia > DVGY01 > DVGY01 > DVGY01. Next base: position 6,062 of record DYGY01000034.1, read on the forward strand.
GGCTAGCAAACCTGTCAGAGTCCAAGGAACCTTCGTTACTGAAGAGGAGATAGAACAAGTCTTAAACTATATCAAAACTCAAGCTCTACCAGAATATAATCAGGATGTAACCGAGTATGCTGTAAGTGTAGATCAGGATACAGACCCTGCTGATGATGAACTCTTTGTTGAAGCCTTAAGAGTAGTGGTAGAGACGGGGCAGGCTTCAGTATCCCTTCTACAAAGACGTTTAAGGGTAGGGTATAGTAGAGCCGGGCGTTTAATTGATCTTCTAGAAGAAAAAGGCTATATCGGTCCTCATCAGGGTAGCAAACCCAGAGAGGTAAGGATAAGTCATTCTGATTTTGAACGACTCTATGGCGAAGACTAAAACAGCTTTAGGATAGCTATTAGACAAAGCAAGAGCCCGGGTAGAAAACTCCAGGCCATTGTGGTAACCCGATTGGCCAACTGATAACCAAAGCGTAAGCCCAAAAAAAAGCAGAACATAACTAAAGATACCCGTTAAAGCAGGTAATGCTAGGGTAGGGGTTAATACTAAAGAGGCAATTAAGCCAATACTAAGAGCATCAAGACCTAAAGCCAGTGCCAAAAGGAATGACTCTTTAAGATCAATGTGACCGGAATCATCCCTATCAGCTTTCAGGGGTTGCCTGAGAATCTTTAATGGTGTAGTATGACCATTGGTCTCTATTTTTTCTCTTAAAGCATCATAGATTAACCATAAACCCATAAGAAAAAGAACAGCGGCTCCAAGATATTTGCCGGTCTCTTCAGGTAAGAATCTTAAGAGAAAGGCACTAAGACTCATACCCACAAAAGTGAAAAGAGCTGTGGTTGCAGCAATGATAGCTAAAATAGTCTGACTGATAAGTATCCGTCTTATCCCATAGACAGTACCTACAGCCAGACAATCTAAACTCACAGCTATAGCTAGAAGAATAAGTGTTAGCTCAGACATTATTTAAGCCTCCTTTTTACCCGCCTTATCTTATGTCTTAATGCTTAGAAGGGTTAAAGGAAGCTAACAGGAGGATACTATTTTGTTAACAAGCAAACAGAGAGCCTATCTGCGTAGCCTAGCGCAGACAGAAAAAGCCATATTTCAAATAGGTAAAGGTGGAATAAATGAAGAACTCATAAACCAGCTAGATGATGCTTTAAGAGCTAGAGAACTAATCAAAGTCAGAGTTCTATCAAACTCATTAGAAGAACCAAAAGAAGCAGGAGAGATTCTTGCTAAAGATACTCAAGCTGAATTAGTACAAGTAGTTGGTAACGTAATTACCCTTTATAGAGCTAGAGAAAAGGAACCAGAGATAATTCTGCCATGAGAAAAGGCCCAATTAGGGCCTTTTCTCATGAGTAGTTGTTGACTTCTTGATTTAAAGACATGGGTTGATCAATACGATCATCAATAGTTACTGAGGTAACCACTCTTTGAGTGTCATCCTTAAAAGAGCTTTGATGAATGTCTTTAACTAGGTTTAGGAGTTCATCTAGTTCTCCTTCAACCACAGTAGCGGTTGGGGTGACCTGGTAAGGTAGTCCTTTTCTTTCAATCACCCTTGCTGCATCTTCTACAAAACTACTAAAGCTTGCTGTTTTGGTACCTACAGGAACAATACTAATCTCTAAGATTGGCATTCTTTACACCTCCACAAAGTAGTTTCCCACAAATTCCTTTTTCAAATTCCCTGATTGTCACCATTTATCTTCTCATTCATAAAATGACAGCGAGAGGGGTCATGGGTTACATCCGACCACTATTGAGAATAAGGAGGAATTGAAAACTTATGTGGCAGGAGGGTCAATTAAGGCAGATTGTGACCAGAGCGGCCGTGGCTTCCGGCAGAAAAACCTTCACTAATACCTACATCTTAAGGCCAAGAGTTAAACCAGAAACCATTCTTGGTATAAAACTGGTTAACCACCGGTATACCGGTAGTGTCAAAGGTAGTGAGGTAGAATTTGAAGGGCAATTTGAAGTCAACCTGTGGTATTCCTATGAGTCAGGTAGCCAAACTAGTGTTCACAAAGAAACCCTGACATACAGGGATAGCATCCCTGTAACCAATTACAAAGGAGATCGTCTTCTTAGTGATGAGACCATCGATATAGTCCTCACTAGAGATCCTTTGGTAGTTGATAGCCAGGTTTCTGATAATGGTGAATCTATCGAGCTAACAGTTGAACTAGAAGTCAATGTTGAGGTTTTTGGTAATGCCAAACTCTGGGTTAGAGTTCAGGATGCCAAGGTACTTGAGGAAGACAAAAAGGCATTTGAAGACTTCGACTACTTTGTTGATGAAGACTATACCGATTTTGAAGATGAGCTAGAGGAGATTGATCACAAACTACCTCGCATCAAAAGGTGAGGACATTGATGAAATGGTCTAACGGCTTAGCACAGAGAGAGAGGCCGTTCCTCTCTCCCTTAGAAGAACGGCCTCTAGTATCCCTTTACCTCTATGACTCGTATCATCCGCCCTAGGAGGGGAAACGCCAAACAAGTTTCTCTTTCTTCTTCTTTTGGACAGGTTCCTCAAATTCTTCAGAAGGCGATTCTGTCTCCACAAATGGGCTCTCTATCTCCTCAAAAGGAATCCTTAAGGGTTCACCTTCACCTGCAAGCTGCTCAGGAGATATGTTAGAAAGAACCTTCAAACAAAGCTTCCTTTTGGCAAAAAGATCTGTCTCCGAAGCTAGTTTACGCTCCTGCATTCTACCCTGCAGGTAGTATGCTCTACCAATTTCCCAGAGATCCCAGGGGAAAGAAAGGAGAGCCAAAAGATATCCTAGATCTCCTTCATTCAATGGTCTAAATTGATGATAGCTAGATAGCATAGCGATTAGCCATTCCACATCCCAGTTCCCATAGAGTCTTAAGATCTCTACCAAATCCCATAAAGGATTACCCACTGATGCTTCATCAAAGTCAAGAATTACGAGCCTGTTAGCATTGGTTCGTACCACATTCCCGGCATGGAAATCTCCATGACGATAAGCTAGGTCACCTTCCCCATGCAAATTAGCAAAGACCTGTTCAGCACTTTCAAGTTCAGCTTCCAAAAGGGGTAGATAGTTTTTAGCAAACTCATCATCCTTTTCAGCAAACTCATAGAGCTCATTGAGACCCTCTGAGAGAATAGTCAGATCATCATTATCAATACGGACATCACTGAGATCTCTTAACGGAACATAGCTTTCCATGGCAATATGCAGTCTTGCTAACTGTCCGGTCAGGTCCTTTAGCTCATTTAGGTTTTCAACATCAATATTGGTACCATTAACCCAGGGAGATAGATAGAAGATAGAATCACCAATTAGGACATGATTCTTGTTTTCTCTGGTAAGAACGGGTAAGCGCACATCCCTAAAATCACTGGTATTAAGATGGATTAGCAGTTGATTGACAAACCTGAACTCCTGAAGAGAACCAGGGAACTCCTTAAGACGAAAAAGACCCTTGTCTGTAGAGACCCTGTAACCCTTCTTTAAGGGGACCATACCCTCTAGGTGTAAATCATAGGCAGAGAGGGCTTGGGCTATTTTACCCTCCATATAGCTAACCTCCTCTTTATAGTCTCTCTAATGTGTATGCACAAAAGAGAGAGAATAGCCTAATCTTTTTCCTTAAACATAGTGTTTAGTTCCTGGACCATACCTAACAGTTGGTAGTCTGATAATAAGCGGGCAATCTTATCAAGCTGTCCAAGATTAATCTTGCTCCCATTACCAGTGAACATGGACTTAAAGGATTTAACAATTTGGGGAGTCGTTTCAACCAAATTGGCAGCCTGTTCAATGGTTGAGGCTAGCTCATGTAGTCTTCTAGCAAATCCCTTTGCTTCAACAGTAAGATCTTCAACCTTAAAATCATCCAACAGACTCCTTATAGTCGTCTTCTTAGGAATGGCTGTGGTATGCTGTACTGCCGGTACATATACTCCTTTTAAAAGCTTATCTCTTTTGGCCCGCGCCTGCTTTATTCCTTTTTCTAAATCACTTAAAACACTTAGAATTCTTTTTTCAACATGGGAACCCTTTGATACTGAATTCAATCTTTTCTGGAATCTGGCTCTATCACTCTTGTATTTCTGAATTTCCTTATCGACCTTCTTAACCTCCTGCTGATACATCATATAGCTTCCTCCTTAACTAGGTCTCTAATATCATATAGCTGACCTTAAAAAGAGGTGCAAAAAAGAGATGGCTTTGCACCATCTCTTTGGCAGTAACGTAATATTCAACTAGGGAGGGGGAGAACCATGAGATTTGATAAGTATCGTTTTCGGCAATTGCTAACTGAGATGGAGAGAAACCCTAGTATCCTAGTTCTAATCACTTCAGGAATCGTCCTCATCAAACTCATATTTATGCCTAATGCCATCGATATGATTCTTCTCTTGTTGCTTTTAGGAGCATTAGTGGGTATTGCTAATCGGTAAAAGACCAGAAACTATGAACTGCCTTTATTTCTCTAGACATCTGCCTTACTGTATCTTTGATATCCCATTGGGCATGGGGAGTTGTTCTTGAACGAACCAGATGAATAACCTGTCTTAGATCCAAATCAGCCATTACATGTCTGTTATGAGCATTAGTTACCACATATTCAGAAGCTACAGGACTAAAGGGATAGATAACCTTGTATGCTTCTTCAGCCCTATCAACTGCTTGATAGAGAATACCTTCAAGGCCTGCCTCCTGGATACTTGGTGGTACAGTTACCCCACTATAGATATTGGGTCTTTGTGGGAAGAAATTAATCTTGCGACTATGCCTTAAAAGCTGATGCCAATTAGCTTCAGAAATATTGAAAAGGAAGCGATAGCTAGTAGCCTTATAGGCTGCAATCGGTAGCTGATGCTCATCAAGAGTACCTGTAATATCCCTGAAAAGGGATTCTTTTTCTTCATAGCTCATACCCTTAAGATGATCTTTAATCTCTGTAGGTGTATGGATCCTCTTGTTAGTTAGGAAAGCAAAAAGGATATCATCTAAGGCCTCATCCTGTGGAGTATACTTCAATAGCTTTACCTTTTCAGCTCTCTCTCTTTTTTCAGGTACCCTAGATACACTAATCTGGGCCATCTTATGGGAATCCAACTCATGAGAATTAGGTTTTACATATCTTAATAGACTCGGTAAAACCTTTTCTGCCTCTTCAGTGATCTGTATAGCCATATCCTGAATCTCTTTTTGCGGATATGTTAAAAGAGAAGTTAAACTATCCCTAATAGCTCTACCATTACCGGTCATACCCAGATTAGTCTTGGTTGCTAGGGTTAAAGCATACCTAGCATCCTCAAAACTCAGTTTTTCCATCCGGTTCCTAAAGTACTTTTCAGATTCACCTTCCCTTGGCTTACGGGTATCCAAAAGATACTCATACAAGGCCTCTTGCAATTCCTCGTAGCGATCAAAGGTATACCTAATGGTATCAACAAAAAGCTCCTTTAGGTTGGCTGTCGCTAGTTCCTTAGGGATAACAAACTTGTTTCTTTCAGGTCGTTGATACCTTTGGGAATATTCAGTGAAGCTTAAGAAGGTATTAGAGAGCTCTAACTCCGCTGAAGCAAGCCTTGAGATCCCTTCAATACCAAGATGTGCTGTAGCATGTTCAGCTACAGAGGAGTGACCATATTGAATAACCCATTTCTCATGGAATTTGCTTGCTTCCTCCTGAGCGCTAGAGTCATACAAATCAACACCATCAACAAGACCCAGGTTCAGACTATCATCCTTAAGCAGCTTCAAAAGATTATCTCTAAAGCTATCAGGACTGCGACTCACATAAGCAAAAACCACAGCAATGACTTCTTCAGGCAGGTTGTAAATAGCGTAAACAGACTTATCCACATTGGAGACATATTTTTCTAGCAATTGTTTATCTTCTAGAGAGTACTTCATAAACATTTCCCCCTTTACCTCCACAATATTTGACATAATCTTCTCTATCCCTGCTACCTTGACAGCAGAGAAAGAGAGTAATAAACTTAGAGTTACGAACTAATTTGGAGGCGAAATAGATGCGCCAAAACGATAATGTCCTTCTAAAAGGTCCCATACATACCACACTTCTAGTACTAGCCTGGCCTGTTATCGCTAGTAACCTTATGCAAACAAGCTTCAACCTTATTGATATGTTCTGGGTTGGTCGTTTAGGACCAGATTCTGTTGCTGCAGTCTCAATGACTTTTCCCATAGTCTTCTTAATGATCTCTGTTCTAGCCGGCTTCACTGTAGCCGGAACAACCATGATAGCCCAATACATAGGTGCCAATAATCATAGTGAGGCCAATAAAGTTGCAGGTCAAACCCTTACCTTTACAGTGATTCTCACAGTTATCTTTACCATTATCGGCATCCTCATTACACCTTTTCTCATAGGTAAGATAGGTGTTGAACCTCAAGTAGCTGAGTTAGCTATTCAATACTTACAAACATATTTCCTTGGTCTTGTTTTTATGTCTATCTTCTATGTCTATCAATCCTTAATGAGAGGGGCAGGGGATACCAGAACCCCTATGAAACTAGCCTTCTTCTCTATTGGTCTAAACATTATCCTTGATCCCATCCTTATCTTTGGTTGGTTTGGTTTGCCGGCTCTAGGAGTTACAGGAGCTGCTCTAGCAACAGTTATCGCCAAGGCTCTCGGTGCCGCAGTAGCTCTCTACCTTCTCTTTAGTGGTACAACAATACTTAAACCCAAATGGCAAACCATGTTCCCACAAAAAAAACTAGTTAAAGATATAATCATTATTGGTGTACCGGCAGCACTAGAACAATCAACTAGAGCCCTAGGGCTAACCTTTATGATGTCAACAGTTGCTCAGCTTGGTACAGCAACACTTGCAGCTTACGGCTTAGGTAACAGGATTAATGCCTTTGTCTTTCTACCATCCCTAGGTTTAGCCCAAGCAACCACAGCCATGGTTGGTCAAAATCTTGGTGCTGGACTAACTGATAGAGCCAAAAAGACAGGCTATATCAGTGCCCTAATGTCAATGATCATCCTTTCCCTAATAGGTGTATTCGTCTATATCTTTGCTGAACCAATAATTTCTCTTTTTGTGGTTGATCAATCACAAGAAGTTATCTCCCTTGGGGTAGAATATCTAAGAATAGCTGCCTTTGCCTATGGCTTTATCGGTGTACTTAACACTATCAATGGAGCCTTTAGAGGTACAGGTCAAACACTTGCTGCCATGTCCTTTTCTATTATCTCCCTCTGGCTTATTAGGGTACCCCTGGCTAGAGCCCTTTCCCTTGAATGGGGTGCTACCGGTATTTGGTGGGCAGTAGCGTTATCAAATATCATTGGTGCTATCCTAGCCCTAGCCTGGTATACCTTTGGTAAATGGAAAGGCCATATCGTAACAAAACAAGAAACCCTAGAAGGAAACGGCTACTAAACTTAGAATATATATCAGAATAGGGCTGGAACAGAATAAGGAGGTAATGCACTAAAGTGAGTACAACAATAAAACCATGGGCTCTAATCCTAGGAGCATCAAGCGGTTTTGGTCAGGCAACCGCAATCAAATTAGCCCAGGATGGCTTTAATATCTTAGGTGTACATCTTGACCGTAAAGCAACAATGCCAGTAGTGGAAGAGACCATCAAAGCAATAGAAGCAACAGGCAACAAAGCCCTCTTCTACAACGTCAATGCTGCTGATCCTAAAAAAAGAGAAGAGATACTAGATAACCTTCAAGATCTCTTCAAACAAGAACCAGGCGAGATCAAGGTCCTGCTCCACACACTTGCCTTTGGGGTAACAAAGAAATACATTACAGAAGAAAAAGCTAACGAAGTAGAGGAAAGCCAAATGGATATGACCCTCCGGGTCATGGCCCATACCCTAGTATACTGGACCCAGGAAGCCTTCCATCGAGATCTTCTCAAAAAAGGTGCAAGAATTTTTGCTATGACCAGTTCCGGTGGTCATAGAGTAATTGAGAACTACGGCCCTGTATCAGCTGCAAAAGCAGCACTAGAATCACATATACGCCAGTTATCTATCGAGTTAGCTCCCTATGGCATTACCGCTAACTCAATCCAAGCAGGGGTAACAGATACACCAGCCCTAAGGAAAATACCCGGGCATGAGATTCTTGTCAAAGAAGCAACAGACAGAAATCCCAGTGGTCGTCTAACAACCCCCGAAGATGTGGCAGACATTATTTCTCTCTTAGTAGATCCAAGAGCCAACTGGCTCACAGGAAACATCATCCGCGTAGATGGTGGGGAAGACATAATAGTATAAACTTAATACCCTAGCCTCCCATCAAGGGAGGCTAAACCATGCCTAAAGGAGAATCCTAATGAAGAAAACATACCTAATTATCTTCCTTTTAGTATCCCTGCTTCTAGCAGGCTGTTCCACCCAGGAAGAACCCGTATACTACCCCCTAGAACCCGGCAACAAATGGTACTATGACATGGTACTCTACGGGATAATTCCCCTAAAAGCAACCATGGAAGTCACAGAACAAACAACCATAGATAACTATGAAACCCATGCCATCTCCCTATTCATAGATGATTCACCAGTACCAGCAGCCATAGAATACTATAGCCATACTAAAGATGGCCTAATCCTAATTCAAACCCAAAGCTTAAATGGCATCTTCAAGTATACACCCGAACACTACTTCTTTAGCTACCCCCTAAAAGATAACTCAATCCACACCTGGGATGGCTCAATAAAGCCTCTCTCTTCTGGCATCGAAGAGAAGGTCTTAATCACTACCCATACAGAACTCCTAGATTCACTTACCATTCCCTCAGGAGACTACTCAGACATACTTAAAATAACTAGAGTCCAACAAATTCAAAGCGATGGCCACTATATAGAAGTGATAGACATCCACTGGTTTGCTAAAGGCATAGGGAAGATAAGGGAAGAGATGTATATAGAAGGAGAACTCTTTAGTGAAGCAACACTGACCCATTATGAAGTGAAGAAGTAGAGGGATTAAATAAAGAGAGCCGCTAATCACAGCGGCTCTCCTCATTTAATCCCTTTCCTAACACGTCTTCTTAGTTCCTTGTAGAAGTTTTCCCTAGTACCACCTGAATCTCTTCTCAATAATCTGGTAAGC
>DYGY01000035.1 GCA_020724425.1 Thermaerobacter marianensis
TTTTCTGTCAATACCCGCCATCAAAATTTACACCACTACTTGAGATTCTAACGTTCTTTTATTTTTTTCCATCCTTCATTAATGAAAGAAGTTCTTAAATGTTTATTAGTTGGCGGAATTTTTTTCACATACTTCATCGACTTCTGCCCCTTAATATAAATCTACTTCTATATATAGTAGATTCTGTATATTATTCAAAAATTGCTCGTAATAATACGTGCAGGACCGCGGCCATTGCAGGGTCTGTCGCCTAACGTTGTAGTATCACCGACGCCCTCGAGACTTACAGGTAAAGTTCGAGCCTTACATAGCTCTTATGTTAGGCTCGGGCTTTACCGACTCGGTTAGTCTCGGGGGTGTGTCGCTGTATCTTCTTCTATGAATCTACTTCTGCGACCAAGGGCGCTAGCCCGCAGTGGTGATAAAGTGTTAGAAGATGTCAACGCTTCTTCGAAGTACTTAATTAATTAGTTTGTTCATCTATTGACCCCTGTTAATAGAATAATATTTGTTATACTATTTTTTACGTTCATGTTCCAAAACGCTGTATAGAAAAGAATCTCGCCAACCATCTTTTATTAACAAATCTTCACGAATTCTTCCTTCCTTGGTCATACCAACTTTTTCTAAAACTCTAGATGAACCAATATTTCTCGGATCACAAGTAGCATATATCCGATGTAGTTTATGTTCTCTAAAGCCAAAATCAATTAATAAATTTGCAACATCTGTCGCTATTCCTTTCCCCCAATAATTCGGATTAACAATGTAAGCTATTTCTCCAACTTTATTGATAGAATCCCTTATATTAAACTCACCAGCCCCAATCATTTCATTATTTTCCTTATAGATAATTGCTAACACATATCTAGTTCTAGATTCTTTGATAGCATCGTTTATCACTTGTTTAACAAATTTTTTTGAATCTTCTTGAGTATTAGGTCCCCACGGTTGATACTGACTGACTATATCTACAGATGCGTATTTATGGACATTAATCCAATCACTATCAGTAAATTCCCTTAATGAAATTCTTTGGTTTGAAAGGAAAATAATGTGTTCCATTGTAATTCACTCTCTATTCTATATTTAACCTATGTCTCTTCAACTTACCTGCCAGTTAGCTGAATAAGAAATTTTTTATTCTCCGGTGTTATGTATCTAGTATTTCTTAGCGTTGATTTCTTCTAACTCCTTTATTTACGTAAACCGTCACAAATACCTAAAAATCAGAAGGATATACGAACAGTTTCGGGAATACACCTTAAAGCTGGTCTAGCGGATTCGTGATCTTCCTCAAAGACTGCACCGAAACATGGGTATAAATCTCCGTAGTCTTACTACTTTGATGTCCAAGTAATTCCTGAATAAACCGTAAATCGACCCCGGCTTCCAACATATGCGTGGCGTAGGAATGCCTAAGGCTGTGAAAAGTCACATTCTTCGTTATCCCTACTGCCTCTACACTATTATTAAATACTCTTTGTATGGTTCTTGTATTAATATGTTTTCCCCTTTCACTTCCTTCAAATAACCATTTATCCGGCTTATACTCTACATAATACTGCCGTAGTTGCTGTAGCATTTTCTCTGATAGACTAACCACCCGGTCTTTTCGTCCTTTACCCTGTTCAATCATAACCAGCATTCTCGAACTATCTATATTTTTTAATTTCATTGATGCCAATTCACTGACTCTAAGACCACAGGAGTAAGCGAGCATGAGCATGGTTTTATGTTTCGTATTATGGGTTGCATCAATCACTTTTTTTACTTCTTCTTTGCTCATCACTTTTGGCAGCTTATGTTCTTTTTTGGGTCGTAGAATTGAATCAATTACAATTTCTCTTGATTTATTTTTCATACAGATGTAGGCCTTTAAAGCATTAATGCTTTGATTGGCATAGGAATGGGAGGACTGTTTTTCCTCTAATAAGTACAGGATGTATTCGTTGATCGTGTTTTTGTCGATCTCTCCCTTTGAAAAGGTCAAGAAACGCTCTAAGTGTCCGGTATAACTTTTTAAGGTTTTCGGACTGTACCCTTTTTGCTTAAGATAATTTCTCAGTAAGGTTGTCTCACTGGAATAGTCCTCGTTTTTTACGATTCTCTCCCGCATTAACTCTAAATCTTGTCTTTTCTTCAGTGGAAAGGATCCAAACCTTAGCGGTAGGGTCCCATTAACCACTACCAATGCGTTTTAAGCTTTTGATGTGCTCTTTGTTGTAGGGGATTTCAACGTTAATCACACCATTGTTTTCAATAATTTTCATAACAACCATCCTTTGTTACTTATTAATCCTTCTGATGAAGAAAATGTACTGGATAGTTGTTTTGATTAGCATGTATAACACTTCTCATATAGAAGAATCATTGTATCGTTCCAAATTTTATATATTTAAGACCATTGTATCATTAGTTTCCTTATAGTTCCAATCAAAAAAGTGCTTTGAATTATTCTATGTAACATTATCTAAGAAATCTTCTCTCCACAAAGTACCCCCATCTATCCACATAATTGATATGATTTGATACCTCCACACAAAAACCCCGTGTTTTACTTAACACGAGGTTTAGCCTACAGTCTAGAGCTTCCCAGTTGGGAGGCTCATGGTTGTTATTCACTTTTACCGGACACTCCTAGGCGATCAGCTACCATCGCTATGAATTCTGAATTAGTAGGTTTCCCTCTGTGAGAGCTAACAGTATGCCCACAGTGTTATTAGCTGGTTCAATATTGCCTCGGTTCCAGGCAACCTCTTTTGCATGTCTTATAGCTCTTTCCACCGTGCTCGAGGTAGTGTCATATTTCTTGGCTACATTAGGGTATAATTCCTATGTAACGGCTCCAAGAAGATCGATTTTCTATCACAAATCCTACAAAAAATACACGAACCTTGCCTTCCCTAACCTAAATAGCTATACTGTATTGGGAAAGGATGAGGTCATGTCAATTGATTCTAGTATCGGTCTTGGTCTAGTCTTTATTCTAGCTGCCATACCCCTAATCGAAATCCTAATAGTTATACCCATGGGTCTTGCCGCAGGCATAGAACCCTATCTAGTACTAATTGCCGCAGTCCTTGGTAATACCCTTTCAGTAGGGCTATTAATCATCCTCTACGCAAGAGCTAAAGACTGGATAATGAGCAAATATACACCAAAGGAAACTAGCTGGAGATACCGCAAATTCCAGGAACTCTGGGATAAATATGGCCTTACAGGAACAGCACTGGTAGCTCCAATCCTCACCGGTGGTCACCTAGCAGCCACCCTGGCTCTAACCCTAGGATCAGAAGAAAAGAAAGTCTTCTGGTGGTTAAGCCTAAGTATCCTCACCTGGTCATTTATCATAACAGCCAGCCTATACTTTGGCTGGCAAGGAATAAAAGCTGTCATCTAAAAAAGCTGGACCCGAAAGTCCAGCTTTTCTTTATTGACCTATCAAACCCTTCTGAACTAAGAAGTCCCTAGCAACCTTAGCTTCATCCATACCTTCTTCTTCAACAAGGTAATTCATCTGCTGCATCTCTTCATCACTGATCATATTACCCAAGCTATTAAGTATGCCTTCCAGCTCAGGATACTCTTCCAATGTATCCATCCTCACCACAGGAGCTGCATGATATGGTGGGAAAAACTGCTTATCATCCTCTAAAACCACCAAGTTATAGCTAATCAACCTACCATCAGTGGCGAAAGCATCAGTTACATCAATATCCTTTGTGCCGATAGCCTGATACTTTAGACCAATCTCCATGGCCTTGGTATCCTTAAAGTTCATCCCATAGGTCTCCTGTAAGCCAGGATAACCATCAGGCCTGTTATAAAACTCCTGATGAGAACCTAAAACCAACTCATCACTAACAAGAGCCAAATCAGATAAGGTTTCTAGGCTATACTGCTTGGCAGTATCCTCCCTAACAGCAATAGCATAGGTATTATTAAAACCCATTGGTGCCATCCACTTTAGACCAAACTGCTCCATATACTCTTCTTGAACAATATCATAAACCAAATCAGGATCATTAATTACATCCATATCAAGAATAGCCATCAGACCTGTACCCGTATAATCCACATAGAGATCCAAATCCCCATTCCTTAATGCTTCAAAGTTAACCAGAGTACCACCTAGATTCAACTTTCTTTCAACAGTCAAATCAGTATTCTCCTCAATCAGAATAGAAATCATTTCACCTAGAAGAATATTTTCGGTAAAGTTCTTTGATCCAACAGTGATGTCTGCTGAAGAACCACAACCTGCTAATGCAGTTGTAGCCAGTACCAGTATCATCAATATCACTAAAGCCTTTTTGTTAAACATAACTTAAAACAACACCTCTTCTTTAGATTTTAATTCATCCCTTTAGGAATCAATCTCTTTTCAATTTTCCCTAACAGAAAGTCTGCTAGAATTGCCAGCAAGGCAGCCGGAATCGAACCCATTAAAATCATTTGCGTATCAGTATTCTGAATACCTCTCCAGATTAAAACACCAAGACCACCACCACCAATTAGGACACCAATGGTGGCAATACCGATAGCAGTTACAGTAGCTACCCTAATACCTGCCATAATAACCGGCAAAGCTAAGGGTAACTCAACATACCTTAACCGTTGAAACCTGGTCATTCCCATACCCCTACCAGCCTCTATCAAACTTGGACTGACATTGTTTAATCCCGTATAGGTATTACGAACAATAGGTAACAGGGAGTATAGAACCAAAGCTGCTATCACCGTGGTATTCCCAAGACCAAAGACCAACATCAACAAAGCCAACATGGCCAGACTAGGAATAGTCTGAATCACATCTGTTAAAGAAAGAACTACTCCAGCAAACCCCTTATAGCGATATATAAAGATCCCCAAGGGAATAGCTACCAAAAGAGCAATCAACACACCCATTAAAGATAACTGCAAATGCTCAACGGTTAACAAAAATACTCTTTCCACACTTAAGACCTCCTTATCCCTTTAGGAGTAACAACCTTCTCTAGTGCACCCAATAACCAGCTAGCAACTAAAGCTAATATGGCTGCTGGTACAGCTCCTGCCATAATCAAGTCATAATCATAGACAGCAATTCCCCCAAAGATGAGATCCCCTAGACCTCCAGCACCAATAGCTGCAGCCAGAGTAGCCCAGGCTATAATATAGACAATCGAGATCCTAATCCCCGCCATGATTACCGGTAAAGCCAAAGGCAACTCCACATAACCCAACAACTGAAACCTGCTCATCCCCATACCCTTACCAGCCTCCACATACACAGGACTTACCTCTTTTATACCTGTATAGGTATTCCTTAGAATCGGTAAAATCGAATAAAGCATAAGAACAAACAGTGCTGGCCTAGTCCCAATTCCTAAAAAAGGCAAAACCAGACCAAAAAGAGCCAGACTCGGTATGGTCTGAATCACACCAACACCACCAAGAACATACTTAGCATACCTATCCCTATCAACTAACCAGATTCCTAAAGGAATAGCTACCAGCATACCTAGGAAAACAGCTGTAACCGCTAGAAAAACATGCTCACCCAAGGCCTTTAACATGGTATCCCCATGCTTAGCCCAGATCTCAAAGAGCTCTATATTCACCGGGTCTCACTCCTCTTGTAATTCTCCATCCGGGAAGACCCGATAAAGGTTGAAACAAACTCATCAGCAGGACTGTTAACTAGCTCATCAGGTGAACCAACCTGTACAATCTCACCATCTTTCATCAAAACAATCCTGTCAGCTAACTTCAAAGCCTCATCCATATCATGAGTTACAAAGATAATCGTCTTGTTCAGCTTCTTTTGTAAAACCTTAAACTCTTCCTGAAGATTATCCCTAGTTATAGGGTCAAGAGCTCCAAAGGGCTCATCCATTAAAATCAACGGTGGCTCAACTGCTAGCGCCCTTAAAACCCCAATCCTCTGCTGCTGACCACCACTTAACTCAGAAGGATACCTCTTAGCATAAACCTCAGGATCCATCTCAACTAGACTCAGCAGTTCATCAACCCTCTGCTTCCGCTTCTCCTTAGACCAACCTAATAACCGTGGCACAATATCAATATTCTGCTCAATTGCCATATTAGGAAAAAGACCAATATCCTGAATTACATACCCTATCTCTCTCCTCAACTTGACCGGATCTTCCTTAGTGATATCCTTTTGGCCAATGTAAATAGTACCAGAGGTAGGCTCAATCAAGCGATTAACCATCTTAAGTGTAGTTGTCTTCCCACAACCACTAGGGCCAATCATCACAAGAAACTCTCCATCCTTTACCTCCAATGAGAACTCCTTAACCGCCTCATGACCATCCTCATACTGTTTTGAAACCCTATCAAAAATTACCATTGTGTACCTCCCTAAATAAAAAAGGATTGGCTTAAAATATCGCCAACCCTCAAATGCAACACGGTTAAGTATAACAACCCGATAAGAATTTCTCAAACTCCCTCACACTAGCCTATCTGGCTTCATTCAGGAGCAACTCCTAGTAGCCTCCAATGCCCCGAGTATTCTTAGATATCCTCCCCTATGCTACCCGATTCAATAGGAAGGTAACCAAGAAAAAATGCCGAAACCCTTATTTAGTACATCTTTAAGGAGCTGTTATACATGCAAATCATTGACTTAAAACCTGGACTGGAAATAAATGCAGCATATCTAGTAGTCCATAAAAGACTACAACCATTTAAAGATCCCAGTAAAGGTAGATACCTTGCTCTTCAACTTGCTGATAGTACTGGAAAAATTGAGGCCCGCATCTGGGATAAAGCTGAAGAGCTAGCAGAAATATTTGCAATCGAAGACATTATCCAGATAGTAGGTAAAGTTGAGGAATTCAACAACCAACATCAGATAGTTATCATGTCTCTAAAACTAATACCCGAACACGAAATCGACCCAGCAAACTTCATACCCATAAGTCACAAAGACATTGACAAACTAAAAGAACAATTCAAAAGCAAAATAGAAACCATCAAAGAACCAAACCTAAAAGAACTCTTCAACCAGTTACTAAAAAATCAAGACATTATGGATAACTTCTATAAGGCACCAGCTGCCAAACTAGTCCACCATTCATATCTAGGTGGTCTCTTAGAACATACCCTAGAAGTAGCTGAGATCTGTGAAAACCTAGTAAACCTCTACCCCGAACTCCAAAGAGACCTCCTCATAACCGGAGCTCTCCTACACGATATCGGCAAAATCGAAGAATTCAAATACAAAAGAGTCATCGACTATTCTAACCAAGGCAGACTTTTAGGACATACAGTCATAGGCTTTAGAATAATAGAAAACATAACCAAAAACATAGCTCATGTTCCAGCAGATCTGCTAGTAGGGCTTGAACACCTAATACTTAGCCACCATGGCGAACTAGAATATGGGGCACCAATACTCCCTCAAACACTAGAAGCTATCGCCCTAAACCAAGCCGATCTCTTAAGCAGCAAACTTAAACAAGCACAACAAATAATTCAAAACGATACAGACCCAGAAAATCAGTGGACGAACTATGATCGCCTCTTAGGTCGCTTCCTTTTCAAAGGCTAAGCATACTCTTATTCACTTGCGGCAAAAATATCCGTGAGGTGAGATGACATGCCAGACGAAATTAAGAATAAGGAACAAAACATGCTTGATGGCACCACCTGGGAATTTCTCAACGCTGGCTGGTGGATATTCCATGTAATAGCCATCATAGCAGCAATCTGGATTGGAGCAATGTTCTTCTAATTCAAGTCTCCTCGATTATCAAAGGACGGTATTCCTAAGATACCGTCTTTTGATATTTTGTTTCCTAAATGGCCACAACACCATATGCTGTAGTAAGAGGGGAAAAAGAGGAGCAGAACACTATGCCAAACATTAACTGGCCTTACCTTGTCACTGGTCAGCAAATGCGTACAATCAACCTACCTTATACCTATGCCATCAGCGAAGATATGCTAGTTGGCTATGACCACTATCACGTATCAGGAGAAAAACTTGGTATAAGCAAAGATAACTATGAGGTCTTAGATTCTGGTTTCTCCAGTGAACCAACCACACCAACAGGAGCCAGGGTAGTATCTTCATCAGCTAATGACACAATCGCTGGCACAGAAGCACAGAAAGTTCTCTGTACCTACCTTGATGAAGACTGGATAGTAAAAACTGAGACCGTATCTCTTAACGGCACTACACCTGTTTCCCTAACAGCAACAGATATAATGCACATACAAGGTTTTGAAGTAATCCAAGCAGGTTCAGCCCTCTATGCAGCAGGAAATATCGATTGGCAAAATCCAGCCGGAACAGTTACCTATGCCCGCGTTCTTGCCAATACCAACGTCTGGCAAATAGCACGCATGCACGTACCTGCCAATACAGAAGCATACATCACCCAATGGACTGTTAGTGCCTATAACGGAGCGGCAAAATTCATATTAGAAACACAGCAAAACTACTCTGTTCTTGGTGGTGGTACCGTCTATCAAACCCACCTTCTCATGCAAATGGAAAGAGGAAGTACCAACCTTCCTCTAATACTGCCAGAACCAGTTATGGAAAAGAAACATATAAGAGTCCGGGGACAGGGAAAATCAGCAGGAGTTGATGTATCTACTATCCTCTGCATATACCTTGTCGCCATCTAAGGAGATATGGTATGACTGCTCATAACTATCTTTTCAATAATAGCTTTGAATATCCCGACCCTAATAACCCATCCTGGCCAGATAGCTGGGAGGCAGCTGAAGGTGATATGGATACCACCTGGGAACTATCTACCACCCACGCCATCCATGGTAGATACTCCATGAAAATAGCCAATCTAGGAAGTGCCAGCTTTGCCGGTATCAAAACCACATCTTTACATCATCTTGAAGTTAGATCAGAAGAACACTGGGTTATCTCAGCCCATATGTGTACAGAAACACCTGGGCAAACCATCACAATCCAAATAGATTACCTCAATCCCGCCTATACATTAACCACTACCATGCAGGAAGAGTTTATCTCCACCACCACTATGCAAAAATACTCCTTGTATCTAGAAGTACCTACTGATTGTTGCGCCATAGCTGTTACCTTTGGTATTGCTGATACCGGCACCCTCTATGTAGACCTTACTGAAGCAAACCTGCTCTATCCCGAACGAGACATCCATATAAACCGTGGTTCAGAAATACAAATCCATGCTAAAGATCCTAATAACCTCTGGCAACCAGTTACTCTAGATAATAGCTCCCAACTCCAGACCAGCAGTCTTGTAATTAATGAAGAAACTCAATCTATCCCCATATCAAATACACCCCTCAGCAAAAACATGGTGGGGAAGCTTTTCTTTGCCTCCACAGACTCCATCACTCTATCAAGCGGTGAAAAAGCGATTCTCTATCTTGAAAACCCTTTAGACTCTGGCAAAAATCTATACATTAACCGCATCTATATCAATACCCCTTTAGATACAACCTATAACATTCTGCTTAACCCAACACCATCTAACCTATCCTCACAAGATATCCATAACACAAATCTAGGATCAGCGAACACCAGTATCGCCAACGCATACTACGGAAGTGGCATAACTCCAGACCTTACAGGGGGGATAACCTATCTAACCAGTACACCATCCCTTGAGCTAACCGGCGAACTGATTCTAGCTGAAAATAGCAGCATTGGCCTTATTATAGAAGCAGACACCACCATGACTGTACAGCTACACATCTCCTGGTGGGAGGAATAGTCCTTTAGTTCCTCACCCTATAACACCTTAGAGTAAATAGGGTGAGGAACCTATTGATACCTATACTCCCCTCCGGTATTCTAAAATCAAGAATACGCAAGGAGGGATTCACTATGTTAAAAGGTTTCTTCACTGATACTAAATTTTCTGGTGTATGGCTAGCCCTTAGATTAATTCTTGGTTGGCAATGGCTATCATCCGGATTAGGAAAACTAGGCAATCCCGTATGGACAGGAGATAAAGCAGGTGTGGCCGTAAACGGTTTCCTGCAAGGGGCAGTAGCTAAAGCAACAGGAGACATCCCAGCAGTAAAACCAACCTATGCTGCCCTTCTAGAAGCAGTAGCTATACCAAATGCCACCCTATTTAGCTACCTTATCGTCTTTGGTGAAATCTTGGTTGGCCTAGCCCTTATCTTAGGCTTCACCACAACCTTTGCCGCACTAATGGGGGCATTCATGAACTTCAACTTCATGGCAGCTGGATCTTCTAGCTCAAATCCCTACATGTTTACCATAGCTATATTAATCATCGCCGCTGGACCCATCGCTGGACACTATGGAATCGACAGATTCATCCGCAAATACAGATCAAAAGAAAAGGAAGTACCCCAAACTGCCTAGCAGGAAAACAGCCCTCCCCTGTAGTATCAAACAGTACCCAAGGGGAGGGCATACTCATGATTTCAGCATACCTGGCCTTAACAGCACGAATCATCCTAATGGCCTTTGAACGCATCGTAGTAAAAAAACTTGGTCAAACAAAAGGCAGCGTCGAAGCTACCCTTCTCTTCTTTGGCTTAGCAACCATTTTCCTTTTTCCGGTAGCCATATTTATTCCTGTTCCCTCCTTTGACTTTCTACCCTGGGTTATCCTAGCAGGTTCAATATACTCCATCGGTTTTGTCCTCTATGTTAAATCCTTATCCGACGGAGAAGTCTCCCTGGTAGCTCCCCTTACCGGTCTAAACGGTGTGTTCCTTTTGATACTCTCTGCCCTCTTCTTAAATGAAAGCCTTGGTATCTTAAAGATCCTCGGTATTACCCTAGTATTCCTAGGCACAAGCTTCTTAGAGAGAGGTAACATCCTAAACTCCCTAAAATCCCTCTGGGCCTATCCACCTGCGAGAGCCATGGTACAGGCTACCTTCCTCATTGCCATCGGCAGACTCTTTGACAAAGCTAACTCTGTCTTGGTTCATCCCATTACCTATGCCTTCTCCCTCTACCTGGTAATAAGCTTGATTCTGCTAGGTTATCTCCTCCTGCAAAAAAGAACAAGCAGCGCCCTAGAGCTCATAAAACAAAGACCAGGACCCGCTTTAATGAGTGGCCTAATCAACGCCTATGCCTATGTCTTTCTCCTTATCGCCCTAAAAGACATCGAAGTCTCCATTGCCGAACCGGCAACAAGCCTTTCCCTACCCTTAGCCGTCCTCCTAGGGATCTCCATATTTAAAGAAAAGCCCGGTCAGAAACTCAAGGCCTCCCTCATCATCGTCTTAGGTGTCTTCCTGCTATTCCAGTAGAAACATCAGCAACAGCCAAATAGGCTGCATCATAATAAGAGATACCACAACGAAAACTATATGCCATAATAGCATCTAGATATGGGTCTAGAGAAACAGATTCAATATCCTACCCCTTCTAACACCTACAGCAATAAACTATGCCTCAACCGAAGCCGATTCATCTACACGACTGAAGTCGCGAGTGTTTTCGGCTAGGTCATAAAAACCAGTTAGTTCATCACCTTGCCTCAAGATTCGCTATTGATACTAAGAAAATAAGACACTAACCCGATAGCTATACCAGCACCCTTAAGATATATTGAGATTATCCTAGCAGGATACTACCCACTTCTAGCCAACTAAAGAAACAAAGGAGAGAGTTTGATGAATAGAATAATCAGCGAACTTAATGCTCGCTTTTCGCTTTTTACAAAAGTCCTAGTCTTAAACAGCAGTATTGTAGCTCTAGGAGCCATAGCAGGCACCTGGACAGTCCTACAAATCTCACAAACACAAAAATTCACTATAACCCATTACCTTGCCCTGCTCTTTTTAGGTGTAAGTATCTCCCTTGTCATCAACTACCTGCTACTAAGAATTGCTTTTGCACCCTTAAGACAACTAAACAACACCATGGCCCAGGTAAGCCAAGGAGAACTAACCGCCAGAGTAGAGATAGAAAAAGCAGGCCCAGAAGTAGATCAGCTAGTCAATAGCTTCAACGAAATGCTTGACAAACTAGAAGACTATCGCAAATCAGCCTCATCACAAGTACTAAGAGCCATGGAAGATGAACGTAAAAGAATAGCTAGAGAACTTCATGATGAAACATCCCAGCTCCTAACAACCCTTTTGCTCCATCAAGAAATGACCTTAGACTTTATCAAGAAAAACACCAAAGATGGTGTACTTTCCATGGAAGATTTACCAATGGTAGAGAACAATATTAAACACTGTCAAACCATAACCCTGACATCTTTAGAGGAGATAAAAAAACTAACCTCTGAACTCAGACCAACAATCCTTGATGATTTAGGCTTAGAAGCAGCAGTACGTTGGCTAGTAAAGAATACAGAGCCCTCCGGTATGAAGATTGACATGCAAACAGCAGGATTAGAAAGCAGACTAACAGAAGATATAGAAATAGTTGCCTTTAGAATAGTACAGGAAGCCTTAACAAACATCATCAGACATGCGCAAGCTAAAACAGTATCAATCAAACTTACAAACCATAAAGACAAACTAGCAATCCATATAGAAGATGATGGCAAAGGCTTCATCAAAGAAAGAGTCCTAAAACCAAAAAAACCCTCCGAAGGAGGACTAGGACTCTTTGGTATGAAAGAAAGAGCAGAACTAGTAAGTGGAGTAATAGATATAGATACCGCACCCAACCAAGGCACAAGAATACAAGTACTGCTGCCTATAAAGTAAAGGAGAGAACATCATTGAAAATAAGGATTCTCCTTGTAGATGATCATACAATCCTTAGAGAAGGTGTACGCACACTGCTAAACACCCAAGAAGACATGGAAGTAGTGGGTGAAGCAGAAGATGGCGAACAAGCTGTAAATCTGGTAAAAAAAATTAGACCAGATATAGTCCTTATGGACATTGGTCTTCCAGGAATTAATGGTATTGAAGCCACCAAAAGAATCAAAAGAGAAAACCCCGAAGTCAAAGTACTAGTCTTAAGCATGCATGACAACGAAGAATATATCGCTCCTGTATTCCAAGCAGGAGCTTCAGGCTATGTCCTCAAAAGACTTGCCAGTAAGGAACTAGTAAGTGCTCTAAGAGCAGTACACCAGGGTCATAGCATCCTCCATCCAGCATTAACAGACACCGTCTTTAAAAACGATAGCACTCATGAAAATCTCTCAGCTCTCAAAGAGGATGGTCTAACCGCTAGAGAAATCGAAGTGCTCAGACTAATTGCCAAAGGACTGACCAACCAGCAAATAGCAGATGAACTGATAATAAGTATTAAGACAGTGCAAGCACACCGCAGTAACATCATGGAAAAGCTCGATCTCCATGATCGTGTTGAACTTACCCGTTATGCCATCCGCAGAGGCTTAATTCAACCCTAGAATATCATCTAGGGTCTTCACCCTATTCATATACCCCCCTAGGTTCCCTGCCCTACAAAAATACTACCTCCCCTCTATTACTTTCCCCCTCTGTAACTCATATGCTTAATACAAAGAATAATACTTTGTAAGCATTCGGAGGTGGCAGAATAATGTCAGAACGCGTTTCAATGGTCGTATTCTCAGGAACAGTAGATAAACTATACCCGGTAGCAATCATGGCATCCGGATCAGTTGCCATGGGTAAAGATGTGGACATCTTCCTAACCTTCTGGGGCTTAATGGCCTTCAAAAAAGGGCAAATAGAAGCCAACCAGAGCATCAGTGCCGACTATGCCGAAATGGGACCAGAAATGATGAAAATAATGCAAGAAAAAAACGTCCCATCCTGGTATAGCATCCTCAAAGAAGCCAAAGAGCTTGGTAACATCAAAATCCATGCCTGTGGCATGACCATGGATCTCTTTGACCTTACCCTAGATGATCTTGATGACATCGTAGATCGAACAGCCGGAGTAGCTGAATTCATCCGCGAAGCTACAGATGGTGAAGCAACACTCTTTATCTAATCTGGAGGTGGAAATAATGGAGATAACTAAGACAATAGATGCCAGAGGCAGTTTCTGCCCCGGTCCCTTAATGGAGATGATTAGGGCCATAAAGGAAGGAAACACAGGAGATATAATCGCCGTCCTCTCTACAGAATCCGGTTCCAAAGCAGACATTCCCGCCTGGGCTGAAAAAGCCGGTCAAGAATATATTGGAGCCTTTGACGAAGACGGAGTAACAAAGATAGTAGTTAAAAAGATAAAGTAAGCCTAGCGGTGATATGTCAAGGGGGTAGTTTTGAAGAATTGGAAAAAATGCT
>DYGY01000036.1 GCA_020724425.1 Thermaerobacter marianensis
TCAACTGGTAATGTTTCAAATTAACTTGATAACACTATTATACGAGGAGGGGTATGATGCAACCGGTTATTGGCGTTACTTCTAGCATTAATTTTCACACAGGGGATCTACCTTTAGGGGAAAGGCAGTTTGTTCCCTGGAATTATGTCAAAGCTATAGAGGCAGCAGGAGGGCTACCTGTAATCCTACCACTTCTAGAAGAGGTGAATCAGGGTACAATAGATGGGCTATTAGCGAAAGTTGATGGCCTTCTCTTTATTGGTGGGGTAGATATTGATCCGGAGTTATATGGTCAGGCTCCTAGAAATTCATTGGGACCTGTAGCACCAGAGAGAGATCGTTTGGAGATTCCCTTGATGAAGAGGGCTTTAGCAGAGGATGTACCTCTGTTAGCTATTTGTCGGGGTATTCAAGTGATGAATGTGGCTCAGGGAGGTACTCTTTATCAGGATCTGCCTGAGCAATATAAGGATGGTATCAAGCATTTTCAGGGAGCAGCTATGCAGTATCCCAGTCATAAAATCACCATAGAGGAGGGTAGTGTTTTAAGCAGGATAGCTTCTAAGGAAATTAGGGTTAATTCTTTTCATCATCAGGGGATAGATACTATAGGTGACA
The DNA here is from genome assembly GCA_020724425.1 of Thermaerobacter marianensis. GTDB lineage: Bacteria > Bacillota > Sulfobacillia > DVGY01 > DVGY01 > DVGY01. Next base: position 619 of record DYGY01000036.1, read on the forward strand.
ATCTAGGGGTAACAGCTAAGGCTCCTGATGGAATCATTGAAACACTAGAAGGTACTAAACAGAGATTTGCTTTGGGAGTTCAGTGGCATCCGGAAGCAATGTGGTTTAGAGATAAGGTATCTTTAGCACTTTTCAAAGAACTAGTCTTGGCAGCTCAATAGGAAGAGGGGATATGGTAGTGGGTAATGCCGGAGATCTTCTGGTTAATGTGTGGCGGGGAGAAATAGTTGAGAGCAGACATTATGGTCATGTTGCTGTGGTAGATAATCAGGGTAGGCTTGTATATTCAATAGGTAATCCCGAAGAAGTTTCATATATTCGCTCTGCAGCTAAACCTATTCAAGCAATACCTTTGGTTGAAGGGGATGGGATTGAAAAGTTTGGCTTAACTGAAAGAGAGTTAGCTATTTTTTGTGCTTCTCACTCTAGTGAGAGGATTCATCTAGAGACAGTAGGGGAGATTCTTAGGAAGATTAATCTAGATGGACAGGCTTTACAGTGTGGGGCTCATGCACCAAGAGATAAAGAGATGAGGCATCAGTTGTTGCTTGAAGGTTTGAAACCTGAAGCTATTCATAACAACTGTTCTGGCAAACATAGTGGTATGTTAGCCTATGCTTTGCTAAAAGGGTATGACATTGAGGGATATTATCTCAAAGACCATCCTGTGCAACAGGATATGCTTAAGGTTGTCAGTGAGATGGTTGCTGTGGATTCGGTGAATATACCTATTGGGATTGATGGGTGTGGAGTAAGTGTTTTTGGAATGCCTGTTCAGAATATGGCTTTAGGTTATGCAAGACTTGCAAATACCGAGGGGTTAGGCTCAAAAAGAGCTGAAGCAATAGGGAGAATTGTACGGGCAATGCAGAACTATCCAGAAATGGTTGCTGGTACAGGCAGGCTCTCTACTGAGCTTATGAGTGTTCTTTCTGGAAGGATAGTAGCCAAATCAGGTGCCGAGGGTGTCTTTTGTGTGGGTATACCTGAGAAATCTTTAGGTATAGCTATCAAGATGACTGATGGTACTAGCAGGGGTTTAGGACCGGTTATTATGTCTGTATTAGATAGACTTGGTATCCTTTCAAATGAGGATTCAAAGAGACTTTCACATTGGTCTAGACCTGTTGTGAAGAACAATAGGGGTGAAGTGGTTGGTTACATGAGTGCTGCTTTCTAAATTAAGGTACTTGAATATGGTAAAATACTTCGATATACTAAATGTTGTGATTATGAAGTATATTTCGGGAAGGGGATCGGGGTATGATAGCAATTGTCAATGGTATGATTAATACCGTAACTAAGGGTATCATTGAGAAGGGTACCATCCTAATCGAGAATGATAAGATTGTGGCTGTCGGTGAAGCTGTGGAAATTCCTGAGGGAACCGAAGTTATTGATGCTGAAGGTAGGTTTGTTTTTCCAGGATTTTTAGATGCACATACACACTTAGGGATTTATGAGGAAGGTTTGCAGTTTGAAGGTAATGATACTAATGAGTTAACAGATCCAGTTACTGCCCAGTTAAGGGCTCTTGATGCCATTAACCCAGAGGATGTGGGTTTTAAGGATGCCATCCAAGGTGGTGTAACAACTGTCTGGACAGCCCCAGGTAGTGGTAATGTACTTGGTGGTGAGGGTGTTGGTATCAAGGTTTATGGCAAAACTGTGGAACAGATGGTTATTAAGAATCCTGCTGGTTTGAAGGGTGCCTTTGGTGAGAATCCCAAACGAGTATATAGTGGTAAGAGTAAGATGCCTAGCACACGTATGGGTACAGCAGCCATAATGAGAGAGTCTTTTGTTAAGGGTCTTAACTATCTCAAGAAGGTAGAGAAGGGCAAAGAGGATCCTGAGAAGATGCCAGAGAGGGACCTCAAGCTTGAGACCATTGCCAAGGTATTAAACAAGGAGATGCCTCTAAGAGCTCATGCACATAGAGCTGATGATATTATGACAGCTATTAGAATAGCTGAAGAATTCGATATTGATATTGCAATTGAGCACTGTACAGAGGGTCATAAGATTGTTGATGAATTGGTAAAGAGAAGTATTCCAGCCGTTGTTGGTCCTAGTGTTACCACTAGAGCTAAGGTTGAGTTAAAGGATAGGAGTATGGCTACACCTGGTATCCTTGCTAAAGCAGGAGTGAAGGTTGCTATTTGTACAGATCATCCTGTCTATCCTATCCATTACATCAATGTTGCTGCCGGTCTGGCTATCAAGGAAGGTATGACTGAAGAGGATGCTCTTAAAGCTTTAACAATCAATCCTGCAGAGATAATTGGTGTTGCTGAAAGGGTCGGCAGTATTGAAGCGGGTAAGGATGCTGATATTGTCATTTGGGATGGAAGTCCCTTTGAGGTCAGGTCTAATGTCTGTACCACTATCATTAATGGTAAGGTGGTATATGATAAGGACAAGGGCTTTGCTGAATAAACTGATACCCCGGAAGCTGTTCCGGGGTTTTCTTTTTGTAATTGGACAACCTATTTGTACAGTGTATAATCAGATGGAAGAGAATCTATCTGGTTAGCTTTGTTTCTAAATTCTTCAGGACTAATTAAGTCTTTTTCAATGAGTAGTTCGATAAGAGTGAGGATAGCAAGAGTATTTTTGTATTCAGTATCTTTGATGTCAGCGATAGCTGCACCAAGATCAAGATTTGTAAGCATAGAAATACCTCCTTTGTATGGCAGTATCGACAAAAGAGGGTTCAAAATATACATTGGGGTGCAAAATTAATGGAGATAATTAGCTGTAATCTAGATGAGACTCAATGGTTAGGCAATCTGTTAGGGAAATACAGTGAAAGAGGAGATATCTTTTTTCTTGCTGGTGATTTAGGTGCGGGTAAAACTACCTTAGCTCAGGGGATTTTAGCTGGTGGTGGAGTATTAGGACCTGTGCGTAGCCCTACCTTTAACCTTATTAATGAGCATGAAGGCAAGTTTCCCTTCTATCATATGGATATGTATAGGATTGATGAAGAGGAAGCGGATTTGCTGGGCCTTGAGGAATACTTTGCAGGTGATGGGGTTGTGGTGTTAGAATGGCCTGAGAGGATATCTTCCTTATGGCCTGATGAGTATCTCCTTATCAGGTTAGAGATAGAAGGGGATTCTTGGCGCAAACTTAGTTTTGAAGCCCATGGTGATAGATTCAAACAGATATTGGAGCATCTTTTGAGTGCCTGGAGGGATAGGGATGCTAGTATTAGGGATTGATACAGCAGGGAGTCTGCTATCGGTAGCAGTTGTCAAAGATAAGGATGTTTTAGGTGAAGTTAGTTTTCACAGTGGGAGAAATCATGCTCAAAGGTTAACTCCCATGATTGACCTTATCTTGCAGGAAACAGGTGTAAGAAAGAGCGAATTAGACGGTATAGCTGTTAATGTTGGTCCGGGTTCTTTTACGGGTCTTAGGGTGGGCATTAGTACAGCTAAGGCTTTAGCAATGGCTCTGGCTATACCTCTTGTGGGGATAGATTCTTTTAGTCTGTTAAAAGAGGGCTTTAAGGATATCCCGGGTTCTTTTGTGTGCCTTTTACCTGCTAGGAAGAATGAAGCATACTGGACTGTGTATCGGAATGGAGAGAGGATACAGGATATTCGGGTAGGATACAGAGAAGATATACTTAAGGAAATTGATGAGGAAGTATATGTGGTTGGTCCTGCTCGGGAGATATTGGCGGGGAGAAGGCTTTTAGGGGAACCTTTAAGTTCCTGGTCTGCTCTAATCGTAGCTTTGTTAGGAACTGATAAGATTGAACAAGGTATTAGGGAAGAGGTTTTGCCCATATATCTAAGAAAATCGGCAGCTGAGGAAATATGGGAAGAAAGATATGGGGAGAAAGATATTTTGAAACGGGGAGGCTAGGTTGTGCCAGATGATGTACATATTCGGGGCATGCGTTTAGAGGATCTTCCGTTTGTTCAAGAAATTGAGGAGAAGAGTTTTTCGACTCCCTGGTCTTTGCAAGCCTTTGTTTCTGAGGTTAAAGATAATGTGTTTGCAGATTATGTGGTAGCTGTACAAGGAACAAGGGTTGTAGGTTATGCAGGGATGTGGGCTATTCTTGATGAGGCACATATAACTAATATTGCTGTAGACCCAGAGTTAAGGGGTAAGCATATAGGTGAACTGCTTCTGTTAGCATTACAAGAGAGAGCTAGGGTTAAGGGTTGCACTAGAATGACTCTTGAGGTTAGGGTAAGTAATGAGGTGGCCCAGAAACTGTATGAGAAACATGATTTTGTAGTCAGGGGTATACGTCCTAGATATTATACTGATAATCAGGAAGATGCCCTGATTATGTGGAAAGATTGGTTATGAGGTGACGGTTTTGAAAAGATTAGTATTGGGTATTGAGACAAGCTGTGATGAGACTTCAGTGGCTGTGGTTTCCAATGGGAGAGAAATTCTCAGCAATGTTATCGCTTCTCAGATAGATATCCATAAGAGGTTTGGTGGGGTGGTACCGGAGATTGCCTCTCGGCAACATCTAGAGATGATCACTCCAATAATTAAAGAGGCTTTGGCTAAAGCTGGTGTTTCTTTGCAGGATATTCAAGCTATAGCTGTGACAAAAGGCCCTGGTCTTGTTGGTTCTTTGTTAATTGGTCTTTCAGCTGGTAAGGCTTTAGCTTGGTCGTTAGATATACCTTTGCTTGGTGTTCATCATATGGCCGGGCATATTTATGCTAATTTTTTAATAGAAGAAGATAGACCGTATCTTGAGCCATATGAGGATATGCAAGAGAAAACTCTATGCTTGGTGGTTTCAGGTGGTCATACAGATCTTGTCTACCTTGAGGGGCCGGGTAGGTTTAAGGTTTTGGGTCAAACTAGGGATGATGCAGCTGGTGAAGCTTTTGACAAGGTAGCCAGAGTACTAAAATTACCTTACCCAGGTGGTCCGGCTATTGATAAGTTAGCTCAAGAGGGTAATCCAGAGGCTATTAGGTTTCCCCGTTCATATCTAGAGAAAGGTAGTTATGATTTTAGTTTTAGTGGGCTAAAGACAGCAGTTAGTCTGTTTATGCAAAAAGAGTTTTCTAAGGGAGAATATGCTCTGGCGGATGTGGCAGCTAGTTTTCAAGAGGCAGTGGCCGAGGTCTTAGTTGAAAAGACAAGACAAGCGGCAGAGGAACGGGGGATAAAGAGGATTCTCTTGGCCGGAGGGGTTGCAGCTAACTCAGCCTTGCGTCGGAAAATGACTGAACTCGGAGAGAAAGAAGGTTATCATGTCCACTATCCTTCATTAAAGCTATGTACTGATAATGCAGCTATGATAGCTGGTATGGGATACTACCAGTGGCAACAGGGATTGATAGATGATCTTGATTTGGATGCCGTTGCGCAGTTGCCATTAGAAGATCTGTCGATATTACCCGGGAAATAGGAGAAGGTGTAATTTGCATAGTTGGCAAATTATCGTAAAGAATACGAAGAGGTACAACTTGTGACAAGGGGTGTCTAATTTTGCTAGATAAATATTCCCACCTGCATTTTATAGGTATAGGTGGCTATGGGATGAGTGGTCTGGCTCTAATCCTTAAAGGTAAAGGCTTTAGGGTTAGTGGTTCAGACATTCGCGAATCAGAAAGAACAGAAAAGCTTAAACAAGCCGGTATTAACATCAGTATTGGTCATGCTAAGGGACAGGTATGGGGTGCTGACTTAGTCATATTCAACACAGATGTACCTGAAGATAATGTTGAGTTGGTAGCTGCAAAAGAAAGCAATATTGAGATTGTGCATCGATCTGAACTGCTAGCAGCAGTTCTTCATAGTGGTCTTGGTATTGCTGTTACGGGAACACATGGTAAGACTACAACTACATCCATGTTAGGATTGGTGTTAGAACAGGCCGGTCTTGATCCCACTGTTGTTGTGGGTGGAGAAGTTGATGCTTTTGGTGGTACAGGTAAGGCGGGTCAGGGCAGGTATGTGGTAGCGGAAGCTTGTGAGAGTGATGGGACCTTCTTAAAGTATCATCCTCATGTAGCTGTCCTAACAAATATTGAGCCTGAACATTTGGATCACTATGAGGGTGATTTCAGCCGGGTACTTGAAGCCTTTAAGTCCTTTATCGGTCATGTTGACGAACATGGTCTGGTTGTATACTGTTATGATGATGAGAAGTTGAGAGAGTTAGTTAAAAATAGCCAGACAGAAACCATCTCCTATGGTTTCAACGAACACTCATGGTATAGAGCAATAAATATAGAGTTCATTGATGGGGGAAGTGTTTTTGATGTTTATGCAGGGGATACCCTTTTAGGTGAGGTTTCGCTTCCGGTTCCTGGGAAACATAATATTAGCAATGCTTTAGCCAGTATAGCTGTGGGAATGTATCTAGGAATCTCTTTTAAGGTAATAGCGGAGGCTTTAAGAGCTTTTCGTAATGCCAAGAGACGCTTTCAAATTATTGGTCAGGAACAGGGTGTCCTAGTTGTGGATGATTATGCTCATCATCCTACCGAGATTAAGGCCACAATTTCTGCTGCTCGTAGTCAGACAAAGAACAAAGTGGTAGCTGTTTTTCAACCTCAGAGGTATGTAAGGACTCAGCTTTTGATGAATGAGTTTAGTCAGTCTTTTGGTGAAGCAGATGAAGTTATTTTAACTGAGATATATTCTCCAGCAGGAGAAAAACCGATTCCTGGAGTATCTTCGGAAGTATTAGCACAGATGATTAGGGATAGAGAAGGCCTACCCGTTCATCTCTTTGGTACTAAAGAAGAGATTGTTCAATATCTTCTGGAGATAGTTAATGAGGGAGATATTGTTCTAACGATGGGTGCGGGGGATATCTGGAAGGTAGCAAAGGATCTTGTTAAAGAACTAGAAGAGACACACAAAGTATCTTAAAGCCTGCTAATGCAGGCTTTTTTGGAAGGGGATATTATGGCGGATGGTTTTAAGTTAGCTCTAGCCGGTCTAGTTTACCTCATCTTTATTTTGCAGCTTTCCCTTTGGAGAAGAACAGCGGATAAATTGGCTGAAGCCCCTTATCTCTTTGCTTTTATTTTTGGTCTAGGGGGGCTCTTAATCCCTTCTTTTTTCTTGATAGTTGAGCCTTTTGTTCTCGTGATTTCCTTTGGTATTCCCTTTTTCATGGCTTCATTTCTTCTGGCCAGGAGATGATATATTTCTCTTTTAGTTGCAAAATAAACTCATCCCAGTCTGTATTAACACCTATTTTTAGTTTGCCTGTAGCTAGGAAAGAGGCATAGGTATTTTTTGTGTTTTTATCAGCAAAGAATTCTTCTTCAGACATGCCGTAGCCATGGAGGAATTCCTGCCAGAGTTCCTTTTCCTCTTCAGGTAGTTGATTAAGGGCATTTCTTATGTTGTCTATATATTGAAGAGTTTCTTTTTCTGTTGGCCAAAGGCCATTATTTTTTGCTTCAGCACGTATTAGGGTATTCTCTATGGCTATGTCTAGAGCTTCTTCGTAGGAGAGCTTTTTAAGGGATGGATCCAAGCGATTATTATACTCTGAGGTTAGCTGAATGAGATGTACTTCTCTTAGGGTAACCGGTTCATTACCTACATAAGTCACGACTTCTTGTGAATCAAGTGCTCTTGTTTCTTTTCCAAAAGCAGACCAGAAAGATGTTGAATTAGTGACGCTGATGGTAAACAGGAGCATGAGGAATATAATCAGGATGCCTCTTTTCATAAGACCACTCCTTTACAAGGGAATATTATCATCAAATGACTCTTGTGTCAAAATATGTTAAAAACCAGTGGGATCCCTTGCTCAATCGCTCTATTTTTCTTCTGTTAAGAGGGAATATATAATGTTAGTACGAAGATTAGTGACCATCGAGTTAAGGGTAGGGATTGGAACATGATACCCGGTAATATTCTTAATTACGAAAGATTCCCCTTGTTTCTCTTTTAATGTTCTGGTATGCTAATAAAAACTGTCGGGGAGGAGATATATCTTTATGGCTTCGTTTGAGGAGAAGTTTGGCATGGATGGTCTAACTTTTGATGATGTTCTCTTGCTACCTTCATATTCTGATATTCTGCCTAGAGAGGTTGATGTCAGAACAAGACTAACTAATCAGATTAGCCTGAATATTCCTCTTGTTAGTGCTGGGATGGATACAGTAACGGAATCTAGGCTTGCTATTGCTATTGCTCGTGAGGGTGGAATCGGTGTAATTCATAAGAATCTCCCTATTGAAAAGCAGGCAGCTGAAGTTGATAAGGTGAAGCGTTCTGAACACGGAGTTATTGTTGATCCCTTCTTTCTTTCTCCTAATCACAGGTTAAGAGATGCGGTTATGTTGATGGAGAAGTATCATATCTCTGGGGTGCCAATAGTTAATGAGATTGGTAAGTTGGTTGGAATCATCACTAACAGAGATATTAGGTTTGAGACTAATTATGACAAGTTCATCTATGAGTCCATGACCAGTGACAGGTTAGTTACTGCACCTGAGGGTACAACTCTTGAAGAAGCCAGAGAGTTAATGTCTGCTTATAAGATCGAAAAGCTTCCACTTGTGGATGATGAGTATCATCTACGTGGTTTAATAACTATTAAAGATATTGAAAAGGCAAAGAAGTATCCTAATTCAGCTAAGGATGAACGAGGAAGACTGCTTGTTGGGGCAGCTTTAGGGGTAGGGCCTGATTATATGGAGCGGGCCTCAGTCTTAGTTGAGGCAGGAGTCGATATTCTTTTTGTTGATAGTGCTCATGGGCATTCTAAGAATGTCTTGAAGGTAACTGGAGAGTTGAAGAAGGCTTTTTCTGTTGATGTGGTTGCTGGTAATGTGGCTACTGCTGAGGGTACGAAGGCTTTGATTGATGCAGGAGCTGATGCAGTTAAGATTGGTATTGGGCCTGGTTCTATCTGTACTACTAGGGTTGTGGCTGGTATTGGTGTTCCACAGATCACTGCTATTTTTGATTCTGCCAATGAGGCAGATAAGTATAATGTTCCTGTTATTGCTGATGGGGGAATCAAGTATTCTGGTGATATTGTGAAGGCATTAGCTGCTGGAGCCAGTACTGTTATGCTAGGTTCGCTGTTAGCCGGTACTGAGGAGAGTCCGGGTGAGAGAGAGATTTTTCAGGGCAGAAGTTTTAAGGTCTATAGAGGGATGGGATCTATTGGTGCCATGAGGGCGGGTAGCAGTGATAGATACTTTCAGGAAGAGGCTGAGAAGCTGGTGCCTGAAGGGGTGGAAGGAAGGATTCCCTATAGAGGGCCTCTTGCCGATACCATCTATCAACTGGTTGGTGGTTTAAGGGCTGGTATGGGTTATGTGGGGGCAAAGGATATTGAAGCCTTAAGAAAGGATTCAAGATTCATTAAGATAACTTCAGCGGGTTTAATTGAGAGTCATCCCCATGATGTTCAGGTGACTAAGGAGCCACCAAACTATTCTCTAAAGAGATGAGGCTGTCAGCGCGACAGCCTCTTTGCTTTTTCTTGTTGCCTCTTCTCAAGATATGCCATTTCTTTTAGCATTTTTCTGTAGTTTGCTAGACGTTCTTCAGAGGTCCTTCCTTGTTGGATTGCCTCTTTGACGGCACAGCCTGGTTCGCTTTGGTGCTGACAATCTCCAAAGCGGCAACTGGTTGCTAGTTCTTCAATGTCTGCGAATGTGGTTTTAAGACCCTGGTTTCCATCCCAGAGTTGTAGTTCACGAATTCCTGGAGTATCAATTATTAGTGCTCCTGAAGGAAGTTTGAGGAGCATTCTTTTTGTTGTGGTGTGTCTGCCTTTTTGATCACCTTTTCGAATCGCTCCGGTAGTTAGATAGTCAGTGTTAAGGAAATAGTTGATTAAGGTAGATTTGCCTACACCTGATGAACCTAGAACAACTACTGTTTCGCCTGGTTTAAGGTATTGATTTAGTTCGACTAGACCTTGACCGGTTTGGTTGCTGATTTGATGAACACTTACGCTGGGGAAGAGTGTTCTAACTTCTTTGGCTACTTGTTCTGGGTTCTCACTGAGATCTATTTTGCTTAAGAGAATTACTGGTTTTCCTCTAGTTTGATTGGCTAGGGTTAGATATCTTTCTAGTCTTCTTGGATTAAAGTCATTGTTAATAGATGTGACTATGAAGATAGTATCAAAGTTAGCTGCTAGGATCTGTTGTTCTGTGATTAATCCTGCTGTTTTTCTTAAGAACTGGGTTTTTCTAGGCAGGACATGGTGAATTATTGCTTTTCCTTCTTGAGTATAAAGGGTTACTGCTACCCAATCCCCTACTGCAGGAAAATCTCCAGGACTAGCTGTAAATAGGAATCTACCAGTAATTTCTCCTGTCATTAATCCTGCTGATGTTTGTAGAAGATATTGTTCTCTTTCTTCCTGGACTACTCTTGCTGGGGAGAAATTTTTGTATTTAGCAAACTCATGTGAGAAATGATTGTTCCAACCGTAGTCTTTGAGGTTCAAATTGTACACCTTCCTGTTTTTTGACATGGAAAACCCGCAGTAACTTCTGCGGGTTTAAAAACACAAAAACACGGTAACCGTGTCCTAGTCTGCAGGTTACATTTTCCTTGGCTTATTAGGTTAGTGATTTATCACCGTTAGAAATCTAATCATAGAACATCACTCCTCTCACCTTATATTGTATTGCTATCTGAATTTATTGACAAGATTAATATTTCTTAATAAAACGCTGATACTTTCTGGTTAGGTTTGTGTTAGACTGAGATGGTTAGGAGGAAGAGAAGATGTCGACAAATGTACTAATGCGTAAGATTCACCGTTATCTATCATGGCCTTTTGTGGCTTTGATGATGACAAATATTATCTTTATGAATTTTATTGGTCACACCCAAACATCTAAGATGATTATTAATAGCTTGAATGCTGTGGTAACTTTGGGGATGGTTGCGACTGGTTTGTACCTCTATTATGTTCCTAAGATGAATGCGAGGAAACGTAAGAAACGGGAACAAGTTCAAAGCGTTTAAATGATGAGCAGGCGAGAGCCTGCTCATTTGTTTAGATGACTTTTTTTTAATTTTTCTTGTATACTAGGAAGGAGCAATATGATATTGGTTATGGCAAATTAGCAGGAAATTTTGGCTGTTGTTGAGAAATCTTAGGATACAAGGAGGGTACCAAATGAATATCAAATCAATTATTGCTAAGGAACTGAATATACCATTAAAGGGAGTAGAGAACACTGTTGAACTGCTAGATGAAGGAAATACAATTCCCTTTATCGCTAGGTACAGAAAAGAGTTAACTGGAGGGCTAGATGAGGAAAACTTAAGAGCTATTGAGCAGAGGTTAAACTATCTGCGAAATTTATATAGCAGGCAGGAAGAGGTAATTAGGCTTATCGATGAACAGGGCAAGCTGACTGAGGATTTGGAAGAGAGAATTAGGGCTGCAATTAAATTACAGGAGATAGAGGATCTTTATAGGCCCTATAGGCCAAAGAGGAGAACTAGAGCAACTATTGCTAAGGAGAAAGGGTTAGAGCCTTTAGCTTTAATACTCTGGGAACAGGAACTAACTGAAGATCTTTTAGAGGTTGCAGCTCAATACATAGATGAAGAAAAAGGGGTAGCCAGTGGGGAAGAGGCTTTAGCAGGTGCTAGAGACATTATTGCTGAATGGATAGCTGAAGATCCAGATATTCGTCAGGTGGTTAGAGAAGTATATCTAAAACATGGGCAACTGGTGACTGTAGCTACTGATTCTGAAGTTGAGTCTCCCTATGAGATGTACTATGACTATATGGAACCTCTCAGTGTGATTAAGGGACATCGAGTTCTTGCCATTAATCGTGGCGAGAAGGAAAATGTGTTGCAGGTTAAGTTTGAAATACCTGAAGAGAATGTTCATTTAAGGATTGAGGAAAAGGTTATTATTAATCCAGATTCAGTGAGTTATGCCGAGTTGGTTTCTGCCCTTGAGGATGGTTTTCAAAGACTATTAGGTCCTTCCTTAGAAAGGGAATTACGTGGTGTACTAACAGAAAAGGCTGAGAGTGGAGCTATTGAGGTCTTTGGCGATAACTTGAAACAGCTTCTTTTACAGGCACCTGTTAAGGGTAGGGTAGTGATGGGTATTGATCCTGCTTACAGGACTGGATGTAAGATTGCTGTTGTTGACGGAACGGGAAAGCTTCTATATAAGACAGTCATCTACCCAACACCTCCTCAGAAGAAGATTGAAGAGGGTAAAGAGGTAGTTATTAATCTGATAGAGAGATATGATGTGGATCTTATCGCTATAGGGAATGGGACTGCCTCTAGAGAGACTGAGAGCTTTGTAGCTGAATTATTAAGAGAAAGCAATCTAGATGTAATGTACACTATCGTTAATGAGGCGGGTGCTTCTGTTTATTCAGCTTCACCTTTAGCCAAGCAGGAGTTTCCTAATCTTGATGTTGCTGAAAGAAGTGCCATATCTATTGCTAGACGGGTTCAGGATCCTTTAGCAGAGTTAGTTAAGATTGATCCCAAATCTATTGGTGTTGGTCAGTATCAGCATGATGTGGATCAGAAGAATCTACAGTTGACCTTACAGGCGGTAGTTGAGTCTGCTGTTAACAGTGTCGGGGTTGATCTTAATACGGCTTCACCATCCCTGTTGAGTTATGTGTCAGGTTTGAAGCCTAATGTTGCTAGGAATATTGTTAAGTATAGGGATGAAGTGGGTAGGTTTTCTTCTCGGAAGGATCTTAAGAGGGTTAGTGGATTGGGTGAGAAGACCTTTGTGCAGTGCGCTGGTTTCTTGAGGATAGATGCTGGTTTGGAGTATCTTGATAATACAGCTGTTCATCCAGAGTCTTATGAGGCAGCTAATGCTTTGTTAATGAAGCTTGGTGTTGATAAGAGTATGCTTGTTAGAGGAGGTATTCCCGATATTCGCTTAAGGCTAGAGGGTTTTAATAAGAAGGCTCTGGCTAATGAGTTGGGTATTGGTTTGCCAACTTTAGAGGATATCATCGAATCCTTAGAGAAACCGGGTAGGGATCCCCGTGAAGATATGCCGGGTCCAGTATTCCGTACCGATGTGCTTGATATTAAGGATCTGGCTGTTGGTATGGTCTTAACGGGTACAGTGAGAAATGTTGTAGATTTTGGTGCCTTTGTAGATATTGGTGTTAAAAGGGATGGTCTTGTGCATATCTCTCAGTTGAAGGAGGGTTATGTAAGACACCCTAAAGAGGTTGTTTCTGTTGGGGATATTGTTAAGGTAGCGGTATTAGAGGTAGATGTGAACAAGGAAAGGATCTCTCTAACTATGGTGGGAATAAAGGAATAGGGGGGAGAGCAAATGGAACAAAGAAAGCTTTATCGCGTCAGAGATAAGAGGATGTTGGCAGGGGTCTGTGCTGGTATGGCCGAGTATTTTGACACTGATGTTACACTTATGCGGATTCTCTGGCTAGTGGGGATAGTCTTCACTAATATTTTTGGTCTTTTGATTTATTTTGCTGCAGCTGTGATTATGCCAGAGAAGCCAGCTCGTTAGCCTAGCGGTGATATGTCAAGGGGGTAGTTTTGAAGAATTGGAAAAAATGCTT
>DYGY01000007.1 GCA_020724425.1 Thermaerobacter marianensis
GTTGAAGCAAAGATTCGTGAAACTTTACTAGGTCAGGAAACCTCATCAAACGATGACCAAGCTTGACAGTGCTTGCTCCATATCATACACTTAAAGATGAGGGTTAGGCTGTAAGAAGATTATCTACCACTTTTTTATAGATTATTTCTATTTTGACGATAAAGATTAAGTAAATATATTATCAGGGGATTGGTATACCCTCTTTATATGGAAAACTTTATCATCGTCATTGTGTAGTGGTAGAATGCATTAGCCGAGTCCTTTTGTGCTCGGCTTTTTTCGTTCCGAGATGATAGTAAAGCGCCGTAAAAGGGCACCAACTTTAACAGAAGAGAGGTGAGACAATGCCAGGTTTAAATCCTTTAATAATCATAGTTATCTCTAGTTTAGGAACATTCTTTATCGGATACTTCTTAAGAAAATATGTTGCAGAAGCCAAAATAGGGTCTGCTGAGCAGGAAGCTAAACGATTAGTGGAAGATGCTCAAAAGGCTTCAGAAGCTAAAAAGAGAGAGACTCTTCTTGAAGCTAAAGAAGAAGCACATCGGATGCGTCATGACATGGAGAAAGAATCCAGAGAAAGACGTATTGAACTGCAAAAGATTGAAAAGCGTCTTCTGCAAAGAGAAGAAACTCTAGATCGCAAGCTTGAAAACTTAGATAAAAAAGAAGAAAATCTACGCAAGATAGAAGCTAGATTAGAAGACGACAAACTAGAGGTTCAAAAACTTCAACAAGCCCAGGTAGCGGAGCTAGAAAGAATTTCTCAGCTTAGTCAAGAAGAGGCTAGGTTGATTCTTTTGGATAATGTTCGTAAAGAAGTTACTCAAGAGACAGCTCAGATGATTAGAGTTCTTGAAGCAGAAGCTAAAGAAACAGCTGATAAAAAAGCAAAAGAAGTTATCTCAGCCGCCATCCAGAGGTGTGCTGCTGATCATGTCTCTGAGTCCACTGTCTCCGTTGTGGAGTTACCGAATGATGAGATGAAAGGCCGTATCATTGGTAGGGAAGGTAGAAATATTAGAACCTTTGAAAGCCTTACAGGTGTTGACCTGATTATCGATGATACGCCAGAAGCTGTAGTTATTTCTGCCTTTGATCCCATTCGTAGAGAAAAAGCTCGTATTGCCTTGGAGAAACTGGTTTCCGATGGTAGGATTCATCCTGCCCGTATTGAGGAGATGTATGCTAAGGCTCAACAAGAGGTTGAAACAAGAATCAGAGAAGAAGGCGAAAGAGCTGCTTATGAAACAGGAGTACATGGTTTACATCCTGAATTAATTAAGCTTTTAGGTCGTCTCCATTTTAGAACAAGCTATGGCCAGAATGTTCTTAAGCATTCTATTGAGGTCTCTATGTTAGCAGCTATGATGGCTGCGGAACTTGATATTGATGTGAATGTGGCAAGAAGAGCAGGCTTGCTTCATGATATCGGTAAAGCAGTAGATCATGAAGTTGAGGGCACCCATATTACAATTGGTATGGAACTCCTCAAGAAATATAGAGAGAGTCAGACAATTATTGATGCCATGTGTGCACACCATGGTGACTTTGAACCTAACTCTATTGAAGCAGTGCTAATTACAGCTGCGGATGCTCTATCTGCTGCCCGTCCGGGTGCTAGAAGAGAGACCCTCGAATCATATATCCGTCGTCTGCAGAAACTTGAAGAGATTGCTGATGCCTTTGAAGGTGTTGAAAAGTCATATGCAATACAGGCTGGACGTGAGGTTCGTATCATGGTTAAGCCAGATAGAGTTAACGATGATGAAGCCTATCTCTTAGGCCGTGAGATTGTAAAACAGATTGAGGAACAACTTGAATACCCAGGACAAATTAAGGTAACGGTGATTAGGGAAACAAGAGTTGTAGATTACGCAAAATAGAGGCAAATAGGCAGTAGCCAACGCTACTGCCTATTTTCTTTTCTGGATTTATGTTAAGATGGTTTCAGGAAGGGGCGTGTATGTATGATTAATGAAGACAGTCTAGTTAATGGTAGCATCAGCCTATTAGTATCCATGCTTCTTCGGTATCCTGAACTAAGCTCACTCAATTATGATTCAAAGACTAAATCACTCCACCTTACGTATCTAACCAGTAGTCAGTTGAGTGAAGAACAAATCCATCACCTCAAGGAAGTGCTAGTAGAGAATCTTGATGCTTATATGAACCTGACAGGAAACGGAATGGATACTTTTACGATAGAAGTAACACTTGCTGGTAATGTTTCGTTCATTGAAATCACTAGAGATGTACAAACTCTAAGCAAAGGGGAAATATCTCTTCTAACAGGTCTTCTACATAGGGAACTAGAAACTACCTTGATTTCGGATAATAACGAAGACCTTCTAACTGAGGAACTAACTCTTCAAGAAGAAATCATCGAAGAACTTCTAGAATTCCTAAGAGATGTTCCGCACAATCAAAATGTCATTGCTTTTCGGGATAATGGCAAGGTATTAGCTTTTAATAAATAGCTGTGGAGAAGGGGGAGTATATGTTACACATCCTGTTTATCGGTGATATTGTTGGTAGACCTGGAAGGAAGATGGTCACTGAGACCCTCACAAAAGTAAAACAGGAACTGCCAGTCGATATTGTCATAGCCAATGGGGAGAACGCAGCCGGTGGGGTTGGATTGACTCCAGAGACAGCTGATGAGCTATTCTCTTACGGTATTAACATCATTACCCTAGGTAACCATGCCTGGGATAAAAAAGCGATCTACAATTATCTTGATTCCACCACAAGGGTTATAAGACCGGCTAATCAACCGGGAGCACCACCCGGTCAAGGATTAGCCTTTTTAGCTTTACCATCAGGACAAAAGCTTGCAGTTATCAACCTAATGGGCAGAGCTTTCTTTAACAGCATTATGGACTGTCCCTTCAGGGCAGCAGACGACTTGGTAGAGACAGCTAGAAAGACAACCAATCTGATTGTAGTTGATTTTCATGCTGAAGCAACCAGTGAAAAAGCGGCTTTGGGCTGGTACCTAGATGGCAAGGTTTCAGCCATCATTGGTACCCATACCCATGTGCAAACAGCTGATGAAAGGATTCTACCTCAGGGTAGTGCCTATATCACAGATGTTGGGATGACAGGGCCCTATGATTCCGTAATTGGTTTTACACCCAAGCTTGTCATTGAACGTTTCCTTACCCAGATGCCTGTTCGATTTGAGGTAGCTACAGGACCTAGACAATTCTCAGCTCTTTGGATGTCTTTAGATGAAAAGACAGGAAAAACAACAGCGATTAAGCGCATCTTTCATAACGAATTAACGGATAACGTAAAATAATTCTAAAACTTTTGTCGAATCTTGTATGCAATAGTTGTCAGTGAGTCCTTTTCTTGGTATTATAGTAAGTAATCTAGAAGCAAAAATTGTACCAGAGGGGGCTACAGGTAGTGGAAGTATTAAAAGTGTCAGCTCGTTCTAATCCAAGTGCAGTGGCAGGAGCAGTTGCTGGAGTAATTAGGGAAGAAGGAAATGTGGAAATTCAAGCTATTGGTGCCGGAGCTATCAATCAAGCAGTTAAAGCAGTAGCTATAGCCCGCGGTTTTGTGGCCCCGGGCGGCATGGATCTTATTTGTATACCTGCTTTCACAGACATAACAATTGATGGTCAGGAAAGAACTGCAATAAGATTCCTGGTACAACCCCGTTAAGTTGGCTTTCGTAAGCGAAGTCCTGTTTGCCCATGGTAAACAGGACTTTTTGTGTTCTTAAGAAGGTTAAACACTCATACTTGTAGAAATGGTTAGATGCCATGTTTGGCAGGAATCTTCAGGAGGTGGTACCATAATGGACTTTGCCCTGTCGGAAGAACACAAAATGATTCAGGACTTAATTCGCAAATTTGGTACTGAAGTGGAAGACAAGATTAAAGAACTAGATGAAAAAGCAGAATACGATCCTAACCTTATTAAACGCATGGGTGAACTGGGTATTCTCGGTCTATGTTTTCCACAGAAGTACAATGGTGGTGGCTTTGACTACATTAGCTTAGCGGTAGCATCTGAAGAATTAGAAAAAATAGACACTTCTTTAAGAGTTGCAGTTTCTGTCCACATTGGTCTTTCAGGGTTAGGAATCCTACAATGGGGTAATGAAGAACAAAAATTGAAGTACCTTAGCAAAATGGCTACAGGTGAACTAATCGGTGGTTTTGGCCTTACAGAGCCAAATGCGGGTACTGATGCTGTTAATCAGCAAACCACTGCTAGGAAAGTTGAAGGTGGCTACATTCTAAACGGTGAGAAAACCTGGATTTCTCTAGCAGATGTCGCTGATATTTTTCTTGTCTTTGCCAAGACCGACACAACTAAAGGTCATGATGGTATTTCCGCTTTCATAGTAGAAAGAAGCTGGGAGGGCTTTAGTTCTTCTCCCATTCATGGTAAAATGGGTATTCGTGCAGGTAATACTGGTTCTTTCGCTATGGAAAATGTATTTGTACCTGAAGAAAACCTTCTCGGTGAAGAAGGGCAGGGTTTTAAGATTGCCATGTCCTGTCTTGATAATGGTCGCTATACAGTAGCAGCAGGTGCTGTAGGCCTAACCCAGGCCTGTATAGATGCTAGTGTTAAATATGCTAAAGAAAGAGAGACCTTTGGAGTACCGATAGGTGACCATCAATTAGTTCAAAGAATGATTGGTCATATGGTTCTTAAAGCTGAAGCGGGCCGCCTTTTAGTATATCGTGCCGGCTACTTAAAGAACCAGGGTAAACGAAATACCCGGGAAACGGCTCTGGCTAAGTGGTATGCAACCCAATCATCTTTTGAAGCTGCTTCCGATGCAGTACAAATTTACGGAGCTTACGGATATTCTAATGAATATCCTGTTGAACGGTATTTACGAAATGCCAAAGGTGCTGTAATATATGAAGGAACAAGAGAGATTTTAGAAGTTATGCAAGGTCAGTATGCACTGGGATACAGGAAAGATAAGCCGATTCCAAGGGACCTTCCGGGTTGGCCTTTTGAAGAAGATGCAGAGTAGAAGGACTTTTTCAAAATAGGGTATACAGGCCACTCATTATCTTGCTCTCAAGTAAGGTGAGTGGCTTTTCATTTTCTCAATGGAGGTACCTATTATGAACCCCTGGGTAGATGCACATAATGATCTCCTGTTCTTAGCTCAAAGGGAAGGAAAACTCTTACACCAGTTAAAGGATAGTCATTCTGACTTGGATAGAGCTAAGACTACCGGTATTGGTCTTCAGGTATTAGCCCTGTTCAGCCTTAATTCTGATCATCCAGGCCAAGATATTCTTAAAGAGTTGACTTTGTTCTTTTCTGAACTAACCCGTAATGATACAATCAGGTTAGTCAAAGAAAAAGAGGATCTTAAGGATTTTAAGGGCCTCAAAGTGCTTTTGGCTCTTGAAGGTAGTGACATACTAGAAAAGGATATCACTAACCTACATATCCTCTATGAGTTAGGAGTACGAATGCTTTCTTTGACCTGGAATCATAGCAATGCTTTAGCTGATGGCGCTCTAGTCAAAAGACCTAAAGGCCTAAGTGAATTTGGAAAGGAAGTCGTTCATCTAACTAACGCTCTAGGTATGATTATTGATGTCTCTCATCTAGCAGAACCTGGTTTCTGGGATATAATAGAGATAAGCAATAGACCGATTATTGCATCTCATTCTAATACCAAAAGTCTATGTGATCATCCAAGAAACTTAAACGATGATCAGATTAAGGCCATAGCTAAGACCGATGGTGTAATAGGGGTGACCTTTGTTCCTGCCTTTATCCATAGGAGCGATGCAGATATTCACAGGTTATGTGACCATATTGACCATATCAAATCCTTGGTTGGCATTGACCATATTGGTATCGGCTCCGATTTTAACGGGTTTGATGGAAGTCTACCGGGTTTAGAAAGAGTGGAAAGATTACCGGAACTCTTTGCTTTACTAGCTAACAGAGGATATACTGAAGAGGAACTACAAAAGATATCAGGCAAGAACTTTATAAGAGTATTTAAGGAGATTATCTAATGACTACTGGTGGTATAGATCTTCATATTCACAGCATTGCTTCAGATGGTACCTTAACTATCCAGGAAATAGCAGAAGAGGCAAAGGCCGCAGGTCTAAAAAGTATAGCTATTACCGATCATGATTGTCTTGATGGTCTTGATCACAAAAAACAGCTAGAACTCCCTCTAGAAGTAATATCCGGAGTGGAACTAAGTACTAAGAGCGAATGGGCTGAAGAGATACACATCCTTGGATACTATTTAAATCCAGAAGATCAAGAGTTACGAGATCTCTTGCTTAATATGAGACAGAGCAGACAGAATCGCATTATAACCATGGTTTCCAAGCTAAATGACTTAGATATTGATATTTCTTTAGCCAGAGTTAAGGAAATTGCCGGTCACGATACCTGGGGAAGACCTCACATAGCCAGAGCACTGGTAGAAAAGGGTTATGCTACATCAGTTTCTGAGGCCTTCACCCGGTATCTTGAAGTGGGCAAGCCCGCCTATGTATCCAGGGAACGCCTGGGTATTGAAGAAGGGATTAAAGCCATTAAAGATGCTGGTGGGCTAGCCATACTAGCTCATCCCGGCCTATTGGGAGACTATGACCATATAGCTTCCTTTCTTCCCACACTAAAGGAAATGGGATTAGCCGGAGTTGAAGTTATCTATCCAGAACATAGCCTCGGGTTAACAAATAATCTTTTGCACCTCACTGGTAAACTAGATCTGCTACCAACCGGGGGATCAGATTATCATGGCCCAGGCATTAGAGATAACCTCTATTTAGGAAAAATCAGAGCTCCAGAAGAATGGCTTGTCGCCTTAAAGAACGCTATTTAGGTTAAAACCTGTTGGGAGGTTGATGGGTTATGAGTGAAACGACCCGGGAATATTACGTATCCTTACAAGATGCAACCACTATCTTAAACGTTTCACCTCAAACATTTCGACAGCTAATATCTGATTACCAGAACTATGTTGAAATCCTTGGAGATGGGAAAAACAAAGGGCTTTCAGAAGAAGGTTTTCGAAATTTGCAGATGATTGTATCATTACGGGAACAAGGCCTAGCAGCAGAAGAGATTGCAGCCAGTTTGGAAAAACAGTATACAGTAGAGTCAGTGGAGATGGCTGATCTTTTCGCTGAGATTAAAGAGCTTCGTGAAGCTCTCCTTAAGAGTCAGGAAAGATACCTTGAAGATCGTGAGAAGATGATGCTGACCCTACTAAAACTGCAAAAAGAGATACAGCATCTTCGCTATGAACTAGCATCAACAAGTTCTCGCAAGGAAAGAAAAAAGAAACTTTGGCGTGGATAGAGTCATAACCCGTAAGTCAACCCACAGGTCATATATATACATTGTAGATAGGGTGGTGTTAAAGTGTCAGGAGTAGATATTTTCTTCAATCCCAAATCAGTAGCGGTGATTGGAGCATCAAAAGCAAGAGAAAAAGTTGGCTATGCAGTTATAACCAATATTATCAAATCCGGATATCAGGGCGAGATCTACCCGATTAACCCCAAGGAATCCGAAATGTTTGGTTACAAGGTATACCCCTCCATTGATGTGGCACCAGAGACAGATCTAGCGGTTATCGCTGTTCCTGCTCCCTATGTCGCATCTGTAGCTGAAGCATGTGGCAAAAAGGGTGTTAAGGGCCTAGTCGTCATCACTGCCGGCTTTAAGGAGGTAGGTAAGGAGGGACTAGCTCTAGAGAAGGAATTAATGGAGATTGTTGATAGGTATGGTATGCAAATGATGGGTCCAAACTGTCTTGGTTACATTGATACCCATACACCTATCAATGCTTCCTTTGTGGCCAGGCCACCCATAAAAGGTGACATCGCCTTCTTCTCTCAGAGTGGTGCTGTCTGTGTTGCCGTATTAGAGTGGTCTCTTAAGAGAAACATTGGCTACAGTAAGTTCATCAGTATGGGTAACAAGGCTCATCTAAACGAGGCAGACTTCATCGAAGAAGCAGCAAAAGATCCACACACAAGAGTTATTGCCGGCTACATTGAAAGTGTTGAAGAAGGAGAGAGGTTCCTAGAAATAGCTAGAGAAGCCTCCAAAGAAAAACCAATCGTTCTAATCAAATCAGGTGTATCCGAGGCTGGTGCAAAAGCTGCTTCCTCCCATACGGGTGCCTTAGCAGGTAGCAATGTTGCCTATGATACCGCTTTCCGTCAGGCAGGTATCATGAGAGCCAAATCATTGCAAGAACTCTTTGATCTGGCCAGTGCCTTTGCCAAGCAGGATGCTCCTAAAGGCAACAGAGTAGCTATTGTAACCAATGCAGGTGGTCCCGGTATCATCGCTACTGATAGCGTTGAGCTCAACGACCTAAAAATGGCCTCTTTTGAAAAGGAGACCGTAGATAACCTTAGAGCAGGTCTTCCTGCAGAAAGTAACGTCTATAACCCTGTAGATGTTATCGGTGATGCAGGTGAAGACAGATTCCGTTATGCCATGGAACATGTCATGAAAGACCCTAACGTGGATGCAGTCCTAGTCTTAATGGTAGCTACAGCAATGACCGGACCACATGAGATTGCAGAACTAACCGTAGAAATGCACAAGAAGTATCCCGATGTTTCAGTTGTTGGAGCTTTCATGGGTGGTGAAACCATTGATGAAGCCTTCAAGCTTATGAGTGATAACAACATTCCAGCATATACTTTCCCAGAACAAGCTATTGAAAGTCTAGCTAGGCTAGTAAAGTATAATGAACTGCGTGAACGTCTGCAAAGACAAACTGAAGTAGAGGAATTTGATGTAAACAAAGAAGCAGTAGCTTCAATTTTCAAAAAGGTCAAAGAGGAAGATCGTGTAGTCCTTCTTGGTAGCGAAGCCATGCAGGTTATTGAGGCCTATGGCATTGGTTCAGCACCTGTAGCTCTAGCAAAAACTGCCGAACAGGCCGGTGACCTAGCAGACGCCATGGGGTATCCCGTAGTACTTAAAGTTGCCTCTCCTAAAATTATGCATAAAACCGATGTCGGTGGTGTCAAACTGAAACTGCAAACTAGAGAGGAAGTTGAGCAGGGATTCATAGAGATATTGGAGAATGTTCATCGATATCTACCAGATGTCCTTGTTGACGGTGTCGAGGTCCAGAAGATGCTACCACAGGGTCGCGAAATGATTATTGGTATGTTTAAAGATGTTCAGTTTGGACCAATGATCATGTTTGGGCTTGGTGGAATCTATGTAAACCTCTTGCAGGATGTTTCCTTCCGTCTAGCCAATGGTCTAAACAGGGAAGAGGCCATGGAGATGATCCAGGAAACAAAAGCATACACCCTCCTCAAGGGGTACAGAGGAGAAAAACAAGCAGATATTGATGGTGTTGTAGAAACAATCCTGAGAGTTAGCAAACTAGTAACAGACTTTCCAGAAATCACAGAATTAGACATTAATCCTCTCTTCGCTTATGAAGAAAGCGTTAATTCAATTGATGTGAAAATTACGATTTCTTGAGGTGATCTGACTGATGAAAAACATTTTTATCATTGGTACAGGCGGTAGTGGAAAAACAGCTTTTGGCCTAAGCTTAGGTAAAGCCTTACAAGATGCGGGCAAGAAAGTAGCATACTTCAAACCCGTTGGCTCCACTTTACGTCAGGACAGTGTTGATCAGGATGTAGTACTCATGAAAGAAACTCTTGGTCTTGAAGCTGACCTTGAAGATATGGTACCTATTCAGTGTAGTCCATTCTACCTGACCAAGTATCCACACAACAAAGACTATATGCCGATAATTCGTGCAGCCTACGAGAAAGTAGCTAAAGATGCTGACCATGTAATTATCGAAGGCACAACCTCACCAAGAACAATGTTTGCTCTTGGCCTAGATGCCTTCACCCTAGCAAAAGAGTTCGATGCCGGAATCATCATGGTAAAAAGAGTAGAACATGATGGTGAATTCGATAGACTCATGCTCTATAACGAATACATCGATCTAAAAGGTTTAAAGAGAATCGGAACTGTCTTTAACAATATTCCTCATGCTCTTTTAGATAAGACAAAAGGAATATACCAGACAATTCTTGAAGAGCATAACTGCGAAGTCTATGGTGTCATTCCTGCCAATGTACGTATCTCCTCACCAACCGTGAAAGAGATTAACGAAGTACTAGGAGGAGAACTGCTAGAAGGCGATACAGGCTTAAACAACATCGTAGAGGATATCCTCATTGGTGCTATGACCCTTGAAAGCGCTCTTCACTATCTAAGAAGAGCCGCTAACAAAGCCATCGTTACCGGTGGTGACAGAGCTGACCTACTCATGGCAGCCATTGAAACCAATGCCTCTGTCCTAATCCTAACTGGTGGACTCTATCCTTCAGTAAATGTATTAGCCAGAGCCCATGAGAAAAAGATACCAGTAATTCTAGTACACTACGATACCTATACAGCAATCGAAAAGCTTCATGATGTGGCCAGAAAGATTAGCCCAACTGATCTTGAAGGTATCGAAGTAGCTCACGATAACTTTAACAAGTTCGTGGAAAAAGACAGACTACTAGAAAAAATCTTTACACTCTAAGCTAAAAAGGGTATCTTAAACACGAGATACCCTTTTTCTCCCATCTTGTTTCTCCTTGATTCTATTAAGCAAATAGGACAATAGGGAGGTTTAAAATAATATTGTGACGAATTGCATTTTTTGCGAAATTATTGATAATAAAGAACCTGCTTATATAATTTACCAAAATAAATATACAACAGCGTTTCTTGACATTAACCCTGTTGCGACCGGACATATATTGGTTTGCCCAAATGAACATATCGAAAAATTGAACGAAATCAAGCACTCAAGTGTTTCTAATGCTCTTATGAAATCTCTAATACATGTATCAGATTTACTCATTCAATCGGGAATATGTACAGACTATTCAATCTTGCAAGCAAATGGTGAATTAGCCGACCAAGATATTAAACACCTTCACTTTCACATAATACCTAGACATAGAAATGACCAAGTTCACTTTAGATTAGAAACTGATAAAGTTGCTGCTCTGAATGATAATTTAGTTTGTGTGCAGAATCTTCTTTTATTTAATAAGTAACAGACTACTAGAAAAAATCTTTACACTCTAAGCTAAAGGGGGTGTCTCAAACACGAGACACCCCTTTTTCTTCTATACTCATGGCAAACATGAATTACATAATGTATAATACTCTTTACATTTTGCTATATTGATTATACAATTAAGTGAGAAGGGGGGACACCCTATGAAAAAGAACCTCGTCTGGTTTGCGGTCTTCCTACTGGTGTTTCTAGTCTCAAGTGTTATTTGGCAGTTCTTCTTAAAAGGCGATATCAATCCTTGGATGCTGCTAGGTTCAGCGGTTGGAATTGCCCTTGCTTACCTGTTAATTTCAGCACCTAAGAATTCCTTTACGCTAATTGCTTTAGTTCTGCTAGCGGCAATTAGTATACCTTTAGTCTTCTTAGGGTTAATCTTCCCATACCTAAACTCTATCTGGGTTATGATTGGTATCTATTTAGTTACAGTACTGACTATTCTCTTTCTAACAATGAAGTATGGGAGTGCAAGATTTTTTGAAAGCACCCTTGTGGACGAGAGAAGCTTGCTTCACTATACTTGGTCTGGCTTCTTTTCATTCATACTGATCAATTTGCTAATTATCGGCGCTTTGATTCAACCCTGGATTCCCCTTGACCAAACATTGCTCTGGGC
Source organism: Thermaerobacter marianensis (assembly GCA_020724425.1). Taxonomy (GTDB): domain Bacteria; phylum Bacillota; class Sulfobacillia; order DVGY01; family DVGY01; genus DVGY01. The sequence continues at coordinate 11,721 of DYGY01000007.1, forward strand.
AGCCATCCTGCTACTAGGCCTACTTTTCTTCCTTGCTAACTTGATCTATCTGGAGATGAAAAACTAATGAAAAACCAATTGAAGGTCTATCGAGCAATGCACAACCTAACCCAGGAGGAACTGGCAAAAAGGCTTCAGGTAACGCGAGCAACCATAAATGCTGTTGAAAATGGAAGGTATGATCCATCCCTGAAACTTGCTTTTCAGATAGCCAAGTTCTTTAAAGTCACCATCGAGGATATCTTTATCACTGAAGAAACGGAGGTATTCTAAGTGTCATATCTTAATAGAATGGGTTTTGATAAAGGTGATGAACGGGAACTCTCCATTAGCTTATATTCAGCTCGCATTGCCTGGATCTTCACAACTATCATACTAGTAGTTTGGTCTCTGAAGGATATCTTGAGCACAGGCAGCCTATCCTTTCAGTTTGTCGTTTTCTCAGCATCTCAAACAGTATTTTGGACTTCATATTTATACTACAAAAGGAAACTAGGTGGCTAAAGGCAAAAGCCGTCTCAGTTAGGAGACGGCATAGATTAAGGGGTCAATGTAGCACTCTTAACAACATGGCAGCCATACCAGCAGCCACAATCGGACCGGCAGGTATACCCTGGAAAACTAAAATCCCTATTAAAGAACCAATAATTAAGCCTGTGACTACCTCTGGTTGGCTCTGTAACAGACTGACTCCACCCCCAGCTAGATATGCTGCCAGGATTCCCATGAGAATGGAGATTAAACCTGTCTTGCTACGTATAGTTTCCCAGATTTCAAACCAGCCAACCTTGCCGGTTGCAAAGGGAACCATAACAGCCAATAGCATCAAACTAATACCAAGAAACAGGCCATTCTTCTCCAAAAAACGAAAGAGAGACTGACAGTTCAATACCTGCATCAGTATTAATATGCCTGCAGCCAGAAGTACAGTATTGTTCCCGGCTAGATATCCTAAAGAAGCTATGATAATCATAACCAGTAAGGCTTCATTCACAGGATCACCCTCTCTATCTAAAACATATGGAGAGAGGGGAGAACTAATGCTAATTCTCTAGGTTTGCTTTGATTCCTAAAAGCATGCTCTCAGAATTCTTCTTAACCGCCAACTTAGCGACGGGGTCTAGCAGACCTGCAAACATGGGGATCCCTATTTCAAAATCTACCGTTAGGGTTACAGTGGTTTCTTGACCATCATAGTTGATTTTCCACTCACCTTCAAATTTCTTGACATCGCCTTCGGTTTGCTGATAGCTAATATGAAGGTTTTCATCATCAAAAGTATCTTTTTCCTGCCACTTAAGCTTTGTTCCTTTAAGACTAACAACCCATTCCGTTACCGTATAGTTTTCACCACGTTCAACAACCTCAACAGAAATTACATTCTCCATAAACTCTGGATATGACTCCATATCCTTGACTTTCTCATAGACTTTCTTGGCAGGTGCTGCAATCTTTTCAGTTACCTCGACATATGGCATTTACATACCTCCCTAAAGTTGGCTAATAACTTCGGCTACATTAACTGTAGCTTCCTTCATGACCTCAATCACTCTATCTACTTCAGTATCAGTAATTACGGCAGGAGGCATAACTCTAATGACCTTTGGATTATTAAGTGAATGCAACACCAGAAGATTCCTATCAATGGTTTCTGAGATCATCATACCTCCGGCACCTTCTGTAGCTAGTTCTAGGCCAATTAGAAGCCCCTTACCCCGGACATCTTTAATAACTTCAGGATATCTTTCTTTCAGATTAGTAAACTCTTTAAGCAAGCGTTCACCAACTAGTGTAGCTCTTTCTAGAAGATTCTCCTCTAAGATAACCTCTATAGCAGCTACTCCGGCAGCACAACTCAATGGATTACCACCAAAGGTAGAAGAGTGAATATAGGGGTTCTCATCAAAAATGCTCCAGATCTCAGGCTTTGCCGTAAAGGCACCAATTGGCATCACACCACCACCTAATGACTTGGCCATGGTGATGATATCAGGCACAACGTTATAGTGTTCTGCAGCAAACATCTTGCCTGTACGACCAATGCCTGTCTGCACTTCATCAAATATTAAAAGAGCACCTTTTTCATCACAGATTTCTCTAACTGCCTGTAAGTATCCCTCTGGTGGAAGGAGAACCCCACCTTCACCCTGAATCGGTTCAAGGATGACAGCAGCTGTTTCCTCAGTGACAGCATTCCGCATAGCCTCTATATCCCCAAATGGCACATGGTCAAAATGGGGTAGAAGGGGATAGAAAGGCTTCTTGTATAACTCCCTACCACTAGCACTTAAACCCCCAAAAGTCTTCCCATGAAAGGCACCATGAGTTGCTACAAACCTCTCTCTTTTTGTATAGGCACGGGCTAATTTCAAAGCACCTTCATTAGCTTCAGCACCACTGTTTGCAAAAAAGGAATATTGAAGATTCCCGGGAGTAACTTGAGCTAGAAGCTTACCAAGATCAGCAACCGGCTTATGAGGAAGAGTTCTGCTAGAAAGGGGAAGGGTATCTAATTGCTTCTTAACGGCCTCAACCACACGGGGGTTTCTATGACCATGAAAAAACAAACCATAGCCCGCACAATCAATATATCTTTTTCCATGGATATCAACTAGTGTGGAGCCTTCCGCATACCACTCCAAGGTAGTAAATCCTAGAAAACGATAGAGACGGGCCATACCCCCATTCACATATTCACCATAATCACTTAGCGTATCTTCAACAAAACTATCAATGCTTTCTCTGTCTGCAAATAGTTCTTTGGGATCATACATTGAGGTATTCCTCCTACATTAAAGTAACCAGATATTAATACCTACTAGTAATATAACTCAGCTACACATAATTGGCAATGAAAAAAGGAAAGAGAATCGGGGCAAAACCCGATCCTCTTGATAAGCCTTAGCCCACTTACCCCTATTTGTAGCTGGCAAGTTTAAACCTTCCATCTGTCACATACTGAATCAAATTTTCGGGTGTATATCCTTGTAACCCAAGCTTTTCTAAAGTCCTACCACTCATACCATAGTCAATATCATTGATTGCAGATGCCAGAGCAATCATACTGTTAATTGCAGGGGTAGCTACCCCTGTTAATTCACCAAGAGCCTTGAGTGGTGTAAGACTCATTGGCACATCCTCAAACACATATCTTGTATCTAGTGTGGTCGGAGCTTTAAGACCTTCATAAGCGGTATTGTTCTGAATCGCTGTATAAAGATCACTACCTTCAGCTCCATAAGCTTCAGCTAACCAGTCTTTTGCACTGATAGCTTCAACTCCTAAGGCCCTAGCAATACTCAACCGTTCCTCATCCATGGCCTCTAAAATCCTTGCTACAGCCGGACTTATACCTTCATGATAGTAGTCAAAGGATTCACCAGCTTCAATCCTTGCTGCATTAAGAATAGTTGGTGCGGGATGAAAAATAGCCCCAATATTGTCCAAGCTGGTCTCAAGAACATGAGCTGCTGACTTAAACTGGGGGAAAGCATGATTTAACATTCTAACAACTTCATTGGTGCGGTAGGCAGGTAAAGCAGCCACCTTCACTTCATTCTTAATACGGTAAATATGCGCTACTCTCTCAGCACTATCATCTTTGGATAGTGCTCTGCTAGCATACACAAGAGATTGAGCTTCAGCTATCACCACATCTTCCCAGTTACCCTGACTTCTTAAGATATACTCAAACTCCAGTGCTCCTCCGGTACGTCCTGGATTCAACACCACAATCTGATCCTTCTTAAGATAGGGGGCTAGGCGATAAGCTAAAGGTCTATGGGCAGTGGCTGGCACAACAATCATAATTACATCTGCATCCAAAACAGCCTCTGCCATATTGTCTGTTGCCAGATCTATTCTGGCAAACCCTTCAACCTGACCACTAAGCTCAATACCACCAGCAGCAGTTATACGTTCAACCTTTTTCTTGTCGGTGCTCAACAGTCTAACAGGGAAGCCTAGCAAACCAAGATGAGCTGCCATTGCCAGACCACCATTACCAGCACCAACCACCGCGAATTTAGGGTACGACCGTACCCCCACAGAGACCAAATTACCACCAGACGGTCTCAGGTTGGCAAGAATCTCTCTTCGCTTATCCCACATAATACTCACAGCCAAAACCTCCCTTTGAGAAAGTATTGGCGGTGGGGAGGGACAAAAAACACCCTAGGGAATACCCTGGGTGTTGAGCATTAGCTCAAGACACAGCCAACTCCCCTTTCAACGCTTACGAGGTTAGCTGACGGACTAGGATCGAAAGAGTATAACCCCTCCCATACTCCACATCGGAAGCATGAGATTCGCCCCTTAGATTGGGTCCCCCGCTCTTCATACGAAGACTAAGCGCTCACGTGGCCTAACCGCTACGGCCAATTCAATTGTCTGCAAGACCTGAGATTGTTGTCAATACTGTGGAAATATGGTAACATAACGCCAGCTGTCTTGTCAATTACTCTTTTTGCTTAGAAACCAATGACAAAATGAAAGCATATACTGATTATCTATACATCTAATACACCAAAAAGAAGCGAACACCTAAAAGACATTGTCAAAGCGAGATCACCGAAGACTTTACCCTAACATCTACTATGCACATGACTGCCGCCATCTTTGCTAACGATGAAAAAACGGGCTTAATCAGGATCTAGACCACCTGTTAGAACAATTAGCACCTCAAGGGGCAAACTATGCTCACCATCAAACAGGGGAGGATAACAGCGAAGCACTCAAGAGTATTATAGTCAGCCACGAGATAATTGTTCCAATCATAAAAGGAAAACTTGATTTAGGTACCTAGCAGCAAATATTCTATGCTGGGGGAACAGGGGAGACCCCGGCTAACCGGGGTCCCATACTTACATTCTTTCAGATACCAGTTTTGGCTGGGTAAAGAGGAGGAGATATTCAGGTCCACCTGCTTTAGAATCAGTACCTGACATATTGAAACCACCAAAGGGATGTACTCCAACTAAAGCACCTGTTGATTTCCTGTTAAAATACAGATTACCCACATGGAATTCGCTTCTAGCCTTTTCTAGCTTCTCACGATTCCTAGAATATACTGAACCAGTTAAGCCATAAATGCTGTTATTTGCAATCCTAATGGCATCATCATAGTCTTCTGCCTTAAACAAGGCTAGTACTGGACCAAAGATTTCTTCCTGAGCAATCCTAGAATCCTCAGCAACCCCTTCAACGACAGTAGGTTCAAGGAAATATCCCTTGCTGCCTTCAACCCTTTTTCCACCAACAAGAACAGTACCTTCACTCTTGGCAGTATCCATATATCCAAGAATGGTGTTCATGGCAGATTCATCAACCACAGGTCCCATATAGTTTTCTAAGTTGTCAGGCTGACCAATCCTAATCTCTTTAACCTTAGCGATGACTTTCTCTTTGACTTCATCATAGACATCTCTATGGATGATAGCTCTTGAACAGGCAGAACACTTCTGTCCTTGGAATCCAAAAGCAGAAGTAACAATACCTTCAACAGCTGCATCAATATCAGCCTCATTATCAACAACAATAGCGTCTTTACCACCCATCTCAGCAATAACCCTCTTAATCCAAATCTGACCTTCTCTTGGCTTAGCAGCCAACTCATTGATTCTTAGACCAACCTCCATAGAACCGGTAAAGGCAACAAATCTGGTCTTAGGATGTTCAACAAGGTAATCACCAATAACACCACCACTGCCAGGTAGGAAGTTAATAACCCCTGCAGGTAAGCCTGCTTCTTCCATAATCTCCATGAACTTGGCAGCAATAACGGTTGTTGTACTTGCAGGTTTCAAAATGACTGTATTACCAGCAACAACAGCTGCACTAGTCATACCAGCCAAAATCGCCAATGGGAAGTTCCACGGGGGAATAACTATACCTACACCAAGAGGAATATAATACTGCTCATTATCTTCTCCGGGAATACGATAGAGGTTAGTAGGTCTATCAAGCTTAAGCATCTCTCTACCATAATACTCTAGGAAGTCGATAGCTTCAGCTGTATCGGCATCTGCTTCAATCCATGTCTTACCTGCTTCATAAACCATCCAGGAGTTTAACTCAAAGCGACGTCTTTTCATAATGCTTGCAGCCCTAAAAAGGATCCTCGCTCTTGCTTCTGCACTAACATTCTTCCAGCTCTCAAAGGTACTCAAAGCTACCTGCATAGCTTTTTCAGCTTCTTCCCGACCGGCCTTACCTGTATATCCAACTACTTCATCAGGGTTAGAAGGGTTATAGGATTCAATCTTCTTTTCGGTATAAATACGTTCACCACCAATTATGAGTGGATACTCCTTACCAAACTCTGACCGTACTTTCTTTAGTGCTTCTTCCATCCTCTGCCTGTTAACCGGAATACCAAAATCGGTAATCTGCTCAACACGGTACTCTGTAAGCATATTGATACCTCCTGTAATTATTTTGTGGCAACAGTTACCACACTTTTCCCAGAATACTATTTCAGGACAAAATGCAAAACTCCTGTCTACCTCCACAAATATATTATAGCTTACAGGTACCCTTAAATATCCTCATTTAATCACACCACAAGCTAATCTTCTACCCGAATCACCTCCAGGCTGAGTCCTATAGTCATCTGGATTTTCATGAATAATGATTGAGCGACCAACCACATCTCTAACCGCAAATCTATTTGTAAAGACACACATTCTCGCTTTGCCATTGTTGGAAAAGAGAACAGGTAGATCACCCGCATGATTCCCATGGGGTTGATTATCCGGATTCCAATGCCCACCTGCAGCTAAAAAGGGATCCTCAGGATTTCCAACCGTGCAATCTCCAAACTCATGAATATGGAAACCATGAGGCCCAATGGGGGGGGTCCCCAGGTACATAATCTGGTAAACCAGAAACCTCTACAGAAATCCAGGTACCCCCATAAACTTCTCGAAAACGAACCACCCCAGTAATATCAGGAGCCAAAGGACCTCCTTTAATCCTAGCCATTGCCGTAGTCCTATTAGCAAACATCTTCATACCCCTTTCTAGAGTATAGATATGTTTTTCTCCTGCTAATGGTCCCCTGATAGGAAGAAGGTAATTTGTGTAGAAGTATCTAGTTGATGGATATTGAAAGGAGCTAAAATCTTTGGCACACTTCAATTCTGTAACAGAATATACCCAATTAAATGATGATTTTCCGACTGCTGTTTTTGAACAGCTTCTCAAAAAGTCCTTTCTGAAACACACTCACACCGGTATAGATCTAAGCAGTGGAATAGGAATGGCCAGTCGCTTCCTAGCTGCTAAAGGAGTAGCCATTATGGGTATTGAACCCTCAAGTACACTTAGAGCCCAAGCCCGAAAACTTGATGCTATGGCAGGTCTGAGAATCAGGTATTTAGCCACTAGTCCAGAAGACACAACCCTCAAAAATGCAAATCTTGATTTTGCCCTAGCAGCTAAAAGTTATCACTCTTTTAACAGATCTCTAGTTATCCCGGAAGTAAAGAGGATTCTCAAACCTTATGGACACTTCATCGTCATAGACTCAGACCTCATTAAAAGCTCTCTAGTTACTGCCACACTTGAACTAATCAGACAGTATAGCCCCCATATAAAACTTGCAGACAGTGACGCCAATGAAAGCCTTTATGGTTTTCCCACCGAATGGTTTGGCGAATGGAACACACATAATCTATATATGGCAGATCACTGGCAATGCAAATATACCGTTAGTTTCTCCCATCAAGGCTGGCGGGAAAAGATCAAAACCCTCTTTAACCATGAAGAAGTAGATAGGGACCTAGCAAAGATTCTTAAACAATCCTATCCCCAACAACCCCTAATAGTGCCATATGTCTGTTCCATTGTTGTCCTTCAAAATATATAATCCATTGAGAATTACCCTGCCTTTCCGGTACAATAGGGATGGTAAAGGGGGGAGCTCAATGAGAAGCATCTTTTTCAGTACACCTGCTCATGGCCATATCAATCCAACACTACCCATAGTCAGAGAACTTATCTCCCAGGGAGAAGAAGTGATATACTACTCAACCATAGAGTTTAAGGGAAAGATAGAAGCTACCGGTGCCAATTTTAAGGACTACAACCTTGATATCTCCGGACTTGATCCAGAGGAGTTAACTGATTATGCAATCCTGTATCGCACTCTCATGGAAGCAAGTATTGCCTTAATAGATCAACTCCTTCCTGAAATGAAAGAATTGAATCCTGATTATATCGTTCATGATTCTCTTAGTCCCTGGGGTAAATACATAGCAAAAATACTCGATATTCCTGCCATATCATCAATAAGTACCTTTGCTTTAACAAGGCCTGTTATTTTTCAGGCTGAAGAGTTTCGCCCAAGTATCCCTAAGCTAATCTTTGAAGATGCTAGGCATCTCCTTAAGGGCATGGCAGTTCAATATCACCTAGGCAAACATTATGGTACTGGGCCCTTAGACTTTTTTGATAGCTTTACAAACCGAGAAAAACTCAATATCGTTTATACCTCCCTAGAATTGCAACCATATGCTGAACTCTTTGACGATAGTTTTACTTTTGTAGGACCCTCCATATCAATGGAACAACAGGAACTAGATTTCTCAATAGACACAGAAAGACCAGTTATCTATATATCCCTAGGTACCCTGCTAAACGAGAATATCCCTTTCTATCACACCTGTTTTACTGCCTTTAGGCATATGGATGTACTAGTAATTCTCTCAATAGGGGAGAAGATAGATATAAGGGAACTTGGTGAAATTCCAGCTAACTTCATAGTTAGGAATAAGGTTCCTCAAGTAGAAGTCTTAAAGTATGCAGACCTTTTCATCACTCATGGGGGGATGAACAGTGTTCATGAAGGACTCTACTTTGCTGTGCCACTCATTGTCATTCCTTTAACCAATGAACAGAGACTTGTAGCTAGACAGGTTGTCGATAATAGGGTTGGTATAGAGCTTACAGAAGTCTCTCCCGAGCTTTTAAAAGAGACCTCTAATACGGTTTTAGAAAGCCCTACATACTCATACCATGCCTTTAAGATGAGTAACGCTCTAAAAGATGCTGGTGGCTACAAAAGAGCCATACAGGCAATACAGGCTTTCAAGGATAGATTTCTAAAGGAGGGTATCTAAGTGAGGATGTATTCAGATTTGGCCTGGATCTGGCCAATTATTAGCCCCCCGGAAGACTATATTGAAGAAGCTTTAGAGTTCACAAGAATCATCAAGAACAACAGAGCCACAATGCTCCATCTTGGTTGTGGGGGAGGACATCTAGATAGAACCCTAAAAGACCACTTCAAGATTACCGGGGTTGATCTTAGCCCCACCATGTTAGAACTAGCAGAGAAACTTAACCCAGAATGCAACTATCAAATAGGTGATATGCGTAATGTTAAGCTTAAGGAAACCTTTGATAGTGTCCTCATTGCTGACTCTATCAGCTATATGCTAACGGAAAAAGACCTACAAAAAGCCTTCCAGACAGCATATGACCATCTAGAGCCAGGAGGTCTTTTCATCACCTATGCTGAAGCCACTAAAGAAACCTTTGCAAACAACAAGGTCAGTCACAGCACTCATCAGCAGGACTCTCTAGACATACTGTTTATCGAAAATCTCTATGATTGTAACCCCCAAGACACTGTCTATGAAGCAGTATTTATGTTCCTAATCAGGCAGGAGGGGAAAATCCTTGCCCTTGAAACTGACAAACACACTCTAGGTATCTTCCCCCTAAGAACATGGAAGGAGACTCTAGAGAAAGTCGGTTTTGAAGCAATTGAAACAAAGAACTCTATCTGTAACATCCCACTCTTTGTCGCAAAAAAGACATTTTAGAAACTGGCACGGTAGCTACCGTGCCACCCTTTTTGCTACGAGATTCTGGCAACCAGATACCTTTTTTGATAAAATTAAAGATTGAGAATGCAACTTCGGAGGTGCAGATAATGGAGGAAACCATTCAGCATAAAAGTGATAGCAAACGCTATCTGGTAAAGACCTTTGGCTGCCAGATGAATGAACATGATTCTGAGAGAATTGCCGGTCAATTGAACAGCCTTGGTTTTGTAGAAGCACAAGGAGAAGAAGATGCAGACATCATTCTTCTCAACACCTGTGCCATTAGAGATACAGCAGAACAGAAAATCTATGGTGAAATCGGGAGACTAAAACAACTAAAAGACAAGAAACCTAGCCTAATCTTAGGCGTATCTGGCTGTATGCCCCATGAGGAAGTAACTATTAAGAGACTAAAGGCTCAAGCCCCTCATGTGGATATAGTCTTTGGTACCCATAATATCCCCGAACTACCGAGTATACTGAAAAAAGCAACAGCCGCAGATGAAATGGTAGTAGATGTCTGGCAGGAATCAAAAGAACTAAGAGAACATCTACCTACCAAAAGAAGAAGTGGCTTTAAAGCCTGGGTAACCATCATCTATGGTTGTGACAAGTTCTGCACATACTGTATAGTTCCATATACCAGAGGAAGAGAAAAAAGCAGAAAACCAGAAGATATAGTTGATGAAATCAGAGAGCTTGGTAATCAGGGATATAAAGAGATTACCCTTTTAGGTCAAAACGTTAACTCCTATGGTAAAGACCTTGAAGGCTATACATTTGCTAATCTCTTAAGAGATGTTGATAAGATTGATAACATTCGCTGGGTAAGATACATGACATCCCATCCAAGAGACTTTACAGATGATATGGTTGATGCCATAGCTAACAGTGAAAAGATTGTAGAGCATTTCCATCTCCCGGTCCAATCGGGTAGCAATGAGATTCTTCGCAGGATGAACAGAAGATATACCAGAGAGCAATATCTAGATCTTGTAAAGCAAATTAAAGAAAAGGTACCTAACGCAGCCATAACTACAGATATCATCGTTGGCTTCCCTGGGGAGACCGATGAAGACTTTCAACAAACCCTTGAACTGGTGAAAGAAGTACAGTATGATAACGCCTATACCTTTATATACTCACCAAGAGAGGGTACTGTAGCTGCCAAATGGGAAGATCCCATCGACCCGGAAACAAAAAAGGAAAGATTAAACCAACTCATGGAGCTCCAGTATGAAATCAGTCTCAAACACAACAAAGAGTTAGTTGGCAAAGAGTTAGAGGTACTAATTGAAGGTGAAAGCAAAAAGACCAAAGGAATTCTAAGTACCAGAACAAGAACAAACAAGCTGGTACTAGTACCAGGAGACCCTACCTTAACAGGCAAATTCGGAAGAGTTAGGGTTACCGAAGCACAAACATGGATTCTCAAGGGAGAACTTATCAACGTGGAAGACTAGGAGGTATATCTTGTGTCTGAATACACACCACTAATGCAGCAATTCCTTGAACTGAAAAAACAGCATCCAGATAAGATCCTCTTTTTCCGCTTAGGAGATTTCTATGAGATGTTCTTTGATGATGCTAAGCTATCAAGCAGAGAACTAGAAATTACCCTGACTTCTAGAGATGGTGGTAATGGTCAGCGAGTAGATATGTGTGGTGTACCTCACCATTCTGCTCGCACATATATCCTTAGGCTCATTGAAAAAGGATACAAAATAGCTATCGCTGAACAGGTTGAAGACCCAAAACAAGCAAAGGGTCTTGTTAAGAGAGAAGTCGTAAAAATCATCACCCCAGGAACCATAACTGACCCAGACTTCATTAAACCGGAGCAGAATAACTTCCTTGTAGCTATAAGTACCCGTGATGAAAGATACGGTCTAGCAGCAATTGATGCTCTAACAGGGGATTTCATTGTCACAGAACTAAACTCCTTAACAGAAACCCTTGATGAAATTACAAGGCTTGGTGCAAAAGAGATAGTCATTCCCGATGATCTCACCCTAAATGCCCCTAAAGAGATTCTCTTAACTAGGCATAATAAGAGGTTCTTTCGTTTGGATTTGGCAGAAGAGATCCTTTTAAGACATTTTAAGGTGAAATCTCTAAAGGGTTTTGGTTGTGATAACCTTCTTTTGGCCAAGAGTGCTGCCGGAGGACTCCTTAACTATCTAGAAAATGCCCAGAAGTCAGACCTAAACCATGTAACAGGCTTAAGAACATACCAGCTTGAAAAACAAATGCTAATTGACTCTACCGCTAGAAGAAATCTGGAAATATCAGCCCGTTTGCAAGATGGATCTAAAGAAGGTACACTCCTATCAATACTTGATAGTACAGAAACAGCCATGGGTAGCAGGCTATTAAAACGCTGGTTGGAACAACCCCTAATGGATATTAGCGAAATAGAGGAACGTCAGGAGGCCATTGAAGAACTAACCCATGATAGTCTTCTTAGAGCCAACCTGACCGATAAGCTAAAGGATATCTATGATTTAGAACGCCTCTCAGGTAAGCTAGCATACTCTTCAGCTAATGCTAGAGATCTCTTGGCCCTAGCTCAATCCCTGAGTGTACTGCCTGACATTAAGAATCTCCTTTCAGGTAGAAAATCTCTTAGTCTAGAGATTCAACCCCTACCTGAATTAGTCTCCTTAATTAGGAGTGCCTTTGTCATGGATCCCCCTCTGACGGTAACCGAGGGGGGCATAATTAGACAAGGATACAATGCTGAGGTTGATGAACTACGGTCAATGACCCATAATGTTCAACAGTGGTTAGCTCAACTAGAAGCCAATGAAAGAAACAAGACAGGAATTAAGAACCTGAAAATCGGTTTTAACAGGTTATTTGGGTACTACATAGAGATAACCAAAAGCAATCTCAAAAGTGTACCTGAAGAATACATTCGTAAACAGACCCTTGTGGGTTCAGAACGCTTCATCACCCCAGAGCTAAAAGAACAAGAAGAAAAAATTCTTCATGCAGAAGAGAAACTTAAGGCCATAGAACACTCCTTGTTTGAAGAAATTAGAGATAAGGCGAAAGAAGAGATTGAAAAAATCCAGACCACTGCTCAAAGCATTGCCAAACTAGATGTGTATCTTTCCTTAGCTAAGATAGCTTTAAAGAATGACTATGTAAGACCTAAGGTAGATGACGGTGATACCATTTACATCGAAGCTGGTAAACATCCAGTGTTAGATGTAACTCTAGGCAGCAGCTTTATACCCAATGATACTATCTTAGATCAAACTGGCCAGCGCCTGCTTCTGATTACCGGACCCAATATGGCAGGGAAGAGTACCTATATGAGACAGGTAGCCCTAATCACCATAATGGCCCAAATAGGGTCATTTGTTCCTGCAAAAAAGGCACAAATCGGTTTAGTAGATCGTATCTTTACTAGGATAGGGGCAGCAGATGATCTGGCTAGCGGTCAGAGTACCTTCATGGTTGAGATGACAGAGGTAGCTAACATACTTCATAACGCTACACCAAAGAGCCTTGTTCTTCTAGACGAAGTAGGTCGAGGTACAAACACCTTTGATGGCATTAGTATAGCCTGGGCAGTAGTCGAATACCTTCACAACCATAAGAGACTAGGTTGCAAGACACTCTTTGCCACCCACTACCATGAGCTAACACAACTAGAGGAACAGCTTGCCGGAGTCAAAAACTACTCTGTCAAGGTTGATGATGACGGAAACCGGGTAGTCTTTCTTCACAAAATCGAGAGGGGATTTTCAAACCGTTCCTACGGTATTCATGTGGCTAAACTCGCCGGTATTCCTGAGAGCCTTAACAAAAGAGCAAGAGAAATCTTAGCCACGTTGGAAGATAACACTTCCCTAAAGCAACTAAGTTTCTTTTCTACAGAAGTTGCTGTAGCTGAAGAAGTAGAGGATTACGGCATCTTAGAAGAAATAGAAGAAATTGACATCAACGAATTAACACCACTTGAAGCCCTGTTTCAGATTTCTAACTGGCAGAAACGAATGCGTAATGGGGGTGAGAACCATTAAGATTCATCATTTAGATGAAAAAACCGTAATGCAAATAGCTGCAGGAGAAGTAATTGAGAGGCCTGCTTCCGTTATCAAAGAACTCATCGAAAACTCTATCGATGCTAGTAGTACCCGTATTGACATTCGCGTCGTTGATGGTGGTAAAAAAGAGATCTCTGTAATTGATAATGGGGAGGGCATGGTAAAAGAAGACTTGCAACTGGCTTTTAAAAGACATGCCACAAGCAAAATTCAAACCATCCAGGACCTTGATATCCTCCATACCTTAGGATTTAGAGGGGAAGCTTTACCCAGCATAGCCTCTGTTTCAAGAGTAGAGGTTACAACAAGAACTCAAGAGGAAACTACAGGTACCCATGGCATCTGGGAAGAAGGAAAACTCCTTGATCTCTACCCAACTGCCTTTTCCCAAGGAACAAAAATTCAGGTAAAGGATCTCTTTTTCAATCTACCTGCTAGAAAGAAGCATTTAAAAGCCACCTCTACAGAGTTCCAGAAGATTAGTGCCCTGATATATTCCTTTGCTCTGGCATATCCTCATATAGCCTTTAGCTTATACCATAATGATAAACTCTCTTTAGAAACCCATGGTACTAGTCTAGAAGATGTTCTTGTCAATCTCTTTGGCAACAGTACCGTTGAGAAACTCATACCTGTAAATGGAGAGCTTGATGGTATCAATCTCCATGGTTATATAGGTAAACCTGAGCTTTCCCGAAATACCCGCAATAACCAGTATCTCTTTGTAAATGGCAGACAGATTTATGTGGGTATGCTTTCAGAGATTATCAAGAATGCCTATAAGAATCTCTTGATGGTACATCAACACCCAATGCTAATTCTTTATCTAGAGGTGCCAGCACACCTAGTTGATGTTAATGTTCATCCTAGCAAGATGCAAGTTAGATTTGCCCAGTTTGATAGAATAGCCGCCATCCTTGATCGCAGTATCAGAGATGCCTTAGGAAGTAGTCCTCTGATTCCTAAAGTCAATCTACAGGAACCAAAGCAATTCCAACAGGACTATCTACCCTTAAGAGAACAACCCAAATCATACTCACTAGATATAAAGGAGAGCTCTCTACCTCCACTTATTCCTTTAGGACAGATAGGCAATACCTATATAGTCTGTAAAGGTCAGGAAGGGCTCTACCTGATAGATCAACATGCGGCACATGAACGGATATATTTTGACCAGCTCCTTGAAAATAACCGAGTGCTAGCTACTCAGCACTTAGCTGTACCTATCGTAGTCGAACTAACCCCTTCTGAATACACTCTCTTTGAAGAGTTCAAAGAGACCATTAACGACATGGGATTTAATGCTGAAGAGTTTGGCTCTAACTCAGTAATCATAAGAGAAGTACCTATCCTTTTTAAGAACGAAGCCAACGAACCAGTATTCCTTGATTTGCTCCAGCGATTAACAAGTCTAAATACCAGCAAAACAATTACCGAAGGGGATATACCTCTTTATGCCATGGCCGCCTGTAAAGCAGCAATCAAAGCAAATGACCGGCTACATACACTAGAAATTGAGGCTCTGTTAGACCAGTTAGGTAACACCCCCAATCCCTATACCTGTCCCCATGGTAGACCAACCATTGTCCAACTCACTCTTGAAGAACTAGCTAGACTATTTAAGAGAACAGGCTAGGGGGGGAAGGTATGAAAATACTAATCATTCTTGGCCCTACCGCTTCCGGGAAGAGCAGTCTGGCCCTAAATCTAGCCAGACATATTGATATGGAAATTATTTCAGGTGACTCAGCCCAAGTCTATAGGGGACTAGACATAGGTACAGCCAAACCAACAAAAGAGGAACTAAAGCTACTCCCTCATCATCTAATTGATATACGCGACCCAAAAGAGACATATAGTGTAGCAGACTTTCAAATGGACGCTAGAACAAAAATCAAAGAGATAGAAACAAAAGGTAAACTACCCGTTATTGTAGGAGGAACAGCCCTTTACATCAAAGCCTTACTCTATAATTATCCTTTAAGTACTGATGCAGGTGCCAATCAGGACCTAAGACAAAAACTAAGAGACCGTCTGGAAAGGGAAGGTAACCTTTCTCTCCATACAGAACTAAAGGAAATCGATCCCCAGGCTGCAACCAAGATTCATTCCAATGATTCAAAGCGAATTATCCGGGCTCTAGAAGTATATTATTCAACTGGCAAGCTATTTAGCTCCATGAGAGAAAACACCCCGGCAGAACCCGTATATGATTTCATGAAAATTGGTCTACATTGGGAACGCAATCTTCTCTACCAGCGTATAAATAATAGGGTAGAGGAGATGATAGAGGCAGGATTTCTCAAAGAAGTACAAAATCTCCTAACTAACGGATATGACCTTGAGCTACCCGCCCTACAGGCTTTAGGATATAAAGAGCTAGGTAGCTACCTAAAAGGAGACATAGCTACCTTAGAGGAAGCCATAGAACTAATTAAGAGAAATACCAGACGCTTTGCCAAAAGACAACTTTCCTGGTTTAGAGCTGATAAGGACATTCACTGGCTCTATCCAGAACAGTCCTCGGAAAAACAGATGATTGCAAATGTATTAACTTTTCTGGAAGGAAAATGGTTAACTCATGGCGAATACCGTTAGATATATAGCTACACCTATTGTTTTTTCGTAGTTCTAACCTTAACACCTACTGGGAGGGCTCTATGTGGGAAAACAGACAGTCAATCTACAGGATAGTTTCTTAAACCAGGTACGTAAAGAGAACATACCCGTGATAATTTATCTGGTAAACGGCGTTCAGTTAAGAGGTATTGTCAAAGGATTTGATAACTTCACAATCGTTTTAGAGTATGAAGGACGCCAATCCATGGTATATAAACACGCTGTCTCAACGATTGCTCCCGGTAGCACTGGTTTCTCGTTTCACTTCTCTGAAGGCAAGTCAGACGAGTCATCTCGCTGACTAGACTTAAATAGATAGTTTAGGGTACAATTAGTCTTGGCGAACTAAGCAGGCCTGCATTATGCAGGCCTGTTTAGTATCACTTGATAGAAAGGAAGTCCACTGTGATTGATATTCAGCAGCTTGTTGAAGAAATTAAAGAGAGAGCAAATGCACATCCTGAGAAACTGAATGGTCTTGATGGTGTTTATGTTTTTGACGTTCGTGGGAGCCATGGAGCGATATACACATTTGAAGTCGCTAATGGTACACTAACAGTAAGGTCAGCAGATAGCCCCAAAGCAGATGTCACCTTTGTTGTAGCAGATAGAGATCTAAATGATATGGTCCATGGTAAGCTCAGCGCCATGATGGCTTTTATGAGTGGTAAACTTCAGGTCAGAGGTGACCTGAATAAAGCAATGAAACTTGAAAAACTCCTGTGAAAAAGGGGAGCTTAAAATGCTTAATGACCGGGAACAAGAAGTATATTCTCGACAAATTCTCTTATCAGGTATAGGTATAGAAGGACAAGAGAAACTCAAAGAAGCAAAAGTCCTTCTAGTTGGAGCCGGTGGTCTAGGTAGCCCTACAGCCATTTACCTTGCCGCTGCAGGAATAGGTACCTTAGGTATTATTGATGGAGATCAAGTTTCATTAAGTAACCTTCACAGGCAAATTCTTTACGATGAAGGGGATATAAGCAAAGACAAGGCAGAAACGGCTGGAAATATTCTGAAAAAACGTTACAACACTAGGGTAATCCCCTACAACTATCCACTAACTAAAGATAATGCATTAGGTCTTTTTAGGGAGTATGATGTCATTGTAAATGGTAGTGATAACTTTCCAACAAGATATCTTGCAAACGACGCAGCTGTGCTCACAGGAAAACCACTGGTAGATGCCAGCATTCTTGGTTTCCAAGGTCAGGCAACCACATATATCCCGGGTAATGGTTGCTATCGTTGTCTCTTTCCGGAACCACCAGAACCAGGTGCCATACCAACATGTTCCGATGCTGGAGTAATTGGTCCAATTGCAGGACACCTAGGGACACTACAGGCTCTAGAAACTATCAAACTGATCCTAGAAATTGGTGAAACCCTGGCAAATCGCTTGCTTCTCATAGATGGACTCTATGGAGACTATCAAACCGTAGAGTGGGAAAGAGATCCTAACTGCTCTGTGTGTGGAGATAATCCCTCAATCAGAAAACTTATTGACTATGATGAGTTCTGTACTACTAGAACTCCATCCGATTGGGAGATTACAAACTCTCAGGTAGATGCCCTTTTAAGAACAGGACAATATAGGATTCTTGATATTCGCTCCAACTGGGAGGTAAAGCGTCACAAAATACCTGATGCCGTACACATCCCCCTATCAAACTTAGAGCAACAAATAGGTATGTTAGATAGATACTTCAGATATATAGTGGTTTGCACTAGTGGCAACAAAAGCATAGTTGCTACCATGATTCTAAGAGACCATGGTTATGAGGCATTTAATCTGAAGAATGGATTAAGAGCACGGTAGGGAGGCCAACGCCTCCCTTTTTTGATGTCCCGAATAACCCTAGCTGCATATAATGAGGAGGTAAAAAACATTCCGGGGGTAAAGTTATGACTCGTATAAACATCAAAGGCAAACAAGTGGCAAGTGTACAAGAAAACTCTATCGAACATACAACCGAAAACCAACAAGCAAGAGAACTTCTATCCGCACTAGACAAAATGATAGGGTTACAGAAAGTCAAAAACCTTGTCAAAGAGATCTATGCTTTTATCGAAATTCAACAGCGAAGAGAAAAAGAGAACCTCCTAACAGAACCAACGGTACTGCATATGATCTTCAAGGGTAATCCGGGAACAGGGAAGACAACAGTAGCTCGTTTCCTAGGTAGTCTCTTTTTTCAAATGGGAATCCTAAAGAAGGGCCATATCGTAGAAGTGGAAAGAGCAGACCTTGTGGGTGAATACATTGGCCATACGGCCTTAAAAACACGGGAAAAAATAACTAGTGCTCTAGATGGTATTCTCTTTATCGATGAAGCATACTCCCTTGCTAGAGGTGGAGAAAAAGACTTTGGTAAGGAAGCAATCGATACCCTAGTAAAAGCCATGGAAGATAACAGAGGAAACCTGATTGTAATCCTTGCCGGTTATGAAAGAGAGATGGAAACCTTTCTGCGGGCAAACCCAGGATTAAGGTCAAGATTCCCTATTCACCTAACTTACCCTGACTACTCCATCACAGAACTATTAAGTATTGCTGAATCCATGCTAGCAGAAAGAGAATATCGAATGACTCTAGTAGCCAAAAACCGCTTAAGAAACGTTCTCTTAAGTGCACAACAAAACTCAATAACAAGTGAAGGTAATGCCAGAATGGTACGTAACTATATCGAAAAAGCCATTCGGACACAAGCGTTACGACTGGTCAAAACCTCACAGTACTCTAGAGAGGATCTCATAACCATTAACGAACAAGATATTGCTCTCCTAGAATCAGACCACCCTTAATTCTGGTATAATATACTTGAAAGGAGAGTGATCTGCATAGTTATTGAAACTGCTCTTCCAGAAGATAGAGTACTCCTAGTGGTAGTTGAAACTGACCAGCAATGGAGCATGAAAGACATAGGGCGTGAACTATCTGAATTAGCGCAGACTGCCGGAGCTAATGTTGTAGGTATAATTGAACAGCAAAGGGATAAGCCTCATCCTGCATTCTTTGTTGGTACTGGCAAGCTAGAGGAAATAAGGAAAGATATTAGTTTTTATGACGCAAACCTAGTTGTGTTTTCAGGGTCTCTTAGTCCTGCCCAGCAACGCAATTTGGAAAGAGAACTAGATGTCCGGGTAATAGATAGAACCCAGCTCATCCTGGATATTTTTGCTCAAAGAGCTAGAACTAGAGAAGGTAAGCTGCAGGTAGAGCTTGCCCAGCTAACCTACCTCTTACCACGCCTTACCGGAAAAGGACAGGCTTTATCTAGACTCGGTGGTGGAATTGGTACTAGAGGCCCAGGTGAAACAAAACTAGAGGCCGATCGAAGACGAATTAGAAAAAGAATCGCTGATCTCAAAAATGATATAGAAGAAGTAAAGAAAACTAGAAGGATTCAAAGAAGTGGACAAAAACATAATCTACCCTTAATAGCCCTAGTAGGGTATACCAATGCCGGTAAATCTACGTTATTGCAAACACTGATGCACATGACCCAACCAGATAAACAAGAACAGGTCTATATAGCCAATCAGCTTTTCGCTACTCTTGATCCCCTAATGAGACTAATATCCATTAAAGGTCATGATAGCTTCCTCATCACCGATACAGTAGGGTTTATCCGTGATCTACCACCAACCCTGATTGCCGCTTTCAAGGCTACCCTTGAAGTTATTCAGGAAGCTGACATCCTCCTACACGTAGTAGATGGTTCAGAGGAGAACCTAGATTTACATCTAGCAGCCACCAGAGAGGTCTTAGAAGATCTTAAGGTTATTAATAAACCAACCATAACTGTTCTTAATAAAGCTGATCTTGGCAGTATGCCTAGTTCTAGGGGAATAGAAAACCCCGTTCAGATATCAGCATTGAACCAAACCGGCATCCACCAACTACTGACAATGATTGATACCTTGCTTCTAGAAAGCAAAGAAAAAGGAACCTGGTTAATACCCTATCAAGAAATGCAGTTAGTGGATCTTCTTCACCAACATGGCCAAGTTATAAACTCAGAATATACCCCAGAAGGAATACTCATCAAAGGAGAGATAGAGAAAAGAAAAAGCAAAAACTTGCACCAATATACCATACTAGAACATATTAATAGGGAAGAGAGACACTAGTATCTAGGAGGGCTTTAGTTGTGGAGTGGCTAGCTCTTCTCCTTTCTTCAAGTATCCTGATTATGTCTTTTATTGTGCTCCTAATAAAAAACTATCAGGCCAGTCTACTTGCCTATGTAGGTTTATTTCTCTATGCTTATCTAACCGAATTTAAAATCTTGGGCACAGGAATCTTGATTCTGTTTCTTGCTCTAACACTCATGACAATGATTATTCATCATAACTGGTCAAACATCCGTAGCCACACCTGGTTAAGAATTCAAACAGTGGCTTCCGGGATTAGTGGAGCCATTATAGGCTATCTAATAATGGGTCCCTGGCTGGCCCTGGGGGGATACCTCTTTTTAGGACTCCTGGTACAGCAAAACAAAGCAGGCTTAGCACTACTCTTAGAATTCTTGTTAATTTTCATCATGGTTAGCACATTTTTCTTACATGTAACCTAAAATAGTTGACATCAACCTAACATTGGTTTAGTATGTTTTTATGGAGGTGGGGAAATGAATCAACCTGATAAAGGCTTGTATTCTATTAGTAAGGTTTCGGAATTAACAGGCTTAACTCCTAGACAAATCAGGTATTACGAGGACAAAGGTTTAATCAGTCCTAGAAGAACAGAAGGTAAACAGAGAGTATATGGAAAAAAGGAAGTCTCTGTCCTAAAGGAGATTAACAATCTAGTAAAACAAGGAATGCCTCTGAGCAGTATCGTTGAACTCATAAACACAGAAGAAACAAAGACTTCAGCTGAAATACTAAAGGGCAATACCCTTGCAACACAGATAACATCCCTGTATCCCTTGAACAACAGACAAGAAGTAGAGAGGATAGTCTCTAGATTAAGAGCAGTCAAAAGAAAAAAGGAGTGATTTCATGCCTACATACTCCCATCAAGACATTGAAAGATTAGTCAAAGAACATAACATCCGCTTTATTCGTCTTCAATTTTCAGATATTCTTGGAGTAATAAAGAACGTAGCTATTCCTGTAGAACAGCTCTCTAAAGCATTAGCAGGCGAGCTTATGTTTGATGGCTCCTCAATTGAAGGTTTTGTCCGTATCGAAGAATCAGACATGCGTTTAATGCCTGACCCCAATTCCTTTACCATTTTTCCCTGGACTCCCAAAGAAGCTGGAACCGCTAGGCTTATCTGTGATGTCTTAAAACCTAATGGAGATCCTTTCCTAGGAGACCCAAGATCAACCCTTAAGAAAGTATTAGCAGAAGCAGCGGAACTTGGTTACGAACTCAATGTTGGTCCAGAACCAGAATTTTTTCTTTTTCAACAGGACAAGGATGGCAAACCAACAACCAACCCGCTAGATCAGGCCAGTTACTTCGATCTAGGTCCTATTGACAAAGGAGAAATTGCTAGAAGAGACATGGTTCTAACCCTTCAGGAAATGGGCTTTGAAATTGAAGCGGCCCATCATGAGGTAGCTCCATCACAACATGAAATAGATTTCAAGTATGCTGATGCAATCACCACCGCTGATAATATAGCAACTTTTCGCTTTGTAGTTAGAACCATTGCAATGCACCATGGTCTCCATGCTACATTTATGCCTAAACCTGTCTATGGCATTAATGGCTCTGGTATGCACCTGCATCAATCACTATTCAAAGGACAAGAAAATGCTTTCTATGACCCTAACAGTCCTAACGAATTAAGTGCTGTAGCCTTACAATACCTTGCCGGCATCCTTACCCATGCCCGCGGCTTTACTGCCATAACTAATCCCTTGATAAACTCATACAAGCGTTTAGTTCCTGGTTATGAGGCCCCAGTCTATGTTGCCTGGTCTGAAGGGAATCGCAGTCCACTAGTACGCATACCTGCCCGTAGAGGTATAGGTACAAGAATAGAGATACGTAGTCCCGATCCTTCTTGTAATCCCTATTTAGCCCTAGCAGTAACATTGAAAGCAGGTCTTGATGGCATCAAGAATGAGCTAACACCACCACCCGCTATTCAAAGAAACGTATATGATATGTCATTGCTAGAAAGGGAAGAGGAAGGCATTGATAGCCTGCCCGGAAGCCTAGAAGAAGCCCTATTTGAACTACAGAAGGATAAGATCATTCAGGAAGCCCTAGGAGAACACATCTATACAAACTTCCTAGCTGCCAAACAAATCGAGTGGGATGTCTATCGTCAACAAGTACATCAATGGGAAACAGATCAATACCTAAATACATTCTAAAAAAAGGGTGCCAAATTGGCACCCTCAGAACTTTCTTACCAAACCTGTTACCTTACCTAATATCTCCACCGAATCTACGATTATTGGCTCCATAAATTGATTTTCAGGTTGCAACCTAAAATATCCCTGTTCCTTATAAAACCGTTTAACTGTAGCTTCATCCTCTACCAAAGCCACTACAACATCACCATTATCAGCTGTAGCCTGCTGCCTTACGATAACATAATCTCCATCAAAGATACCCGCTTCAATCATACTATCACCTTTTATCCTTAACATAAAAACCTGATCCTCATGGGTAAAATCTCGAGGCAGGGGAAAGGTGTACTCCACATTCTCTATTGCCAGTATAGGTTCTCCAGCAGTCACCGTACCAACAACTGGTACAAAAGATACCATTTGATTATCAAAAGCCGACTCCTGATGCCTAAGCTCAAGAGCCCTTGGCTTACTAGGGTCCCTCTTGATATATCCCTTCTTTTCTAAGCGATACAGATGCCCATGAACAGTAGAGCTTGATCTTAACCCCAAAGCCTGGCCAATCTCTCTAACAGAGGGTGGATAACCTTTCTTTCTCTGATGCTCCAAAACATACTCCAAAACTTCCTGTTGTCTCTTAGTCAAATCATCATACATAAATCCTCAGGCTCACATCTCTGACAAGCAGAGAGCAAAGCCCTTCCTCCTTTCATAATAGGGGAGGATTCTCCCTCTCAGTTTTCCCCCGGAGCCTTATGTCATGGCAATTATATCATGTTGCATTCAAAAACGCAAACGATTGTTCGAAAAACCTTGACATCCGAACCTAGGTGCGCTATTCTATAGATAGCTAATCGAACACTAGTTCTTAGGGAGGTTTCTTATGAGACATTTATATGCATGGTTTCTCTTAGCTCTAATATTGATTCCCATTCTACTTGTTCAGATCCCTGTAAGTGCCCAAGGTACAGAAGAAGAGTATCTACAGATAACTGTCAAACAAGGAGACACACTCTGGAATATAGCTGAAACACATAAACCAAAGGGTCAGGATATAAGAAAATTCATGTATCAAATAGAGAAGCTCAATGAGTTAGAAACATTAGTATTACAGCCAGGACAGGTACTCTTGATCCCCAAATAGGGGATCTAATTTTTTATTTGTAACTTCGCATAAGTTATATTATGTTAACTTAAATGTTTTACAAATAAGCCCTGGATTGACCAGGGCTTTCAGCTATGAAGCATATTTTTCATTGGTTAAGAGCTTTTCTAACTTGCTTATTATCTGTTGTGTATTCTCATTACCCGTATAAATCAGTGGTTCTGCCGGAAATCGGTCAATAAATTCACGTACTCGTTCAATATCTTCAAGTGCTTTTTTGAGATGATACCATGCCTGTGTAACACTGTCATCTTCAAGCGAAATTGATAAGAGCAATTCTTTCACTGCTTGTAGTTCAACCTCTACCTCTTCAAGATCTTCTCTTATAAAGCCAGCAGATAGAAAATGAGCCATTTCCGGATACACCCCCTTAGTTAGAGTGTAATCATTTCTACCTAAACTGTCAAATCTGGCATTTTTTCGACAAAAGTGTTAACCAATGAATATGCTAGAGTACAGGTTGTAATTTGGGAGGTCGAGTTAATGCTGCTAGAAAGAGTCTTTGTGCCAAATCGTGACACCTACATTTCTAGCATTAGACCACGACAGAACTTCCGTTTCTCCTCTGAGTTAAGAGTTACGGAAGCTATTACAGCACAAGAAATCTCGCTACTGCAGTTCCTAGAACTACAGAACCTTCCAGTTAACAGCGTTATTGAACAAGCTCTTCTACAGTGTTATGTTCTTAATTCCATACCTGCCTCTGCAGATCTCTCGATTCATCCCATCCTAAGCTACTGGAAATCTGGTACAGCAACTTGGAACAACCCACCGATAATAGACTCTGTTAGCAAAGCAACATTTAGTGGGATTCTCCTCCCCCATTCGGCCTTGACTATAGATATAACTGATCTGGCTCAGGAATGGTTAATGGGTTCTTTACGTAACAGAGGTCTAGCCATACTAGCTACAGATACCCTTTCCTTAAGATTAGCTAGTGTAAATCAGAAAAACATCCGTCTATGGCCTCAGCTAACTATTAAATTCAAACTTAAAGGTGAAGAGATCAGTATTGTTCCAGAGGTTATCGTAAGAACAGATGAAGAGGAATATGTTGCTGATACCACTTGGAGACATACAAGGATACAGGATGTATCCAAATCAGCTCTAACTACCTATCTCATAACTAATCTAGGTGGCGATATGGCAGAAGTCTATCTCTCAGTGTCTCCAGATGAGCTGGTCTGGTTACCTGATAGCAGGACTTACGAAATCCTACCTGGAGAATCATTAAAGGTCTTTCCTACCACCTATCTCAGTTATATTCGTATGTCATATCGTTCAGATACCACCACTTCTCTAAAATTCTTCTTTCAAATGCAACAGGCCACCTGATACTGTCACTTTAATTTCTCTGATGCATAGGCTAACATGGATAAACATCAGAGGGAGGATTTCCATGAAGAGCACAATCGGAGAGCACCTGAAGACTATAGCTGAAGCATTGGAATTGGCACCAATCGAAGAGGTTTTAACCTGGGGTATGGAAACCTATGGAGCGAATATTTCATTAGCATGCAGTTTAGGTCCTGAAGATCTAGTACTCATACACCATATTCACACACTGAATCTACCTATCAAGGCTTTTTTCCTGGATACTGATCTACACTTTCCTGAAACCTATGAGCTTAAGGAAAAAATAGAGGAACACTATGGTTTCAAGTTAGATGTCTACAACGCTCATATTTCTTTAGAGGAACAGAACAAGATCTATGGGCCTTCACTATTTACAAACAACCCTGATCACTGTTGCCAAATTCGTAAGGTGGAGCCGCTAGAACATGCTTTACACAGACTTAGTGCCTGGATGACCGGTATCCGTAGAGAGCAATCCCCTACCAGAGCTAACACCCCAATAATTCAGTGGGATAGTCGTTTTAACCTAATTAAGATAAATCCGTTAGTTAACTGGACTAACGAGGATATTTGGTCATACATTCATAGTAAGTCAATACCATACAACTCCTTACATGACAAAAATTATCCCAGTATTGGTTGTGCTCCCTGTACCAATCCAGTTTCACTGGGAGAGAACTCTCGCTCCGGTCGCTGGCAAGGGTTTAACAAAACTGAATGTGGTCTGCATCAAGGAGAGAATAGCTATGAGTGAACTCATATTACCTCACGGTGGTGAACTTGTTCAGTTAACTGTTCTAGAAGACTTATCAGAACAGTCAGCTAATCTACCTCAAATCCCCATAGATGCTTTTCATATTAGGGATGTGGAGTTATTAGCAACCGGTGCGTATAGCCCCCTAACTGGCTTTTTGGGCAGGAAAGACTACTTATCTGTACTCAAGGAAATGAGGTTAGGTAATGGGTTGATCTTTAGCCTCCCTATCACTCTACCTGTACCAACAGAGATGAAGGATATCCTTTTGACTCATGAAGAGGTGGCCCTGATAGATAAAGATGATACTGTCCATGCAATTATCAAAGTCCTAGACCTATTTACCCGTGATAGGGAAAAAGAAGCACAAGCCATCTATGGCACCAATGATAATGCCCATCCGGGAGTCAAAAGACTAAAATCAGAATCAGACTTGCTCCTTAGTGGCTACATTGAAGTGGCTAAAAAACCAGATTCAGCTTATGTAACTCTAACTCCAGCTCAAACTCGTGAACTCTTTAAGGAACAACAATGGCAAACTATTGTAGGTTTCCAAACCCGAAACCCCATACACAGGGCCCATGAATATCTACATCGCTGTGTTCTTGAACTATTTGATGCACTTCTCCTGCACCCACTAATGGGTGAAACAAAAGCCGATGATATTCCTAGAGAAACCAGGTGGAAAACCTATGAAACTCTATTAAATGAATACTATCCTTCCAAGAGAGTTATATTATCGGCATTCCCTGCTAGTATGCGCTACGCGGGTCCTAGAGAAGCCATTTTTCATGCCCTTGTACGTAAAAACTATGGTTGTACCCACTTCATAATTGGTAGGGATCATGCTGGTGTAGCTAACTATTATGGCCCGTATGATGCACAAGAAGCAGTTAAGAGCTTAGCACCTAGAGAACTTGGCATAACTCCTCTCTATTTTGATAATGCCTTTTATTGTACCAAATGTGAAACAATGGCAACAAAGAAAACCTGCCCCCATTCTGAAGAATATCATCTGAATCTTAGTGGAACACAAGTTCGTAAACTGCTACAAGAAGGACGTTTTCCACCTGCAGAACTGACCCGCAAAGAGATAGCCGATATTTTAGCTCACGAATTGGTATAATCGGTAAGAAATTAGGGATTCCCAAATAGCAACCATTCCTATAAAATCCATGTTAGATATCATAAACAGGAGTGAAAACCTATTGGGAGAAATTGTAGGTCATGGACCATTACTCTGTCTGTTAATCCTTTTGTTGGGCTGGTCAGTATATCTATTCGTGAAATCAAGAACACTCTTTATAGCTAACGGTCTAAGCCGAAAGCTACTCATATCAATATTTACAACGCTCTTGACTCTAGGAATTTTAATGACATTCTCCAACTATTATGTATACCAAGGAATAGGGCACCAGCCCAACATCCACCGTCATGGTGACCGAAGTCAATTAGCAGTATCTCTTACCTTTGATGATGGCCCCCACCCTATCTATACATCGTTAATCCTTGATATCCTGAAGGATT
The DNA here is from genome assembly GCA_020724425.1 of Thermaerobacter marianensis. Taxonomy (GTDB): domain Bacteria; phylum Bacillota; class Sulfobacillia; order DVGY01; family DVGY01; genus DVGY01. The sequence continues at coordinate 39,348 of DYGY01000007.1, forward strand.
ATGATGTCCAAGCTACCTTCTTTGTAGTTGGACAACATGCCCTAGACTATCCAGATATCACCAAGAGGATTGTGGATGAAGGACATACAATTGGTAACCATACCTATACCCATATAAATATACCGACAGCTTCTTTAGCCACACTAACCAAAGAAGTCTTAAAGACCAATGCTGTCATTTATGATTTGACTGGTGTTTATCCTGAATATATTCGTCCACCCCGGGGGATGTATGACAATCGTTTGGGAAAGCTAGCTCACCTAGGTAACCAAGAAATTGTGTTATGGAGTATTTCCTCTCAAGACTGGAAACCAAATACCACACCTACAGAGATTACCCGGAGGACACTTAGCGCAGTACGTCCTGGAGATATTCTTCTCTTCCATGACAGTGGTGCTTTAGTGTCATCAAGTGGTGCTAGCAGAATGGCTACAGTTGAAGCCCTACCAGGAATAATCGAGGGTTTACAAAAGGATGGCTACAAGATAGTCCCTTTAGCTGAACTGCTAGAATCAGAATGAAAGGATTCAGCATTATGCAAGAACCTACAATTCGTTTAGCCAATAGGAAGGACTCTTCTTTTGTTGCCGAGGTCTTCATGTTAGCCTTTCCTGATAGTGTGGACCACTTTGTTAAAGATGAATCACTATATCCACTCATAAAGGAATTTCTTAGTGATCTCTTTGCCCTTTATTACAAAAGTGAAAAGGAAGCATTCTTTGTCTGCGAAATTGAGGGCAAGATTGTTGGTTATGCGCTCATGCCTTCAGGTTTGAACTCACTAATCTCAAAAGCTCTCTTTTCATCCTTAGTAGTTAAGTGGTTTGGTATTCTCTGGCGTAGACGTAAGATTATCCTTCACATCAACATTAAAGATCTCTTTAGAGACAAGTTAACATTCTGGCGTTCAACATTATCCTCAAGACATACTCGCAGCAAAGCGCGAGTATTATCCATTGCAATGCACCCTGATTACCAAGGTTATGGCATCGGCTCCCTACTCTTAGATCACGGATTAAAATACTTAAGAACAAAATCACAACGGGTCCAACTTGAAGTTAGACCCGAAAATACTCCTGCAATCAGATTATATGAAAAGTTTGGCTTCAAGGTCAAAGGAACCATGAAAGATAGTCGTGGTGACTGGTTAGTCCTAGAAAAAATCTTATAGCCTATCTCCCCTGCATTATTTCATCAAGGGTTATGAAAGTATATCCCCTTCTTTGCAATTCCGACAGAATATCAGGAAGAGCTGCCACTGTTTCTTCAATGTTTGCATGTAGCATAATTATGGCACCATCATAGGCCGTATCTGCTAGACGTTTCACCAGTTTGTCCTTGCCTGGGAATGGATAATCAACTGCGGCAATGTTAGTCCAGAGCAGAATTCTATGTCCTGTCCTACTTACCCCATTAAGAACATTCTGATTAAATGTGGCATATGGAGGGCGGAAATACCTTGTTTCATGTCCAGTCAGATCCTTTATAATACTGGCTGTTTTAAGAATTTCTTCATCAATCTCAGCTGAACTGAGACTGCGCAGATCCCGATGTGTATATGAGTGATTCTCTAACTGATGTCCTTGATTAGCTATAGCTTTAATTAGATCAGGATATCTCTGAGCGTCTTGACCAACTACAAAAAAGGTTGCCTTGGCACCATAGATGGCTAGGGTTTGCAAAATTCTTTCAGTGAGTTCAGGGTCTGGCCCATCATTAAAGGTTAAAGCGATTCTTTTCTTCTCTGTAGTTACAGAGGGTATAATTGGCAATGGACTTGTAACCGGAGTCTTTGATGATACCTCTTCTTTTACTGGCTTTGCTGGTTCTGCAGCAATTATTACCTTCTTAGGGACCAAAAGTTCTTGCCCAACATAAATAAATTCGGGATTAGTAAGCTTATTTAAAGCAATTAGTTCAGTTGTGGAGGTACCCAGGCGCAATGCTATTCCACTCAGAGTATCTCCCTTTCTTACTGTATATTTCTCAGTGGACTCTTTGATAACTAGCTGTTCAAGATCCTTTATGATTATGCTAGCAGTCTGCCTACCAACAACTCCATCAACTAGTATCTGTTTATCTTTTTGATACGCTTGAACTGCCCTGAAGGTCTGCATACCAAAGATACCATCTGTAGGCCCTACCGGGTAGTTTAGTGCTGTGAGGCTTTCTTGCAACAGCCTAACTTCAGCACCCCTATCACCTTGTCTGATAACAGTATCCACAGTGGACCATTTGACCAGCAAATCTGAGTTTGCCTCCACTGTTCCAGGTATCATTAACAAGACAAAAACAAGCAAAATATAGCCGAGGCCACGCTTGTACACAAAAAACCCTCCTTAGCTCTTTTGCTTGTATCTTGTCCAAAACTAGAGAGAAAAATACCGGTTAGAACCGGTATTCTTACAGATTTATGCCGATAACTCCACCCAATGCACCTATTGTAAAGCCCAGTAATACTTTGAGAAACACCTCAGAGAGAACTAAAGCCGAAGGAAATATCAGAACTGATAGAGCTGCTGTTATCAATATATAGATGACACCGACCATTCCTCCGTGAACAAAACCTCTTGTCCTCGCCTTTCTAGAAGCAATAGCGCCACCAACCGCGATGACAGCAAAACCAGTGTATGATAAAACCATCATAGTCAGTTCCTCTGTTAATTCACTAAAATAGATTACACTAGCCATAACTAAAGATAGAATAATTGATAGAATGGCAACAGTTAAAACTCCTGAGAGCAAAGCTTTGGGGTCTATAGCGGGCAACTGCTCCTGTTTTTTTAATCTTGATATTGAAGACATTTTCCCCACCTCCCTCCATCTGCTATATGTTATACAACAAGGTGGGGATATATGCTGAAAAGCGAATGCCCTGTTAGGACATTCGCTTTCTGTTACCGTTCCTGCCGGTTTATCTTCTGGCGATCTCGTTTGTGATCCTTAAAGCTAGGGGTAACGCGTCGAGCCTGATCAGAAGGAAAATGACCTTGCAAATTTTCTCCATGCTGCTCAGTAAAGCGGTTGATCATCTGCTCATCACTAACATTCCCCGGAAGCCCCAAGTCTTCAGCAAACTCATGCCTTAGCCTATCAACAGCATTACGCTGTTGTTCATTGTCACGCTTCTTGCGACCCACAAGAACACCTCCTTGCATATCCGACATCTCTAGCCGAACACTGCAAGAATAGTATTCCCGGGATACAAAAGAATTTGCCTGCAACAATTTAATCTAATCGTCGATTTCTGGTAAAAAATCCTTTTGCAAACCTTCCTGCCAATGACTTATTTCTGATAACATAACCTCATCAGTTAGATTTAGCTGTAGTGGTGTAATAGAAATCATGTTATTCTTTATTGCCGCAATATCTGTATCTTCACTATTATTGTCTTCCATAACTTCTCCAGCCATCCAATAATATTTACGACCCCGAGGATCAATTCTTTCCTCAAACAAATTACTATACTTTCTCTCTCCAAGTCTAGTTATGGCAACACCACTGAACTTATTACGCTCTAAGGGTGGTATGTTAATATTCAGAAGGGTAGCTTTAGGTAAACCTTCCTTAGCAATTCTTTGCACTAATACAGCGATAAAGTCAGCTGCTGGTCCAAAATCAACATCATCAAATGCAGTTAACGATACCGCTAAAGAAGGTATTCCCAACAACACACCTTCCATGGCTGCTGAAACAGTCCCAGAATACAGAACATCTGTACCCAAATTTGAACCCCTATTTATCCCGGAAATGACTAGGTCTGGTGGTTCTGGTAATACAGCTTTTACCCCGATTTTGGTACAATCTGCAGGTGTTCCATTAACAGACCAGATTTGACCCTTAGCACTAGGAAAGTCAACCTCTGTTATGTGCAATGGCTTATGCAATGTAATTGCGTGTCCACTGGCACTCCTTTCTCTATCCGGTGCAACAACATAAACTTCTATGTTAGGCAGTCTCTCAAGATGTTCTCTTAAAGACTGAATCCCTTCTGCATAGACACCATCATCATTGGTCAGTAGTACGCGCATATTAGTTCCTCCTTTGCATTTTTTATACTGTATATCAAATACTCATCTCATTCAAGAGAAATTCAATTTTTGCTTAAGAAAACCTCTAATCCATCAGTCTGTAACTTAAGAATTCCTTGTTCAAAAGGATAGTAAGCATTAGCAGTATCAATGTGTTCCCCACTCCTTACCAAAATTTCTGGCTCTAACTGCTTAATTAACCTTAAAGCAACAGAATTCGCTACATCATCGGTGAGAATAACCACATCTGCTTTTAACTCCGGCTTAAGTCTGAAAAAGACCTTCTGTTCCCTTTCCGTGAGGTTATGAACAATCACCATATTGACTGAACCTGAACTCAAAAATATCACTGCACCTCTCTCTTCAACCATCTCTTCTAACATTGGGGGGTATAGAACCCTAATACAACTATTCTTATCTAGCTCTAATTTTCTTTCACTTGTTAATGGCTGAACAGTTAGTGTTGACCACACAACTTCATGATCCATAGCCCAGATCATCTTAATATCAAAGGTTTTTGCTAGAGCACTAACTAGATGGCCATCTAGGTCTTCTCTACCAAGAATCACCACAAGATCAAGTGACTTAATCTCATTCTTTACAAGAAAAGAATGGATATAGCTGTATGACTCATAGATATCATGCACGACCAACACATTCTTTTCAGCTGTCTCTATCAAGATAAAGGTACCCTTGAGATCCAAAAACTGCATCTCAAATTCCAAGAGATCCCCTCCTGCTGGATAAGCCAGAGGATATATAAGCAAAAAGACTATTACCATTAGGATTCCTAACCTGGCCATGTGACATCCTCCTTCCTATTCCATCAAAAACCTATCATAACAGGAGCAAAAAACCAGGCTCAACTAGATACTTAATTATATAGGTAAAAGAGGTTAACATATGCAAAGCCTATTAAGGCCTAAAGGACAAATAGATAATATCTAGAAGAATGTATGTGAGAGGAGATCAGACATCATGAAACTAGTTAGTACCATCAAGTTTAAACCTGAGCAACTAGAGCTAATGAAAGATTTGGAAATAGTTGATGGCATAAAAAGTGAAGACCTTAAAGAGCAAATCGAGGATGCAGATATCTTCTTTGGTACCATGGATCAAGAAACCTTTAGAAGAGCTAAAGCATTGAAATGGTGGCATATCCAGTTCTCGGGCGTAGATCACTTTCTTTATCCAGAAGTAATAGATAGTAATGTTATATTGACCAACTCTAGAGGATTACACAGTGACACCATAGCTGACCATGTTTTTATGTTGACCCTTGCCCTACTAAGAGATTTGCCTAAAGCCATCGACAACCAGAAAAAACACCTGTGGGATCACTATCCAGCAAGAGAGCTTAAGGGAATGACAATGGGGATAATCGGTTTAGGTCAAATTGGTAGAACCATTGCTTTTAGAGCTAAACATTTTGGTCTTAATACCAGAGGCGTTAGATTTAGTCCTGAACCTGTTGATTCTGTTGATGTGGTCTATAGCCCGGATGAGTTACACGATTTTCTTCCCTTTTGTGACATACTAGTCTTGATATGTCCCTTAACAGAAAAAACAAGAGGCCTAATCGGCCCCAAAGAACTTGCTTTGCTACCAAAAGGTAGCTATTTAATTAACGTGGCTAGAGGACCTATTCTAGATGAGCAGGCAATCTATGAATCCCTAGCCAATGGGCACTTAGCTGGAGCTGGTTTGGATGTATTTACTGAGGAACCTTTACCGGCAGAAAGCCCTCTCTGGAGTCAGCCAGGAGTTATTATAACGCCTCATAACGCTGGCACCCAGAAAGACTACCTTGCCAAAGCAACAGCCATGTTTATCGATAACCTCAATCTCTACCGGGCTTGTAAAACGCTTAAGAACATCATCAACAAGGAACTAGGCTACTAAAACTCATCTTCCAATCCTGACCATAACTCAATGTTATCAGTCAGGATTTTTTCTATGTCTGCTAGTATAGTAATTACTCTTGTTTCAGCCTCTAAGAAAGCCTTTATCTTGGGATTAAGACTTATAATCTCATAAAGCTTTTCCATTCTCTCCTGTTCTTCAGGTGCTATCCCATTACCACTTAACTGTGCAGCATGCACTGATAACTGTTGCTGCCTGAAGTCCTGAAATGTCTTCTGGGCTATCTCATCATCCATGATATCATTTTTCGCTTCCCAATACTTTTGATACTCATCACTGTTCTTTAATGCTCTAGCTAATTGATGCGCATAATCATACACTGCTTGACTCATCACAGGCACCTCCTGAATTCTTAGAGTTGCTTTCTTTGTTCAGTCATACCTTCTGTAGCGTCTCTCTTAATTCTCAGGCCTCTCTCTAACATTTCAGCTACAACTCGTTTTTCGTCAATTCTTGTACTTTTGCCGTTTTCCACAACTATGTTGCCATCAATAATAACTGTCTCAACATCCTTACCCTGAACCGAATATGCCAACAAAGAAGCCAAATTATGATGAGGGGTTAAGTGTGCTTGATTCAAGTCAATTACAATGAGATCTGCTTTAAAGCCAGCTGCAATATTCCCTACCCTATCAAAACCCAACACCTTAGCCCCATCTATAGTTGCCATTCTCAAAATTTGTTCGCTGTTAATAGCTGAAGCGTCACCTGTATAGTTTTTCTGTAACCAGGCAGCTAGTTTCATCTCAGCAAAAAGGTCTAGTGTGTTAGTACTAGCTGCACCATCAGTCCCAAGGGATACCAGACCACCCTGAGCCAATAGAGAAGCAATCGGTGCAACACCACTAGCAAGCTTCAGATTACTAACCGGATTATGGGCAATACCTACCTGTTTTTCTACCAGTATCTTTTGATCAGAATCATCCACATGTACTGTATGAGCTGCTAAAACCTGATGTTCAAACAAGCCAAGCTCCTCAAGAACCTTAACCGGTGACTTATTAAACTGCCTATAGCTATCTTCAACCTCTTTAAGAGTCTCAGAAACATGAATATGGATACCTGTACCAAGCTCTGAAGCAAGATCTATAACCTCATTTAGAAAATCTGGTGGACAGGTATATAAAGCATGAGGACCAAGCATAACCTGAATGCGACCATGACCGGCTAGATGATAAGTATCAAAGAATTCCCTACTGCCTAAGAGATATTCCTGTGTGTTCGGACCTAACCCAATCATACCCTTGGCTAGACTAGCACGCATACCACTCTCAAGTACAGCCTCTGCTGTCTTATCCATATAGAAATACATATCTGCAAACGTGGTAGTCCCACTCTTTTGCATCTCCAGGATAGCTGCAAGAGAACCCCAATATACATCTTCAGGAGTCATGCAATCCTCAGCAGGAAAGATGTCTCTTTCTAGCCATGTCTGTAAGGGAACATCATCCGAATATCCTCTTAAAAGACTCATAGCTGCATGGTTATGTGTATTAACAAGACCAGGCATAATAGCTCTACCAGGAAGGGAAAGAACCCTATCAGGTTGCCATTCTAGAAGATGCAGATCACTTACAGAACCCACACTCTTTATCAGGTTATCTTCAATGGCAACATAACCATTCTGAATTACCTTTAATGTTACATCCCAGTATAGAATCGCTGCATCTTTAAGCAATATTTTCAAGAGTGTTTCCCTCCCTATACTTGCCAGCTCTTTAGGTACCTAACTTGATCCTCTGTTAGAGAATCTATTTTAATCCCTAAAGCTTCTAAACGCATAGCCAGTACCATTCTATCTAATTCTACCGGAAGATTAACCACTCTTTTACCCAGTTCCTGATAATGCTGGGCCACATGGTTAAGGGCCAATACTTGAGAAGCAAAAGAAAGATCCATAATCTCTGCTGGATGTCCATCACCGGCAGCTAAATTTACTAATCTACCTTCAGCTAGGAGATAGATTCTTCTACCATCAGTCAGGGTGTATTCCGTAATGTTTGGCCGTACTTCCTTTTGCTCAACACTTAAGCTATCTAAGTCAGGTTTAGCAATTTCAACATCAAAATGACCAGCATTGGCAAGAATGGCTTTATCTTTCATGGCAAGAAAATGCTCTTTACGAATCGCATACTTATTACCCGTTACTGTAACAAAGAAATCGCCTTGTCTAGCAGCATCCACCAAAGGCATGACTCTGAAACCATCCATTAAGGCTTCATTAGCCCTAATTGGATCTACTTCGGTTACAATCACATCGGCACCAAGACCCTTAGCTCGCATGGCTACACCTTTACCACACCAGCCATAACCAACGATAACGGCTGTCTTACCTGATACCACAAGATTGGTATTCCTCATGATAGCATCCCAGGTAGATTGGCCTGTACCATACCGATTATCAAAAAGATACTTGCTATAGGCGTCATTTACAGCCAGCATGGGGAACTCTAAAACCCCATCTGCTTCCATAGCTCTTAACCTTATGACTCCTGTAGTGGTCTCTTCTGAGCCACCTAGAATATCACCTAATGCTTCTCTTCTTTCTTGATGCAATAAAGAGACTAAATCGCCACCATCATCAAGAATCAGCTGTGGTTTATCATCTACAATCTTGTTAAGGAAACTATGATATTCTTCAGGTGTTGCTCCATACCAGGCATACACCTTCACACCTTCAGAAGCTAAAGCAGCAGCCACATCATCCTGAGTAGATAAAGGATTGCTACCGGCAATACTAACCTCTGCACCTGCTCTTTGCAAAATCATAGCAAGGTATGCAGTCTTAGCTTCCAAATGCAAAGCAATACCTATCCTTTTGCCCTCTAATGCCCTAGTATACCTCTTATCAGAACCTATTAGATTGAGTACAGGGAGATGATTACTAACCCAGTCAATCTTTTTTTTCCCTCTAGCCTTCAGATTAAGATCTCTTACCATTGATGTGGTCACTATCAGGACCCCCTATTTACTTAATCCTGGTAAATCATACCCTAATTCTACACAGCTACAATGGTGTTCCGCAGGAATATTTGGTATGGCTGACATAACCAGCTCTTTTAGGTTCTTCCCGTGTTCAGCCATAATCTCCAAAACCTCTTCATGACTGACAACATTGGTAGATACACCTGCCGCATAATTGGTTACCATACCTACAGTGCTATAGCACATACCAGCTTCTCTAGCGAGAACAACCTCAGGAACACTGGTCATACCCACAACATCGCCACCAAGTATTCTGTATGCTTTAATCTCAGCTGCTGTTTCAAAACGAGGTCCCTCTGCTGTTACATAGCAACCCCCATTATGCATTGAAAGACCAAGCTCTCTACCCTTGTCATAAAGGATTTGGCGTAATTGGGGACAATATGGTTCGGTTACGTTTTGATGGATAACTCCAGCTTCTCCACCTTCAAAGAAAGTAACGGGGCGGACTTTAGTAAAGTCTAGGAATTGATCTAACATAACCATATCACCGGGAACTAGCTCTTCTCTTAAAGAACCTACCGCTGCTGTAGCAATAATTCTCTTTACACCAAGGCTCTTTAAAGCCCAGATATTTGCCCTATAGTTAACCAGATGAGGTGGTACTGAATGACCCCTGCCATGTCTGGCCATGAAACCAACTTCTTCTCCATTATAGGTACCACTGATAACTAAAGCATCACCATATGGTGTTTTAATATCAAGTTCCTTGATGTTGTCAAGAATCCCTGGATCATATACACCTGTTCCTCCGATAATAGCTACTCTCATGCTTTTTTCTCCTTTCAGATTAAAAGGCACCCGCTTTACACAAGGGCGCCCTGTATCTCAAAATATGTTAAGATTCCTTGCAATCCCTGGTATCATGAGTCATCACTTCATGCAATCTCTTGAGCGTCTTTAGCAGATGTTCCTGTTCAGCAAGCTCTACCTCAGCAAAAATGGATGCCAGGTACCCTTCCCTTGCCTTGAGGACCTCTTCAATTAAACGATGACCCTTTTCTTTAACAACTATCCGGATAACCCGACGGTCCTCGGGATTACGTTCCCTCTCCACTAGTTCATTGCGTTCCATCCTATCAACCAAATCAGTTACCGTACTAGAAGCAAGATAAAGATGCTGACACAGTTCACCCATAGTTAAATCGCCACGGTGCACAAGAACCTGCAAGGCTTCAAACTGTGGTGGTGTAATGTCAAAACTATTAAGAATTTCTCGACCTCTTTGTTTGACGATATATGAAACTGTACGGAGATAGTAGTCAGTTTCCTGAACCATATTCTCAAAATCAGGTTTGAACTTGTCCTCCTGTGCCTTATCAAAACTATCAGGTGTTCTAGTCATCCGGCTCACCACCTTTCTTGTTCTAGTAGACCCAGTCCTCTATCTTTTTAGCATAATCAATAATCTCATTATCATTAAAGAATAGGCTTATTTCTCTCTCTGCAGACTCTAGAGCATCTGAACCATGAATGACATTCTTGCCAATGGTAAGACCAAAATCTCCCCTAATAGTTCCTGGAGCAGCTTGCTGAGGGTTAGTAGCACCCATAAGAGTCCTAGCTACCCCTACCGCATTGTCACCCTCTAAAACCATAGCAACAACAGGACCAGAAGTAATGAACTCTACTAGTTCACCAAAAAACGGTTTATCCTGATGAGCCTCATAATGACGACCCGCCAATTCCTCTGTAATATGTACCATTTTTACGCCGGCAAGGCGAAGTCCTTTAGCCTCAAAACGACCAATAATTTCACCCACCAGATTTCTTTGTACGCCATCAGGTTTGACCATAACAAATGTACGTTCCACTACCTATTTCCTCCTTAACTAGTATTTCGATACTAGAATAACATGATAGACCCGACTATACAACTCTTTCCCTTTTAACCTGTATAATTTCCTCACTTACAAGCAAGATCAACACACTTGTTGGATAGATCATAGCTGTAGCCGCCGCTACCACACCAGAATCATTTACAACCAAGGCAACTAAGGCACCAATCACTCCAGCAGCAATTCCCGTTGCCATTACAGGTTTCTTCTCCATGATCCTTCTAAATATTCCTGATGGTAAAAAAACAAGCAGAGCAACAATAAACACGGATGTTAATAACACCCTAGTCCAGACCGTATACTTAATGAGTTTCCAGTTCAGTGAGGCTTTACGATAGATTATCTCTCCTAAGGCCTTCATACCACCCTCCTTGATTGTATAAAATGCCTGACCAATATGAGAACCCTGAACCATAAAAACATCTACTGCCACGATAACCCCCAAAAAGATAAATGCAAACCCACCAATTAATAACCACTTCTTCAGTACTGTCCCTGTATAATGCAAAGAAAGAATAGCATAGCCAAAAGCCACACTGACTGTCAATAACCCACCAAAATTAGCACCAAGACCAGGTAACCCTATTAACATAACCCCACCAACTCCAAACAATACAAGTAGGGGGTTAAGTCTTCTATGGCTCTGCAAGATTCCACAAGCGAGTATTAATAGCCCCCCAACCAAAAAACCCATATACTCATTACCGATACCGTAATATCTGGCACCACCTAAAGCAGAATACCCTAAAGGAGAAGTTATAATTAGATGGGCACCTGTCAGAAGATCCAAGAGAATGACTAGCAAAGTTAGACCAGCAATCACAATGATACCCTTTAGATAATCCCCATCCACAGAAAAGGATATTAAAGCGACAAGACCCAGAGTCAAAAGGATTGTAACAAGAATACTCTCCCATAGCCCCGTAACACCAAGCAATGGCAAAAGCAAATATGCTAATGGAACCAGTAGCAGTACATATAAAGCATAAGGGGTTAGCACCATCAAGGAATGCTTTTTAAGCATAACCAGCACCAAAACAATCATGACCAAAATCAACATCGTTACATATCCCTGAATCAAAGGTGTTCTTCTTAGTTGATTCTGCCTAGTTTCAAAATATAACTGATCTAAGAGATAAACATCTGCCTGCCCCTCCCTGATAAATGGTTGACCTAGACCTTGTCCTTTAATACCCATTAGAGCAAGAATGCTCTTTGATACATCTAGATTAGTAACTAGACCAAGTCTCTTGGTAGCACCAGAGGATAAAAACCCAGAATTCTTACCATCATAAACAAGAAGAGGTGTTAACCACTTGGCCTGGTTGAACTCATTCCCGATTAAACCTGGGTTAAATAGAATCAAAATATCAGTAGGAGTCATACTCATACTAACACCCTCAAGCAGACTATCAAGACCAAGTAGAAACTCTCTTTCCCAGTTTTGATATACACTTAAGGGTATGCTCCCATAAATAGCCTCAAGCCTAACAAAGTCGCCATACTCAATCAAATGTACACCTTTTCCCTGTTCAGCCATTCTATCCATAATTCCCTGACTATCGGTTCTAAAGATAGTTGGTGAATCCGAATCAATAATAGCTTCAACAAAAGCAGAGGAGACACTCCCACCCTTATCTATTAACATTAAAGCAGCAAATCTACCTTGCTCACCAAGATAGACATCCGAATTACCATAAACAAATCTGCTAACTCCGTGATCCTTTAACTCTTCACCTAAAGCCCCCACCCGACTCTCACTCATACCGCTACTATTAATGTCATGCAAATGTCGTGGGTTTAGAATAAAATAGTCTCCTAAAGGCTCCTTGTTATTATATCTCCTGTAAACCTCTAAGGCCTGCTTTCCATATGGCAGTATAGCATCTCTATCATAGAACCTTATCTCTCTAGATGCTTCAGCAGGAAACCCACTATTCATGGTCACATAGCCATGCTCTATTTGCCTTCTGTATGCAGAATTAGTGTTCATCAGCCCAACCATGCCTGAATCAACAAGTAGGGTAGTGGTTCCCTGCAATTCATACAACTGTATAAATCTCTCCCAGCTTAGTCCGGGTACAGATACCATAATTATGTTATCTTTTCTGTCCCATTGGGGCTCTGTAGTCTTAATTCTTCCTCCCACAATCCTTTCCTGAGAGAAAGCAAAAATAAGACCCAATATAGCTATGACAAGCATTAGTCTGAAAACATTTCTTGTCATTTCCCGACTATTCCCCTGTCTTTTTGTAGAACCTCACTATATACCTCCATTGTTTGTTGAACCATTCTCTCAGCAGTAAATTCGGTAAGAACTCTCCTTCTGCTGTTAGACCCAAAAAGCTCCATCATCGGTCGATCAAAAATCAATCTCTTTAATGCCTGTGCTAATGCTTGTGGTTGATCAGGTGGAACAAGATAACCTGTTATCCCCGGCTCTACTAAGTCAGGAATCCCTCCCACATCACTGGCTATGATCGGTTTTCCACAAGCCATAGCTTCAAGAATTGCATAAGATAGTCCCTCACTTCTAGAAGGCATAACAAAGAGACTGAGCTGACTCATGAAAGCCTCCACATCCTCAACCATTCCTAAGAAACTAACCTTATCCCCAAGCCCATATTCTTCAACTAGTCTCTGCAGACGCCATTTTTCTGGACCCATCCCGGCAACTAGACACCTAACAGCGAGACCCTCATTTTTAAGCAAAGCCAATGCTCCTAGCAAAACATCAACACCCTTTTCTTTGACTAACCTTACCATTGTACCCACAGTTAATTCCCCTGCCGCCTTGCTATAATCCTGATAGATAACCTCTAGTCCATTATGAACCACATAAACATCCTTTGCTTTCCACGTTCTCGCAATATATGTGGCTAAAGGATAGGAAACCGCTATATAGGCACTAGTCCTTTTCTGAAGCTGCCTTTCAAGTATTGTGTTAATTTTACTTAATCCTTTTTGCACACTCCAGATAGGATAATTATGAACAGTATAGACCAGAGGAGGTGGCTTCTTTCTTAACAGTAAAGCTAACCTAGCTATCAAAGCAGCCTTCATTCCATGGACATGAACAAGATCAGGACTTTCATTCTTGATAACCCTAGCTAACTCCCCAATACTCCTGATGTCTCTACGATAAGATAGACCATCTGAGATATCTAACTGACAACTCTTAAGCTGATATCTTTCAGCTAGCTCTCTTGAACCAACAAAAACTACCTCAAGAGAGCCTAAGCTGCTTAACAGAGTATCAATATGCTTTTTCATGCCACCATCAACTAAGCGAACCACCATCACTATTTTCATCATCGATCCCCCTGAGGATAGTTTTCCAATATAGGCTAAAAGTATAAGACAGGCCAACAAATGACCTGTCTCAAATTTCATGGAGACAACGTGACATACTCCTACCACCTACGCTAATGCTTAGAGGTGGGGGCTTCTTGGGACGTACCAACTAATGTTGATATAATTACCAAGCTAACCCCGTTTGCCCAACGGTTTTTTATATGCTTTTCATGACTGATTATATATAGCACAACATATGTTCGGGTGTTTTTCAACGAGGCAACAATTCATCCCCCACCTAAAGAGGATGGGGGATGAATTGTTGCATTAGGTTAAACTGACTTACCAGTATACTCATAATAGACCCGTTCTAACTGAGTAGTAGTTTCAAAAAGATTATAATGCTTCTTAACTATCATATGTCCCTCAAAAGCTGCTTGATTTAGCTTCTCCTCCTGACAACTACTAGCTATCCTTTTGACTAACTCCTCATCTGCAGGAAATTCATACCCCCACCTTCTAAATATATAATCTGTATGGGTAGCTAGATCAACTAAAGACCCAAATCCAGGTGAGTTCATGGCAAAAACGGGCCTCTGACATGCCATTGCTTCAAGTGCCGCCCTACCACTAGCAAACACCAGGTCAGCCATCTGCAGAAACTTCCTTACTTCCGTTTGTCTACCCACAAATTTGATTCTTAATAAAGGATGCTGCAACCCTTCCGCTTCCTTTTCAAGACTAGTAATGAAAGGCCCATCACCAACAAGAACTAGATTCCATCCTTTTAACTTCTCAGCTAGGATTAGAGAAACTCTTAGCAACTGCCTTATTGGTCTCTCTTTACCATCTCCAAATCTGCTAATCACTACAGAAGTGAACCACTCAGGGTCTAACCCATACTCCCTACAGAGAGATTTATCCGTGCTAAGAACCGGAAACTCTTTTAAATCAATGCCATTACGGATTACCGATACCTTCTCTGGATGTGCTGTTCCGTTAAGGAGAAAACTAGCTACCGTAAGATTAACAGCGATAATCCTTTTTACTGTAGTGCATACCTGATAACCCAAGGGCGATCTATCTAGCCCATAATCATAAGGACCATGTACTGTAACAAAGAAAGGTATATCCAAGATCTTAGCCAATTTATGGCCCTCAATAATCGCTTGAAAGGGATGGGCATGAATGAGATCAGGTCTGAACTCTCTGCATCTATCGACATACCTCTCATCAAAAGGTATATACTCAAAATTTGGATGAGCTTTCAACTTTTCCAATAGTTCCTGATAGACAGCTACTGAAGAGAGCAGGACCTTATGACCTCTTAATAATAGTTCATTAACCTGTGATAGAATATGAGTTTCAACGCCACCAAGCTCCAAACGATCAGCGAGAACAGCGATATTCAAACCTCTATCCTCCATTTCCTAAAATGTTCAGTGAGTATATTATTAATCCGACAACAGCGCTCTCCCCATGAGTTTTGCTTAGCTATTGCTCTAGCTTTCAGACTGATAAGTTCCTTCATCTGTCTATCACTTATCCTTTCTAGCGCTCGCTTACAATTCAGTTCAAACTCCCTGTAGTCAGTACTCAACCAGATAACATCAGATATTGCCGGAACTTCCGGGAGCAATGTTGATACCACCGGCTTGCCAACCGACAGATACTCCCATAGTTTAATTGGATTAGTATGGATTGTCGTCTTATTCAGCTTAAAGGGTATAATGGCGATATCAAAAGCCTGAAGATATTGAGGAAGAACCTTATATTCTTTAACTCCCAACCAGAAAACATTAGATTTCTCTAAAATAGCTTGGCCATGTTGTTTAGGACCAATTAAGACAATATTCCAATCAGGATGTCTTTCTGCTAGGTATTCAATTAACTCAAAGTCAACCCACTCATATAGAGCTCCTGTAAACCCAACTCTTGGTTCCGATATTGAAGCAATATCTGCTGGAAGAGATTTCATTTCCCTAGAAAAATGCTTGTAGTCAGTACCATTAGGGACTAGATAGGTTCTTGGATTCTCTTTCTTCCTCTCCTTATAAAGACCCATGGCAGTCGTTATTACCACATCAGCCTTCCTGTTTAACCTCTCTTCCTTTTGCTTAATACTTTTAGAAGACCAGCTAAATGATTCAAAACTATCCACACAATCATAGATTACTGCTTCTTCGTCTAGGTGCCCCACCAGATCAACCATGTATGGATTATAAATCCATAGCAGTCGTTTCTTTTGATCAGAGGAGCTAATAGCCTGTAATATTTGCTTAATCACCAGATCAAGATTAATCGACTGTAGTCTTTCAGTCGGAATCCCAGCCGAAACAGCTATCTTAACAGGTTCAAGCACCGATAACCTTTCATTTATCACCCTTAATCTTAAGGAACCAGATAGGGCTACTACAGCCTTCTCCTTCGCTACTGGAAAGGGTGGATCAACATAAAGAACAGAATAACTGTCAGCAAGCCTTGACATAATCTGCTGGGGACGCTGCCAAAGAAAGTCCCACCGCGTTGAGGAAAGGCAAACAATTAGAATCTTTTTAGAGAAGTCTGGAAACAAGTTTAACCACCTTCTCTGCTCTGTTTTTGTAGTTATCACGTTCATAGACCAATTGCTGGCCTTGTTTCGCTATTTGCTTTCGTTCTTCAGACTCTTCTAGAAATCTCAATACAAGATTAATAGTCTCTTTGCCGTTATGGGACCAAACAAGATGTTTGCCAAACTCAAATAGCTTTTCATGGGCTAGGGTATATGCTGTTAGATAGAAAGCACCACAACCAAGCACTTCATAGGTACGCATAGAAGTTTGACTTTTTGAATTGGTCACAACATGCAAACCAAGCACTATCTTGGCAGATGAATATACGACGGGAAGTTCTTCATAAGGTAGTATGCCTCCACAAATATCAGGAGGAAGATAAACATCCCTTGAGTTATCATCCCACCATACCCCAAAGACCTTCAAATCCAAACCATATTCAAGCAAAGGTCTTAACAGATAGGCCGCCTGACTAGAACGACTACTGTAATTAGAAGCAACCAATACCATATCATGTTGATAAAGAGGGTTAGCTGCCACTTCTTGATGAAACTTTGGATTACAACCAAAAAGAAGTGTATCAGCAAGATGCCCTAAAGCTTGATATTGGGGAACAAGCTCCTCCATAGTTGTAAAGGTCAGCAAGGCGTTGTCCGCATAAACCCTTGAAAACGATGTGAAAAGAATTGGGTCCTCAATAGCCCAATATACAAGGGGAACTTTCTTCCTTTTAAGAATAGCAAAGAAGGAATCAAGATTAACCCCAACGGCATGGCCTTCAGCAAAAACAAAATCAGGCTTGTAGTCATCTATTACATCTTGAAAATATTGCTCCTGTCTATCAACAGGAACTTTCCAGAGTCCGATGATTTTTGTATCATGTCCTAGTTCTTTGAAACCCTCTGCAATACCGTACTTTATCAAAGGAGGATCGTTGGAAAATAGGATTTTCACTTTCATCAGTCCATTTTTGAAATAATTAAAGCTCTCTGCCGCTCCAAAATGTCATGCCAGTTAAAGGATTGAACTATCTCTTGGCCTTTCTCATATAGTTCTTCAGAGTATTCCTTAGACAGCAAAGCTATTATGTTAGTGGCAATTTCTGATAATTCTTGAGTACAAACCAGGCCGATATCTGTTCTCTCTACCATAACCCCCATATCACCATGCTTACCTACCAAAGGTAACAGGCCGTAAGCCAAATACTCCAGGAATCTCAAAGGAAATCCATATCGATCTAGCAGTCTAGAAGATAGCATTGCCCAGCCCACATCAGCCCGGCTAAACCAGGCCGGCACCTCATAATGAGGTCTAAGTCCCAAAAAAGCCACATAATCTTCCAGTTTTAACTTCTGAGTTAGATGCTTCAATTTTTTCTCTAGTGGACCGATACCCAATATGACAACTCGAGCATCACCTTTCGCCTGTAAGACTAAAGGCCAGGCTCGGATGAGATATGCCAGACCAGAAAAAGAATGTAAAGAACCTGCATATATAACGGTAGGGGGATGCTTCACAGCTTCCCTGCCATTCAAAAAAACAGGACTTAACCCGTTTGGGCTATGATAGGCGGGTAAAGAATCTGATAACCTCTTGTTGGTTAATTTTTGAGAAACGCTGAACACCAGGTCAGCCTGCCTCATAACACTCAGTTCCAATTCCTCAATAATCCTTTGTTTCTTAGGGAACATGGCAGGCATATAACCAAGATCTTCATAAACTAGCGGGTTTCCAGACAGCTTTCTATGTCTAGAACCAATTAACCCAGCCCATAAGCCTTCAACAAAAATCAAATCATAATCATCAGCAAGGAAATTTAGAAAGTGGGTTTCCACAACCTCATTGCTAAGAACATCTCTTAAAGAAGCTATAGGTATCTGAAAATGAGTTACATTAGAAGCCCGAATTCTTTCCCCTAACATTCGTGGTTTTTTCCAGTACAGGCAGGAGACAACATGAAGTGTCTCTGTATGTTCTGCCCAATAATCAATGAGTGCATAAACTCGATGATTGGCCATAACACCAAAATCTATCGTTGTGATTATAAGGATTTTCTTAAACAAAAACACATCCCCACCCGAAAATCCCCTACCAACCTGACAGGGAAAATAAGAAATACAATTGACTCACGACATTATACGTAAATTATGGGATAAAGTTGCATTCTGAAATTAGGTGCTTATATTGCTACATCAAAAAGCACTGACTGTTCACCAATCAGTGCTCGTTTTCCCCAAATATTTAAATCTGTAGAAATTCTTAACCCGGAAACTACCATCATCTCTTATATCCACATTACAGCTCAGCTGATAATATCCTTCTTGGTAGGTGATACCTTGAGCAGAAGAATATATAAATGGTTCCTGTAGCTTTAAAATAATATTGACTTGGTCTTCCTGCAATACTGCATTAACAAACGAAAACTCCTTTGCAGTAAGGATATATGAGGCTGTAGGGCCATCCCAACCAGTAGGGCGAATATAATAAAATCTAGTCTGATCTAGTTCAAAGTGCTCAAGGTAGAACGGCATATAGGAATCGTGAAAATACTGTTCCCATAGGCTATTAATCTCTTGAATACCTTCGGCCTCAAAGAGAAGATTTGTGATTGGTATGTTGGGATCTCTGGCAATATTGGCAGGTAAAATAAATAATGCATCATGCCATACCGCCAAACTTTGAAACCAACCATATAGTTCTTTAGGATCACCCTTGATAATCTCTATTGTTGGTTCTCTAGGACTCAAAGGCTCTAGTTTTCTTAGTTCATAAGCAATTCTCTCTTTGGATACCACATTTTCCGTCTTGAGACCTTCAATAGCATCAACAATATCAGCAATGTTCCTTCTAATCCAGGACTCCTTGGCCCCAGGTAAACTTTCTGCCTGTTCCAGATACAGACCAGCCTCAGCCCATCTCTTTTCTGTTAATGCCACACTTGCCCGGATTAAAATCTCTTCTAATTTTAGATTAGTGTAGTGTGCTTTAAACTGCATATCAGTGAAAACAGTAACTGTATAACTCTCTTCTGTGGACACCTCTTGACCAGCCATAGTCCATTTAGCGAACGCGTAACCAGGTTTTGGCTGGGCTTTCAAAGTGACTTCTTGACCATGTTCATAAATGCCAGCACCCGCTGTAATTCCCGCCTCTTCAATATTGGCTTCTGCACTTACCTGATATTCCTGCAACTTGAAGTGCGCTATCAGTTGCCTATCACTTTTAACCACAAAGCTATACCAGCGATATGTACTGGCTTCTTCACCATTCTCTGTCCAGTTCCTTAGTGCGTAACCCTTTTTGGGGTCTGCTTTAACTGTGACTCTTTCCCCGTGTGAGTATGTTCCGGCACCACTGACAATGCCCTTGTCCTCATCTCCACTAACTAGGGTTATTTCATATGTCTTTATAGCAAACTCTGCAGTCAGTCTAACATCATCTTTTATCTTCAGAATGTAAGTCGGATTTTGACTCACTTCCTTATCATCTTCTAACCATCTGATAAATACATAGCCTTCTGCAGGCTTGGCTTCTAGAGTTGCCTCTTGCCCGTATCCATACTTACCAGCACCAAAGACTGTGCCCATTCCCTCATCTTCGATATCTACACTAACCTCATACCGAGATAAGCAACCATTAGATATAATCAAAGTAATCACTATCATGCTAAAAAGTGTTAGCTTCTTGAACACGTTCTCACTCCCATTAAGATTTGCGTAGATCTAAGATAAGAGTAAAGACACCTAGAATCAGAAAAACTATAAATAGCTCAACACTGTACTCTAGGACAATAAACCAGAGGTATGTGATAAGATTAATGATATCTCCTAAGACAGGTATGCCGCTTCGACGAACTCCTAGATGAAAATTAGGATCAATAATTGCTTTGTTAGCAATAAAGCCAATTACTAGAGCTAATGTAAAAAAAACAAAACTTCTACCATAACCTTTTTCGTACTCAGTGATATAAGGTAAAACTAAAGTAATTATTGCTCCTGCTAATGGAAGAACCCATAGACCAACACTGAAAAATTCATTGAATGCAAAAGATATAGCTTCCAAGCTATCACCTCCATTATCAGTCCTATATTCTCCCTTGCTTTGAAAGATTCCATATGCTATTATAGTATCGTTCCATTTGAACGGGCTGTGGCGCAGCTTGGCTAGCGTGCTTGAATGGGGTTCAAGAGGCCCCCGGTTCAAATCCGGGCAGCCCGACCACTGAAACCTAGACCCTGCACACGTTGCGGGGTCTTTGTATTTTACCTGTCCTTATTCTCTTGCAACAACCTTTTTATTTCCCTTAATTCCATCTCTACCTTGTCAATCTTTTGATTGAGTTCTATGACTTTCTCCTGGATTTCTTGTGTTGCTTCTCTGTCTTTTTCACTGTCTTCAGAGATAAAGAAGGAAGCTACCTGAGCCGTTAATACAGCCACAAAACCAATACCAAGAACCATTAACAACAAAGCTATTATCTTGCCACCCCAGGTAACAGGAGCCATATCCCCATAACCAACAGTGGTTACTGTAGTGATAGCTAGCCACCAACCATTACCAATACTACCGAGGTTTTCATCTTCTAAGAAGAAAAGCAGACTGCCTCCCACCACTATAAGTAGCATAAGAAGAATAACTACATACTGAAACTGATGGGGAGAGAATACTCTTCTAGCCCCAAGCACCACTCTTCTTGACAGGATGAATAACCTTATCAATTTTAGTATTCCAAACACCTTACCTATTGCTAATATTCTTAGAAGTCTTGCTAACTGCCAGCTTTCAGGCACCAATAGAGGTATCGTCACTAAAACTATCACTATGTTTAGCCAATATTCCTTGAAAACACCCTTCTTTTGACCTTTAGGGCTGAGAATTAGTATGAGCAGAAACTCTCCCAAAAAAGCTAGCCAGATAATAACATTCATTATATCTGAGACTATTCTTAAGGTCGGGTCATCTGTTAGCCTGTGTACACTCAAGACAGGAATAGATAGCAGAGCCATAATAATCATAGGTATCTCTAATTTTTGCTTGATTTGTGCTAGATCCTTGTTCACGTTCAAACCTCCACTTAATGTCTAGCTCTTTCTTTTCGGCAACAATAGTCCCAATCCTTTTAGACTATAAAGAAAATACCCCCTCAAAGGTATTGAAGGGGTTAGCATCGAGATAGACTTAGATAATGATACAAATCAAACCTACGCCACCTTCATTAGCAATCCGTTCAAGTGTTTCTCTGAGCTTGGTACGGGCGTTTTCCGGTACAGAGGCAAGTTTGTCATTAATACCTTCACGCAAAAGTTCATCGAGTGATTTGCCAAATATGTCTGTTTCCCAAATCTTTCGAGGATCATCCTCAAACTTCTCCATTAAGTAGTTGACTAGCTGTTCTGATTGTTTTTCTGTTCCAATCATAGGTGTGACTTCAGTAGCTACATGAACTCTAAAGAAATGAAGAGTTGAGGCGTTTGCTCTTAATCTAACCCCGAACTGGTTACCCTTTTTGATAAGCTCAGGTTCTTCAAACTCAATATCTGAGAAGTCAGGTTCTACGATACCATACCCTCTCTCACGAACATCTAGGAGGGAGCCGGATATCTTGTCATATTCCTCTTTGGCTACCTTAAAGTCTTTCATTAGTCGTAAGAGGATTCCTTTGCTACGAATATCATAACCCGTCATCTCATACATGACATCCCAGAAGAGCTCTTCCCTTGCATCAAGGTCCACATTAGCTATTCCTTCACCCATATCAAGTTCCACAATACTAGCTTCCTCAATGAATTCAAATTGAGAGATAACATCGACTGCTGCTTGCACATCTCTAATCTTAGTTACTTCCATTAGCGAATCGGTGACAGCTCTTTCAAAATCCTGCCTTAACCAGTGGGAACTATCTAGTTCTTCTACCCAGTCAGGTAGGGTGATGTTCATCTCACGAACCGGGAATTCATAAAGAACTTCCTCCATCAATGCATAGAGATCCATCTCTGTCAGTTGAGAGATATTAAGAGGAATGACCGGTACCCCATATTTCTCCTCTAAATCGATAGCCAGATCCTGAGTCTCTGCAGACATCGGATGTTTTGAGTTTAGCACTACGATAAAAGGCTTACCAATGTCACTAATTTCACTGATAATCTTTTCTTCTGCTGGTACATAACTGTCTCTGGTAATATCGCCAAAGGAACCATCTGTGGTAATTACAAGGCCTATAGTGGCATGATCAGTTAGAACCTTCCTTGAACCTATCTCAGCTGCTTCCTCAAAGGGAATCTCATAATCAAACCAAGGGGTATCAACTAGACGTGGACCATCATCTTCTTCATAACCTAAAGCCCCATCTACCGGATACCCTACTGAATCAACTAGGCGGACACGGAAATGTAGCTCATCCTTGAAGCTAACTTCTACAGCTTCATCAGGGACAAACTTTGGCTCTGTGGTCATAACTGTCCGACCTGCTCCCCCTTGTGGCAGCTCATCAATGGTTCTTTCCCTCTCATGAGGGTCTTCGATATATGGGATAACCAGAAGCTCCATAAACCTCTTAATAAAGCTCGACTTCCCCGTTCTTACAGGACCTAAGACTCCAATATAGATATCACCGTTAGTTCTTTGAGCAATATCACGAAAAATATTAAACTCAGCCATACGCTATTAATCCCTCCTTTTCCCTTGAAGAGTTCTCAAACTTAGTCTAACCTGCTCTATGTCAATCCCCCCTTTATGGATATCTGTACCCTGGGGTAACTATTCCTTTCCCTAAACCTTTTATGCAGGTCATGTCCCTTTTAGACCAACTAATGCCAATAGGCAAAAAAAATAAGCCTCATAGTGAGGCTAAATACTTTTAAGTAGTTTGTCTTTTCTCCTGCGCCAATCTTGTCTTTCATATCTACCATGGACCATACCTGTAAGAATCTCTGCAAGAGTTTGGTTAACAGGTGTATCTATTCCTAATTCCCTACCCTTTTTAACTATTGCTCCATTAAGATATGATACTTCTGTTTCTTTAGCACCTTTATCCACATCTACCCAGAAAGAAGGCATCTTGTTCCCTCTGCCCCCTACCATGGCATCATAAAGCATTTTTCTTGCCAGCTTAGGAGGTAGATAACCCATGATAGCTACATATACCCTTACAGGAAAACCAGGTAGATCAACAAGACCAATGTTTGCTTTCTTCATAACCTTTAACGCTTCTCTTAGAGCTTGTTGCTCAAGCCCAAAAAGGTCTAAATCCAAGAAGATTTCCTGAGGAGACAAATCTAGGATAGCTGATAAAGCATTAGCATTAATATTTAGCAAAAGCTTAGACCACTTTAGACTCTCATGACTACTTATATATGTACTCTTTAAGCCGGTACTCAAAAAAAGCTCATAAACTTCAATAGCTGCCTCTTTGTTGCCAGCAAAAGGAGCTATACCAATACCACCACTATTATTCTGACTTATTACTCCAGGCTCAAGAAAGGAAGCACTAGTAGTCGTTGTACCGGCAATAACCCTATCTCCCAAAAAATCTGCTAGAATATCCTCATTGCCAATACCATTCTGAAAACTAACAACCAGGCTGTTTTTCATATTTATCTGGATTTCTCTAGCAGCTTTAGCTGTATCATAAGACTTGACTGTCAGGAATACCACATCAGGTTTAAAAGAACTAACCTCAGAGACATCGGTAAATGTACTGATGTTATCTAGATAGTGTTCCTGATCCTTGTTCTTAAATACAATACCTGACTTCTCTATAGCATCCATATGTGGTTTACGACCAAGCAACCCTACTTCATGACCTGCTAACCTTAGATGTGCTCCTAAGACAGACCCTAGTGCACCTGAACCAAAACATAATACCCTCACTACTCTTTCTCCTTTTTCTCTGTCGCATATCTTTGACTAAACTTTAGTTCCTCTCCCTTAATAAGTCTCTGAATGTTAGCCTTATGCCTCACTAACACAAACAGAGAACCAATTACACCAAAAAGTATATAAGCTAGAGGTGCCCCTGTTAGATATAGCGTTATGGGTGCCGAAAGAGCTCCTAACATCGAACCCAAAGAGGAATACTTGGTAATGGCGACAACTAGGACCCAGACAACTGCAGCTACCAGAGCAGCTAGAGGAGATAAGGCTACCAGAACTCCTAGAGTGGTAGCTACACCCTTACCACCCTTAAAGCCTAAAAAGATAGACCAGTTATGTCCAGAAATAGCTATTAGACCTGCCAACACTACTATCCAAGAAGATAGACCTAAGTAGCTAGCTAAAAGGACAGGAACAGCTCCTTTTGCAACATCAGCAATCAAGACTAGAGCAGCCACCCAATAGCCACCAACCCGTAAGACATTTATCGTACCAATATTACCACTGCCATAACTGCGCACATCCACACCCTTAAAAGCTTTTACCATTAAGAGACCAACCGGAATTGCTCCAAGAAAATAACTAAGAATGAGTATTATGAGTTCTTGCATAAAAGCACCCCCAGGAAATCACTACGACGTTCTTAAGGATTCGCCACGTCTTAGCTATTCCCTGCAGAGGGTCTCACCATAAATCGACATTGCTAGTACTGACTGCATTAGCTCCACTTCTTAAAACATCTACTGCTTCCTGTCTAGAACTAATCAGACCTCCTGTGATAATGGGTATATCAAAGAGGATACGAAGCTCCGCTATGACCTTTGGTAGTAGTCCGGGAAGAACCTCAATAGCATCAGGTCTTGATGCCTCGATACTCTTAATACTCTTGCTTAAAGCCCTTGAATCGAGAGCAAAAATCCGTTGGATACTCTTAAGCCCATAATCTCTACCAGCAACTACCAACTGGCCTCGGGTGGTAATAATTCCATCTGGTTTAATGTATTTGGCAGTATACATGACCCCTTCAGGATCACTCCCAAGTCCCTTAACAAGATCCACATGTAGAAAGACTTCTTTATTATGATTTTGTAATAAGCGTACCTTTTCTTCAATACTGGTTAATTCCCCCGATAGAAGAAAGACAGTTTTTGCATTGCTCTTAAGAACTCTATCTAAGTCCTTGCTATCATGGAGAGCAGCTATGATTGAACCACGAATCTCTATTCCCATGAACTTTCTCCTCGCTTATAGGCATCCCTAAGCAATACTAGCGGATGAACAGTATTTGCTTTTGTTGCCTGATTAATCTGCATAGTGCAGGTCGGGCAATCAGTTAATACCTCCTCATACTCGTTATCAATTTTTCTAAAGAGTTCATCTCCAATCGTTAGGGAACGCTCATAGTTCTCCTTTTTAAAGCCGTAAGTACCAGCCATACCACAACAACCTGCATCCAACTCATTTACTTCTAGTTCTGGTATTTTCCTTAATAGTTGAACTGATGGTTTCCCTATCCCCTGTGCCTTAAGGTGACAAGGTTCATGATAACCAAAGCTTTTCTGAATAGGGCCTAAATCCTGATTTAGCTCTCCCTTTTGTTCTAAGAGCATAAGGTATTCTGAGGCATCATAGACACTATTGGCAAAGTCTTTGGCCCTAGGTAGATTGAGAACCCTATGCCACTCATCCTTTAAGGCCAAACCACAACTAGTACAAGCAGTAATGACAGCATACCCCTGATCTGTATAGGGTTTCAATTGTTCTAGGGTTTTTTCTGCGGTCTTTCTTGCTTGATCTATCCTGCCGTTAGCAAGGGCAGGTACACCACAACATCCCTGTTCAGGTACAATAACACCTATACCGTTACGATTATATACTTCTATAACTGCTTTACCAAGATCAGGATCATTATAGATCACTGAGCAGCCAGCAAAATACACTACCTTTTCCTGATAATCTAGTTGCTTTTTGCTATCAAACCATTCAAGAAATGTTTGTTTATGATATAGAGGTAGTTTTCTTTCTGGAGCTATCCTTAAGGCCTTTTTTATGACCCTGCCTATCAGGTTATTAGCAAAGAGATTAGTAAGAGTGCTCATCTTCGAGGCTACCTTACCTATCAGTTGGGGATTAGTTAAGACCCAGTCCCTGAAGTTCTTCTTAGACTGAGCCTTTGCCTTTACATTCATTGTGGCAATATCCACACCATGAGGGCAGGCCCAATTACAGAGCTGACAATTAGTACACAAAGAGAAATCTACATCTGTGTCAACAAAGCTTAAGCTTAACCGTAGATAGTCAGGTCCTGCGGCTTTGGGACCGGGAAAACCATCATCCAAAGTGGCCACAGGACAAAAGGTTGTACAAATATTACATTTAAGACATTGTTCTAAGGCTGTCCTATC
Organism: Thermaerobacter marianensis; assembly: GCA_020724425.1. Classification (GTDB taxonomy): domain Bacteria; phylum Bacillota; class Sulfobacillia; order DVGY01; family DVGY01; genus DVGY01. Next base: position 66,251 of record DYGY01000007.1, read on the forward strand.
AGGAATCAAAAGCTTACTCATAATATCCACCCCCTGCCAGCATTGCTGCCTTGTATCCGGTTGAAAGCGCGACCCCGGCACCGGATTTCTCCAGGGGCCAATCATAATACCCTAGCTGACTCCCTGCTATATATAATCCCTTTATAGGTTGACTTCCTGCCTGCCAACCCTCAGTAATGGTTATACCCAGAACTGTATCTCTAAGGCCATCCTTGGCAGGTACCAATCCTCCACCGAGAAGCCCGCCACCTGCCCAGATAACGCTCTTTGCACCATAGCACCATTGCCTTCCCGGTCGAGAGACTCTTAGCTTAAGTCCTTCCTCTATTCCTAAAACCCTATTATTATAGAGTATCTCTATATTAGGCTTTAATCTCTGCATAAAGGCTTCATAGACTCTCCTACCTGGAGCCGAAGGTGGTAGTGTCGGCACCTCGATTACCTGATGGCCAAGGGCAGCTTCCAACTCAGCCACAATTTCTTCATGACCCCTGATTCCCAAGACCGCAGGCATAAGCAAAGAGCCTTTAAGTTTTTGTTTCCGTAGTATACTAATGAACTCTTTTCTCCACTCTGCTTTTTCAAAATATCTAGCAAGAGATACTGCATCAAGTGTCAGACTCTTGACATGAGGCAGTTCAATGGAGCACAGTTCTAAACCATGATAGTGTTCTCTTAAGCCTTTATGGATAAGTGATCCCTTCCAGTCACGAAACTGCGTGAAGTCTACCACCGTATAGTCTTTGCCTTGAGGTAGCATGGTTTTAGGAACAAGATAGGAAGGCTTCCTTGTTCCAATAGCTGTAGGCAAAAAGACATTGCTTCCTAAGGTAACATACTCTATCCCATACTTACCAAGAACTTCTTGATAGATCTCTAATGCTTTTGAAATTTCCTCATCAGTCACAGAGGTGTATGGATGCTGTCTCTCTGTATCTCTCAGGTTCCCGATACCACTCCAGGGACTCATAAATTCTTCAGATCCTAAAAGATCAACTGTACCGGAAAAATGGGCTAAGGAACCCATGCCATTAGCCAGAAGGGTTACATCTTTGCCTAGTTCTTGCAGAACCACGGTAGCCATTAATCCTGCCATGCCTGAACCAATAACAACTACTTCTTTTTGTATTGTCCTATCCATCTTTTGGGCCCCTTTCATTCAAGTTAAAAAGACCCAGATAAATAGCCCTGTTAAGGGCATTCTCAACAGTCTGCTGTCCTTTGCTTAGCCTAGTCCCTTTGTTACGTTCATAAAGAAAGCTATTTAATTCTTCTAATCCATCCCTACCTCTATCTGTTAGATACCCTGCTGCTCGATAACCACAAAAGGTGCCCTGACAGGTGCCCATACCCAGTCTGGTTCGCCTGCGCAGATCATTCAACCCTAACGCTTCATTGGTATTTAACCAGTATTCCAGGTCATTTGTACCAACAGACTCACAATCACAGAGAAGCTGCCCTGTTATACCTTTAATAGTCCTTGAAATCTTAGTGTCTGCCGTTATCCCTGGTACATCTATCCCTAGCATACCACAGACTTCATCGACCGTTTTCTCTGCCATAAGTCTATAGGTGGTGAGTTTACCACCTAAGACACTGATAAAACCTTTTAGTCCATCCTTTTCATGATTGATGATGTGAAAAGAACGAGAGATATCTCGACCTTCATCAACGGTATCAGATGAGTATAGAGGTCTAATCCCTGCATAAGAACGGAGAATACGATGGTCTTTGAGATTAGGTAGCAGTTCTGCACCAATATCAAGAAGTCTTTCTATTTCCTCTAAACTAGCAGAAGGCTCATCAATATGCTCAGGTTTGATTGAAGTGGTACCTAAGATAGTTACCGGCCCAGCAGGTACAAAGATATCAGCATCACCTGGCTTTCGCAAACGATTAATAACTCTGTTGGTTAAGCGATGATGGAAAACAAGTAGGCTACCCTGATTTGGCTGGATGGGTAAAGCAATGCCAGCAGATTCGGCCACAGCATCTACCCAGGCTCCTGCGGCATTTACTACTATATTAGCCTGAATGGTTATCTCCTGGTTAGCTCTTTTATCTAATACCCTTACCCCAGAAACCCTGCTATCCTCAGCAATAATTTCTAGTACCTCTGTATAGGTCTTTACCCTAGCTCCCCTTTCTTTAGCAGCTTCAGCTAGAAGATTGACCATGAGAAAACCATCAATACTGGCATCGGGTACCAAAAAGGCCCGTTTAACTCTATCTGTTAGATGGGGTTCTCTAATCTCTTCCCAACTAATTTCCTTAACAGGAATTCCGGCCTTCTGACAGCCCTTTAACCATTCAAAAACAAAGGTATCATCATCTTCTATTAGTTGAATAAACAAGCCTCCAGTATCCTCTATCGCATCAGGCATAATCTTCTTTAGAATAAGATTTTCTTCAATACACTCCTTGGCAGACTCTGGGTCAGAAACAGCATAACGGCCACCACTGTGCAAAAGCCCGTGAAATCTTCCACTAGCACCATTAGCAAGGTCTTCTTTTTCAATAAGTATTGCATCGATGCCTCTTAAAGAGAGATCTAAGAGAATACCTGTCCCGGTAACTCCTCCCCCTATAACAACTACATCAGTTTTCATAAATTTTTGTGGCACAGAAACCCATTACCTTTAGGTGGTGGGAGGAGTGCCATACTCCTTTCTATCCTTGAGTCTCAATATAGCTTTGAATTGCCACTTTAAGCATTAATGCTTATCGGAGTTAAAGGTAGGAGGCGTGAGCCATTCGTACTACTGGGCAGTTACAAGCCCATTTCCTTTTAGGTGATGGGTAGTTGACTCGCAATCCTCTCTTTTAAGGGTGAGGGAGGGGATAACTTGGTTATCCCCTCATCCCTGTTAGTCTCTTTCAGCCCAGTCACGGCTTCTTTCTACTGCCTTTTGCCAACCTTTATAGAGTTCCTCTACTTTTTCTTTTGGCATAACAGGTTCAAACTGCCTTTCAACCTGCCATTGGGCAGCTATCTGATCCCTGTCTTTAAAGAACCCAACAGCTAACCCCGCCAGATATGCTGCACCTAAGGCAGTTGTTTCCGTAACTTCGGGTCTATGAACCGGTACTTCAAGAATATCTGCTTGGAACTGCATCAGAAGATTATTCTTTACAGCGCCACCATCAACTCTCAAATCTTTAAGATCAATGCCTGAATCCTTAACCATGGCAGCTAATACATCCTTAGTCTGATAAGCTATGGATTCAAGGGTAGCTCTGACCAGATGTTCTCTAGAGGTACCTCTAGTAAGGCCGATGATAGTTCCTCTAGCATACTGATCCCAGTATGGAGCTCCCAAACCTACAAAGGCAGGTACCAGATATACCCCGCCACTATCTTCAACCATGCTGGCTAACTCCTCAGACTGCTCAGAAGAATCAATTACTCTTAGTTCATCTCTTAACCACTGAATAGCGGCTCCGGTAACAAAGATGCTACCTTCCAAGGCATACTCTACCTTGCCATCAATACCGATAGCTATTGTAGTTAGAAGACCACTATCCGATGGTACTGCCTTTTCACCGGTATTCATCAACATAAAGCAACCTGTGCCATAAGTGTTCTTAGCTGTACCTGGCTTAAAGCAAGTCTGACCAAACAATGCTGCCTGCTGATCCCCGGCATCGCCGGCTACAGGAATCTCTACCCCAAAGATATTCTCATCTGTCATACCATAGACTTCACTAGAGGACTTTACCTCTGGCAACATTGCTCTAGGAATATTGAGTTCAGCAAGAATCTCATCATCCCAGTCTAGAGTATGGATATTAAATATCATGGTTCTAGAAGCATTGGTATAGTCAGTCACATGTACCCTACCACCGGTAAGTTTCCAGATGAGCCAGGTATCAATATTACCAAACAGAACTTCTCCTTTTTCTGCCTTTTCCCTAATACCAGGAACGTTATCTAGAATCCATTTAATCTTGGTACCTGAGAAGTAGGCGTCGATAACTAGACCTGTCTTGTTACGAATATCCAAAGATAGACCCTTAGCTTTCAAATCATCACAGATTCCTGATGTCCGTCTACACTGCCAGACAATAGCGTTGTATACTGGTTCTCCTGTAGCCCTATCCCAGACAACGGTAGTTTCTCGTTGATTGGTAATACCAATAGCAGCAATATCTTCTGCAGCTACACCACCATCAGCAAGAACCTTCTTGGCCGTATTGAGCTGGGATTGCCAGATCTCCATGGGATTATGTTCCACCCAGCCTGGCTTAGGATATATTTGTGGGAATTCCTCATTGGTGGCACTAATTATTTTGCCATTCTCATCAAAGAGAATTGCTCTAGAGCTGGTAGTGCCCTGATCTAGAGCCAGAATATATTTGCCCATACCAGTTACCCTCCTTTATGCTTGTTTGCTAATCTCTGTAGTTTCAATTGTCTCTTCTTCTTCATGGGGTATGAATGGTCTTAGAAGATAGGTGTAGATGAAACCACCTAATAACCCACCTGTAATTGGACCTAAAATCGGTACCCAGAAATAGTTGTTAGGTCCAGGAATAGCTATACTGCCCCAGCCAGCAAAGAAAGTAAATAGGCGGGGACCAAAGTCACGAGCAGGGTTAATTGCTGCCATCGTTAAAGGACCACCAATACCAACTAACAGAGCAACAACTAGACCAATTACTAACGGAGTAGCCTGACCGGCTCCAGAATTTCGTTCATCAGTTAGGCTTAGAATAAATAGTAGCAAGAAAGCAGTAAGGACGACTTCAATGAAGAATGCATTAATTACAGGCAATTCAGGATGTGGAAAGGTAGAAAATATTAAAGCTGTCTGTTCACTCCCAGCTGCACCACGAACAATACCCTGAGCAGCTTCATACCCTTTAATCAATGGTGATAATAGGCCATACAGAATTGCTGCACCCGTAAATGCCCCAAGCACTTGAAAACTAATATAAGGCAGGATCTTTTCCTTAGGAAAACCTCTGTATGCTGCCATGGTGATAGTTACCGCAGGATTGATATGTGCACCTGAGATTGCTCCAGTGGCATAAACAATTAAAGCAACAGTTAGACCCCATAACACTGCAGGCTGCCACTGCCCACTGAATGCTCCTGTCAAAACAGCTACTGCAACAACCCCGTTACCCAAAAGAATCAAGAACATGGTTCCCAAGTACTCACTTAAGTATTTACCTCGCCAATTCTCTACCATTAGCTAGACCTCCTCTAAGAAATAGTGGTTCTAAACCTAACTACCCTCCTCTCATACAAAAAGAGCCCCCAGGGCTCCTCTAAAAAACTAAACCGAAGAATGAAAACCCCAGGATATCCATACTAGTAGCATGGATACTTCCTTAAGGACTCTCCTCTTCTCCGGTCCATTTTCGATATTTGGCTTTTGCTATCCTAATTCAACACAATGCAGAAAATTCCTTCTTTCAAAAAAACTTTTTCTATTCATCTTCCCCCCGCTTATTCTTGAATACCAGCCGTATTGGTGTCCCTTCAAAATCAAAGGTCTCACGAATAATATTCTCAAGATATCGCTCATAGGAGTAGTGAAGGAGCTTACTATCATTCACAAAGAACACAAAAGTAGGTGGGGCAGCACTGGTTTGGGTCACATAATATACCCTTAGTTTTCTACCTTTCTCTGCTCTTGGAGTATGGATAGCCATGGCATCAGAGATAATGCGATTGAGAACACCTGTAGGCACACGCTTTCTCCAGTTGCTTTCAACCTCTTTAATCTTTTCAGGCAATTTAGCAAGACGTTGACCCGTTTTTGCTGAAGCAAAAACAACAGGTACATAAGACATAAATGCTAATTGCTCTAAGATTGACTCGGTATATTCCTGCATGGTATTGGTCTCTTTTTCGGGAAGATCCCATTTATTAACCAGTACAATAGATGCTTTACCTGCTTCATGGATATACCCAGCAATCTTTTTATCCTGCTCAGTAATTAACTCCTCTGCATCAACTACAAGGATTGAAACATCAGATCTATCTACCGCATCAAGACCTCTTTTCACACTATAGTATTCAACATTCTCTTTTACCTTGGCTTTCCTTCTCATACCAGCAGTATCAATCAGAATATACCCCTGATCATCATGTCGCCAATATATATCAATAGCATCACGGGTTGTGCCAGGCATATCTGCCACAATAACCCTGTCTTCTCCTAAAAGCTTGTTAACAAGAGAGGATTTACCCACATTAGGTTTACCAACAATAGCTACCTTAATTGCTTCAGTAGCAATCTCATCCCTATTAGGAGCATCAATGGTTTCAACAACAAGGTCTAGCAAGTCTCCTGTTCCCTTACCATGTTCAGCAGATACGGCCATTGGTTCACCAAAACCAAAGTTATAGAACTCATAGACATCATCTAGCTGTTCGGGATTATCTATCTTATTTACAACCAATAGCATCTTCCGATTAAACCTTCTTAAAGCTTGAGCAACTTCATCATCTAGAGCTGTAATACCTCTACGACCATCTACAACAAAGAGGATTAAGTCAGCCTGTTCAATGGCTCTCTCTACCTGTAAACGCACTTCATCAAGAAGCTCTGTGGTATTAAGGAATTCCAATCCCCCAGTATCTACTAGGGTAAAGATTTTGCCCTGCCATTCCACATCAGCATATATGCGATCACGGGTAACTCCAGGCAACTCCTCAACTATGGCTGTTCTTTTTCTAACCAGTCTGTTAAATAGTGAGGATTTGCCCACATTTGGCCTACCCACAATCGCTACTATAGGTAATTGTCTCACAGGTCCATCTCCCTTCTTTCAAATAATTCTTCGGTGAGAACCCGTAATAAAGCTCCCCCATCTACTGGCACTATTCGGATACGCGGTGCTAACCTTTCCTGCAGTTCTTCCATTGTCATACCATCAAGAAAGTGCCTGTTATCGCTTTCCCTTACCATCACCTCAGGTAGGAGTATTAGGTCATCACTTACATCTTTAAGCTCACCTATTATATCCTGACCTGTAGTTAAGCCAGTTACAGTAACGGTAGGACCAAAGAAAAGGTTCTTAACAGGATGAACCTCAATCTTAGCATCCCTTACCCTCTCTTTAAAGCTATCAATTAGGTCTTTTAGGTAAGGAGCAGGAGATACACCTGTCACAATTCTAATACTCTTATCTAAAGGCTTAGTATATGAGTCAGCTAATTCTTCCATGAACTCATCAATAAATGATCTTAACAATCCAATACCATTTTCTAGTTGCGGATAGCCTTCGTAATACTCTGCCATAGGTACATCCATACCTGCTAAAGCATAAAACTCATCAGCAGCATAAATTATCCTTCGCTGATGTTTTTTAAGCAGTTTTTCCTGCCAGGTATCAACACTCCTAATTACCTCTTTAGCTTCCAATTGACTAAAAACTCTTAGGTCAGCAAGGTTTTCTCTGTATTTTGTTAAGCCTACAGGTACAATAGCTATACTCTCAATGCCTTCACCTAAAGAAACAAGATCACTAATGGTTTCCTGAAGATTCTCTCCATCATTGATACCAGGAACAACAACAACCTGAGTATGAATGTCTATACCAGCAGCAAGAAACCTTTCTAGCTGTTTAAGAATATCATGCCCACCTCTATTACCCAATAGCTTTACTCTAATCTCCGGGCTAGTACTGTGTACAGATATATAGATAGGGCTAAGCTTTTGCTCTATCACTCTATCTATTTCTTCCTCTGACATATTTGTTAGAGTGATGAAATTACCATGCAGAAAAGAAAGGCGATAGTCATCATCACGAATATAAAGTTCAGGACGTAAACCTTCCGGCATTTGATCTAGAAAACAAAACACACACTTATTCTGACAGAACTCAATGCCATCAAAGGTATCCTGTTCAAAACCTATACCTAAATCCTCATCATAGTCTTTTTCGATACTAATGAGCAGTCGCTGTCCATCCCTTTTCTGTACCTCTATCTCAACTTCCTCTTCTGTAATCTTAAACTTGTAGTCAATATAGTCTAAAATTGCTTGTCCATCTATGGCCAACAGTTTATCCCCTGGTTCTAAACCTAGTTCAGAAGCAATACTATCAGGGAAGACATCTTTGATCATACCTCCCTGAGCCTTTCTCCTTATATATTTTGCTGCAGCCATAGCCCTGCTGCTCATCTTGCGTTCATTCAATCGTTTTTCCCCCTCATATTCATCCCTTAAACAGTTTGACATATTTGTCGTAATCACGCAAGATTTGCCTGTAAAGTATTCGTCTACCGCTATCAGTAAAACCAAGAGAAAGAAGAAAACTCCCGTAGCGGTACCAGAAATTCTGTCCAACCTTTACCTCTATCAGGTCACAATCCTTGATACCCACAACCTTAGTTAGATTAAGGATTGACCTGGCAAAAAGACTAGCTTTCTTACCTGTATATACAGCAAGCACCCTATGCCCCTCTTCCTTATCCCCATAGTCAAAAACCTGACCAGTTTTATGACCAAATATCTCATCTAATCTAATTGTAGTAAATAGTGATTCGATGTCCTCTTCTATTAGTGCTTTCCCGGAAAATATTGCTGCAGCTATATGAGCAGAAAAACGATTACGGTCTGTATAGAAAAGAGTAGCTTTTTTTGTCTGAGCTTTGACTGTTTCAACCTTACCTAGCTTCACTAAGGTTCTTAAATGGTACCAGGCACCTCTAGTACCCCAGATCACAAGAGGTCGTCCTAGAAACACCAGTCTGAGAGCTCTTGATAAGACCCCCCCAACTTTCATAGCAATATTAACATAACTCAGGGTATTAACTAGCACCACATTATTAACCCCAAAAAGCCTGATAAGGTTTTGAAATACAGGAATAACCCGATCTGAAATATTTTCTAAACCTATTACATAGACTTCATTGTTCTCTAAGTCTGTACCGTAAAAGTGAATATAGCCATGATTTCTAACCGGTACCCTATCATATAGAGGTAAGGAGAGGACTTCTTTTTTTGTGGGAACATTTTTTGAACTAAGCATATTTAAGTGAATAGCTGCTGTAGTTACAGAAGAGTGTGCACCACCAAAGCAATGATAGATATATATCATTCTAGTGCCGAATAATGACAAGGCTACCATTGCGTAGCTCATGGACTATTCCATCTAATAGTCTGCTGAGATTGTGAGCAATTATCACCTGTTCTTCAGGATCACTCACATAAAAAATCGGGATGCCTCCATAAACAAGATCCTTCTCTTTAGTTACAACAGCTAGAATTCGCTTGTCATTATCCATAGTACCCCTCCTCGTATAATAGTGTTATCAAGTTAATTTGAAACATTACCAGTTGAA
>DYGY01000037.1 GCA_020724425.1 Thermaerobacter marianensis
GATGGGTGGCTCACACGTCACCGGAATCGTGGCTCTATGGAGCCGTAATATGCAAATAGGAACCTACCCTTATTGTGTTTTCTATGGTGTTATATAGATATGCTAGAAAGATTGCCAGGAGAAAACTGATAAATACGGTGAAGTTTTTCACTGGAATCACCTCCCTTTTTGATAGCATATCATTAGAAGGGAGTTGAGGCAATAATTGGTTTTAGTGTACGAGCAAGGGAATATTTTCTTAGGGTTTAGAAATATTTAGACACTCGAAAGTTAAGTTGTTCACAAATAATTTTCTAGCAGGATTCGAAATATGTATGTAGTAGTACGGGGTAGGGGTAAGAAGTGGTGCAAAACAAGTTAATATTGTGTGCTTTTCGTAATGTGCCGAAATAAGTTACTGGTTTCACTTTATTAAGGAGGAGGTGAAGGGGTTGGCTGAAGCCATCACTGAGAAGTGGCCTGTGGTTGGACAATCTGAACTTGATCCGGAGTTCCATAAGGTGTTTTTAGGTTTGCCCGGGGGTGAACAGTTAAGGTCTTGTATTCAGTGTGGGACCTGTAGTGGTTCGTGTCCAAGTGCTTTGGAGATGGATCATTCTCCTAGGAAGCTTATGGCTATGATTCGGGCTGGGATGAAGGATGAGGTTCTTAGGAGCAATACTCCCTGGTATTGCTCATCCTGCTATAGTTGTTCAGTTAGGTGTCCACGAGGGATAAGTATCACTGATGTCATGTATCTTGTAAAGACAATGAGTTTATTGGAGGGTCAGAAGGTCTTTACTAAGACTTTTACTAGGCTTGTGCTTAAGTATGGTAGGATGCATGAGAGTGGATTGATGGTAAGGCTTAATTTGAGGAGTCCGTTGAAACTAGTAGGTTACAGTCCTCTGGGTATGAAGATGTTTTTGAAAGGGAAGATCAGGGTCTTTCCTAAGAAAGCGGCTGCTAAGGATATGCAGAAGCTGTATGCTTATGCTCAGAGAGTGAGTCCCTAGGATTATGTTTTAAGGGAGGTCAAGGGCTTTGAGGCACTACTCGTACTACCCGGGCTGTTCTTCGCATGCAAGTGCAGCAGAGTATGATAGTTCTGCTAAGCTTGTGATGCAGGCACTGGATACGAAGCTAGAAGAGATCTCTGATTGGAACTGTTGTGGAGCAACTGTTCTTTCAGGGGAGAATTATCTTTTTTCTCTTTTGGCTGGCGCACGTAATTTGGCCTTACTGGATGGAGATCTGGTTACAGGCTGTAATTCTTGTTATGTAACACTTAATCGGGTTAAGAAGGCGTATTCAGGCAGTGAAGAGTGGCAAGAAAAGATTGATGAGGGGTTAAGAGAAATTGGTCAGTCTTTGAATGTTAAAGAACAGAAGGTAAGGCATTTATTGCAGGTCCTTTATGAGGATATTGGGCTTTTAGGTCTAGGGGCTAGGGTTAGCCGTCCTCTAGAGGGTCTAAGGTTAGCTCCCTATTATGGTTGTCAGTATTCAAGGCCTCAATATTCTTATAGTCATCCTGAGTCTCCTATGGAGCTTGAAGAGGTTTTAGCTCTTTGTGGAGCAGAGGTTGTAGAGTTTGATCATAAGACTAAGTGTTGTGGTAGTTCTTTAATGACCACTAAAGAAGAACAGGCTTTAGATCTTTGTGGAGATATTTTGGAGGAGGCAAACTTAAAGGGAGTCGACGCTATTGTAACTATTTGTCCTTTATGTCAGTTAAATTTAGATGCTTTTCAGCCCCGGGTTAATGGATTGTTGAATAAACAATACAGTATCCCGGTTTTGTTTTTCACTCAGGTTTTGGGTATGGCTTTTGGGTATTCTCCTGAGGAAGTACAGTTATCGAGTTCATTGACGCCTGTAGGGGATTTCCTAGTTAGGTATAAGGAAGGGGGTCTGGTTAGATGAGTGAGAGGCGAATTGGGGTCTATGTCTGTCATTGTGGTACCAATATCTCTAAGACTGTAGATGTTGAAGATGTGGCTAAGTATAGTCAGGGGCTAGATGGTGTTGTTGTTAGCAAGGACTATAAGTATATGTGTTCTCAACCGGGACAGGAATTGATTCAAAAGGATATTAAGGAACATGGTCTTGATGGTGTTGTGGTTGCAGCTTGTTCGCCAAGGATGCATGAACCTACTTTCCAGAGGGCTGCTAGGAATGCTGGGCTTAATCCTTATCTGGTTGAGATGGTTAATATTCGGGAGCAGTGTTCCTGGGTTACTGATGATAGGGCGTTGGCTACTGCTAAGGCTAAGCGTTTGACTTCTTCTGGGATAGCTAAGGCAAGGTTAAATAGGGCTTTAGAGACTGATTTTACCGCAATTACTCCTAGGGCCTTAGTTGTTGGTGGTGGTATTGCTGGTATTGAAGCAGCTTTGAAGATTGCTGCCTCTGGTTATGAGGTTGTTCTCGTTGAAAAGGAAGGCACTATCGGTGGACAGATGGCGAAGTTTGATAAGACTTTCCCTACTTTAGATTGTTCAGCCTGTATTCTAACACCTAAGATGGTTGAGGTTGTTCAACATCCTAAGATTGAGTTAATGACATATTCTGAGGTGCAACGAGTTGATGGTTATGTAGGTAGTTTTGAGGTGACCATTGAGAAGAAACCTCGGGATGTTGATCTTAATCTTTGTACGGGTTGTGGTGATTGTACTGAGAAGTGTCCTGCTAGTGTCTTAAGTGAGTTTGATGAGGGTTTAAGTATGCGTAAGTCTATCTCTACTGCTTTTGCTCAAGCAATACCTAATGCTCCGGTACTTGATCGGGAGAGTTGCTGGTACTATACCGGTAAGGCTAAATGTCAGGTATGTGCTAGGGTTTGTCAGGCCAATGCTATTACCTTTGATAATGAACCGGAGATAGTTAAGGAACAGTTTGGTGTAATTGTGGTAGCGACTGGTTTTGATATCTTAAGGCCTGAAGAGGGTAATCAGTGGGGCTATGGTAAGTATCCTGATGTTTTTAATGGTCTGCAGTTTGAGAGGATGAGCAATGCTTCTGGTCCAACAGATGGTTTATTAGTTACATCCCAGGGGAAAGAACCGGAGGCAGTAGCTGTTTTGCATTGTATTGGTAGCAGGGATGAGAACTATCGGGAATATTGTTCTAGAACTTGCTGTATGGCCAGTCTTAAGTTTGCTCACCTGGTTAAGGAAAAAACTAATGCAGAGGTCTATGAATTCTATATTGACATGCGATCTTTTGGCAAGGGTTATGAGGAATTCTATAACCGTATTCAAGAAGAGGGAATTAACTTTATCAGAGGTAAAGGGGCAGAGGTAACTAAGAAGGGTGAGAAACTGGTTGTTCGAGGAGAGGATCAACAGCTAGGTGTGATTCGAGAAGTACCGGTTGATATGGTTATCCTTAATACTGCTTTACAGGCTCGGGAGGATGCTGCTAAGATAGCTGAGACTTTTTCGTTGCAGCAGGGTCAGGATGGTTGGTTTATGGAGCTTCATGCTAAGTTAGCACCGGGTAAGACGGCTGTTGAGGGAGTATTTTTGGCTGGTACCTGTCAGGGGCCAAGGGATATTCCTGATACTGTGGCTCATGCTGGTGGGGCTGCTGCTGATGCCTTAAGGCTAATGGCTGCCGGTCAGCAGGAAATGTCCCCTGTAAGTGCTTATGTGGTTGAGGAATATTGTACTGGTTGTAAGGTTTGTATTAGTCTCTGTCCTTATGATGCTATTAGCTTTGATGAAGATGGGAAGGTGGCAGTCATCACTACAGCGTTATGTAAGGGTTGTGGTGCTTGTGTGGCTTCCTGTCCGACTAATGCTATGCATTTAAGGCATTTTGAAGATGAGCAGATTCTCGCCCAGATTGAGGGGGTGTTTGCTGGATGAATGGTTACGAACCCAAGATAGTTGCTTTTCTATGTAATTGGTGTTCCTATACAGCAGCTGATACGGCTGGTACGGCAAGGCGTAAGTATCCAGCCAATGTGAATGTTATCAGGATTATGTGCACTGGAAGAATGGAGCCGACTTTTGTCTTTAAGGCTTTTGCTGAGGGGGCTGATGGTGTTCTAATCTCTGGTTGTCATCCTGGGGAATGTCACTATCTAACCGGTAATTACAAGGCCTATAAGAGGTCTGTAGGGTTAGAACAGGTTTTAAGTGATTTTGGTATTGAACCGGAGCGTTTTAAGATGACCTTTATCTCTGCTAGTGAAGCAGATAAGTTTGCTAGTGTTGCTACAGAGATAACTGAGACTGTCAGGAAGCTTGGTCCTTTAGGTAAGGTGAGAGACAGAGTCAAGTCCTATGATGAAGTCTTTGTGACTGGAGGTGAGGTAAGTGGCTGATAAGCTGAAGTTTGCCTTTTACTGGAATGCCAGTTGTGGAGGCTGTGAGGTTGCTGTTTTAGATATCCATGAGAAAATTCTGGATGTGGCTGCAATTGCTGATATCTTGATGTGGCCTGTAGCTATGGATTTTAAGGAAGAGGATGTGGAGGCTTTACCTGATCAGCATATCGATGTGGCCTTTATCAATGGTGGGATTCGTAATTCTGAGAACAAGAAGATGAGTCAGCTCTTAAGACAAAAGAGCAAGTATGTGGTGGCCTTTGGGGCTTGTGCCAATTTTGGTGGAATTCCTGCTCTAGCAAACTTTCATCATAAGGAGTCTATTTTTGACCGGGTATATAGTGAGACACCATCTACGGTAAACCCTGAAGGGGTTTGGCCTCAGGAGATTACTGAAGTACCTGAGGGTGAGTTGTCTCTACCTACCTTCTTTAATACTGTTTATATGTTAGCTGAGGTAGTGGATGTAGACTACTACCTACCGGGTTGTCCACCACCACCTGATTTGATTCTAGCAGCTGTTGAAGCTATTGCCAGTGGTAATTTGCCACCTAGGGGTACTGTGATTGCTGGTGAGAAATCGGTCTGTCATTCCTGTGATCGAGTTAAAGAAGAAAAGAAGGTAACGGGGTTTCGGCGAATTCATGAGGTTATACCGGATCCAGAGAGATGTTTTCTGGAACAGGGCATTATTTGTGCGGGATCAGTAACCAGAGATGGTTGTGGTACCCGCTGTCTTAATGTTGACATGCCCTGTAGGGGTTGTTTTGGAGCACCTGAAGGTGTAATTGATCAGGGGGCTCAGTTGTTAAGTACCCTAACTACTCTGTTAGATACAGATGATTTAGAAGAGGTAAGATCGATTATCGGTAGTATCCCTGATTTGAGTGGTTACCTCTATCGTTTCACTCTATCTGATTCTTTAATGAAAAGACGTATCGTTGCTGAATTGAAGGATAAGGAGGTGGCCTCCCATTGACTCATACAGTGAAGACAAAGGATGGTCTTAAAAGAGTTAGTATTGACCCTATTACCAGGTTAGAGGGTCATGGCAAGATTGAGATTTTCTTAAATGAAGAAGGTAATGTGGCTAATGCCTATTTCCAGGTACCTGAGTTAAGGGGTTTTGAGAAGTTCTGTGAGGATAGGCCTGTTGAGGAACTGCCTAGGATAACTCCTAGGATTTGTGGGGTTTGTCCTGGTGCTCATCATATGGCTTCCGCTAAGGCTGTTGATGGTGTGTTTGGGGTCAGTCCAACTCCTGCCGCCAAAAAGCTTAGAGAGCTATATTATGTGAATCATATGATTCATTCTCATATTGCTCATTTCTATGCTCTTGCTGCTCCTGATTTTGTGGTTGGTCCTGATGCACCAAAGGCTGAAAGGAATATTCTTGGTGTGGTAGCTAAGGTGGGTGTTGAGGCAGGTACAGAGGTAATTAAGCATAGGGCTTATGCTCAAAAGGTTCAGGAGATTATTGGTGGTAAGGCTACTCATTCTGTGGCTGCTCTACCTGGCGGTATGAGTAAGGCCTTAAGTGAAGAGGATAGGGTAAAAATTGAAGAGATGATGTTATCTCAGATTGAGTTTGCTGCCTTTAGTTTGAAGCTCTTTAAGGATGCTGTTCTATCTAATGAGAACTATGTTGAGTTAATTACTGGTGATACCTATGCTCATAACACTCACTATATGGCTTTAGTTGATGAGAACAACAGAGTGAACTTCTATGAAGGTATGATCAGGGTAGTTGATACTAAAGGTGAGGAACTCTACAGGTTTAAACCAGAAGAGTATCTTGAATATATTGGTGAGCATGTGGAGTCCTGGAGTTATCTAAAGTTCCCCTACTTAAAGAAAAAGGGCTGGCATGGTCTTGTTGATGGCCAGGATAGTGGTATCTATGCAGTTGGTCCTTTGGCTAGATTGAATGTGGCTGATGGTATGGCTACCCCTAAAGCCCAAGAGGCCTATGAAGAGATGTTTGAGACCTTAGGGAAACCGGTTCATGGTCGGTTAGCTAATCATTGGGCCAGATTAGTAGAGATGATGTATGCTGCTGAGCTGGGTTTAGAGCTTATTAGAGATCCAGAGATTACTTCAACGGAGATTAGGCAAAAGCTAACCAATGTCCCTAGTGAGGGCTTTGGTGTAGTAGAGGCTCCTAGAGGTATCCTCTTCCATCATTACCAGACTGATGAGAGGGGTATGGCAAAGAAGGTTAATATTATTGTTGCCACTACCCATAACAATGCTCCAATCTGTCTTTCTATTAAGAAGGCAGCTCAGGGAGTCATTAAGAATGGCGAGGTTAATGATGGTCTCTTGAATATGGTGGAGATGGCTTTTAGGGCTTATGATCCCTGTCTTGGGTGTGCTACCCATAGTATGCCAGGGGAGATGCCCCTAGAGGTTACTATCAAGGATACTCAGGGCAGAGTACTTGATTCCATTAGAAGACATTAGGGGAAGGGGGCTTTCCCCCTTCCTATAAGGAGAAAACTATGAAAGATTATTCTCTCTGTATCCTTGGTCTAGGGAATGAGATTCTTAAGGATGATGCTGTAGGGATTCTTCTAGTGAGAGAGCTAGAGAAAGAACTAGAGGTGCCTGAGGGTTTCAAGATTGATTTCTTGGAGGCTTCGCTAGCGGGCTTTAATCTTTTAGATATTCTTGTTGGGTATGATGGAGTATTTATCATTGACTCTATTGTTACCGGTAAGGAGGCTCCTGGTACAGTTATGGAGCTTGATTTAGATTCTCTTAAATCTACTCTCCGCTTGACTTCTGTTCATGATATTAACCTGGCTACTGCCTTAAAGTTAGGTGAGGATTTGGGTATGAAGATGCCTTCCTTTATTAAGATCTATGTGCTGGAGGTTCTTGAGATTTTTGAGTTTGGTGAAGAACTTAGTGAGCCGGTGAAGGAGGCTTTCCCTCTTGCTGTTGTTAGACTTAAAGCTGCTATTGAAGGGCTTTTTTCCGGGGGGTTAGTGGATGCACGAGTTAGCTTTGACTGAAGAGATCTGTGAAATTATTGCTAAGAGTGCTCAGCAGGAGGGATTAAGAAGGGTGGAGCGGGTTTCTCTTGTTGTGGGTGAGTTAAGTACTGCTCTACCTGAGGCTATTGAGTTCTCTTTCTATGCCATTATCCCTAACACTAGTTTGGAGGGAGCAAGACTTGATATCACGGTGGAACCTTTAAGTCTTGATTGTCGGGAGTGTGGGCTAACTGGTTTTTATTGTCCTCCACCTAAGTTAGTTTGTCCAAGTTGTCAAAGCAGGGAGATAGATATTAAAGCCGGTCAGCATCTATATATTGATTTCTATGAGGGGGAGTAGGGATGTGTGAAGGGCATGATCATAAGGAACAAAAAAGGGTTAACCTGGCTACCAGTGTTCTAGCTGCCAATGATTCATTAGCTCAAGAGAATCGCGATATCTTTAAGGATATGCTGGTTGTTAATCTGGTTAGTTCTCCTGGGTCAGGGAAGACCTCAATTCTTGAGAGAAGTCTTTTAGAGTTAAGGGATGAGTTCTCTTTAGCAGTTATTGAAGGTGATGTTTTCACTGATAGGGATGCCCAGAGGATTAAAAAGACTGGGGTATCTGTTATTCAGATTAATACTGGTGGAGCCTGTCATCTTGATGCCAAGATGATCAGGAAGGGTGTTGATCAATTAGATCTAGATGGTGTTGATCTCCTCTTTATTGAGAATGTGGGTAATCTGGTCTGTCCTGCTGGTTTTGATTTAGGGGAGGATTTTAAGGTTACTGTCCTTAGCACTACTGAGGGTGATGATAAGCCGGCTAAGTATCCTGCTATGTTTAAGAAATCAGCTGCTGTATTAGTTAACAAGGTTGATTTAAAAGAAGCCTTAGAGATTGATCTTAAAGCTTTAGATGCTGAGCTCTTTGAGGTTTCACCTCAAGCAACGGTTTTTCATGTATCAGCTAAAACCGGAGAGGGGTTTGCAGGATGGCTAGACTGGTTGAAGGCAGAAATCAAGAAGAAGCAGGCTATCAAGCTTGGGTAATTGTTGTTAAAGGTGTTGTTCAGGGGGTTGGTTTTCGTCCCTTTGTGTATAGGTTAGCTCATGAGTATGGTGTGAATGGTACTGTAGCTAATACTGGTGATGGGGTAACTATTCATGTAGAAGGAACTGACCTAGATGGTTTTTGCCTTGATCTAAAGCTTAAGGCTCCTCCTTTATCTAGGATTAGTACTATTGAGTGGCAGGAGATACCTTTTAGTAACTTTAAGGGTTTTCAGATTCTTAAGAGTCATGCTGGTTTTTTGGGTGAAGCTTTAATTCCTCCGGATATTGCTGTTTGTCCTGATTGTCTAAGTGAGGTTTATGATTCTTCAGATAGGCATTATGGCTATCCTTTTACCAATTGTACTAATTGTGGTCCTCGTTTTACCATTACTGAAGCTTTACCTTATGATAGGGCCAAGACCACCATGAAGGGTTTTTCTCTGTGTCCTGAGTGTAATAAGGAGTATGAGGATCCTCTAGATCGACGTTTTCATGCTCAACCTGTGACTTGTCCTGATTGTGGGCCGAAGCTCTGGTTGGAGGATTCTTTAGGGAATCTCTATGCTTCTCCTTTAGAGATGGCTAAGGAGTTTCTTAATCAGGGTAAGAT
The DNA here is from genome assembly GCA_020724425.1 of Thermaerobacter marianensis. Taxonomy (GTDB): domain Bacteria; phylum Bacillota; class Sulfobacillia; order DVGY01; family DVGY01; genus DVGY01. The sequence continues at coordinate 8,963 of DYGY01000037.1, forward strand.
TATCGCTATTAAAGGGATTGGTGGCTTTCATCTAGCGTGTGATGCTACAAATATAGAAGCTGTTAACTTGTTACGGGAACGCAAGAGAAGACCTAAGAGACCTTTTGCTTTGATGGTAAGGGATTTAAGTATAGCTAAAGCGTATTGCTATGTCTCTAAAGAAGAAGAGGAGCTCTTAAAGAGTCCAAAGGCCCCTATTGTTCTCTTAAAGAAAAGGCAAGAGACTGATTTGGCAGAGGGAATAGCTCCGGGGTTAGATTCTTTAGGGGTTATGCTACCCTATTCCCCTTTACATCATTTGCTGTTAGAGGAAAAGCCACTGGTGATGACTAGTGGGAATCTTAGTGGCTTACCATTGGTGAAGGATAATGAGGAGGCTAAGGATCTAGCGCAGATAGCTGATGCTTTCTTGTTTCATGATCGGGATATCTTGAATCATTGTGATGATTCAGTCCTACGAGTGGTTTCTGGGGAGCCCTTAATATATAGGCGGTCTAGGGGTTATGTTCCTATGGAAATTAGTGTCTTTAAAGAGAAACACCCGATAGCTTTAGGTGCCGGTGGTGAGGATAAGAATACTTTTGCTTTGCTTGTTAATGGTAAGGCCTATCTAAGTCAGCATCTGGGTAATATGTCTTTTATGCAGGGAATCAAGGTATATCAAAAGAGCCTAGATCACTTTATGAGTCTTTTTGGTACTCCAGAGGTTATCGGCTATGATCCCCATCCTGAATATCTTATTACCAAGTATGTCAAAGAGAGTTTCTCTACCTTGGTTCCGGTTCAACATCACCATGCTCATTTAGTTTCCTGTCTTGCTGAACATCAGTTGCTAGAGGAAAAGGCCATCGGTCTGATTCTTGATGGGACAGGGTATGGCGATGATGGTAACCTCTGGGGTTTTGAGGTTCTTTTGGGTGATCGGGTCGGGTATGAAAGGTATTTACATCTAGAGTATTTGTCTTTGCCTGGTGGTGAAGCCGCAATTAAGTATCCTCTTAGAGCTACTGCTGCAGCTTTGGGGAGAATTGATAGGCTTGAGTGGTTAATAAAACTAAGACCCGAAAAAGAGGAAGAGATTAATTTAAGCTATCAGATTAGTGAAAAGGGATTGAACACCTCTTTGGCTTCTAGTGCTGGTCGTCTTTTTGATATTGTTGCTGTTCTTAGTGGTGTATGTTTTGAGGCTACCTATGATGGTGAGCCTGCTATTGTTTTAAGTGAACGGATAACTGATAGGTTTGTAGGTATCTATCCCTACAGTATTGAGAAGGGAACTATTCATGTTTCCGAGCTTTTGGAAGCTGTTTGTCGGGATGTTGCGTTAAGGGAGTCTCCTGAGACTATTAGCCGCAGGTTCCATGATACTTTAGTAGAGATTCTTGTTGATGCTGCTTTACAGGTTAGAAGGGATACGGGGGTCAATTTGGTGGCTTTAAGTGGTGGGGTGTTTCAGAATCCCTATCTAGCTAGAGTTGTACCGTTAAGGTTAAAAGAATATGGGTTTAGGTGTATTAGTCACAGGTTAGTTCCCCCTAATGATGGGGGTATATCTCTAGGTCAGGCTGTTATAGCTCAGAGTGTGAGATAGGGGGAGTGTATATGTGTCTTGCTATTCCAGCTAGGGTGGTTGAGATTCTAGATGACCATAAGGCTCTGGTTGATTTGCAGGGTAATACTAGAGAGGTGAGTACTTTCCTGGTACCTGGTGTTAAGGAGGGAGACTACCTTCTTTTGCATGCCGGGGCTGGGTTAGAGATCATTGATGAGGTTGAAGCTTTGGAGACTTTAAGGATTATCAGTCTTCTTTTAGAGAGTGGGGATGACTGATGGATCTAGAAAAGTATCGAGGGTCAGAGTATGCAAAGATCTTGATAGATGAGACATATTCGCTTTTGGATCAGGTGCCTTCTCAGTTAAGATTGATGGAGGTCTGTGGTACTCATACCATGGCTATTTCTCGGAGTGGTTTAAGGAGCATTCTTGATGGTAAGGTGGATCTTTTAAGTGGACCCGGTTGTCCTGTCTGTGTTACTGCTGATAGGGATATTGATCTGATGATTTCTTTAGCCAAGATTCCTAATATTACTGTCACTACTTTTGGGGATATGATGAAGGTTCCGGGATCTCAGGGGAGTCTAAGTCAAGCTAAAGCTAATGGTGGAGATGTGGAGGTCGTCTATTCTCCTTTAGATGCTGTTAAGTTAGCTAGACAGTCAGATAAAGAGGTTGTTTTCTTAGCGGTAGGTTTTGAGACTACTACTCCTGTTATTGCTCTTGCTCTTTTGGAAGCAGAGCGGTTAAGCTTAAAAAACTTTTCCATCATGGTTAATCATAAACTTACTCCTCCTGCTGTTAGAGCTATTGTTGATACTGATACTGTGAAGGTGGATGGGTTTCTTTGTCCAGGTCATGTGAGCAGTATTCTTGGTTCTGATGGCTTTGCTTTTTTAGCTGATGAGTATAGTCTGCCTGCTGTTGTAGCAGGTTTTGAACCGGTAGATATTCTCTTAGGGGTTAATATGTTGTTAAAACAGATTATTGAGGGTTCTCCTCGAATGGAGAATACCTATCGGCGGGTTGTCAGGAAGGAAGGGAACAAGGTTGCTAGGGAACTAGTTACAAAGTATTTTGTTCCTGCTAGTGCTGAGTGGCGTGGTCTAGGTACCATACCTGAGAGTGGTCTTTCTTTAAGGGAGCAGTATAGAGGATTTGATGCCATGGAGAAGTTTGAGTTAGAGGTTCCTTCTACACCTACGGTGAGGCAGGGTTGTAGTTGTGGTGCTATTTTAAGAGGGTTACTAAAGCCCACTGATTGTGGGTTGTTTGGTAGTGAGTGTACTCCTGAGGTGCCGGTTGGGCCCTGTATGGTTTCAAGTGAGGGAGCCTGTGCTGCCTATTATCATTTTGAGAGACGGGTGAGGGTATGAGGGATGAGGATAAGATAGAGCTAAGTCATGGGGATGGTGGAAAGCTTACTCATCAGTTAATTAAAGAAGAAATCTTAAGTCGTCTTGACAGCCCTGCTCTTTTGTCTTTAGGGGATGCAGCTATTCTTGAGAATTTTTCAGGCCGGTTAGCTTTCACTACTGATTCCTATGTGGTAAACCCTATTTTTTTCCCTGGGGGTGATATAGGTAAGTTGGCCGTATCGGGTACGGTTAATGATTTGGCAGTATCTTTTGCCACTCCCCTATACCTAACTTTAGGCCTCATTATTGAAGCAGGACTTTCCTTTGGTGAGTTAAGAGGGATATTAGATAGTATTGCTAAGACAGCTAAAGAGGCAGGGGTCAAGGTTGTAGCTGGTGATACCAAGGTTGTTGAGAAAGGTAAGGGGGATAAGGTATACATTAATACAGCTGGTATTGGGGTAGTATCAGAAGGGAGACACCCTAGCTCTATCCAACCTGGAGATAAGGTGATAATTAATGGGGAGATTGGCAGTCATGGTGTAGCTGTTCTCTCTTCTCGTCAAGGTTTAGATTTCTCCACTACGGTTAGGAGTGATTGTGCTCCTCTTAATGACTTACTTAATTGTATCCGGGATTTACCTATCCGGATTATGCGGGATCCTACTAGGGGTGGTCTGGCAACTACCTTAGTAGAGTTAAGTCATATGAGCAATATGGAGATTATTATTAATGAGGAAGATATACCTATATTACCCGCCACTCAGGGTGCCTGTGATATGTTGGGCTTAGATCCTCTGTATTTGGCAAATGAGGGTAAGGTGGTTATGGTTGTGCCTAAGGATATGACTGAAGAGGTTCTAATAAGGTTAAGGAGTCATCCTTTAGGTACTAGAGCTGCTGTCATTGGAGAGGTAACCAGAAAGGCTAGTTATCCCGCCAGTGAATATGATGGGCATGTCTTTTTGAAGACTGTTATCGGTGGCTTAAGACCTTTAGGGATGTTAACAGGAGAGCCATTGCCAAGGATATGTTAGTGGGTATTTGTGAATATGAGTATGCTTCTATAGTCTTTGTATTCTAGAGTACAAGCAATATCGTATATCTGAGACAGAGAGCATGGAGTTGGTTGGTGCATATGCTTTCGGGAAAATTCTGTTTGTGAGTGCTAAGTTATATAATTATTAGGAGTGATTATATCTATGCGAAAACATGTGAATCCGAAATCAGGAATAGCTGTTTCATTTTTTGCACTTGTTATTGGCATCCTTTTTATCCCAGGACAAATGACCCAAAATAGCGTACTACTTGGATTTCCTTTGAGATTTATTTCAATCTACTCAAGCAGCTTTGATAATCTTGCTGCAGGTAACATGCCTATTAGCACTTTTAAGATTAATGTACTCGGGCTTGTTGGGAACTTAGTCATTTATTTTTTTCTGTATAAGTTTGCCTCAGAGATAGGATCCCACATCCAGACGATATCCCTGCGTTTCAATAAGAAA
>DYGY01000008.1 GCA_020724425.1 Thermaerobacter marianensis
TACGGAGCAAGGACTCATTTTCCTGCTTAGCCCCCGTCTATTATTGACTCATACGAATATAATTTGTTGTACTTAATTCCGTAAGAGGTGATGGTCTTTGGTCAGAATTTTAGTCTGGCTTTTAGGTTTTCTTCTGCTTTTTTCAAGTATTGGTTATGCTGGTGAAATCTATATCAACTTGCCTGCCTATCGGTTGTACTATTTAGAGAATGGTGTTGTAGTTAGAGATTTTCCTATCGCTATTGGCAAACAGGTAAGTATTTTTGAAAATCAGGTACGGAAGACAGAGACTCCTCAGGGAAGTTTTAGAGTGGTTAATAAGGTGGTTTGGCCTGCTTGGTATCCTAGCAGTTGGTTGAAAAAGGAGAGGGGTTGGCCCGATAATTATGTGGTACCTGGAGGTATAGAAAACCCTCTTGGCAGTCGCTGGATTGGCTTAAGTGTACCAGGGATAGGTATTCATGGGAATAATGATCCCGCCTCGATTGGTCTAGCTGTATCCCTTGGTTGTATTCGCATGTACAATCAGGATGTGGAGGACCTGTATAAGCTTGTTTTGGTTGGTGATAGGGTTAAGATTGCTTATGAAAGGATAGATGTAATCAGGTATAGTGACAATCTATATAGAATCGGTTTCTATCCTGATGTATATCACAAAGGAGATGTATCCTTAGAGGATGTTAGGTTTGTTGTGGAGAGATACTGGTTTGGTAGCCTTTTAGATGATGAGCTTCTAGAGTATATCTTAGAGGTTGGTTATCTGAATGTTGAACCTAGGATTCTTGTTAATGGCCAGGAGATTAGTACTATGGTCTGGGAAGAGACTATATATTTACCTATAAGGGAGCTTGCTAGAGCAGGGAATAACGGGATTGAGTGGAAAGCTGAAACAAGAGAAGTATTTTGGGTAGGAAAGGCTGAGCCTTTAGAAGGGGTGCTTTATGAGGGACGCTTTTATGTAACTATTGATTTGGCTCAAGAGCTCTTGTCTGCACCCTTTGCGCATAGTTGGCAAGTTGGGGAGAGTCATGTTAGTCAGTGGGAAACTTGGAACAAATAGATAATCTCTCTATCTCGCAGGAATTGACAGGTGATACATTGAAGTATCATCTGTTCTTCGTATTTATCTTGTTAGATGGGGGGACGAAAAATGTCCACTGAAGAACAATTGCTGATTAGAGCCAGAAGTGGTGATCTAATCGCTTTTGAACAGTTGATTAGTGGTTATGAAAAGAAGATATATAATCTCACTTACCGGATGACTCATAATCATGAGGATGCTAGTGATCTTGCTCAGGAGGCTTTTTTGAAGGCCTATCTATCGTTGTCTTCTTTTAAGGGTGAGTCGCGTTTTGATACTTGGCTTTTTCGGATTGCCAGTAATTTGTGTATCGATTTTTTAAGAAAGAAAAGTCGTAGGCATGTTGTTTCCATGGATGAGCCCAATGAGACTGAAGATAGTTTTTTGCCTAAACAGTTTGCAGATGAGAGCAACAGGCATGATCCTGAATATGCTTTACAGAGAAAAGAGCAAAAACTTTTGATTGAACAAGAAATAGCTAAACTACCGTATGAACAGAAGGTTGTTCTGTTGTTGCGTGAGTATTATGGCTATAATTATGAAGAGATAGCTAGTATCCTTGATATTTCTGTGGGGACAGTTAAGAGTAGATTGCATCGTGGAAGACTATTCCTAAGAGATCGGTTTGCTTCTCTGGAACTTTTCCCATCTACGGTCGTCAAAACGATTAGAGAGGGGGAGGAGTGATGACCGAAAAGATTAATTGTCGATTAGTTCAAGATGAGATGTCAGTTTTGGTGGATGGTCAGCTCCTCGCTGGCAGAGAAGAATTTGCTAAGCATATTGAATCCTGTGGAGATTGTCAGAGGGTTAGAGACGATCTTTTGTTTGTTGGTTCAGCTATCAAAGGGTTGGAAGAGGTTGAACCTGGGGAAGATTTTAGCTTAAGATTACATGATGCTTTACAAGAAGCTAAACCTAAGAAGAAGGGTTCGCAACGATTTGTTATTTTTGCAGCTGCAGCTGCTATCATATTGATGATGATGCTTGAGTTGACGGGGCTACCTTCTTATCAGGGTGTAAAGGTTTCTGATAGCCAGATTAATATGGCTGCTCTAGACCAACCAATGGATATGATGACTGAGGCTAAGGAAGCTGTGCATGAGGACTTTCTGGTTCAAGGAGTACAGGTGTTGGTTGAGAGAGAAGAGGAAAGCAGGATAGTTGATACTATTGAAAAATATGGCTCTATGGATGAGAGTTCAATTGGTATTGTGGGTAAGGTTCCTTTAGCTATGTTTGATGATTTTAGCAGGGAGATTGGTACTGATTATATCATTGCTTATGATGCAGTGTTTCTTAAACAAGATCTTGAGGAAAGGCTCAGAGCTGTTGAGAGTGAAATGAGTATGTGGCAAGAGAGTGCTGATTTGGCAGGTTTCATTCATTTGGAGGTTCTGGAGGCAGAAGCAGCTTTTCTAAGACAGCAGCTTGATAGTTTAAAGAGATTACAGGACTATGTTATTGTATTTGTTAAGTATAGGTAGAGGTGATGTAATTGCAGGATAGATTGATGATTATTGATGGTAACAGTTTGATGCATAGAGCTTTTTATGCTTTACCTCCCCTGGTTGATGCCCAGGGGAGATATACTAATGCGGTCTATGGTTTTTTGACTATGCTCTTAAGAGTTATTGAGGAGGAAAATCCATCTAATCTGGTAGTGGCTTTTGATTTGAAAGGATCAACTATCAGGCATGAGATCTATGAGGATTATAAGGGGACGAGGAAGAAGACTCCTGATGAATTGGTTGGTCAGTTTGAGTTGGTACATAGTGTTTTAGAGGCAATGAGAATCAAGGTGGTTGAAGTTCCTGGGTATGAGGCTGATGACCTTATTGGCACTATAGCTAAGAATTTCCCGGGAAAAGAGGTTCTGGTTGTTACAGGAGACCGGGATGCTTTGCAGTTGGTGGATGAGAGAATAGAGATTTTGTTAACCAAGAAGGGTATTTCAGAAATTGCTCGTTTTGGTTTGGGAGAGATAGAAGAGGTCTATGGGGTAACTCCGGAACAGTTAATAGATGTTAAGGCTTTGATGGGTGATAGTTCAGACAATATTCCTGGAGTTCCGGGAGTGGGGGAAAAGACTGCCTTAAAGCTAATCAAGGAGTTTGGCTCATTAGAGAGTGTGTTAGAGAACATTGATAAGGTTGGTGGGAAAAAGTTACCTGAGCTCTTAAGGGAATATGCTGATCAGGCAAGGTTATCTAAGGAACTCGCTAGGATTATCTGCGAAGTGGAGTTGCCTTTTGAGGATTATAGGGTAGAGGTTTATGATAAAGAGGCCTTGTATAAGTTGCTTGATGAGCTGGGTTTTAAGACCTTAATTAAGAGAATGGATCTATCAGTGGATGTTGATATGGAAACATATGATGTTAAGGGTTATGTTTTGAAGGATCAAGAAGAATTAAAGGCTATCCTTGAAGGTATTAAGCCAACTGATAGGGTTGGTTTGTTTCCTTTGATTAAGACAGAAAAGAAGCAGGCTAAGCTTGTCGGTTATAGTGTTGCTTACCAAGAATCAGAGGCTTGGAAGGTAGCGCTTTTGCCTTATAGGGATGTTAGTAAACATATTGCAGACTTTATTGGTAATAGGGCTTCTCGTCAGCAGGTTGTTCTCTGGCAGGGTAAGGAGGTATGGAGGAATATACTTAGTTCAAGCAATAAGCTTTGCTGTCCCATTGAGAGTGATGTTGATAGTAGTTTTTTTGATATAGAGATTGCAGCTTATCTACTAGATCCCTCAAGGAGTTCCTATGAAGTGGCTGATCTGGCACAGAGGTACTTGGGTAGCAGTGTGGTTTTCTCTGATGAATGGTGGCAGACTGAAGAATCTATGCTTGAGTATGCCGGTCAGTTAGGTGTCATTCTCATGAATCTTCATGAGGCGTTGGCTGTTGAGTTAGCTAATTTAGGAATGACAGAGCTATTTTATAGAATGGAAATGCCTTTGCTATTTGTTCTAGCTAGTATGGAGCATCAGGGATTCTTGCTTGATAGAGAACAGTTGAAAGCGATGGAAGAGGAATTAGACTTAAAAATTGGAGAGTTGCAGGAAGAGATCTTTAGGTTAGCTGGTTTTGAATTTAACATTAATTCAACACAGCAACTAGGAAAGGTTTTGTTTGAGGAATTGGATTTGCCGGTGACAAAGAAGACAAAGACAGGCTATTCCACTGACAGTGAAGTGTTGGAGTCTTTGTTGGATAAACATCCGATTGTTGAGTTAATCTTAGAATATAGACAGCTTGTGAAGCTTAGATCCACCTATATTATTGGTCTGCAGGAGGTTGTTGATAAGGATAGTGGTAGGGTGCATACAACCTTTAAGCAGACAGTGACTGCTACCGGGAGGCTATCAAGCACTGAACCTAATTTACAGAATATTCCGGTACGAATGGAGCTGGGTAGACGTTTACGGAAGGTGTTTGTGGCGCCTGAAGGTCATCTTTTGTTGGCTGCAGATTATTCGCAGATTGAGTTAAGGCTTTTGGCGCATATTTCTCAGGATGAAAAGCTAATTAAGGCTTTTGCGGATGGGGAAGATATTCATACCCGTACGGCTGCAGAGGTATTTGGTGTAGACTTAAATGAGGTCTCTGCTGAGATGCGTAGTGCAGCTAAAGCTGTTAATTTCGGGATTATCTATGGAATTAGTGATTATGGTCTGGCTAGAGGTTTGCATATCGGTAGAGGTCAGGCTCAGGCATATATAGATAGTTATCTTGAGCGTTACCCAGGTGTTAGGAAGTATATGCAATCTGTTGTTGCTAATGCTTATGAGGATGGTTATGTGCGTACCATGTTTCAGCGAATCAGGTATTTACCTGAGCTAAATAGTCGTATTTGGCATAGAAGGCAGTTTGCAGAAAGAACAGCGTTAAATACTCCTATACAGGGATCAGCTGCTGACATCATTAAATTAGCAATGATTAGAGTGTTTCAACGCTTGCAGCAGGAGAAGTTGGATAGCAAGCTGCTTTTGCAGGTGCATGATGAGTTGATCCTCGAGGTAGCAGACAATGAGGTTAGGGTTGTAACAGAGATTCTTAAACAGGAGATGGAGGAAGTTGTTGCTTTAAGTGTGCCTCTTGAGGTAGATATTAAGGTTGGTCCAAATTGGTATGAGATGGTGAAGATTGATGCCTGAGTTACCTGAGGTTGAGACAATTAGGAGAGATCTCTTAAAGGCTTTAAAGGATGAGGAGATTAAAGCTATAGGGGTGTATGATCTAAAGGCTCTGGAGGGTATATCTCAAGATGAGGCCAGCCACTTATGGCAAGGCAAAAGAATTACTGATATAAAGAGAAGGGGTAAGTATCTACTGTTTGAGCTTTTGGAGGGGTCTTTTGTTGTTCATCTGCGGATGACTGGGAAGCTCTTGGTGGTTCCTTTAGAGTCTGAGGTAAGGTATCAGAGGGTAAGGTTTGTTTTTTCTGATAAGGCGTTAGTCTTTGCTGATGTGCGTAGATTTGGCAGAATCTATGCTTTAGGGCTGTCTGCTTTAGACAGGTTAGGACCTGAGCCTTTAGAGGAAGAGTTTACAGCCCAATATTTAGAGAGTATTTTGCAGAAGAGTGGTAGACCAATTAAGACTTTCTTGCTGGATCAAAATAATGTGGCCGGGTTGGGTAATATCTATGTTGATGAGGCATTGTTTATGGCTAAGATTCATCCTTTAAGACCAGCTAAGAGTCTTAGAACTGGTGAAGTTAAGGAACTGGTAGATGCTATTAAGATTGTGCTTGATAGGGCTATTAGTTTAAGAGGTACATCCTTTTCTGACTATAGGGATGGATTTGATAAAAAGGGTAGCTTTCAGGAGCATCTAAGTGTTTATGGTAGAGCAGGAGAACCCTGTATAAGGTGTGGCAGGGTTCTAGAGAAGATTAGAGTTGGTGGTAGAAGTACTGTGTTCTGTTATTCTTGTCAGAAGGGTGATTAAGATAAAGGTTAAGCGAGCTGTTTCTGTAACAGGGAAGGAAATGATTAGAAGGGTATATTGGGCAGATAGCTTCTGGCTAAGGTTAAGGGGTCTTATAGGCAGGGAGCTAGGAGATGATGAGGCTCTAGTGTTGATACCTTCTAAGAGTGTTCATTCGGTAGGGATGGCTTATGCTTTAGATCTAGTATACTTAGATAAAGACTTTCGGGTAATTAAGATTGAGAGAGGTTTTAAGCCTTTTCGTTTGGGAAAAATAGCGAAGGAAGCTCTAGCGATTCTTGAGTTAAGGGCTGGAATGGCTAAAGATATCAGTGTTAACGATAAAATCATTTTTTTACCAGAGTAGACTTGTTTATAAGCTAATGTGGTATAATAGAAATGGCCAGGTCATCTGGCCATTTCATTATGTATATGTGGGAGGAAGGGTATGTTTACCTTTGCATTAGAGTTTGAAGAAAAAAATGAAGTTGATAAGGTTATTAAGAAGCTTAAATCACAGTATGGTGTAACAGGTGAGTTACATGTTCAACCTGTTGATAATGGTAAGTGGCGTTTGACTGTCTATTCTGAGAAGAATCTTAGGGAGACAACTATTGAGAAGCTTGGTCAGGTTATTGAACTTGCATAAGAGAAGGTGTTTACTGTGTTAGTTATTGGCCTTACCGGCGGAATAGGCACTGGCAAGAGTGAGGTAGGGAGAATTCTTACTGGTTTAGGTGCCTATGTCATTGATACTGATGTGCTGGCAAGAGAGGTTGTTATGCCAGGTAGGCCAGCGTTAAATGAGATTGCTTTAGCTTTTGGTGAGGAATATTTACATGCCGGTGAGCTTGACAGGAAGAGGTTAGCTGATCTGGTCTTTAAGGATTCTCTGGCATTAAAGAAGCTTAATGCGATTGTTCACCCACAAGTGGTTGAAGAAACCACTAAGAGAATAGCTGAGTCAGGAGCAAGTGTGGTGGTAGTTGAAGTACCACTGCTAATTGAGTCAGGTATGATTAGTATGGTTAATCAGGTCTGGGTGGTTGTTTCTGAATATGAGCTAAGAATTAAGAGAATCATGGCAAGGAGTTCTTTGAATAGGGAGGAAGCTATTAGTCGTATTGCTTCTCAGCTTGGGCAGGAGGAGTATGTCGCCCATGCGGATGTAATTATTGATAATAGTGGGACCCTTACCGAGTTGGAAGAACAGGTAAAGGCCAGATGGGAGGAACTTGTCAGGTATTAGGTGAGGGGTGAACATTTTGTTTTTTGTTGGGCGATTGGTTTATTGGCTGATAAAAAAGCTTATTCGTTTGGGTTTGCTTCTACTGGTGCTATATTTTGTGGCCATGTTTATATTGCAGTTAGTTTTTCCACTTCATTATAGGGAAATTGTAGATCATTATGCTAAAGAATATGAACTACCTCCGGAGTTAGTTATGGCAGTGATTCGTGTGGAAAGTAAGTTTGATCCCACAATTACTTCGCAAAAGGGTGCTAGGGGTTTGATGCAAATTATGCCGAGCACCGGAGAGTGGATTGCTGAGAAACTTGATTACAAGGATTTTCATGAGGATGATCTGTTTATCCCTGAGGTAAATATAGAGTTTGGAACTTGGTACTTGGCTCATCTATATTATGATGAGTTTGATGGTAATCTTGCTGCAACCATTGCTGCGTATAACGGTGGGAGAGGTAATGTCCGCCAGTGGTTAGAGAGTGGTAAATGGTCTGGTGAATTTGAAGATGTTTCTAATATCCCTTACAAAGAGACAAGAGAGTTTGTGGGGAAGGTAATGAATGATTATCGGGTTTATCAATGGCTATATTGGAGATAGGTTTGAGGTGAGTTCTGTTGTGGGGGACTAGAAAGTATTATTTAGAAAAATTTGTTCAAGAGGGTAAGGAGAAGAGAGAAAAAGAGGGTTTTGAACCTGAAGAGGAAGAGGTTCCACCACCTACTTGGAAGGATTTCTTAGCTTTCATGATTGCAGCTTATCAGGTTGTTTTACCTATGGTTTTTATTACTATGGGTGCTTTGATAGGTGGCTTTCTGGTGGTCTGGTGGATTCTAAACCGCATTCCCTAGGTATTGAATTGTTGATTTTTTTATGTTAATATAACTAGTGCTTGCCGAAGTGGTGGAACTGGCAGACACGCGGTGTTCAGGGCGCCGTGAGCCTACGCTCGTGTGGGTTCAAATCCCACCTTCGGCACAAAGGCCTAAGACTATGTCTTAGGTTTTTTTGTTTGGGAAAGTAAAAAGGCTAGACCATTTGAGATCTAGCCCCTTAGAGATGGGATGGAAAAGTGTGGCTTGGTAGTTTTAAACTAAAAATCTTTAAAATAATGCAGAATATCGTATTCTACATAAGTTTTTTGTTGGTTTTCCAAGCTATTGGATATAGTGTAACAGAGCATTTGCTCTTTGTCAAACATGAATTTGCATTTTTTGCGGATTCAGAGGAAATTAGTTTGAGATTTAAGGGAAAAGGGGCAGTATTACTGACCCTTTTCCTCAAGATATCTCCGGTTTGGGTAGAAGATAAAGTAGGGCCCCAGTGAGTAGCATTACCAGCCCCATGACATTGATAATTTGCTCTACTAATTGGGACTTATCGGTGAGGAGAGAGGCAACAATCTTAAGGATTATTAGCGTAAGAATTGTTAGTCCTACAATGCGATGAGTAATTCTTGTTATCTTTGATAGATTCATAGTGTTCACCCCTTTGACTTCTAAGTGTATACTTCTATGATTAGAATGCAAGGGGTGTCTGTAAAAATCGGTCTGAAGCCCTAGATTAGAATAGTACGCTTGTGGCAGGGGTATAAGCTCAGGAAGAGTTAGATGTTAGTATTCTAACTATTACATAGGACTACATGGTATTAGACAGGCATAAGTATATTGTTGAGAGTTATTCCAATTTAACTTTAGTTAAATATATTTTCAAGAAAATTATCAGCGAATTTTTTTCTGGTTGATGTAAATGTAATTACGAGCCTAGAAATATGTGATAACTTTCATAGTAGAGGGACTTCTTTGCTAGTTGAAAAAACCTATGTGGAGGTGTTATTTGTGCCACCAGGCTTGGAAGGTTGACTTGAGGCCTTGGGGTTTTATTTAAACTAGGTAAAGGGGGATTTAGAGCATGGCAAAGGATGCTACTGCTTATGTCAGAGGGTTAATTGTGGTTCTGATGGCTACGGTAGCTGTATTCAGTATCATGGGAGGCGTTGGTACTGTATGTGTGGCTTGGAGTGCAGCGAGCTGGCCTCCATTTAGAGCTCTAGCCGAATATTCAGCTTTTTATAAGGCTACGGTATTCATTAATTTAGGTGTTGGTTTTGCTGCTGCAATTATCACTTATGCTTTTATTCGGGCTGAGAAGTGGGCTTATAAGGCTGCTATCTGGACTCTAGCGATTGGTGCGGGCTCTGGTCTAATCAAGATGTATGTCTCTAATATGTTAAGAGGGGCTACTTCTCCGACTGAAGTCAGGGTCTATGTTACTATCGCGGTTTTAGTTATCATGTTGATAATTCGCTTGCCATTTATCTGGAACAAGATTGATCTTACTCGTTCCGATGGCAAATCAGGTTCCTATGGTATTCCTACAGGGATGGCATGTATGGCTGCTGGATTAGGTTTATTGGGTACGCCGTATATTGCAGGTCCTTCTCACACCTATGATGGTGTTAATTATGTCAATTATCTGTTGCCAGAGCTATATATCATTGGTGGTATATTCTTAGGTGTTGGTGTAGGTCTATTAACGTTAGTGAAGCTTGGAGTTAATATTGATGGCTGGGTAGCTAATCTTGGTAAGAGTCTGTATAAATGGCTTGTACCGTCAGCCAGGGCAGAGGAGGTCAAATAAATGGCTTTCCTAAAATATATGGATAGTATGTCGATTGCGATGGCGTTTGTTTTGCTAATTCTGATGTTTAATAGAATCAGTAGGCCGGGGAAAATGCAGCATTCCTTATGGTTTGCCGGGGCAGTTGCCTTAGCTACTGTTGTATTATTGGGAACTAGAGATGTGGCTTTGGCGGTTAATTCTCATTATACTGCTATGGCGTTAATGGCTGTGGTTTTGATGGCATCTGGTTTTACAGCTGTTGCTGACAAAGAAGGTAAGTGGTCACCGTATTTCTCTTTGACCTTGGTGTTAGCTGCACTGGTATATGCTTTGATAAGTCATTACCGGGAATCTGTTACGGGTCAGGTTCTTGCAGATCCAGTATTCTTAGTTGTGGCAGGTATTGCTCTTCTTATCTTGGTGTTGGTACCTGCATGGTTGTTCTTTACCGGTAAAGCGAACTATCATGCACTGGCAATTTCGGTTGGCTGGATACTCGTTACTGTTGCTAGTTGGTACCAGTGGTCGGCAGCTACTGAAAGGATTGTTATGGAGGCCGATGCCTTAAGTTCTACTGTTTTCACCATATTGTTTATTGGTATGGTTTCGATTATTGCGGGGTTCTCTTTAACGGGATGGTTAGATGATGATAAGCAATCTGTAAGTGGTTAGAGTAAGATTAGGAAATAAGAGGAGCCGAAATATGGCTCCTCTTATTTGTCTTTGGTTCAATTGGGTGTCATATTGATAGTGTTTTTCATTAATAGATAATTGTGTAAGCGCAATTACTTAGCTGGTAGTGTATGATAATTTCGATAGTAGAAAGACTTCTTTTCTAATAGCCTTGTTGGAGGTGTTGACAATGCCACCAGGATCACAGGGTTGATGTTGTGGCGTTGATGAAAACTACGAAAAGGAGGATTTAAAGCGCATGAAAAAGGATATGACTGCCTATGTTAGGGGTATAATCGTGATCACCATGGCTATGGTTGCGGTTTTTAGTATCCTAGCAGGTGTAGGTACAGTCTG
The DNA here is from genome assembly GCA_020724425.1 of Thermaerobacter marianensis. Classification (GTDB taxonomy): domain Bacteria; phylum Bacillota; class Sulfobacillia; order DVGY01; family DVGY01; genus DVGY01. Next base: position 10,902 of record DYGY01000008.1, read on the forward strand.
TATTGCTTGGGGAGCAGCTAACTGGCCACCATTCCGGGCTTTTGTTCCGTATCAAGGTATTTATCAAACCATTACGATTATTACCTTGATGGTTGGTTTTGCAGCAACTGTTATTGCTTATGCGTTTGTTCGTGGCGAAAAGTGGGCTTTTAATGCAGCCATTGTAGCTATTCTCATTGGTCTTGTTTCCGGTGGAGTTCATATGTACTATTCTGATATGATTAGAGGCAGTACTACTCCGGCGAATCTACGCGTTTATGTTGATATTATTGCACTTGTGGTCTTGTTTATTATCAGGATGCCGTTTGTCTGGAATAAGATTGATCTGACTAAGCCTTTAGGCAAGAATGGTTCCTACACTATTCCTACGGGAATGGCTTGTGTGGCAGCAGGACTTGGTATGCTTTCCACTCCATTCTATGCTGGTCCTTCCCATACTTTTGATGGTGTTAACTATGTAAATTATCTGATGACTGAGTTGCTGGTTATTGGTGGAGTGTTGGTTGGCTTTGGAGCTATTCTCTTGGTCTTGGCTAAGATGAAAGTTCCGGTTGATCAATGGGTTGTTTCTTTGTTTAAGAGGGCAGCTGGTTTGTTTGGTTTTTCCTTTAAAGCTAAAGCAGAGGAGGGCAAATAGATGGCATTCCTACAGTATATGGATAGTTTGTCTATTGGTGTTGCTTTAGTCCTGATGATTGTTACTTTGTGGCGTATAACTCAGGTTAACAAGATGCAGCATACTCTTTGGTTTGCAGGCTCTGTTTCCTTGATGTTTGTTGTAGCGGTTAGTACTAGAGATGTGTCCTTAGCAGTTAACCCTTATATTCAGGGAATTATTGCTTTTAGCCTAGGCTTATTAGCAGCAGGGTATTTAACTGCATTGGATAAAGAAGGGAAATATGCTCAATATTTCACTATCTATATCTTAACAGCAGCACTGGTGTTTTCGATGGCAATGCATTATGTGGGCTCAGTGACTGGTGATGTACTTGGTACACCATTGTTTCTTTTATCCATTGGTTTGAGTCTTGTGGTTCTTGTTCTAGCTCCGCTGGCAATGATGTCAGCTGCAGGATTTCATGCTATCTGGGCAGCAGTTGGTTGGGTTTTAATTACTATTGCTGGATGGTATCAATGGTCCGCGGCGACAGAAAGATTAGTTTTGGAAGGGGATTCTCTAAGTTCAATTGTATTTACTTTGTTAACAATTGGTTTAATCTTGATATTAGTATCTTTTGCAAATACCAAGTGGCTTGCTGAAGATGCTGATATGGCAGCGTAAGAGTTATTTGGGAGCCATTTCTGGCTCCTTTTTTTTATTGACTCTGATAATTTATGTGGTATAATAGGATTTGCTTGAAAATTATATGCGAGAGTGCTGGAACTGGCAGACAGGCACGTTTGAGGGGCGTGTGGCAACAGCCGTGCGGGTTCAAGTCCCGCCTCTCGCACCAGGGAAATCCGGGGTTATACCTGGATTTTTTTATTTTAAATTACATATGTTTTAAAAACCGAAAGGGAGGGTTTACCGATGATTCAAAGGTGGGAACTAGTTGGTGTTTTTGTTATTTTCCTTGTCGGTTCTGCTTATCACTTTGTTTATGACTGGTTAGGAGGTTGGGTGGTTTTAGCTGCTATTGCTCCAGTGAATGAGAGTGTTTGGGAGCATTTGAAGATGGCTATCTGGCCTGCAATCTTTTATGCTTTAGTGGAGTATAGGGTGGTTCTTAATCGGGTGAAGGGTTTTTGGATGGCTAAGCTGGTTAGTATTTGTATGATTCCTGTTGTTATTGTGGTCTTGTTCTATCTTTATACAGGAATTGTTGGTCATCATGTTCTTTATGTGGATATCTTTATTTTCTTTGTGGCTATTGCAATTGGTCAGTATCTTAGTTATAGATTGATTGTGGGGGAGTTGTTTGAAGATAGATTAAATAATCTGGGTATAATAGGTTTGGTTTTTGTTGTTGGTGTTTTTGCGGTGTGGACATTCATACCACCGGAGTTACCTGTTTTTTTGGACCCTACTACTGGGGGTTATGGCAGATAGCCTGCCGGTATCCGGGGTAACCGGCAGGGGATATTTTAGAAATATCTAGGACGAAGATAGTATTCTTGGACGTCGTTTAGGGCTTCACCGAAGCGCTGGAAGTGAACTACTTCTCTTTCGCGTAAGAATCTTAGGGCATCTTTAAGATCAGGATCATCTGTTAGGTTGATTAAGTGTTCATAAGTTGTTCTAGCTTTCTGTTCAGCGGCCATGTCTTCGTGAAGGTCGGTGATGGGATCACCGGTTGCTTGAATATATGCTGCTGTCCAGGGTACGCCGTTGGCATCGTTAACAAAAAGGGCGTGGTCGTGTTGAGCATAGTGTGCTCCAAGGCCTGCTCTTTCTAGTTCTTTTGCAGGTACTCCCTTAAGAAGCTTATAGACCATGGTTGCAATGATTTCTAGGTGAGCGAGTTCTTCTGTACCTATATCTGTTAGGAGTCCTTTGGCTTTGTCTGTAGGCATGGTATATCTTTGGTTTAGATAGCGGATAGCAGCTGATAGTTCGCCATCTGGTCCACCATATTGAGTTATTAGGTATTTTGCCATACCTACATCTGGTTTTGATACTCTAACAGGGTATTGCAGTTTTTTTTCATAGACCCACATGAGTTATCCTCCTAATATTCAATTTCCCAAGGCCATGGTCCCTCAATCCATTGCCAGGGTTCCCCGCTTGTGGTATAGCCAAAATGTGTGAGAGGGCCGTAACGAGATTCGTAGGCTTCCTTTAATCTCTGAAGAGTTCTTGTTGTTTCGTTATATCTTCTAAGTGGCTCTAAATCATCGGGGTGAGTATCAAGAAAAAGGTTGAGTTCTACAGCGACAAACTCATATTCTTGGATTTCTCTTAAGAGTTTGAGTCTTTCGGATTCCAATGTTGTACACCTCCTTAGTGATATGGACGATAGAGTTCGGGGAATAGGGTGCCTTTTTGTAAGGCTTCTTTAGGGGAGAAGGTTTTATCAAAGGTTTGCCAGGGAACGTAAGCTTGAGCGAGTTTCATGTGGTGTTGTTCAGATGTTGTTTCTGTTTTTTGCTTATCAAGACGAATCCGCATAAGAATCCTCCTTTCTTTAGTACGTAATATTTTACGGGATTGTCTAAAAAAGGTTCAGAGATAGGAGGGGTGAATTTGCTCAAAGGTATTAATATTTTTAGCAAAAACTTCGACATATAGAGTATAAGGCAGGGAGGGGTTTGATAACAGTGTTAATATTAAGAAAGATTGGAGCTAGTTTGCAAGTCAAGCTTATGTTGATGATTGCAGTACTGATTGTGGTTATTTTGGCGGTTTCTAATTTGGTCATTTTTGTGAAAATTATCCCATTAATGGACCAGTTAAACCATCGCTATGGTGAAAGTATGGGTGAGTTGCTTTCGGATATGGCTGAGCAGGCTATACATAGGGGTAATTATGAAGCGTTCACAGATACCCTTAAGGGGTTAAGTGAGAGCAATGATGACATAGCGTATTTCATGCTTGTTGATGGAGCAGGAAAGGTATTAGCTCATAGTGATAGTACAGAGCAAGGTAAATATCTTAATGATGAGATAGGTTTAGCAGCAGCAATGGCTACCGATACGGTTATTCATGAAGTATTAAGTGATTCGGGTGAGCTGCTTTTTGATGTGGCTGTTCCTCTTTATATTGATGGGCAGCACAAGGGTGCCATTAGGGTTGGTGTGACTGCCAATGCTACTCGTTCTATCTCGGATACAGGTAGGCAAGTTATTGTAATCACCGGTCTAACTATTCTTATTGCAGGCTTAATTATGGCGTTTTTCCTTAGTAGGAGGACCTTAAGGCCTTTGCATGAGATTATGGATACGTCAGCTTTGGTGGCGGATGGTGATTTGACGCGTGAGCTTCAGGTTAAGTCTGATGATGAGATTGGTAAGGTGGCTGCTAGTATTAATGAAATGATTAAGGGTATGAGGGTTTTGGTTTCTAAGACGGGTGAGGCTGCAGAGAGCGTTATTGTTGCTAGCAAAGAGGTTTCTGCTGCTTCAGATCAAACAGCTTTAGCTGTTTCTGAGGTTGCTGAAGGGGTTAATCGAATTGCTCAGGGGGCACATGATCAGAATGAACAGGCCGAACAGGCTACTTCATCAATGAAGGGGCTTCATTCAGCCATTGAGCAAATCGCTGAGGGTTCTCAGGAACAGGCTATTCATGTGGGTAAAACTTCAGATTTGGTTGTTCAAATGGTGGCTTCTTTAGAGGATGTTACCGGGAGAATTGGTGAGGTTGATAAGTTGGCAATAAATTCTGTTGCTTCTGCTAAGGAAGGTGCTGAGTCTGTTGGTACCATGATTAGTTCTATGGATAATATTAAAGAGAGTGTCTATGCTACTGCTAGCAGGATAAATGAAATGGGTGCTCAGTCAGAGCAAATTGGTGAGATTGTTGAGGTTATTGATGATATAGCTACACAGACTAATCTATTGGCTCTGAATGCTGCTATTGAGGCTGCTAGGGCCGGTGAACAGGGTAGAGGGTTTGCTGTTGTGGCAGATGAAATACGGAAGTTGGCTGAACGGTCTAGCAGGGCTACTAAGGATATTGCCGACCTTATTTATGGTATTCAGGAGGGTATTCAGTCAGCCATTCAGGCTACCGACCGTGGTATTGAAGAGGTTGATACCGGAGTGGATTTAGCTGACTTAGCTCGGGGAGCATTGGCTAATATCTTGAATGATGCTGAGAAAACTAGTTCGGAGATTGCTGCTATTTCTAAAGCAGTTGAGAGACTTGTGGCTGATAGTAATGATATTGCTGAGGCTATGGATAGTGTGGCTGCTGTAACAGAAGAGAGCAGTGCGGCCTCTGAAGAGATGGCCGCAGGAAGTGGTGAACTCAATAATATTGTAGAGAGTATGAATCATGTATCTCAGGAAAATGGTGCTTTGACTGAGGAGATTAGTGCTTCGGTTGAAGAGATTGCTGCTTCAGCAGAACAGGTAGCCAGTACAACAAAAGGATTGGTGGACATGTCTGATGAGTTAAATCGAATTATTAAGAACTTTAAGATCTAGAGAATGTCGATATCGTTATGGACGTCCTGGACACCGTTTACATGACGGACCAGGGCGTCTATTTTTGTTTTTTCCCTTGGGTCAGTGACCTGTCCCTTTAGGTATATGGTTCCGTGTTGGACTAAGCCCCGTACGGATGTGTAGCCTGAGGATATTAGCAAACGATTGGTTTCATTGGTGAGGCTGGCATCATCAAATCTTGTAGGTGTGCTTATGTCTGTTTGGTCTATAATGTCTTTGACTCCTCTGGTTTGGCTGATTGAGGTTAGAATGTTTTCTCTGTCAGATAGTGATGGGAAGGAACCATAGACTGTTACTGAACCACTATCAACCTTGATGGAGATCTCTTCTTTAAGGGTTGAAAGAAGTTCTTTCTCGATGTGTTTATCTGTGAATTGACCATCAGTGGCAATTGTTAGGTGGTTTTCCACCCAGTGAACACCAGGTACTGAGTATGCTATGTGTTCGGCATCTTGTTTTTCTGAGAGGGTATCGACAATGCCTCTTAGCTCTACTCTACCGTTGTTGCTATGAATGTGAACATCAATACCCATTGATTCTGTCTGGTTTAAGAGGGCTTGCTTTACGTTTAATGAGAGTTCATTATTCTTTTTACTGCTCAAAGAGATCACCTCACGTGTTAATATGTTATTAGCTTATCTGTAATTTAGCGAAATTATTAAAAAAACTATCTTTAGTGGATTTGCATAGATTCTTTTAAGATTGTGGGACAGTTTTAGTATGTGGGTTGTCTTTCATTATATAGATTGCGATATACTGGTGAATTCCAGGGATGAGACTGGTATAATATAGAGTCAGCGAAGGAGGATGGAGATGAGTTTTCTAGTTGGGGTTGATCTTGGTGGAACCAAGATTGCTGCTGTATGTACTACAGTGGATGGGAAGGTTTTAAGCAGTGTTAAGATACCCACATTGGCGGCTGAGGGTAAGGAGGCTGTTATAGAGAGGATTATCCTTAGTGTAAAAGAGGTTATCAGTGAGGCTAATGTGACCGATATTCTGGGGATAGGCATCGGAGCACCAGGACCTGTAGATACTGAGAAGGGCCTAATTATTGCACCTCCCAACCTGCCTGGTTGGGACGAAGTAGGGTTAAGGGATATTATTAAGGAATACTTTGGTGTCAATACATACTTTGATAATGATGCCAATGTGGCAGCTATTGGTGAGAGGTGGTTTGGTGCCGGTAGGGGTTATGATGATTTTATTTATATAACTGTTTCTACCGGTATTGGCGCTGGCATTTATCTTGGGGGTAAGTTGTATAGGGGTCATACAGATAGTGCAGGTGAGATTGGGCATATGATTCTTGATATTGATGGGCCGGTTTGTAATTGTGGTAACAGGGGCTGTTTTGAAGCATTGGCATCGGGTACGGCACTGGCTAAGAGAGCTTATGAGGCGGTTCAAGAAGGAAAACAGACAAGTCTTTCAAAGCTTCAAGAGATATCAGCTGCAGATGTCTTTTCTGCTGCTAATAAAGGAGATATACTGGCTAGGCAGCTTATAGAGAGAGAAACTACTTATGTGGGTCTGGGTATAGCTAACATTATAACCATATATAATCCTGAGAGAGTAATTCTTGGGGGAGGGGTATCTCAGGCTGGGGAAGTGTTCTTTGAGCCGGTTAAGGAAGTGGTGAAAAAATCTGTTTTTGCTTCTAGAGCAAGGAATACGGAGATTGTTGCTGCAGAGCTTGGTTCTAATGCGGGTGCTCTGGGTGCTGCAGCTTTAGTGTTAGAAGAAAGGATGGATAGGATTGGATAGGAGTATCTTAAGTAGTGTAAGCAAGATGAAAACCTTGGACAGGAGTGGAATGTTACAACATCTGTATGGTTTCCCAGAACAGATGGAAGAAGCTTGGAAGCTTGCAGGTGAAGCTTCATTACAAACAGAGGGTAAGGTTTTTGATCATGTGGTAGTTACTGGCCTTGGGGGTTCTGCGATAGGTGGAGACCTATTGCGTACTCTATTAGCTGATGAGATTAGGGTACCGATTCTGGTTAATCGCAACTACATGCTACCTGAGTTTGTAAGTGAGAGGACGCTGGTGATTGCTAGCAGCTATTCAGGGAATACCGAGGAGACCCTAGCAGCTTATGATGATGCAACTAATAGGGGTGCTACAGTTGTTGCTGTAACTACAGGTGGAAAGTTAGCAGAGAAGGCTAAGGGGAATGGTCATGATGTGATTTATGTACCTTCAGGACTACCACCGAGGGCAGCTACAGGTTACATGTTCATCCCAACGGTAGCTTTGTTGGAGAGGTTTGGCTTAATTGAAAGCAAGAGTGAGAAAGTTAAGAATACAGTGGCTCTCATGAAGGAGTTAAGAGAGCAATATAGATTAGAGGAAGATGATAATCTAGCTAAGGAACTTGCTTTATGGTTGCATGAGCGTATGGCAATAATCTATGGGGCTGGAGATATAGGGCAGACTTTAGCTTTTAGATGGCAGTCACAGATTAATGAGAATGCTAAGGTCTTAGCACATGGACATACCTTTCCTGAACTCAATCACAATGAACTGATGGGCTGGGAACTTGTTGGTAAAGATCTGAATCTTGGTGTGGTTTTCTTAAGGGGTGTCGGGGAAATTGACCGTATCTCCAAACGGATGGATATTACCGGTGAGTTAATTGGGCAAATGGTTGAGGTTAGAGAGATTGAGGCTAGTGGTAGTGATACTTGGCAAAAGACTTTCTCTTTAATGTATCTTGGTGATTATCTATCCTGTTATCTCGCTTTACTTAATGGTGTTGACCCTACTTCAATTGATTCCATCAACTACTTAAAGGACCAATTGGCACAGTTCTAATCTTGAGACCCAAACGGGTCTCTTTTTTTGAAACCGGTTCCACTTTTTGCAAGAGATATAACCCCGTGGGCTAAAGGTAACGATAAATAACTATATACTACAAAAAATAACGGGGGTGTCGTTTAATGTGGGGGCGCATTAATCAGAGTTTGCAGTGGAAGCTAGGTCTTTTGTTAGTTTGTCTACTGATGCTTGTGGTAGCTTTTTTTGGGATGGTTGTATTTTTGAAGGTTACTCCTTTAATTGGTGATGCCTATGGTGAAGGAATTGGTAGTGTTCTGCAGACGATGTCTAATCAGGCCATCAGGTCTGGAGAATATTTTGCTTTAAAGAGTACTGTTGCTGAGATGAATGCTACTAGGGATGATCTCTTATATTTCTCCTTGATTGATTATTCAGGTAGTGTTGTGCTGCACACTGATGAAGCTCTTGAGGGTAGTGGCGTTAGTGTTGCTGGATATGGTGATGATGTTTCTACAGAGATAGTGAGTTTTGATGAGGGGCGGGCTTTACATATCACAGTTCCTCTGTGGTTAGGCGAAGAACTCTGGGGTTATATGGAGTTAGGACTTCTGGTAGCTTTAGATGAGAATATGCAGGGAACTGTATTAAAGATACTTCTGGTATTAAGCTTAGTGATTCTTTCTGTAACTTTGGGAGTTATCTATTTTGTGGGCAAGAGAAATGTTGCTCCTCTGCTGGAGTTAGCTAAGGCCTCAGAGGCTATGGCTTCTGGAGATCTCTCTGTAAAGGTGGGGGTACAGAGTGAGGATGAGATAGGTGTTGTTAGCAGGAGTTTCAATGATATGGTTGATAATATGAGAGCTATGGTCAAACAGATTGGCTTTGCTGCTAAGAGTCTTAAGGGTGGTTGCACTGAGGTTGATCAGGCGTCTAATCAAACTGTTGTAGCTGTTAATGATATAGCTACAGGTATTTCTGGTATTGCTGTTGATTCTCTAGAGCAGGATAGGTTGGTTCAAGATTGTCTGACAGCTATTCAGGAGTTAGGTGCTGCAACTGAGCAGATTGCTACTGGGGCTATGGATCAGGCTAATCATGTTCAGGATACTGCTAAGCTTATTGCAGTGATGGATCAAGCTACTGATGATATAGGAATAAGGATTAGAGAGGTTGAAAGGTTAGCACAAAATTCTGTTTATAGTGCTCAATTGGGTTCAAAGGCTATTAAAGAAACTGTTGAGGCAGTATCTAAGATTAAGGGTAGTGTGGATAACTCGGCTTTGAGAATCAGAGGGATGGGGAATCAGTCTGAAGAGATTGGGAAGATTGTTCAGATGATTGGAGATATTGCTGAGCAAACTAATCTTTTGGCATTAAATGCTGCTATTGAGGCAGCTAGGGCAGGTGAGCAGGGAAGAGGTTTTGCTGTAGTGGCAGAAGAGATACGGAAGTTAGCAGAGAGTTCAGGGAGAGCTACTAAGGAGATCTCTTTGTTGATTAAGGGAATTCAGGATAGTGTTCTTATGGCTGTAGAGGCAACCAAGACAGGAATTATTGAGGCAGAACGAGGGGTAGGGCTGGTTAATGAAGCAGCAGAAATCCTTGTCGGTATTGGTTCTGATGCAGAAGGTACTCGCAGAGAAATTGAGGGGATTGAGTTAGCTATAGAGAATTTGCGAGCAAGAAGTGCAGAGGCGGTTGGAGCTATGGATAGTGTCTCTGCCGTGACTGAAGAGAATACCGCAGCTACAGAAGAGATTTCTGCTAATGCAGGTAGAACAAGGGAACTTGTAGGTAATTTGGCGATGGTCTCTAAGAATAACACTCAGAGGGTAGAGGATATTAGTAGCATGTCTGAGGAGATTAGTGCCTCCTCAGAAGAGATTGTAGGGGTTTCACAAAACCTTGTCAGGTTAGCCGAAGAACTTGAATTAATGCTAAAACAGTTTAAGTCTTGATATACCTAGTTATCTCCAATATAATGGAATTTAATATAGGATATTGGAGGACTAGACTTGACAGGGGATTTGAAACAAATTATTTCGGGTATTCCGTATGCACAGCAGCTTGGAGTGACTATTGAGAGGTCGGTAGAGGGAAAGGCAAGGCTGGTTTTGCCTTGGGTAAGTAGTAACGCTAATCTCTATGGTGTGTTGCATGGGGGGGCTATTGCCGGGATTATTGATGTTGCCGGTGCAGTTGCTGCTTTCTCTCTGGTTGGTGCAAAGAGCCCGCTTGTTACTGTAGATCTTAATGTTACCTATATTGCTGCGGTACAGGGGGTAACAGTCTATGCTGATAGTTCTGTTCTTCATCGGGGGAAGAGACTGATGGTAAGTGATGTGGAGATTGTTGATGACAAAGGGAAGCTCTATGCCAAGGGTAGAGTGACATATATGCTGTTAGAAAAATAGATGAAGGGCCTCGTATTGGGGCCCTTTTGGTTCTAGAGGGAGGATGACAGTGTGGGAAGGAAACATGTGTATGTTCTTTCTTTGATTGTCCTTTATGTTGTTGTTTTTGCAGGGGCTATTGGTAGTATTGATTATGAGTCCCTCTGGGTGATATTTCTGCTGGCAGCGATTATTTTTGGTACTGAAAGGCTTTCTGTTCCTTTGCCTTTGACTAAGGGTTCTGTTTCTATTGCTCTTGTCTTTGATATTGCTGCCATTTTAACCTTACCTTGGGGTTATGTGGTTTTGGGGTCTTCTCTGGGTCACTTTCTGGCTGATTTAAGAAATAAGAAGGAGTGGGATAGGCTTCTTTTTAATGTGGCTCAGATAGGTCTTGGTAATGTGGTTGCCAGCTGGTTTCTAATAACTAATGGCATTACTCCTGGGGTTTTTGTTTTTGCTGATGACTGGTTTATACTGGTGCTAACCGGTTTAATCAGAGCACTGGTTAATATTGCTCTAGTTACTGTATTTTTTGTTCTGGCAGGTTATCTAGAGGTATATAAGCTAGGTGAATATTTTAAGAATGGTCCTTTGATAGGTTTTATGGTTCTAGTTCCCATGGGTATAGTTATAGCGTTGATTTTTGATGTGTATTTTCTGGGGCTTCTGTTTCTTCTGCCAGTCTTATTTTTGAATCAGCAGGCTATTAAATATCAGGTTAAGCTTGGTTGTGAAAATCTTATGTTGAGTGATCAGAATGAGTACTTGCAGGAAGAGGTATCTGTACAAAATAATGAATTGCAGAAGGTTCTCTTAAGGCTTAAGCATTTGCAGTCTGTCGGTATTTTCTTGGTACAGGAGGTTCAAATATCTAGAGCTTTAGAAACGGTTGCCAGGGAATTAACTCTTCTTACAAACAGTGATCAGGGCTTTATCGCTCTGTTTAGTGAGACCGGGGAACTAGAGGTTAAGGCTTGGGGGAGAGAGGAATATGCTTTTAAGCCAGAAAGGCTTGACCCTCAAGAACCTCTTGTGAGAGATACTCTTAGTGGTATTGGCGTGAGAATAGGGAGTTTGAGTAGTAGAAGGCTAGATTTTCTGGAAGGGTTCAAAGGGGAGTCGGCATTGTTTGTGCCATTGAGGGATCAAGCTAAAGTCTTAGGCTTGTGTGGTGTATTAAGTGAGAGATCCTGTGCTTATGGGGAGTTAGATATGCAAACTGCTACCATTTTAGCTAATCAGGCATTTATCGCCATTGAAAAGGACAGTCTTCAGAAAAAGGCCAGGGAAGCAGCTGTTTTGGCAGAGAGGCAGAGGTTATCAAGAGAGCTTCATGATTCTATGACGCAATCTTTGTTTAGTATTTCTTTGCATGCTGAAGCTGCTTTAACTTATCTAGATAAAGACAGGGATAAAGCTATCCAGGCTTTGCATCAGGTAAGGGATGCTAGCAAAGAGACATCAACTGAATTACGTAGCTTAATCTATGAGCTCCAGCCTGAAGCATTGTCTGCCAAGGGATTATTTTCGGTTATCAGGGAACATGTTTCTCTTTTTACCCGTAGGTCTGGTATTCTCGTTGAACTGCAAATGGTGGGGGAAAAGTCTTCCCATCAGTTAAACAAGGAACAACAGTGGGCTATATATCGGATAGTACAGGAGGCCTTGAATAATGTTTGGAAACATGCAAAGGTGGGTGAGGTTGAGTTATCTCTAAGGACAGAAGACAATAGTTTAAGGCTATCTATAAAGGATAGGGGGATAGGTTTTGCTTTAGATAAGGTCGATGTTAACACCATGGGTCTTAAGAGTATGCAGGAAAGAGCTAATCTAATTGATGCTGATTTTAGAATCATTACCCAAGTAGGGTTGGGAACAGAAGTGATAGTTGAAACAAAACCATAAGTGACCCTTTGAGTAAACAGGGTCACTTATGTGGAGGACAGTGAATTTTGAAACAAAGAGCAAGGGGAATGCAATACTTCTTTTTTCGACGGTTACCCACCAAACAAAATCTCTTGCTAATAGGATATCAGGTTTTGAATTATGGTACATCGGTCTGGTGACGGAGTATGGACTAATACTTTAGTCTGATATGGAAGCGGGGTGTTTCTGTTGATAGAGGTTTTGGTTACAGATGATCATCCTATGGTTAGGCAGGGTCTGATAAGCTTTTTGGAGTCTAGTGATAACATTACTGTAGTTGCAGAGGCTGCAACCGGGGAAGAGGCAATAGCTAAGGCCATCGAGTATAAGCCTGATGTGGTTTTAATGGATATTGTACTACCTGGTATAGATGGTGTTGAAGCAACAAAGAGAATTCTTAAGGTTTGTAGGCATACTGCTGTTGTCATGTTAAGTAGCTATATTGATGAAGAAAAGATAGCTCAGGCTTTACAAGTTGGCGCTGTGGGTTATCTACAGAAAGATATTTCTCCTGTTGAACTGATTAAGGCGATTGAGGCTGTATCTAAGGGCCAGACATTTCTTCAGGTTGATCTTGTTAGGATTGTTCTGGCCGCTAAACAGGAACAGGAAAAGATCCAAAGAGACTTGGAGAGTTTAACATCAAGGGAACTAGAGGTTTTAAAAGCTATCGGTGAGGGGAAGAGCAATAAGGAGATAGCTGAGATTCTTTACATTTCTGATAGAACTGTTAAGACGCATGTTAGCAATATTCTGCATAAATTAGGACTAGAACATCGTACTCAGGCAGCGATTTATGCGGTGAAGGAGAACATAGTTAGATAGCGACTGGAAACAATTGCCATGCATATGCTGTTATAGGTGATCTTATGGTTAGGTTTTCTCAGGTACAATCAGATCAAGTAGGGGATTTGGCAGAGGCAATTAAAGAAGCAAACATCTTGAAGCTGGTAGCTCATCTGGAGGTATCGGGATTTCATCTGGCGTTGGTGGCTAATAAGATTGTGGGTTTTGTTCATTTCTCCAAACCAAAGAAGGGTGAGGTTTGGTTACAGGCTATGCGTATTCTACCAGGCTATCAGAACAGTGGAGTTGGCACAGAATTTGTAGAGTATCAACTGATAGTGGCGAGGGATATGGGAGCAAGAGTAGTTAGATTAATGACGTTAAAGACCAATGAGAAGATTCAATGGATTATTGGTTCTAAGTACGGGTTCTGCCACTCTGGTATTTATCTGAGGGGTAGAAGGGCGAGTTTGCAAGATATTTGCTATCTTCATAGGGTTATGGTTGTAACTGCTGAGATTGCAGAGGAGATATGGGCATTCTGGCAAGAGGATTCTCAGAGTTTGGTTGCTGATGATTATGATGTTCAGAGTTATAAGTCATTTGATTTTGATGATTTGATGCAGTGGATTATCAAGCGAAGGTGCTTGGTAGTTTTTAGACAGGATACGGTGGATGGTGTACTGCTTTTCAGTGAACAGGAAAGAACTAATGAGCTATTTGTTAATAGGATATATGCAAAAACTGAAGAGAGTCTCATAAAACTTCTTGATTCTATAGGTTTCTTGGCGGCATATTACGGTTATACACTGGGAATATCAGTTGCAGAAGATAGGCTGACAGAAGTTACGCGAAGATGGTGGAAAGAGCATACAAGACAGACGCTTCGAGAGTTTATAGTTTTTGAAAAGCAGCTAATCTAGTTTTGGAAAGTATTTCTCCCCAGTACCTAAGCACATCTGCTTCAGGTAGGCATATGTTGTTTAGGGGTAAGATGAATCAAGAGAAGGGGAGTATCATGGCTATTATTGGAATTAGTGGTGGTGGATATCTTAATAGTCGATTAAGGAGATATTTTTCTGAGAGAGGTCATGTGGTAGTTGATCAGGGTTTTCTCTTTAGGTTTCAGGAATCCCTGAAACCTGTTGAATACTGGTTAGACTTTCTGGATTGTGAGAGTGTTGACTTCTCTAATAGATCAAAGATAGTTGAGCGTTTGAAACAGGTTGGAACTAAAGGCTATGTACTCATAACCCCTTTGAATGACCTTTATGATGTAGAAAGTGAGAGATTCTTTGAAGAGTTTGTGTTTGATAAACCTAAAGATGTGAAGGCTATCTCTATTAGGATTGCTGAACTCTTGGTGTTATCTGCTGCAAAGATACATCGCTTGCCTACAGCTGTTATTCGTCAACCGGAGGTTTATGGTCCACCGGATGATACTTCTAGCTCAGAGTTCCAGCTCTTACCCCGAGGTAAGTATTATCGGAACATAATCTATGTGGAAGACTTACTGAACTACTATGGTGAACTGATTGAATCAGGTTTTTTGCCGGTTGGTGCATTGCGTAATATTGTTGGTGATACAGTTAATCTTAATCAATTAGGGGAGTTGTTGAGGCAGTTATTGGATAGGGAGACTCACCGGAAGGTTTATTTACGTAGTGAAGTTAAGGGTATCAGGAGTTCACCTGTTCTATCTCTGGCAAGGAGTTGGCCGAGGAGAACGGGACTCAAGGAAGGTTGGGAAAAAACAATATCCAGTTTCATGAAGGAGTTTGGGAGCTAGATAGGCTCCTTTTTTGTTTTGCCTTTCTCTTGTGGTGACTATATTTTGGATGATTGAAAGAACAATATACTCTGGATTTCAATATTCTATAGGAGAAAATGGAAGGGGGAATATTGATGATACTTGTGACTGGGGCTGATGGGTATCTGGGTTGGCCGGTCATGTTACGTTTAGCGAAGACCTTTCCCCAGGAGAGAATTGTTGGTGTTGATAATGGTAAGAGACGTGTGTGGGTTAGAGAGGTTGGTAGTGTTAGTGCCATACCTATTGCCTCCATGGTTGATAGGCAGGAGGTTGCCCATGATCGAGGGTTTGTAAACATTACCTTGATTGAAGGGGATCTTGCTGATGTTGAGTTTGTGAGAGAATTGCTAGGAGTGTTTAAGCCACGAGTAATTGTTCATCTAGGGGCTCAACCATCGGTATCTTATGCTGAGATTAATGCGGTAAAGGCTAGATATACTATGGAGAATAATTGTTCAATGTTGTGTAATCTTCTTTGGACCTTAAAGGAACTGAATTTGC
Organism: Thermaerobacter marianensis; assembly: GCA_020724425.1. GTDB lineage: Bacteria > Bacillota > Sulfobacillia > DVGY01 > DVGY01 > DVGY01. The sequence continues at coordinate 26,215 of DYGY01000008.1, forward strand.
TGGGTACTCATTTTATTGAGACTACTAGTACGGGTGTTTATGGATCTCTTGCCGATACTGTTTCAAAGACTAATAGGGAGGTCTTGGCTGATTCCTGGATGGAATCAAGCAAGGTTAATAATATTAATCTCTTGTATCTTGCGCAGAAACAATGGGGTCTACCGGTTACAGATTTGCGAACAGCAATCATCTATGGGGTGGGAACTAGGGAGACTAGAGAAGCTCATCTACTGGCTACACGTTTTGATTTTGATTTCTATTTTGGCACAGTGGTGAATCGGTTTGTGGCTCAAGCACTAGCTCTTTTCCCTTTAACGGTATATGGTAGGGGCTTGCAGAGAAGACCAGTGATTTCTCTAGAGGATGCTGTAGAATCAGTGGTACGTGCAGTAAAGGTGCCGTCGAGTAATAGTTTTAATATATATAATCAGATGACTGGTGCTATAAGGATTGCTGACCTTGCTCAATTGGTGCAGAAAGCTTCGGATAAGCTTGGTTTGAAGGCTGAAGTAGTGCATGTAAGTAATCCTAGAATAGAAAAGGAAGACAATGAAATAGAGATAGATAATAGGGGATTTGTTAAGCTGCTTCATAAGTCACCTGCTGTTTTACAGGAAGCGATTGAAGAGATGCTTTTTGCTATGGCTCCTTATGATGATACTCTGAAAGCACATAGTGATCGTTTTATGGAGCGATAGGGATGAGAATATTGATGCTTGTTGAACGGTTACGTTTGGGGGGATTAGAAACCCATGTCATTACCTTGAGTAAAGCTCTTCAGGATTTAGGGCATACAGTCTTCTTGATGACTCCTGTGGTGACATCAGAAATGGAGGAGTTATTACAAGAATATGGTCTAGACTGTCTTCTCTATCCCGGTCCGAAGGAGACTGTAAACTGGATGAAAGATAAGGGGATAGATATCTTGCATTATCATCCAGCTATTAATGACCTGAGTGTGGATTATATTATCCGGGAGACGGGTGTTCCCCTAATACTGACTAGTCACGGTTTCTTTTGTAGCTATATGCCCGTTTTAATCCCTTATATCGATAAGCTTATCTGTGTTAGCAGGGCTGTTAGGGCCTTTCAACTGAAAAAGAATCCTGAGCTTAAGGATAGGGCGCGAACAATCATGAATCCCATAGATGTGGAGCGTTTTCATCCTAGGAACATGCTTTCAGAAAAGACAGTGGTTTTTCTAGGTAGACTAGGAAGGGATAAGTATATGGTGCCTAATTATGTCCTTAAAGCGATTGCGGGGGTTAGACTTCTGGTAGTTGGTGCCGGTCCTTATAGTCAGAAAGTTAAAGGGAAGATTATTGGTGCAGTTAGTGATGTCAGGCCCTTTATCTGGCAGGCTGATGTGGTTGTGGGAGAGAGCAGGGTAGCCATGGAAGCCATGGCCTGTGGAAAACCGGTACTTATTGTTGGCAACTACGGATATATGGGAGTGGTAACTCCCACAAACCTTAAGAAGTTTGAGTATCATAATTATATGGCTTTTCAGAGAAAACGGAGTAGGGGGAATTTAGCATTACTAGCAAGGGATATAAGAATACTGCTGGGGAATAGTGGATTGAGAGACGCTCTTGGGAAGTGGGGGAGAGAGGTAATAGAGGGTAGGTATTCTGCTAGGTCGATTACCAGTGAAATCCTCAATGTATACAGGGAAGTCTTGAAAGAAGATACTACACACGGGGGTTTAAGGTAATTAATCTCAGTTCCTACTTCAACAGGTGATGTCCTAACTCTGTAATTACTGTAGAAAAGTGTTTTCGACATCCATTTCAGCTAGAACAGGTTAGGATACTTGTATGGCTTAAGTATGATCTTCCTTAACCTAGAGGCTGTAATTAAGAACTCCGTAGGTAGGCGTCTTAGTAAAAGGCTTGTGTTGGACAAAATTAATGGAGGAGCATCTCTGAACTGTTTAGGTTCAGTTTTTTTAATAATCCATGCGTTTTCTTTGTCTTTGGCAATAGTGTTGTTCATTGAGTGTGGTTATTTCGGTTAAGAACTCTTGTTGTAATGGTGTTAGGTCGGTATTGTTGGGTCTTAGGACTACCAAGTTATAGCTCAGGGACAGTCCTTTAATAGGTATGGTGTGGAGTAGTCCAGAATCTCTTTCTCTTCGGACGGCAAGGCAAGAGAGTATTGATGCTGCTCGTCTTCCTTGAACCATGCATTTGATGCCATCGATGCTACCAAACTCCATTAGTATTTGCAGGTTCTTAAGGGCGAGGTTATGTTTGCTTAGTGCTTTTCTAATGATTGCATGAGTTCCACTGTTTTCTTCAGGTAATATTAGCGGGATGGTTAGTAGTTCTTGTAGAGTTATGTACTCTTTTTGAAGCCATTCTTTTGTGGGGGGGACTACAAGTGCCAGTTCGTCTTTAATAATCTGTTCGGCGGAATATTGTTTGTCTAGTTTGTCTTCTTCCACTAAAGCAATATCAATGAGGCCGTCATTGAGTTTTGAAAGTATTGCTTCTGTATTATCAACAACTAGTTTGATAGTTGCATCGGGGTGAGAGTTCTTGAAGTATAGGAGAGTACAGGGGAGTATATATCCTCCAAGTGTTGTACAGGCTCCAATAGATAGTTTTTCTGAGGATCTACGAATTTCTTCTAGTTCTTGTTCAAGGTTTTCTTTTAGGTTTAGGATTCTCTGACCGGTGTTATAGAGGCGTTCACCTGAAGGTGTTAGTAGGACCCCTTGTCTTGTTCTTTGCAGAAGGGTAACACCTAATGCAGATTCTATACCTAGAATACGTTGACTTAGTGAGGGCTGACTCATATGTAGGTTCTGAGCAGCTTTGCTGATGCTCTTTTCTTGAACCACCATGCAGAAAGCGCGTAAATCATCAAGACTTAGGTTCATGGTATCACCCCTATAGCGTAGTAGATGTCTTAATTGTAACAGATACCAGATAATTATTCAATTTCCTTATATCTATGAGAAATAGTTATAGCGGGATAGGTAAAGAGTATTATGCTTAAAGGCAATATTTTAGGACTTTGATAGCTATCTAGAAGTATTAAAGGCAAGGTAGGAAGTGGTTAGACACCCTTGTCAGGCTTTGTAGGACCTATAAGATAAGGTTAACAGGTTGTATCGAAAAATAATGCTAAGGAGTGAAGTAGTTGTGATGAAGAAACTGCAGGTATTGGTAGTTGTCTTGTTGATGCTGGTTCTAGTTGGCGGTTGTAGTCAATCAGGTCAGAATGAGCCGGTGACTCCTGTAGCTCAGGCTGTTCCAGTTGATAAGGATGCGATTGTGTATGATGCTGTAGAAGGATTCTTTAAAGCACTTGGTACTAAAGAAGGGGTTTTAGGTAACAACTTGATTGAGGCCGATCAATTGTATGCGGAACTAAGTCAGGATCCGGGTGCATACTTTGTTGTTGATATTCGTGGGGCAGATGATTTTAAGGCAGGGCATATAGAGGCCGATTCTATTATAAATCTTCCTTTCCGGGAAGTCGGTGACAATTTGCATCTATTACCCAAGGATAGAACTATTGTGGTTACCTGTTATACCGGTCAAACTGCTGGGCAGACAATTGCAGCTTTAAGAATTGCTGGTTATGATGCAATTTCTTTGAGAAACGGAATGGTTAATGGCTGGTTAAAGAACGAACTGCCTGTCACTAACTAGACTGGGGAGGGACTGTTGTGGGTAGATTTCTAGTTATCTTCCTCGTAATCATTAGTTTATTCGTGAGTGGGTGTGCTCAAGAGGAACCTAAGAATGTGGTGCCTGAGTCACAAGTGTTTGCGGGTGAAGTTACGGTTGAAGGTACGGTAAAGAGATATTTTGCTGATTCTCCGGATCGGGGAATGAACATGATTGATGCAAAAGTCTTATTAGAGGAGCTAGAGACCAATAGGGATCAGTATTTCCTTGTAGATATTCGCAGTCGGGAGGATTTTGAAAAGGGTTATATTGACTCAACTGATCTTAACGTAGCTTTTGCACAGGTCGGATATAATCTTGATCTTCTCCCTAGGGATAAGACGATAGTTGTTGGTTGTTATTCAGGTCAGACGGCAGGCCAGGTGGTGGCAGCACTGCGGATAGCTGGTTATGATGCTTATAGCATTCGCGGTGGTATTACCGGTGGTTGGATTAATGCGGGATTTCCTACAGTCGGTGCACCGGTTGTGGATCCAAGTGCTGAGAGTTCCGGTGGTTGTGGTTAAGGGGGAGGGATACCTGTGAAGAAAATGAACAGAAGAAGTTTTATTAAGTTGAGTACTGTAGCTATGGCAGCTGCTTCAGGGACAGTCTATACTTCGAAGGCTAAGTGGACTGAGGCTGCTAGCAAGACTCCTCCATCTATAACAAGGAGTTTTTCTGTATGCAATAGTTGTGGAAACCGTTGCAACATTATTGCTTTTAAGCGACAGGGTCGACTCTGGCGAATTAGTGGTAATCCCAGGGATAATAAGACGGGTGGAAAGATTTGTGCCAGAGGGCATGCTTATGCGGCAATGGTTTATGATCGGTATCGTTTAGGTACCCCTTTAAAGAGGATGTCTAATGGTTTTGAACCGATTTCCTGGGAACAAGCTTATGAGGAGATTTCTGATAAGCTTAAGGACATCTTACGTAAGAATGGACCTGAAGCTATTTTCTGGTCTGAGTATAGCAAGCCAATAAGTAATTTTTATGGTGCTAGGTTTATGGCAGCTTTAGGTTCGCCTAACTGGACAACGCATGCTTCTACTTGTTTTGCTGCTAGGAATGTTGGTTTTAATCATACTCTTGGTGGTCTACCTACTGGGGATTATGAGAATACCAAATATGTGGTCTTTATTGGTAGGGCTCCTGCAGATGGTATCGGTACTTCTATTCTCAAGGGCTTGCCAATGGCTAAACAGAAAGGTGCAAAGGTTGTCGCTGTAGATCCACGACTGAGTTATAGTGCTAATTCGCTAGCTAATGAGTGGATGGCCATAAGACCTGGAACAGATCTTGCTTTGCTGTTAGCTTGGATCCACATAATGATTAAAGAAAATCTATATGACAGGGAATTTGTTAGCAAGCATACAGTTGGTTTTTCTGATCTGGAAGCAGCTGTTTCGCAATACACTCCTGCTTGGGCTGCTGGTATAACGGGATTACCGGAAGAACAGATTAGCAGAGTGGTTAAAGAGATGGCTGCTGCTAAACCTGCTGCTTTTGTTGAACCAGGCTGGCATGCCGCTTATGGTTCTAATTACAGGAATAGTACACAGACGGCTAGGGCTATAGCGATTATTAATGCTTTGCTTGGGAATTTGAATCAGCCTGGAGGTCTCTGTTTCTATTCAGGAGCTAATCTTGGGAGTCTTGATAGTAGCAGGCATCAGGCACCGCCGAATTCTCCGTATAAACGGGTTGATGGTGCAGGAGTAGCTGGTAAGTATCCACTTGCTCTTGGTAGTGGCTTACATCATCTCTTACCGGGTCTTGCTAAGGAAGGTAAATTCAAGGCAGGTTTCTTCTACTCTATTAATCCTGCTAGGACTGTTCCTGATAGGGAGTATGTGGTATCTGGATACAAGAATTTAGAGTTGTCTGTAGTTATTGACTGGCAGTTCTCTGAAACTGCAGAACATGTTGCTGATTATATCCTGCCTGAGAGTCATCCGCTGGAGAGAGATGGAATTGTTGAGCCGATATCTGCTAGGATGCCACAGGTAAGTATGCAGAGCAAGGCTATTGAACCTGTTCATCCTGGTGCTAGGGGTTTAGACAGGATTGTTACGGAATTGGCTCAGGCTATGGGTTTCGGTCGCTATTTTGATTTTAAGTTGGATGATCTTAATAAGGCTATGCTATTTCCGTTAAAGCTCTTTCCTGTACACTTGCAACAGAGGGGTCCTCAAGTGGCCGGTGGTGCATGGGACTATGGTCAAACCATGTTTAGAACTCCTTCAGGGAAGGTTGAATTAGCCAGCGGGACTTTTGCGGAACATGGATTTAGCAAGGTGCCTATATGGGAGAGTCCTTTAATTGAACCTTCAAGTGGAGAGTTCCGGATAATTCATGGTCACCAGGCGTATCTTACCCATTCACAAACCATTAATAATCCTTATTTGGTTTCCATAGCTAAGGACTATCATGGTGAAGCTATCTGGATAAATAGCAAGAAGGCAAGGGAATTAGGAATTGCTGATGGGTCAGACGTTATTGTTAGTGCTAAGGGTTATGAGAACAAGGTACGCTGTAAGGTTACCGAGAGAATTCATCCAGAGGCGATTTTTGTGCCTGCAGGCTATGGTAGTTTTGCTAGCAAGCTGGAACGAGGATTTGAGCTCGGTATTAGTATGAATGATTTTGTACCTCATGCAAGTGAGGATATTTCTGGGCATGCCATGATGCAAGAAGCTGTAGTTAGCATCAGGAAGGCATAGGGGGTGTAATTGTGGGTCAGTATGCAATGATTATTGATAGTAATAGGTGTGTGAGTTGTTTTGCCTGTCGAGTTGCCTGTCAGCTACAGAATGACTTACCTCCAGAATTGAGTCGAATTAAGTTTACCGAACAGGAAAAAGGGGTATTCCCCGATACAAGAGTACTGGTGTTACCCACTCAGTGCATGCACTGTGATGATCCGCCCTGTGTTGAGGTGTGTCCAACAGGTGCCTCGTTTAAGAGGGAGGATGGTTTGGTACTAATTGATTATGAAAAATGTATAGGTTGTCAGTATTGTGTTAGTGCTTGCCCTTATAGTGCAAGATCCTATAACCCTAGGACTAAAACGGTAGATAAGTGTACCTTCTGTGCTCCCCGTTTGGCTCAGGGTCAGGGACCTGCCTGTGTTGAAGCATGTATAACAGGGGCAAGGATATTTGGTAAGGTTGATGAAGAGGGTTCACCGGTACAGGCGCTACTTAAAGATCAAAGGACTAACCAGGTTAAAGGGACCTTGATGTATTATCGTGTAGGTGAGAAATGGCTAGATGAAATACCTGCTGATGCACATCGTCCTGCCTATGCAAGCCGATTGGTTACCAGGCAACCTGTTGGTACAGCTCTCTTGGGATTATCTGCTGGAGCAGTAGCTGCCAGTTTTGTTCTCACAAGAGTACGCCGGTCTGGGGAGGGGGATCATGATGAAAAGGATTAAGAGATTCAATGTGGCGGAAAGAGTAGCTCATTGGAGTCAGGCTTTTGCCTTTGTAGTCCTATTTCTAACTGGTGCAGGTTTAATCTTTCAGTTCTTTGGTGACTTCTTAGGTGTTGAGGGATTAAGAAGAGCAGGTTTATTGCATCGAGTTATCGGTATTTCTTTCCCGGTGATTGTGCTAGCTGTATTAGTATTGCTCACTCCAAAGACTACTAGAGAATGGTTAAAATCCTTAGTTTCCTGGAACAAGGATGATATACGGTTCTTAATGTTGTTTCCTAAGGAGTTTTTTGGTGGTCATGTAAAGTTACCTCCACAGGGGAAGTTTAATGCCGGAGAGAAAATCAACTCATTGTTAGTTATATTTTCGTCGGCAATTATGGTGATTACAGGGTGGATGTTGATTTTTAGGCATCTATTTCCTGCCTGGATGGTTGTCTGGATACATCCTGTTCATGCTGGTACCGCGTTACTGTTAGCTGCGGTGATTCTTGCTCATGCTTATCTGGGTCTAGGGCATCCTAGCTCGCGGGAAGCTATGAAAGGTATGGTTAAGGGTACGGTGAGCGAGACGTTTGCTAGGGAACATCATCTATTATGGTATGAACAGGTTAAGGATACCGATTACGTTGTTGTTGAGAAAGAGGTTGAGCAAACAGCGTTGGAGAGTTAGACAAGACCCCTGCACTTTGCAGGGGTTCTCTTTTTATGGAGGTCTATTCGTCTTTAATTGAAGTGTTGCAGAATCTTCTTTTTTCTGGATCTTCCATGAGATCTAGAAAACGCGTTTGTAGATCACTTAAAGGTTGGTCTTGCTGGTAAAGAATGATGAAGTCATAAATAAAGGAGAGGCCTTTGATTGGTACGACGTGTAGCAGGCCGGCGGCCAGTTCTTTACGTATAACAAGTCTTGAGAGCAAAGCAACCCCTTGGTTAGCTTCAACCATGGCTTTAATAGCATCTACACTATTAAGTTCCATAATGACGTTTAGCTTTTCTGGGTTAACTCCGTGTTGCGAGAGAATGCTCTCTATCACCTTTCTTGTACCGGAACCCTTTTCTCTGCTTAAGAAAGGGAGGTTAACTAGTTCTGCTAGTTCTAGGTATTCTCTTTCTTTCCACTCTTGAGTTGGTGGTACTATTAGTACCAGTTCATCTTGTGTTAGATGGCTTGATGTCATTTTTGGTATTTCAATGTTTTCTTCAACTAGTGCCATATCAATTGTGCCATCAAGGAGTTTTGATATTACCTTCTCGGTATTATCTACCACCATGCGAATGTCTGCGTCTGGATTGAGTTCTTTGAAGTATACCAGGGTACATGGTAGTGCATATCCACCTAAAGTAGTACTAGCACCTATAATTATTTGATCTTTTGCTGAGGTTCTCAGTCTTTCTAGTTCTTCATCAAGTCTCTCTCCGAGGTTGAGCATTCTCTGACCAAGATTGTAGAGGATCTCTCCTCCTGCAGTCATTGTGACTCCTTTGTGTGTTCTTTGCAAAAGAGTTATTCCCATCGATTGTTCTAGTGAACCTATTCTCTGACTTAAAGCAGGCTGGGTCATGTGTAGTTTTTTGGCAGCTTTGCTAATGCTTTTTTCCTCCACTACAATACAAAACGCTTCTATATCTTCTAGGTTAATGTTCATCATATCACCATCCTTTTGGGTCCTTTATAAGACCCATGTTCTATTATATCAATACTACTTTAGAACTAAAAAGGGGTATGAAAGTTCTAGCAATCACAAGCCCTGAAAGGCCTAATATTACTAGTTTTCGGCAATTTAGCTTAGTTTAGGAATTAGTATTTTATCAGGTCATCGCCCGATATGCAATCTGCTTATAGGTATAATATTGCGTTATGAAGAGTTTTGTCAAGTGGCCTGAAATGCTTATGGTATAAGGGATTACGATATCTTCGAAGGTAGTATGAAAGCTGTCTTGTCAGCTTGCCAAATAGGAGTACTCGAGTATAATTGAATTAAGGAAAGTGAACACATTCACAAAGGGGGCGTAATTAATGAAAAAGAGAGCATTGTGGATTCTTACTTTTGTACTAATTCTTTCTGTAGCTTTGATTGCTGGTGGTTGTGGTCAGGAACAACCGGTTCAGAACACAGAAACACCAGCACCACAAGTAGAAATTGATGAAGATGCAATTGTTTATGAAAGAATCATTAGTTATTTTGATGGGTTAAAGCAGAACAACAATATGATTGCTCCAAGTGTGGTTTATGAGGCATTGCAGAGTGATCCAGGGGCATATTTCATCCTTGATATTAGAGCCGCTGATGATTATGCTAAGGGTCATATCGAAGCAGCTAGTATTCTTAATATAGCTTGGGCAGAGGTTGGTAGCAATATGCACCTATTACCAAGGGATCGGACAATTGTTGTTACCTGCTATAGTGGGCAGTCTGCAGGGCAGACAGTAGCTGCTTTGAGGTTAGCTGGTTATGATGCAATATCTTTGCAGGGTGGCATGAACAATGGTTGGTTGAAAGCTGAACTACCGATAGTTGATTAGGAATTAAATGACCAGGGAGGGAAATTCATGAATAACATTCGCGTATATTCGTTGCGGTTTGCTACCCTGGTCCTTTTGCTATCTTTACTTGCCCTCACTTGGGGTTGTGGGTTAGAGGGGTCGGCTGGTCCGGCCCCTGCAAACCCCCAAGGAACTGAAGGTCTGGTAATCAAGGTAAGTGAAGTGGACCAGAGTACGGCTGATGAGATTGTTTACAAACATGTAACAGAATATTTTAGTAGTTTGCAACGTGAGGGAGAACCAGCTTTTAATCTTGTTGATCCAGGTATTGCTTATGAGAATCTCAATAAGAGTCCCGAACAGTATTTTTTGGTTGATTTGAGAAGCAGAAGTGATTTTGAAGTTGCATTCGCCGCTGAGACTGATTTAAATATAGCTGCTGCTGCACTTGCAGAGAATATGGATCTTCTACCTAAGGATAAGACCATTTATGTTGGCTGTTATACAGGGCAAACTGCAGGTCAGGTTGTAGCTGCATTAAGGGTTGCTGGTTATGATGCTTATAGTATTAGAGGTGGCATTACTAATGGTTGGATAGCTGCAGGCTTACCTGTTGTTGGTGCTCCTGCTAACACATCTGATAGTGCAGCTGGAGGTTGTGGTGGTTAAAGCGTTCTCTAGTGGTAAGGAGGGAAGATAGGTGAAACTGAATCGTAGAACATTCCTGAAATTGTCGGCTGCAACAGCGTCTATGGCAGCTTTAGGCGCTAGCAAATATAGATCGGTTGATAACTGGGCTAGTGCTAATGAAAGACCTTCTAATATCACCACAGCATATTCTGTGTGTAATAGTTGTGGTAACCGGTGTGGAATTATGGCGTACTTGAGGAATGGACGGTTGTGGAGAATTACTGGTAATCCTGATGACAATAAGTCTGGGGGTAAGATTTGTACTAGAGGGCATGGGTATGCTCAGATGGTTTATGATAAGTATCGTTTAAGCCAACCGTTGAAACGTACAAGTGATGGTTCGTTTGTGGAGATCCCCTGGGAGCAGGCTTATCAGGAGATTGGTGATAAGTTAATGGGTGTTGTCCGTAAGTATGGTCCTCAATCTGTGTTCTGGAGTGAATATAGCAAGCCAATCTCTAATTTCTATGGTGCCAGATTGATGGCTGCTTTGGGATCCCCCAACTGGACTACTCACTCATCTACCTGTTTTGTGGGTAGGAATGTTGGTTTTGATTATACTTTAGGTGGTTTACCGAGTGGTGATTATGAAAATACCAAGTATGTTGTATTTGTTGGTCGTTCACCTGCTGATGGCATGGGGTTAAATATTCTTAAAGGTTTAGGTGTGGCTAAGAAGAAGGGTGCCAAAGTTGTTTCAGTAGATCCAAGGCTCAGTTACAGTGCCGGTGTCTTAGCTGATGAATGGGTGGCAGTTAAGCCTGGTACAGATTTGGCATTGCTATTGGCCTGGATGAATGTATTAATTGCTGAAAATCTTTATGATAAAGGATTTGTAGAAAACTATACAGTTGGTTTTGCTGAACTAAAGGAAATGGTTAAGCAATATACCCCTGAGTGGGCTGAGACCATCACAGGGGTTAAGGCAGAACAGATTAGGAGAATTGGTCGGGAGTTAGGAGCAAATAGACCAGCGGCATTCTTGGAACCAGGCTGGCATGCAGCATATGGTTCTAACTATGCCAATAGTACTCAGACAGCAAGAGCAACAGCCATTGTAAATGGTCTGCTTGGTAACATCAACAAGCCAGGTGGTCTATGTTTTTATAACAGGGTGAGTTTTGGGGGTTTGAATCCAGAGCTTTATCCAACTCCTCCAGCATCACCTTATGAAAGAGTTGATGGTGCTGGTGTTAAGGGTAAGTATCCCTTAACTTTATCAACTGGTTTGCATCACCTGTTACCTGGTCTGGCTAAGGAAGGTAAACTGAAGGCTGGTATCTTCTATTCGGTTAACCCGGGAAGAACAGTACCTGATCGGAACTATGTGATTGAGGGATATAAGAACCTAGAATTGACTATCGTAATTGACTGGCAGATGTCTGAGACTGCTGAACAGTTTGCTGATTATGTATTACCAGAGAGCCATCCAATGGAGAGAGATGGTATAGTTGAAGCTATTGCTAGCAGTAGGCCTCAGGTTACGATGCAGGCTAAGGTAATTGACCCTGTTCATTCAGGTGGAAGGGGTCTAGATCGCATTGTTAGTGAGTTGGCTACAGCAATGGGTCTAGAAAGATTCTTCAACTTTACTCTAGAGGATTTAAATAAGGCCATGCTATTCCCCTTAGGACTATTCCCGGTTCATCTTAAGAGCAGGGGTATTGTGGATGGTGATGCAGGGCAGTGGCATTATGAGTTTCCTGTTGATGGTAGTGGTAAGCCAAGTTTAAGAACTAAGTCGGGTAAGGTAGAGTTTTTTAGCTCTAGTTTTGCTGAGCATGGTCATAATCCTTTACCAGCATGGCAGGCACCTAAGGTGATGCCATCAGGGGATAAGTTAAGGATGATTCATGGTCATCAAGCCTATCATACTCATGCCCAAACAATGAATAATCCATATTTGATGAGTATTACCAAGGACTATGAGGGTGATTCCATATGGTTAAATACAGAGACTGCCAAAAGGTTGGGTATTAGTGATGGCGATACAGTACAGGTTAGTGGTAATGGTTGGGAGGCAAAATCTAAGGTTAAGGTAACTCAGAGGATCCATCCAGAGGCGTTGTTTGTACCTGGTGGCTATGGTGGTTTTGCCAAGAGTCTAGTTAGAGGTTATGGTATTGGGGTTAATATAAATGACTTCCTAAAGCATGATACGGAACCAATTTCGGGGCATGCGATGATGGAAGAGGTTTTGGTTAGTGTAAAGAGGGCATAAATAGACCCGGAAAGGAGTGCGGCCCATGTCTAAGTATGCAATGTTAATTGATGTTAATGAATGTATAGGCTGCTATGCTTGTCGGGTAGCCTGTCAGACTACAAATGACCTTCCTTCAGATATTAGTCGTATTAAGTTCATGGAAAAGGAGAAAGGGACATTTCCAGAGACAGAGATAGTTGTTTTGCCTACTCAATGTATGCATTGTGATGAACCTGCTTGTGTTGATGTTTGCCCTACTGGAGCTTCCTTTAAGAATGAAGATGGTTTGGTTCTAATTGATTATGATAAGTGTATTGGTTGTAAGTATTGCATCACTGCTTGTCCTTATGATGCAAGAACTTTCAATACCTCTACAGGAAAAGTTGATAAGTGTAATTTCTGTGCACCTAGAGTACAGAGAGGTATGCAACCTGCCTGTGTGGAGGCTTGTGTCAATGATGCCAGGTTCTTTGGTGAGGTAGATGACTCCAATTCACCTATTAGCAAGTTGATTGCTGAAGCAGATACTGCTAAAGTGGGAGGAACCTCGTTCTATTACAAGCTTCCTGAAGGCTGGGATGAGAGTTTGCCAGAGGATGCTATAAAACCTGCTTATGTTAAGAATCTAACAGAGAGAGTGCATCCTGCAGGTAAGGCTTTGTTAGGATTATCGGCAGGAGCTGTAGCAGCAAGCTATGTGATGACAAGAGTCAATGGCGGACATGAGGATGAAGAATAGTTGAGGTGGTGACTACTATGTCTAAAAAGGGCAATGTAAGGATAAAGCGTTTTAATTTGGCCGAGAGGGTAGCACACTGGAGTCAAGCCTTTGCATTTGTTGTTCTCTTTCTCACTGGCTCTGCTCTAATCTTTCGTGGTTATGGTGCTTTGCTAGGAGCAGAGGGACTGAGAATTGCCGGGATGATCCATAGAATTATTGGTGTTTCTTTTCCAATAATTATTCTGGCTATTCTGCTCCTACTGACTCCAAAGACAACCAAGGAGTGGCTACGTTCGGTATTTAGTTGGAACATGAGTGATATTAAGTTTCTGGCTTTATTCCCCAAAGAGTTCTTTGGTCTTAAGGTGAAATTGCCTGCTCAGGGGAAGTTTAATGCTGGTGAGAAGATAAACTCCTTGATTACCATATTTGGATCCATGTTGATGGTTATTACCGGCTGGATGTTGATTCTACAGGATAGGTTCTCACCTTCAGTTATTGCTTGGGTTCATCTTTTGCATGCTTCAGGAGCCTTACTGATGGGAGCTGTTATTATCGCTCATGCTTATCTGGCTTTAGGACATCCTGGTTCCCGGGAAGCTATAAATGGTATGATCTCTGGTACTGTTAGTGAAAAGTTTGCAAAAGAACACCATGAACTCTGGTATAATGAAGTTAAGGATACTAATAGGGTAGTTGTTGGAGAAGAGGTTCAAGATTTGAAAGAACGAGAAGCATAGCTTCTTAGAGATGGTTGGGAGACCTGTAATAGGTCTCCCACAAAAATATATGATATGTAAGAGGAATTGTGATATGATAAAGAGAGCAGAAATTATTGTCAATCGTGGAGGTGTCCCAGTTGTTTGGTGGAAAAATAGGTCTATGGGAATTAGTTCTTATTTTAGCAATTGCATTAGTGATTTTTGGGCCACAGAAGTTACCGGAGATGGGACGTTCATTGGGTAAGGGTATTAAGGAGTTTCGTAAAGCAACAAAGGAATTAACTGAGGAAATTGATATCGATGAAGAACCAAGCAAGGAGAAGAAAGTAAAGGAAGAAAAAACGGAAGAAGATAAGAAGGAGTAACCTTCATATTAGCCTGGGGGCAGGGTTATGGATGAAAGGCAGATTAGAGAAGATGAGGGGATGACCCTTGTTGAACATCTTGAAGAATTGCGAAAACGAGTAGTTCGGATTATTGTGGTTAGTATTCTGGCTATAGGTGTAAGTTTTGTTTTTGCTTCTGATTTGCTGGCTTATATAGTTGAACCGGTAGACTCCCTGGTTATTTTAACACCGGGTGAGGGTTTTTTTGCTACTTTGCGGCTGGCAATAATGATGGGTTTGGCTTTAGCATCACCCTTTATTATTTATCAGCTAGTTGCTTTTATATTGCCTGCTTTGACTAAGCAGGAAAGGAAGTATTTATATGTACTGCTGCCTTTTGGATACATACTCTTCTGGGCAGGAGTACTTTTTGCGTATTTTGTTATTGTTCCCTATGTGTATCGGTTCTTTATTGGCTTTACTTATGAGGGGTTAATGGAACCATATATTTCTGTAAGTAGTTATCTAGGGTTTGTTCTTGGGGTAATTATTCCTTTTGGTATTATTTTTGAGTTACCGATTCTTGTTTCTTTGTTAACCATTATTGGTCTTGTCACTCCAGATATTTTAAAGAAATATAGGAAGTATGCTATTCTGCTGGTTTTTGTGGTGGCTGCCTTTTTTACCCCACCTGATCCTATTTCTCAGGGGTTAATGGCAGGTCCTTTGATTCTTCTATATGAGTTTAGTATTTCGATATCAAAGATAGTGTACAAGCGTAGGCTAAGGAGAGAGGATTTTGAGTAGAGTGCCTGTCTTTTCTATTGTGGGTAGGAGTAATAGTGGGAAGACTACCCTGCTTGAGAGAGTAATTAGGGGTTTAAGGGAACTAGATATACGTGTAGCCACTATTAAACATGATACTCATGGTTTTGATATTGATCATAAGGGTAAAGATACGTATCGTCACAGGGAGGCAGGTGCTGAGGTGGTGTTGATCTCCTCAGTAGAAAGATTGGCTTTTATGCAGGAATTAAGGGAAGAGTTGGAGTTAGTGGAGTTAGTAGCTCTGGTGGAAGAGAGGGCTAAGGTAGATCTTATCCTTACTGAAGGCTATAAGACGGGTAGTGTTCCCAGGTTAGAGGTATTTAATCAGGGTAGATACACTGAGCTTGTTTCTGATTTGGAAGCAACTCATCTTACCGCCATAGTTACTGATAGGCCAGAGAGTATTGAGATTGATAAACCTGTCTATCATTGGGATGATGTTGATGGTGTGGTTAGACATATTTTAGAGGTGACAGGATTAGGAGGATAGGAGTAATGCTTGCCGTTGTCTTAGCCGGAGGGCAGAGCAGACGTATGGGTCAGGATAAGGCTCTTCTTACCCTGGCAGACAAGACATTTATTGAGACTATTTATGATGAGCTCCGGGGATATTTCTCTGAGATAGTTATCTCAGCTAACAATCCGGAGCCTTATTTTCATCTGGGATTAAAGATATTAAGAGATGAATATGAGGGTCTTGGTCCTTTAGCAGGTATTCATAGTGGTCTTTCCTATGCACAAAAAAGGGGCAAGAAGCATATTTTTGTGGTGAGTTGTGATATGCCGATGATCTCTGGAAGACTAGCTTACAGGATGGTAGAGCTTTTGGAAGAGGACTATCAGGCGGTTGTACCTAAGGCTGGTGATAGGATCTTCCCTACCTTCAGTGCCTATAGTGTAAGGGCATTTGCTGAGATTGATCAGGCATTAAGAGAGGAAAGATTACGTTTACAGGCTATCTTAAGGGAATTAAATACATACTGGCTGTTGGAGGATGAAATTGCTTTATATGGAGAGCCACTAAAGATACTAAGGAATGTCAATAATCTTAAAGAGTATCTGGATCTCAGGGATATCTATGGAGAGGAAGAGGATAGTGAGAGAAATAAGGGCTGAAATGTATGGAATAATGGCAGAATGCTTTAGAGAACCTTCAGAGAGTTTCATTGAAGATGTCAATGAGGGAATACTGGAAACAGAGGTTTCAGAATTGCTTCATAGTTTGAATATAACTGTGGAGGGATTAGGACAAGTTGATTTAGAGGCTGAGTATTATAATCTTTTTGTTAACCCTCAGGGACAAAGATTGGTTCCTGTGGAGTCTATTTATCGTCCTTGGACCATGTCAGATGAGGAGAGTATTCTTGGGAAGACTAAAGGATATCTGATGAGTGATTGGGCGATGCATCTCATGAATGTTTATGAAGATATGGGGATTGAGCTACCAGCTGAATATCAGTCAAAACCTGATCATTTGACCCTTGAGTTAGAGTTTATGGCTCTTTTGCTACAGTTAGGGGAAGAGGAGGTTTCTAAGCAATTCTTTAGGGACCATCTTGATTGGTTAGGGGACTTGTTCACTGATGTTAAAGAGAGGTATTCACTAGGACCCTTTTATACATATGTTTTCGGAGTTCTAGAGGCATTCTGGAGACATGAAAAGGACCTCATTGGTTAGGAGGAACAGCTATGGCCTATTTGGATAATAGTGCTACAACAAGGCCCCATGAAGAAGTATTGAGAGTGATGTGGGAGGTGTATGCTGACCATTATGGTAATCCTTCATCTATTCACACTAGGGGTCTAGAAGCTGAGAGAATAGTTAGAGGTGCTGAAGAGGTACTAGCTGATATGCTAAATGCGAGTCCTGAGGAGATTATCTTCACTTCTGGAGCTAGCGAAGCTAATAATATTGCTATCCAGGGTATTGCGAAAGCGTATAGACGAAAGGGTAAGCATCTTGTTACCAGTACCTTTGAACATTCCTCTGTATTAGAGACGATGAAGGCTTTGGAAAAGCAGGGTTTTGAGGTCACTTATGTTAATCCTAAGGCAAATGGTATGGTTAGTGTTAAGGATATAGGTAAAGCAATCAGGAAGGATACAATCCTTGTTAGTCTTATGCATGTTAACAATGAAATTGGCACTATTCAATCTATTGAGGAAATTGGTAGAATATTAGGTCCAGGTACTTTCTTACATGTGGATGCAGTTCAGGGTTTTGGTAGAGTTCCTCTTGATGTTAGAAGAATGGGGATTGATCTTCTATCATTGAGTGGCCATAAGATTATGGGACCTAAGGGTATTGGTGCTTTGTATATAAGGCAGGGAGTTAGGGTAGCACCTGTTTTATATGGTGGTGGTCAGGGCCATGGTCTTAGACCGGGTACCGAAAATGTACCTGGGATTAGAGGTCTTGCTGAAGCTACTCGTCTATGGGAGGTTCATGGGGAAGAGTGGTCAGTTAGAGTGCAAGGTCTGAAAGAGCAGATGATTGCCGGGTTGCAGGGTGTTGGTGAAATACGAATTAATGGTGATTTGGAAAGAGCTGTACCGCATATTGTAAGTGTTTCCTTTGCTGATGTACCAGGGGAGGTTCTTGTTCATTCTCTGGCTAAAGAGGGTGTGTTTGTATCTACAGGTTCAGCTTGTTCATCAAAGCATAAAGGAAGTCATGTTTTGCATGCTATTGGCCTTGATGAGCGTTTCCGGGAGGGCACGTTAAGAGTTAGTTTTAGCCCTATGAATACTCAAAGAGATGTGGAGATGTTTCTTGAGGCTATTGGCAAGGTAGTACCGCTATTGCAAAAGATGAAGCGTAGGCGTTAGTGAGGATGGTGTAAGATATGTTGTTGATTCGTTATGGTGAGATAGGTCTAAAGGGAAAAAACAGGCCTATGTTTGAAAAAAAACTTGTATATAATATTCGCAATGGTCTAAGAAGGGCTGGTTTCAAGGATTTCCGGGTGGAGAGGAAGAGAGGAAGGATCCTTCTTTCAATGTCATCAGTCCTAGATGAAGAAAAGGCAGAAGCAGAGTTAAGGAAGGTATTTGGTATTGTTGCTATTTCCCGGGTAAGGCAGGCTAATTCTGATATTTTTGATATTCAGGAGGTTGCCTTAGGGTTATTAAAAGGTAGACAGGCTGGTACCTTTAAGGTTGAGACTAGACGTACTGATAAGAGGTTTCCGTTAATATCTCCTGAGGTTAGTAGGTTGGTAGGAGGATATGTATTAGAGAATACAGATAACCTTTCTGTGGATGTTCATCATCCAGATGTGGTAGTAGATGTGGAGATTAGACAGGAAGGTGTTTATGTATATACTGATAGTATAAGAGGGATTGGAGGGCTTCCTGTTGGGGTTAATGGGAAGGTGCACTTGCTCCTTTCAGGAGGTATCGATAGTCCGGTTGCCTACTGGATGTCTCTTAAGAGAGGGGTAGAGGTGGAACCCATCCATTTTGATAGTCATCCTTTTACCAGTGAAAGATCTAGGGAGAAGGTTATTGATATTTGTAAGGTGTTAGCTGGTTATACTCCAGAGTCTGTGGCTTTACAGCTAGTATACTTTACAGAAATCCACAAGGCTATTGTCTTAGATGTCCATGCTGATCTTGGGGTTACGGTAATGAGAAGGATGATGTTTAGAATCTCTGAACAGATAGCTAAACAGAGGAATGGTTTGGCCCTAGTTACCGGAGAGAGTCTTGGTCAGGTTGCATCTCAAACTCTTGAGAGTATGGCTGTGATTAATGATGTGGTTAGGTTGCCGGTGTTGCGTCCTCTTGTAGGTTTTGACAAAGAGGAGATTGTTCTAAGGTCTCAGAACATTGGTACATATGATATATCTATTAGGCCTTATGATGATTGCTGTTCACTAGTTGTGTCATCTTCACCTAAAACAAGACCTAATCTTGAACAGGTCTTAAAAGCGGAAGAAAAGCTTGATGTGGATGGTTTGGTTGCTGAGGCTATTGAGAAGACTCAGGTGATTATGGTTGATAGGAAGGGGATAGAGAGTGACTGATAATCCTAAGTTGCAGAGATATATTGAGTTTGATCCACTCCTCTTACCCGAGGTGAAAGAGAATACGATTGGTGAGGGTACTATTGGCGGTAAGGCTAAAGGGATTGCTTTTGCTAGGCATATTCTTAATGAGAAAGCTGTGGATATTAGGAATGAGGTAGTAATTCCGGAGAGTATGTTTCTGGCAACGGAAGTCTTTGAGGAGTTTGAGGTCATAAATAATCTGCAGGATATTGAACAGGAAGAAGACTTTGAGGAGATTGAAAAGGCTTTTATCAATGGGCGTTTTCCTGTTGCTATTGAGAAGGAGCTAAGAAGAATACTAGAGAGGATAACCTATCCTTTGGCCATTAGATCTTCTTCAAAGCTTGAGGATGATCCTAAGTATTCTTTTGCAGGTAAATACCTTACAACCTTTATTCCCAATACAGGAGATCTTGATGGTCGTTTGGAGAACTTAAAGTATGCTATTAAGTTAATTTATGCGAGTGTTTATGGGCCGAATGCTGTTGAGTATAAGCGGAAGCACAAACTTTCAGGTGAACAGATGGCTGTAATTATCCAAAGACTAATGGGCAGAGAACGTAAGGGCTATTTCTATCCTGAGCTTGCTGCAGTTGGCTTTTCTCGTAACTATAGACGCTGGAGTGAGAGACTTAAGCAAGAAGATGGAGTAATCAGGTTGGTTTTTGGTCTGGGTACAAGATGTACGGGGAGGGGTTATGCAAGAAACATTTCGTTGAGTAATCCCAATCTTAGACCTGAGGGACAGAATCCTAGAGATATAGCTAAATACTCTCAAGAGACTTTTGATATGCTTGATATGGAGACAGGTCAGTTGTTGGCAGTTAATATCAACGCAAAGACGGAAATATTTAGGGAACATCCCAATATTGGGCGTTTTGTGAAGGTATATTTGCGAGATAGTGATGAGCTTAAGGATATGTGGTCCATTTCTCATGGTAAACCGGGAAGTCAAAAGTATATCTTCGCTTTTAAGGACTTCCCTAATGCGTATCCTGAGATTCTAGATACTAGTGGTCGGTTATTTAAGTGTTTTGAAGAGGAAATGGGTGTTCCTGTAGATATCGAGTTTACCTTTGATACTGCTGATAAGAGTTATGCGTTAGTACAATTACGTCCGTTAAGCAGTTATGAGGAATACAGGAAGATTAGGGTTCCTAGGAGTCTTGCTAAGAGCGAGATTATTCTCCGTGGCGACCGCATGCTTACTAATGGTAAGGTGAAAAACATCAAGACTATGGTCTATGTTGATCCTCAGGGGTATTCTGAGGCCAGAGATAAGTATGCTGTGGCTAGGGAAGTTGGTAGAATTAATGAGCAGTTAAATGGTGAGAAGTATATCTTGATTGGTCCGGGTCGCTGGGGTTCAACTAATCCTGATCTTGGTGTACCGGTGAGATACAGGGAGATTTTTAACTGTAGCGTTCTAGTTGAGTTGGGTATCAGTCATGGCAACTATACACCGGAACTATCTTATGGCACGCACTTCTTTGCTGATTTGGAGTTAGATGGAGTGCTGTATTTGCCTGTCTTTGATAGTGTGCGTTCTAACATTATTAACTGGGAATGGTTTAATGATAAGCCATACAAAGAGACAAACCATCCAGCAGTACGGGTATATGAAGGGGATTTCGGTACCTATCTTGATGGAGAGCGTTTAGATGGCGTTATCGTGGACGCTGAGGCCAGAAAGAAGCGGATGAAGGGTTAATGTCTCATCAGCATGTTTTGGACACACTGAGACGAATCTATGAGGGTAGGGAGAGTCCCCTAAGGTTTAACAACCCCTTTGAATTGCTGGTTGCTACTATTCTTTCTGCTCAGTGTACTGATGAAAGGGTTAATCAAATTACTGAGAATTTGTTTAAGAGGTATCCTGATTCTAAGAGTCTGTGTAGAGCGAGTATTGATGATATTGCCAAGGAAATAAGGTCTTGTGGTCTGTATCGTAACAAGAGCCGATATTTAAGGGACATGGCCTGTATTCTGGTGGAGAAACATAATGGTGTTGTTCCTAGGGAGAGAGATTCCTTAGAGTCTTTGCCAGGGGTGGGGAGGAAGACTGCTAGTGTTGTTTTGAGTAATGCTTTTGGCATGCCGGCAATAGCTGTGGATACTCACGTTTTTCGTACGGCTCACCGTTTGGGGTTGGCATCAGGCAAGACTCCAGAGAGAGTGGAGAAGGAACTAGAGCAGGTAATACCGGAAGAAGATTGGGCAGAGGCCCATCACTGGCTACTATTTCACGGTAAGGAGCTGTGTACGGCCTTAAATCCCCAATGTGGTAGCTGTGATTTTTCAGATAAATGCAGATGGCTAAAAGAAAGAGAGCAGAGTTCATAAAACCTGCTCTCTCAATATATCTAGGATAACGGGTAGTGACAGGCGACGAAGTGATTATTACCTACATCGACTAGTTCAGGTATCTCCCGTTTACAAATGTCTTGAGCGTATTTACATCTGGTATGGAATCTACAGCCAGATGGTGGGTTTGCTGGGCTGGGAACATCACCCTCAAGGACAATTCGTTCTCTCTTAGATTGAATCCGTGGATCTGGAATCGGAATCGCCGAGAGAAGTGCCTCGGTATATGGATGTTTGGGTTCCCGATAGAGGCTATCTGAATCAGTTAGCTCTACTAGTTTGCCCAGATACATTACACCGACACGATCACTAATGTGCTTGATAACGCTAAGATCGTGAGCGATAAAGAGATAAGTCAGGTCAAACTCTGTCTGTAGGTCTTCTAGCAGGTTAATTACCTGTGACTGAATCGAAACATCAAGAGCTGATACTGGCTCATCAAGAACAATAAGTTTGGGTTTTAGAGCAAGAGCACGTGCTACACCAATTCTCTGACGTTGACCACCTGAGAATTCGTGCGGATAACGTCTCATATGCCATTTACTTAAACCTACGGTTTCAAGTAGTTCCTGAACTATTTTGTCCTTTTTTGCACCTTTGGCAATGCCATGAATCTCAAGTGGCTCGCCTATGATATTTCCTACGTTCATACGTGGGTTTAGAGATGCATAAGGATCCTGGAATACCAGCTGCATTTCACGACGCATCTTACGCAAATCATGCTTATTCAGTGAGAAAACATCTTGTCCTTGAAAGTATACATGACCTGCTGTAGCATTCATCAAGCGAAGGATGGCGCGACCAGTTGTGGTCTTACCACATCCAGACTCACCTACTAAACCAAGGGTTTCACCCTTCATAATATCAAAGGAAATGTCATCAATAGCTTTAACGTGACCAATTACACGAGAGAAAACACCACCGGAAATCGGGAAGTATTTCTTAAGGTTCTTAACTTGAACCAGTGCATCAGGGTTCAGCTCGTGTTCTGGTAACTTATTAACAGCTTCTTTGCTCATGAGGACACCTCCTTGCTTACTGCCTTGCTTGCCTGGCCTTCTTCAGTATATAGCCAGCATCTTACGGTGTGGCCATCTTCTTTTTTGATCAGCTCAGGCATCCTCTCTAAACAGATCTCCCGTACATGAGGACATCTTGGGTTAAATGCACAACCTGTTGGCATGTTAGCAGGATGAGGAACAGATCCCTCAATAACATGCAATCTCTCTTTACCTCTATCCATACGGGGAATGGAATTCAGTAGCCCCTGTGTATACGGATGTAACGGCTTATGGAAGAGATCATCCACAGGTGCCTCTTCTACAATTTTACCAAGGTACATAACGATAACGCGTTCTGCCATATCGGCTACAACACCAAGGTCGTGGGTGATTAGCATAATGGCGGTACCTGTCTCATCTCTAAGTTTCTTCATCAGCTCAAGAATCTGAGCCTGGATTGTAACATCAAGAGCAGTAGTTGGTTCATCAGCAATTAGTAGCTTAGGATGGCAGGAAAGAGCCATAGCAATCATAACCCTTTGTCTCATACCACCTGATAACTGATGAGGATACTCCTTTGCCCTTTGTTCAG
Organism: Thermaerobacter marianensis; assembly: GCA_020724425.1. Classification (GTDB taxonomy): domain Bacteria; phylum Bacillota; class Sulfobacillia; order DVGY01; family DVGY01; genus DVGY01. Next base: position 49,324 of record DYGY01000008.1, read on the forward strand.
GCATTGGGATACCGACTAATGTAAGCATCTCAACAGCTATCTTATGAGCCTTTTCTTCACTTACACCTTGGTGCAACTCAACTGCTTCAGCAATCTGATCACCAACGGTAAACACAGGGTTTAGTGAGGTCATTGGCTCTTGAAATATCATGGAGATATCATTACCACGAATCTTTCTCATAGCTGAATCAGATTTCTTTAGGAGATCTTCTCCTTCAAAAAAGATCTGACCATCAACAATCCTTCCAGGAGGATCTGGAATTAGGCGCATAACTGAAAGTGAGGTTACGCTCTTTCCACAACCAGACTCACCTACGATTGCTAATGTTTCACCCTTGTTAAGGTGAAAGCTAATTCCGTTTACAGCGGGAACTTCACCGTCACTTGTATAAAAGTGTGTGTGTAGATCTTTGACTTCTAGCAACTTTTCAGTCAAGGGCTCACCCCCTGATAATTTATTTTAGTTAATTAGTCTTTCAAACGTGGATCAAGTGCGTCTCTTAGACCGTCACCTACAAGGTTAATACTTAACACTGTTATGAAAATAGCAGTTCCGGGTGGTACCCAAAGCCACCATTGATATTGCAGTGCTTTTAGTGATTCAGCAGCTACTAGCATGTTACCCCAACTTGGAATAGGTTGCTGAACACCTAGACCAAGGAAGCTAAGGTATGCTTCCATTAGAACCGCACTTGCCATTCCTAGTGTAGCAGAAACGATGATTGGTGCCATAGCATTAGGTAGAATATGACGGAAGATAATCCTTCCTTCACCTGCACCAATTGCATGAGCTGCTTCCACATAGTCTCGTTCACGGATACTTAGGAATTCACCACGAACAAGACGGGCGGTCCCGGTCCAACTCAGAAGACCGATGATAATAACGGTGTTTCTAAAGTTTGGTCCAAGTATCGCCGCAATAGTAATAGCGATGACTAGGAAGGGGAAACTGATAACAATATCGGTAAATCGCATGATAACCGTATCAACCCAACCCCTGTAATAACCTGCTAAGGAACCCAAGAGGATACCAATTGACAAAGAAATCGCTACCGCCACCACACCAACTGTCATAGATATACGTCCACCATATAGTAGACGAGATAAAACATCTCTTCCCAATGTATCAGTTCCCAATGGATGCTCTGCTGACGGTGGTTTCTCTCTATATCTAACGTTTGTAGTGTTAGGGTCATGAGGAGCAATCCATGGTGCCATAATGGATAGAGATGCTAAAATTAACAGTACAATGGTTCCTGTAATTGCTAATTTATTTCTTCTGAAACGAATCCAGAAAATACGTCCGGGACTCATAATCTGTTGAGTTTTCAATTCTTTATCAGTTGTTTTGTTTTTGTTTTTTTTCAAAATTTCCTCTGATCTCATATCGTTTGGTTTGTTTCTCATTGTTTGTCATACACCTCCTTCAGCTCAATCATAGCGAATACGTGGATCAACTAGAGCATAGAAGATATCCGCTAGAAGGTTACCAACGATTGTCCATATAGCAAACATAAGATTTGTTGCCATGAGAATAGGATAGTCTCTTTGAACAACGGCATTGTAACTGAGTGTACCCATTCCAGGTAATGAGAATATTGTTTCTGTTACCAGAGCACCTGAGAACATGCCGGGTAAGGAAAGACCTAAAATAGTGATAACCGGAATCAGGGCGTTCCTGAGTGCGTGCTTGTAAATTACGACTTTCTCGGATAATCCTTTTGCTCTAGCGGTACGTATATAGTCTTGGCGTATGACCTCTAACATACTAGAGCGAGTATAACGCATGAAGCTTGCCATATATAATAGGGCAAGGGTCATTGACGGTAGCACCAAGTGGTAAAGCATGTTAAAGATGTTCTTTGGGAACTCATACGTCACACCTGGTGTTGTCAAACCACCACTTGGGAACCATTGTAACTGCAAGGCAAAGAGCCAGATTAGGACTAACGCTAAAAAGAATACTGGTATGGAAATACCCGCAAAAGCAAATACCGTAAATAGGTTGTCCCATTTGGAATATTGCTTAGTTGCTGAGTACACACCAATTGGAATAGCAAAAACCAGCGCTATCGTTAGTGCTAGCAATGAAAGAGTAAAGGTCGGTCCGATTCTCTCTTTTATTAAGTCACCTACTGGTTTAGAATATTTCGTTGAGAATCCGAGGTTTCCTGACAAAAGTTCGCCCAACCATCTGAAGTATTGAACATATTTAGGATCATTTAATCCCAGTTTTTCGCGTGCCGATTCAAGATCTTCTTTTGTAATATTCGGATCCATCATATGACTGAGTGGATCGCCAGGCATCGCTTGGGTTAAGGCAAAAATGATTATGCTTACGCCTAGTAATATGGGAATAGCTTGTAGAATACGGCGGATAATGTATTTTTGCAATGGAAAACCTCCTTTCCAGGATTAGCAAAGAGCATATATTAAACAAGGTACTACCCGACCTAGGGGTCGGGTAGAATAACCCTATGTTTTGTCTATTCTTGCAGTAACCCCGGCGTCAGAGACGCCGGGGACGCCTTACTTAGAATCTACTTTTCCGTCTCTATCAGTCTAACCACCATTCGTGAATGTTGAACTGGAATGATAAGAAGTTAGGCTGTGCATTCTTAACTCTATCGTTGATAGCAACGATGTCATTCTGCTGATACAAGAAGACGTATGGTAGTTCTTCGTTGAGTAACGCTGCCCATTCTTGGTAGATTGGTTGACGTTCTTCAATAGCTAATACTGAACGACCTTCTTGCATTAAGCGAAGGCTATCAGGATGAACGAACTGAACTGCATTCCAGGCAGTATCTGCACCCCAGATACCTGTCTGGTCAGGATCAAGACTTAAGCTCCAGCCCATTAGGTAGAGGTCAAAGTCTTTGTCTGTATAGACCATGGTGACCAAGGTTGGGAAATCATAGATTTCCAAGTTAACTTTGATACCAAGCTGGCTCAGGTTCTCTTGAATAAGAACTGCTGAGTTAATACGGACTTTGTTACCTGTGGGGTACTTAAGGGTTACTTCGAACCTTTCACCCTTTGCGTTCTTTAACCAAGCACCATCTTTGGTCCAGCCAGCTTCTGCTAGAAGCTCAGCAGCTTTTGCAGGATTGTACTCATACTCGCTTACGTTAGGATTGAATGCCCAAGACATTGATGGGAATGGCTGGTTCAGTACCTGACCTTGGCCATCAAGTAAGCCTTCTACGATACCGTCACGATCGATACCATAGGCAAGTGCCTGGCGTACTCTCTTGTCTGACAAGAAAGGATGGGTGGTGTTGATACCCATGTACTGATAACCAAAGGATTCCCACTTCATAACGTTAACATGGTTCATGGCTTCTACCATGCTGAGGTTGTCAGCGGAAACGTTGATGAAGTCAACTTCGCCATTACGTAGCTGACCAATGGCAACTTCCTGGTTTACGATTTTGTAGATAATCTTTTCAATGTATGGCTTACCTCTGTGGTAATCTTCGTTACGTACTAACTCTACATACTGATCGGTTCTGTACTCAACGAACTTGTAAGGACCAGTACCGATTGGCTTAGTAGTTACTGCTGGAGAGGTTACATAGTCAGCAACTGCATAACCATCAAATGCGTGTTCTGCAGAGATACCCCAGGTTGCAACTCTTGGGAAGAAAGGAGCATCTGTCTGTGTTAGAACGAATTTAATGGTGTAATCATCAAGAACCTGAATACCAGATACGTCATCAGCGTCACCTGCACGGTAATCTGCAGCACCTTCGATGAGGAGCCAGTTAGATGTACGAACACCGGTGTAGTCAGGATGTAGCATGTTCTTGAAGGTGAAGGCTACGTCATGAGCAGTTAGGCCAACACCATCATGGAATTTAACATCTTCTCTGAGGTAGAAAGTGAAGGAGAGGTTATCTTCTGCAATTTCTACATCTTTAGCAAGATTGAATTCGAGCTCTAAGCTCTCGGTGTAGCTCATCATACCATCATACAATAAGTCGTTGACATTGCCATCATAAAGACTCTCGTAGTAGTTGATGTTGAACTTTCCTTCAGGTGCGGAGAACTGGCTCATGTATAATGTGCCGCCCTCTTTAGGACCAGTTGATGGCTCTTCTTTAGGCTGTTCTACTGGCTTTGGATCGTCCTTTGGCGCATCTTTGCTGGTATCGTCTGTCTTACCACATGCGGAAAGCATCAAAGCTGCAACCAACAGAAGCATCAGCAGAATGGCCACTTTGTTATGACCAAACAGTTTCCTTAAATTTGTCAATTAAATTGACCCCCTTATTTTTGAATTAATTTAGCCGCAACGCTTACGTTCAAAGCAGGATACTTCACCCCCCTTTTTAATGTTACGGCCACTTGGTGGTATTCGACGAAACCTTATCGAATCCTGCCTATTACACTACAGAAGGAATAAAAAAGTTGTTTTTTATTTCCTTTGAGTATGAAAAGAGGATTCTTTGGATTTCGCAACGTGGAATTTGCGCAAGAAAACCTACGCAAACTACGTTTTCCTTGTAGTACATTATAATGGTAAATTCCTAATTTTTGAACCACCTATTTTATCCACTTTGCAAAAATTTTATTCAGTTATATATCTATTTAGAAGAAAAAAATTCTAAATAGGTTATATTTTCGTAAGTTTTTAGCTAGGAAGAGAACTGATAGGAGAATTGTCTTTAATGTTGAAAGTTTTAGGATGATGAGGAGGAAGACCAATGTTGAGGCAATTAGTTACCGGATCAATTAAAGATTTAGAGCAGGAGATATTTAACCTTATTATGGAGGAAAAACAAGAACCGCTTAAACCTATGGTAGTTTTGGTGGGTTCTAATATATTAGGTATCTATCTGAGGAGAAAATTAGCTTCCTTGGGTTTTTCGCATGCGGGTGTTCGTTTTATCACTCTTTCTGAGTTAGCATATACTTTAGCTAATTACAATCAAGCTAATTCATGGTCTACAGAAATAGGTTTTATACTCACAAGTGAATTGCTAAGTGAAAAGGACGAACAGGATTTCTTGAGCCAAAAAGCATTGACCCCAGTACTTTATAGTTTGTTTGAGGAACTAGAGAATGGATCATTTTCGGAACTGAATCACTCTGAATCCCCTAAACTACAGCTTATTAGCCAATATTACAATAAATACAGGCAATATCGCAAAGAGTTTTATCACATAACTGATGCTATGAAAGCTGCGAATTTTGATATATTCCCTAGAGTTTATGGTACGAAATATCTATATATTTATGGTTTGTCTGATCTTAATCAGGTGCAGAGGAATTTTCTAAATCAGGCCATAGAGAATCTAACTGTAGATGTTTATGTGCCCTGGGAAGATAAATTGTCATACCGGTATACTGAAGAATATGTTAGATGGCTTAATAGCTACAAGCCGATACATAAAAAGGCATTGGCTGAATCTGAATATGATAGTCTTCTTGATTTTTTGAAGGCTAATTTATGGACTGATTTAGGAATAGTGAAATCTGATTCTTCTGTTAAGATCTTTGCTGCAATCTCTTCTGATGCAGAAGGTAGAGAGATCATGAGAGAATTAATGGGTAGGGCTGAAGAAGGTACTCCTTTTTATAAAATGGCGATTCTTTCACGAGACTTAGGACAATACAGAAATATATTAAGGAGACATCTTGATAAGCTTGGTATTCCATACTATATGAGCAAGGCCATTAATTTAGGAGATACTCCTGTTGTCACTAGTTATCTGGCTCTTTTAAGAATCCAGGTAAATGGATGGCAAAAGGATGATGTGTTGTCTTGGTTAATTCAGTATTTTAGTTTCTTTTACAAAGATGATATAGATGAAGCTGTTTGGCGACTATTATCTAGTTATATGGTAGATAAATATTCCTTTGAGGATGGTCTTTTTCAACTAAAACAGAATGTTAGTGTTCTAGCAGAAGAGAATGGTCTTGTAGCGGAGTATTTGAGTTCAGAGCTAGATTTAATTTCAGCAGGAATATCTCTTTTACGGGAATCTCTAGGAAGATTACCAGGGAAAGCAACCTGGGTAGAGTGGGCTGATTTGTCTTTCAATCTAGTTTCTTCTATATATAAAGAAGAAACAGAAGCCAGAGAAAAACTATTGCTAGTTCTTAATAAGATTCGAGAGTCAAAAATATTGAAAGAGGTTGAATTAGAAAATTTTATCGAAATAATCGAGTTGTTTATCAGTGAGCAGTACATTGCATATGGACGATTTGGTGAAGGTGTCTTTGTAGGTAGTGTCATGGAGGCTAGGGGTTTAAGCTTCGACTATGTATTTGTACCAGGGATGCTTAGTAGTTCTTTTCCGTTAAGAGCAAGAGAAAATCCATTGCTTAACGATAGGGAAAGGCAGTTGGTCAATAATAAGGATTCTGTTTTAAGTCTTAAGGCAAATAGGTCTATGGAAGAGAGATATTTGTTTTTTCAATTATTAGGTTCCGCAAAGCAAGGTATCATGTTAACTTATCCTCGTTTTGATATGGTTAAGGGTAGGGTGCTGACACCTTCACCGTATCTTGTCGATATAGGTAAGGTGGTATCTTATAAAGATGTACATTTGGAGAATTTGTGTAAGCTTGAAATTGTGAGCTGGCAGTCTGTAAGTCAGCCATTAGAGAATCCTTTGTTAGCATTGGATGAAACAGAGTTTAATCTTGCCATGTTGAAGGCTTTTCCTGCTTATGCTAGTCTTCTAAAGAATAGTGATCGGTTAATAGCTGATTATGATAAGGCCTATAGGGCTATGTATGAAGGGGAATTATTAAGTCCTTTTGAAGGTATGGTGGGAGAGACTAAGCTTAGCAGTGTTTCTATTAGTGGCTTAGAGAGTTATGCAGAGTGCCCAATGGGGTATTTTTTTAGTAGGGTGCTAGATTTAAGGATAGAGGATACTGTTTTGTGGAGTGGTTTGGACGCTCTTTCTAAGGGACAGCTAGTTCATAAAATACTAGAAGATTTTTATTATAATAATGAGTTACCTCTGAAAAGAGAGAGGCTAGGAGAATATTTAGAGCAGATTGCTGAGTTAGTGGATAAAGAGTTATCTCAAGGGCCGGTGAGTCAGATTTTCTTTGCTAGTGAAAGGGAAGGGCTAATAGGTGATCTTCAGGGTTGGTTGTTAATGGCTGAAGGTCTTTATGATGAACCTTATGTACCCCATTATTTTGAGTTGCCTGTGGAGTTCTCTTATGCGGATGTGGTTTTAGGCGGAAGAGTAGATAGGTTGGATTTGGGTTCAGATGGCAGTTTTGTACTGGTTGATTATAAGACTGGTAAGAGTTTTTCTAGTAAGGATAACAGTTTTCAGCAAGGGGAGGCCTTACAGCTACCTATCTATCTATTGGCCATACAGAAGAAATATGGATTAGATCTGGCTAAGGGAGAGGCTCGTTATGTGGGTGTTAGCAGAGCTAGTCAGTATAAGATTGTACATTTTGAGGGTGAGGAAATACTTAAGAGACAAGAGGAACTAGAGACAATACTTAAGGGTTTGCTTTCGGGGATCAAACAGGGGGCCTTTCATTTTAACCCGGGTCAGCATTGCCGGTATTGTGAATATCGATATATCTGTAATCAAGATAGAAAAAGACTCTTTGATAATAAGAAGAGTGATCCGAGTTTGCAATGTTTTCTAGCTGTTAAGGAGGTGGAATAATGGGTAGGCTGGTTGATGCAGTTGAAAGGGAAAAGCTGATTAAGGATCTTGATACCTCATACTGTGTTGAGGCTAGTGCCGGAACAGGTAAAACGACTATCTTAATTGGTAGGTTAATTAGCATTATTGAGCAGGGTAGGGCCAGGCTGCCTGAAGTTGTAGCAATCACCTTTACAGAAAAAGCAGCTGGTGAGTTGGCGGATAGATTAAAGAGTGAACTAGAAAAAAGGGTAAAGAGTGAAGAAGGTATCAAACAGGAGAGGTTTCTTTTGGCTCTTGAAGATATCTCGTTAGCTCATATTCAAACGATACATTCCTTTGCTGGGTCTTTGCTGAGAAGATATCCCCTTGAGGCTGGGTTAAGACCTGATTTTGAGGTTGTTGATGAAGCTGAAAGAGAGGTTCTTTTGGAGAAGTTGTGGCAGGATTGGCTACAAAAGGAAATGCTACAGTCTGAGGATCTGATACTTGAGGCAATGAATCTGGGCCTTAGTGTGGACAAATTAAAGGAGTTGGCTTATGAGGTTATAGATAACCGGGAATATCTAGGCAATAGTTACCCTGGAGCTTTTGTAGAGTATAGGGATACTGTTGATGAGTTTCTGGAACGGTTCATTTCTGAGGTAAATAGCCTGCTTGAAGATGCTAAAAGAGATTGTGTCAACCGGGAAGACCAAGCATATCAGCAGATTACAACTCTTCAGAGAATGGTTAAGGAGTCTTGCTATCTATCTAAAAGCATGCAAAGGAGATTTCTGTTAAAAGAGATTAAGATTTTAAAGAACAAGGGGAATAAGAAGAACTGGCAAGGTGATTCGTTGGGGGAATTTAAGCAGCGGATTGCAGACTTGAGAGAGGATTTTGACACATCTAAAGAAAAAGCACAGGGTTTGTTATTAGAGGGGCTTTTGGGGAAACTAGCTAGCTTTGCAGAATGCTATCGACAGGAGAAGAAAAGGTTAGGAGTATTGGATTTTGATGACCTACTATTGCTTGCTAGAGACTTGCTTGTTGATAACCTTCAGGTAAGGCAGGATATTAAAGAACAGATTAGGTTTTTGTTTGTTGATGAGTTTCAAGACACTGATCCTGTTCAGGCAGAAATAGTTTTCTTGTTAGCTAATGAGGGTAATGGTAGCTGGCAAGAGGGTAGGGTGGTGCCGGGGCGTCTATTTATCGTCGGGGATCCAAAGCAATCAATTTATCGTTTTCGTAAGGCGGATATTGAGATCTATGAAAAAGCTAAGGAGGTTCTTTTGGCTTCTAAAGGAGAGCTTATCTACTTAAGGCAAAACTTTAGGACTGTTAAGGGCATTACCACCTGGGTTAATGAGACATTTGCGCAACTGCTTAAAGATGATGAATATAATCCGGAATACAGAGGTCTATTTCCTGTACGGGATAACCTAGATGGAAAACCAGTTAAGCTTGTGTCCAATGTACCTGATGAAAAAGCTAGAGCAGATGAGATTCGTAGTGATGATGTCAAACGGGTTATCGGTACCATTAATAAGGTTGTTTTAGAGTCTTGGCAGATCTTTGATAAAGAGGCTAATGTGGTTCGTAATATTTCTTATCGCGATATGGCTATTCTTTTCCCGACTATGACTGGACTCAATCATTATGAAGATGAGTTTAGAAGAATGGGGATACCTTACCGAATTGCTGGCGGCAAATACTATTATCAAAGGGAAGAGTTGAGAGGTTTTTTGTATGTTTTGAAAGCTATTAGGAACCCTTATGATTCCCTAGCTATTGTTGGTGCTTTGAGATCACCCTTTTTCTCTTGTTCTGATAGGGATATTTTTGAGTGGAAGTTGCAATATCCTTTGACATATAGGAAGGATATTGGTGAGGATTCGTGTATTGCTAATGCGTTTAAAATTCTTAGAGATCTATCGCGGTTATCTAGGAGTGTTTCTGTTGTTTCTTTGTTTGAGGCTATTTTTCAAAAAACAAGAATATTAGAGAAGTATGCCATGCAAGAAGGTAAAGAACAGGCTATCTTGAACCTGAGAAAGGTTATCGATCAGGCTAATGATTTGAGTTATGATATTGATCAGTTTATCATCTGGCTTGAAAGAAGAGTGGTTCAAGAAAAGGAAGAGGGTGAGGCTCTTCTTTATGATGAAAGTATTGATGCTGTAAATTTAATGACTGTACATAAGTCTAAAGGGCTGGAATACCCTATGATTATTCTTGTTAATCTTCATGATCGTGGGTCATCTCATGGTTCTTTAGTTCTTCCTAACAAGGAGGAAAATAGGTTGGAAGCAAGACTGGGTGATGGTTTTCAGACCAGTAACTACTCAAAAATAGAACAGGAAGAGCAATATAAGTTAGAAGCTGAAAGGAAACGATTGTTTTATGTGGCAGTTACTAGGGCTAGGGACTATCTGGTTCTAATTAGTAATGAGATTGATAAACCAAAGGGGTTTGAACAGTACCTTAGTGAGACTCTGTTACAAACGACAGAAAGTGTTAGAGAAGGGCTAAGTCTAGAGCATTCTATCAAGATGTCTGATACTGAAAAGAGGTATTTGCAGGATCAGCTACCTCTGTATTCTTGGTCTTCTAGAGAGAGTATTTTGAGTGAGTTGGTTAAAAGAGAGGAACTTTTGCCTAAGTTAAAAAGGCCAAGCAAGGAGAAGGATGATATAAAGGAATATCGAGGTGGAAGTTCTTTTGGTCTTGAGTTAGGTAGTGCCTTTCATCAGCTGATGCAGGATTATCGTTTCTGGTCAGAAATAGATAGGGAATCTTTAGAGGTTCTGGTTGATGATATTTTGGTGCGCTATAACTATTCACATGATTTTGAGAAAAAACTGATGTTTTTTGCTTATAATGTCTTAGAGTCAGGGTTGTATAAGAGAGTTCTTGCTGCTGATGCGGTATATCGAGAACTACCCTTTAGTTATTATAGGGAAGGGGAGTTGGTTGAAGGAACTGTGGATCTTGTTTTTGTTGAAAATGAGGAATTAGTTATTGTGGATTATAAGACAGATTACCTTTCTAAGAATGAGGTAGGGGAACGGGTTAAGCTTTACTCTCAGCAGGGGCAACTTTATAAGGAAGCGGTAGAGAAAATTTCTGGGAAAAGGGTTAAGGAAGTTGTTTTTGAGTTTGTGGAGCTTGGTGTAAGCGGAAAATTGTAAAGGGCCTCTCTTTGGGAGAGACCCTGAGCTTAGAGTCTTGCTTCTTTGAAGAAGCGGTTAGTTTCTGCCACTATGATTCCACTTAGACCTATTAGGCCTATTAGATTGGGTACTGCCATTAGACCATTCATTACGTCTGCGAAGGCCCAGACTAGATTTAGTTCTGCTATGGCACCGAAGAACACTACTGCTACAAAGAGGTACCGGTAATAGGGGATGGCGCTTTCACCAAGGAGGTATTCCAGGCATTTTTCGCCGTAGTATGACCAGCCAAGGATGGTTGAGTAGGCAAAGAGAATTATACCTATGGCGACTATTAGGCCACCTATGGTGGGGATTCCTTCGTTAAAGGCGGCTGTGGTCAGGGCTGCACCTGTTTGGTTAGAAAATGTTAAGGCTCCTGATGATAATATGGCTAAAGAGGTTATTGTACAGACTATGATGGTATCAATGAATGTCTGGGTCATGCTTACCAGGGCTTGTCTACCTGGGTAATCGGTTTTTGCTGCTGCTGCGGCTATTGGGGCACTACCTAAGCCTGCTTCGTTGGAGAATACGCCTCTGGCAACTCCGTAACGTATTGCTGCTCCTACTGTACCTCCGGTGATTGCACTCCCTGTAAAAGCAAAGCGAAAGATTGAGGAGAATGCTTCAGGTATTTCATTTATATTGACCATGATGACTGCAAGGCCTCCAATGATGTAAAAGGTAGCCATGACAGGGACAAGATAGCTTGTAACTCTACCGATACTCTTGATTCCTCCTAGAATGACAAGGGCTGTAAATATGGCTAGTGTTGCTCCTGTAATTGTTGGCGATAGTTTGAAGGTTGTTTCTACAGCACTGGCAACGGAGTTGGCCTGGACCATGTTACCAATACCAAAGGCGGCTATGGCGCCAAAGAGGGCAAAGGCTATACCAAGCCATTTCCAGCCAAGGCCTTTCTCGATGTAGTACATGGGACCACCGCTCATTTCTCCCTTTTTATCTACGGTTCTATACTTTACTGCGAGGATTGCTTCTGCGTATTTGGTGGCCATACCTACTAGACCGGTAATCCACATCCAAAATACTGCCCCTGGTCCACCTAGGACGATGGCTGTAGCAACACCGGCTATGTTTCCTGTACCTATTGTAGCTGCTAGGGCTGTTGTTAGTGCTTGGAAGTGGCTGATATCTCCTTCGGCATCTTCGTCTTTTGAGAAGATGAGTTTGTGAGCATAGATTAGTTTGGTAAATTGTAGGCCCCTGAGGCGAATTGTTAGGAATAGGCCTGTGCCAACAAGGAGAGTTAGCATTGGGGGGCCCCAGACGATATCACTTAAAGTTGTAAAGAAGTCTTCCATTTCAATCACCATCCTTTGTAGAGATAGTCTTTCTTTTCTCTTGTTGGATTATGATATGTAAGCCTGTCACGGTTTTGACAGGCTATCCTCCTAGGGTTATGTCTTGGTGGTTATACCATTCTAGTGCTTCATAGAAGTGTTCTTGCTTGAATTCTGGCCAGAGGTCATCAATTACATAGAAGTCGGAATAGATGGATTGAACGGGGAGAAAGCCACTGAGTCGGCGACGGCCTCCCCAACGGATGATTAAATCCACTCTGGATATATCCCAGGAATTTAGTCCGTTTATCAGGCTGTTCTTGCTATTTATTTTCTCCATGTTTTCTAGAAGGTTTGCTAGATCCCAATACCAGCCATAGTTTACCAGGAAGTTAACTCTGATTGTAGCATCACCAAAGTTCTGACGAGTTGTGTAGGGAAGGAGATCTTTAGGGAATATTGGGCTTTGATGGTTACCTACCACTAAAAGAGAGGCTCCTTCGTTAGCTAGCATTTCTACTGCTTTGACACAGGCATCTATAAAGGCTTGTACCTGGTTACCGGGTCTCTTGGTGTTGTCTGTAGTGAAGCCGTAGTATGTCATCTCCTTTATGCCTGTTTTTTTAGCAAGTCTTAGGAGTTCTAGACCAGGATCAAGTCCTTTGCTGTAGCCTGATTCTTTAGATAGACCCTGATTTACTGCCCAGCGCCTGTTGCCATCGGGAATTATGCCTATATGATCGGGAATGCGCATTGTTTGCACCTCCAAAAACTAGATATCATTTGCAAAGATACCCAGTTGTGTGGTGGTTTATTCGTCGGGTAAGAGTTGACTGCCGATTAGCTGATGGCTCCTGTGGTTCCTTCAAAAAGAATGTCTGCTATTATAAGCAGTCTCAAAGCCTGCCACAGATGCGTACAAACCTCGTGTTGCTTAAGTAAAATACGGACTCTTTTACAAGAAAGTGAGATTAGAAGGGTGACATACTCCCACCACCTACGCTAATGCTTAGAGGGGGGGGCTTCTTGGGACGTACCAACTAACGTTGATATAATTACCAAGTTAACCCCGTTTGCCCAACGGTTTTCTAGTCATATATGCTCTTTATGACTGATTATATATAGCATAACATATGTTCGGGTGTTTTCAACGAGGCAACAATTCATCCCCCACCTAAAGAGGATGGGGGACTTCTTGTCGCATTAGGTTAAAACAGATAAACGAGGGCTACCCGGGGGCTATTTTCACAGCCGGTTCGCCTTTTTTAAGATTCATTGCAGTACAAACTAGCAACATCTGTATCATTACCTTCTTAAGACCTCTTAAAGTAGTCCACCGCGAATTATGTTATCTGTGTTCAAGTCAGGCTATCTATGCTTAACATGACAGAGAGTTTGTAGTCCTTAGATCTTTTCGTATGAAAGAATGAAGAGGCTTTAGCATATACCGGCTACTTGGTGAAGAGCTAATGAGTTGATACATTGATTGTTGGGGCTCTATGAAGAGTTCTTTTTCGTTGTATTAGGGAAGATAATAGATTATAATACTTGGCCAAAGGGCGAGGGGCGAGGTAAGAATACTCTTCTAGGAGGAAAGATTAATGGCCGGATATGATGCAATTACAGGTAAAATCAAAAATTATCGCTCTCTACAGATTAAGCTAACATTGTTTATAGCTATCTACATAACAGTTTTGATTTCTGTTAGAGAAATGTCACTAGCGTTTATCAGGCAGTATTTTGCAGGAGAAGTATTTATTCTAGTTTCTACTGGTTTACTAACTGTAGTATTGGCCGGTGTTGGCGCAGGGTTAATTCTGCGTATGTTTATTTCTAATCCTCTAGGAAAACTGAGGCAGTTTGCTGAGCAGATTGGTGATAGGGATCTATCTAGCTCGGTACAAATTAGTTCTGGTGATGAATTTGAACAGCTGGCAACTGTCTTTAACGAAGTGGTACATAATTTGGGTGATTTTATGGCAGATACCAAAGGAAAGGCTCTTAGGGTAAAGAAACATAGTGATGCTTTAAGTGTTAATTCTAAAGATTCTCAGACCGTTCTTAATGAGGTTAAGTTGGCCTTAGAGGATTTTGTACAGCGAAGCTCCTTGCAACAAGAAGAGACTGAAGAAATCAGTAAATTACTTGATGAGCTTAAGAGAACGAATGAACAAACTGCAACCGGAGCGGAGAGTCAGGCTGAGAGCATGGCTGAGATGTTACAATCACTACAGACCATGGCTAGAAGTATAGATAAGATCATTGCAGATGTTGATACAGCCAGTGCAGCTTCATTAGAAGCCATTCATGATGCCAAATCTGGTAGCAGGACTATTGAAGAGTCAATCGATAGTTTTATGAATATTGAAGAGGTGGCCTTAAATGCTAGCCGTATTGTTCAGGATTTAGGTGCTAAATCAGCAGAAGTTGGTGAAATTGTATCTATTATTACCGACGTGTCTGAACAGACGAATCTTCTAGCTTTAAATGCAGCTATTGAAGCAGCAAGGGCTGGAGAGCAGGGTAGAGGTTTTGCTGTGGTTGCTGAAGAGATTCGAAAGTTAGCTGAAAAATCGAATAGGTCTGCTGCTGATATCGCGAGAATAGTAGATGAGATTAAAAAGGGTACAGCTGATGCAGTATCAGGAATGTTTCTTGTAAATGATAAGGTTAGTCAAGGGACTTCCTTGGCTACTGATGCTCGAGAGTCTTTTGAGTCTTTAGTGAAGGCCTTAAATGATAGTGAAGAACGTTTTACCTCCATCGTTCAGATGACTAAGGGTATGGGGACTACCATTAATCAGGCTTTAGATAGTGCTGAGCATGTGGCCGCTATAACAGAGGAGCATTCTGCAGCTACTGAAGAGATGCTTGCTTCTGCAGAAGAAGTTAGTGAAAAGACAAAAACAGTCACTGGAATTGCACAGGGGAATACGAGAAGAGTTGTGGATATGGAAAAATTACTAAAAGAAGTTGATAAGACCTTTCAGGATATCGTTTATAAAGCTAGTGATTTGAATAACCTATCGGAGCAATTAAACAATCAGATTGAGTTATATAGGGTTGAGGGTCTCTCGTAAGAAGGGCTCTTTCTGTGTCTCCGGCATGGGCGATAAATTGGCCGTAGGAACCATTAGCTAAAGGTAAGGGTGTCCATCGTGAGGTGAAATCTGAAGGAGGCCAGAGGCAGCATGATTCAGAGACTGCGAAAGCTCAATCAATTAATCATTGGTTGGGTCAACTACTTCGGCATTGCTGATACGTGCGGTCTTGCTAGAACATTTGATGGATGGGTTCGACGTAGGATACGCAAGTGCTATTGGAAACAAAAAGTTTCCACCAAATATAACAACCTTATGCGATTAGGCATACCCAGACAATAGAGGACAATACAAGAAAGAGCTAATGGCGTATAGCCAAGAGCCCATTCCTTGCGCAAGCTCTTCCTAATGAATACCTGCAGAGACTAGGTTACCAGTCAGTCGCTATTAGATATTCATTAGTTTCTCGATCCTATTGAACCGCCGTATACCGGGTCGGTATGTACGGTGGTGTGAGAGGACGCTGGATGAATTAATCATTCAGCTCCTACTCGATTGAAAGTTATCCTTCTAGAGCTTATGCAACGTTACTAGCAGGAACATATCATCTGCAGAGATACTGGGTTAAGAGTTGGTTGTTTAAGAACACGCTTTCCTTGCAGCGAAGGACAGTCCTGGCGCCATGAGGAGCTTCAAAACCTGCTAGAGGTTATCTGTCTAAGACAAAAGGCAACTTGTGTCAGCTCTACCGTTCAGAGAATACCTTTAAGCTTTCATGCCTAGGTTGAAATATGGGATTACTTTCAGACTACATATCCTAGTTCCCTAGCTACTTCTAGTATTTTTGAGAGTACCTGTTTGCGACGGTCTTCTATCTGCTGGAAGTTCATGTTTGGTACGTAATATGATTCTATTTTGTCGTGGAGTTCCTTGGCGCGGCGGAGGTACCAGATGGCAAGATCAAAGGATTGTCTGTAAAGGTCTCTAGCCCGTTGTCTTTCTTCAGCTAAGCTTGAAGCTAAGGTTTGGTTAATGAATTCTACGGTGTTAATTACTTTGTCTCCGGGTTGGGGTGTATAGAAATGTGGTTCGACGATGTTTATGACAGCTAGAGAAAGCTCAGGAATTATTAGATGATCTATCTTGGTTGGGTCTAGTGAGCAATGATAGGCTTCTACGAAGTAGCCATGCATTAGTGCTGCATCCATTAGGCGTGTGATGAGTTCGTTTTTGCCTGTTCCATCATCACCTTCAATGATGTATCTCTTGTTTAGGCTGTCTACCAGGGTTTCGATGTAGTTGACCGGTCCATCGGGAGTAATGGCGGTGGCAAATAGATGCCGTACAGGATGTTTGCTAGTTTTTGCTGGATGCCCGTTAGTTACTGGTTTATGGAAGGTTTCTTCAATTAGTCTAAGAGCATAACGGTTTAGTTTTTGTCCATCTAGTATTCCTGTTTGTTTGTAGTATCCTTCTATCTCGTCTAAGAATATTTTGGCAGCGGCTAGGTAGCTATAGGCTCTTCTAAAGAGTCTGGATATTTCTTTGTTGAGTGTTAGGATTTCGGTTTTGTTTTTACGCATTTCGTGTTCGTTCCAATAGTCGCCTAGATGGATTATCTCATCTACAGCTCCGGGGTTTTTGGGATCAACTATGTGAGGTGCTGTTCCATCGATAATGGCGATTTCAAGGTCGGGTATGTGGATACCATCAAGTGAGTCATTGTCTGAAGAACAATGATGATACTCGATGTTGAACCCTTTCTCTAGGAGATCAGAAGCTATTTTTTTCATGAAGGTTGATTTGCCAACTCCCGGGCCTCCTTTGATAACAAAGATTCTGTTAGCATCAGGAGTGATGATGTAGTCATAGAAGGAATGGAATCCATATGAGGTGTTGCCTCCTGGGAATACTCGGCGAATGTATCCTGTTTTTGGTCGGGTTTTTGTCATTTTTACTCCTCCCTTTTGATTCTTACGCTATAGTGTATTGCTAAAGTTTGAGATGGTGTCTTTAGTTTTGGGTAGACTATGTGAGGGTGAATTGATGATGGAGTACTTAATAGTTATTTATCGCATGATTACAGTAATTATGATTTTTTTGCTGGTAGCTTTGATGATGGGTAAGAGGCATATTGGTGAATTATCGGTGTTCGATCTGATAATTGCAGTAACTTTGGGTGCAGTTGCTGGTGCTGATTTGGCTGACCCTAAGGTGCCTCATGGGCCAACTCTGTTTGCTATTGCTGGTCTGGGGTTAATCCATATTTTCTTATCAAGGGTGGTTTTAAAAAGCAGATTAGCGGGGAAGTGGTTATCTTTTGACCCTACCATTGTGATTGAAAATGGGGTTATCCTTGAGAGGAATCTTGAAAAGTTAAGGTATACGGTAGATGAGCTTTTGAGTCACTTGAGGGAGAAAGAGGTGTTTGATATAGGTGAGGTTGAGTTTGCCGTATTGGAGCCTAGTGGGGCATTGAGTGTTCAGAAGAAGAGCCAGTATCGAAGTGTTAAGCTTAAAGATCTGGATTTAGATAGTGAGTATGAGGGTCTTTCAACGGCTGTAGTTCTTGAGGGGAAAATATCTTTAGAGGGACTAAGGGCTGTTGGTTTAAGTGAAGAGTGGTTACAGGATAGATTAAGAGAGAGGGGTTATGAGGTTAGTGATGTCTTCTTGGCCATATTGAATACCAAAGGAGAGCTTTATGTTACTCCATTAGGAGCTTTAGCTAGGGAGACATTGGCTGTATAAGGAAGAGCCAGCCTAACTTTTAGGCTGGCAAGAGATTTTTAATATGCTTTTGCAAAATATACTTGATGTTGTGCTTTATTGTTACAGTATACACAGGTGCCTAGATCATTTGGTTGATTTATCGGTATGTTTCTAATGGTTGCTCCTGTTTCTTCTTTGACTTTTGTTTCACATTCTGAGGAGCCACACCAGCCTGATAGGGCCATTCCTTTTTTCTCTACAACCGCTTCTCTTAGTTCTTCCATGTTGGTAGCCTGCTGGGTATGATCTTCCATAAATTTTTTAGCTTTGTTGAAGAGATTGCTTTGAATTTCTGTTAAGAGAGTATCTATTGTGCTTTCTAGTTGATCTAGAGATGTAAAGATTTTTTCACCTGTGTCTCTTCTTACTAGGACTACCTGGTTATTCTGTATGTCTCTTGGACCGATTTCAATTCTTATGGGTATGCCTCGCATTTCCCATTCGTTGAATTTCCAGCCTGGTGTATATTCTTCGCGGTCATCTAGACGTGTTCTAAATGAGTTTCCTAGTCTTGTTTGGAGTTCTAGTGCTTTTTCTTTGACCATTTCTTTGTCTTTACCAGCCATAATTGGTACGATTATTACCTGGGTTGGTGCTGCTTTTGGTGGTAGGACTAGGCCTCTATCATCACCGTGTACCATAATCATGGCACCAATAATTCTGGTGCTCATACCCCAGGAGGTCTGATAGACGTATTTAAGCTGATTGTCTTCATCAAGGAATTGTATGTCAAAGACCTTGGCAAAGTTTTGACCGAGGTAGTGGGAGGTACCGGCTTGGAGTGCTTTGCCATCTTGCATTAGTGCTTCTATTGAGTATGTGTCAATGGCACCTTTGAATTTCTCCATTTCTGTTTTCTTACCGGGTATGACCGGGATGGCCAGGTCGGTTTCTACAAAGTCACGATAGACGTTTAGCATTTTTAATACTTCTTCTCTGGCTTCTTCCTCTGTTTGATGTGCTGTATGTCCTTCTTGCCAGAGGAATTCGGTTGTGCGTAGAAATGGTCTGGTTGCTTTTTCCCAGCGAACAACATTAGCCCATTGGTTTAAGAGAACGGGTAGATCCCGGTATGATTTAATCCAGCGATGATACATTTCACCGATGATGGTTTCTGATGTAGGTCTGATTGCCAGACGTTCCTGTAGTTTTTCATCACCCACATGAGTTACCCAAGGGGTTTCTGGGTTAAAGCCTTCCACGTGTTCCTTTTCCTTGTTGAGGAAGCTTTCTGGGATGAATATTGGGAAATATGCGTTACGGTGTCCGGTTTCTTTAAATCTACGGTCTAGGCCTACTTGGACTGCTTCCCAGAGTTCGTAGCCGTCTGGCTTAAGGACCATACAACCTCTAATAGGGGCATAATCGATGAGATCGGCCTTTTTTATAACATCGGTATACCACTGGGAGAAGTCCTCTGATTGAGGTGTAATCTCTTTGACAAATTCCTTATCGTTCTTTGCCATGTTCTTAAAACTCCTTTCAAAAATAAATAACCTTAAGTCCTGTTAAGGGACGAAAGGTTAATTCCGCGGTACCACCCTAGTTGAACCATAAGGTTCCACTTAAGCTTAATCGGCTTAGAGGCGGGTTTTGAGGGTTTCTATCCATCTTTCAGCCGGGGGATGGATTCTCTTTTTTGTGACCTCATACTATTCCTCTGCATTGCCTTATATATGTTTGCCTTGATTTTACCAGTCTTAAGTGAGTGTGTCAAATGCTAGAATTCGGGTAGGTTGTCTAGGTTGTTTTCTTTGGTTTTATCTGGTTCTGAACGGAGGATGTCTCTGCCATACCTGTTAAAGCTATCTACATGGTCTAACTGGCCTGTTTTGGCCATGTGTATGGCTGTGTCATAGTCATAGACGTTCTTTTCAGTCTTGATGGCTATGATATTTCCTCTGGAATCTTTTCTAACTGCTATTATTTTTTCCACTTAGTTCACCTCTCTTTCAATATCCCTCCT
>DYGY01000038.1 GCA_020724425.1 Thermaerobacter marianensis
TTTTGTACCCAAAGAATTTGCTATCATAAGTCTTGTGTCCCACCCTAGCATCCTCATCTTTGGATATGGCACTCTAAGTTGTCCTCAACTGTTTCTACAAGTATATTCAGTTTTTCTTCAGTGGCCTCGGACAAGCTCCCCTCTTTATTCCCTTAAACGCAATCCGTTTCCAGCGTCTAATTTTCCCTCGCTTCTTAGATCTTTCAGTGTCTGAGCTACTGTCACTCTGCTTACCCCAAAAAGACTAGCCATATCCTCTTGTGTTAAAGGGAGGTCAAGAAACAGGTGACCCTTTTTAGCTTTTCCGTGAACACGTAAGAGGCGATTCAGACTTACCTTAGTTCTTTTTTTGGCATCATATTCACCAAAATCGAGTAATCTCTCTGAATAGAGTAGAGCTCTACGGGTGAGTGTCCTAAGAAGCTTTAACGTAAAGTCAGGATTACTTTCAAGTTCACGTTCCATTATAGACTCGTTAATTAAAGCTATTGTGGAGTCTTCTAACGCTACTATATTTTCGATTTCTCTACC
This sequence comes from Thermaerobacter marianensis, assembly GCA_020724425.1. Classification (GTDB taxonomy): domain Bacteria; phylum Bacillota; class Sulfobacillia; order DVGY01; family DVGY01; genus DVGY01. The sequence continues at coordinate 532 of DYGY01000038.1, forward strand.
TAAAAAAAGGAAGCTATCTTCACTAAAAATCGCTCCGGGATCCAAGATCTCCATGAGTCCCCTACTATTAAACGAAGTAAATTGAACCTTCAGCAGACCTGTTTTTAGGATGGCTATGTAGTTAGTCAAGCTGTACACATTAATGGTCTCGCCCTGGTTATAGTTACGAATGATTGCTCTATCTTCTAGGTGTTCTGCAATGTTCATTTAATGGCAGGCAAAATTGTTTCCATGCACTGGTGCAATGGAGGAAATGCCCTAGCTCCTTTCATCTATACCTCTTGAAGGACTCGCTTAATTGACGGGATAGACTCTTCTGCTGCTCTGTAACCTAGTTCCCGATAATATGGGAGCATATCGGTATCCATCATACCCTTATCTCCAAAACGAGGAGTGATTACATAGTCAGCATAGAGTTTAAGCTGGAGGTCTGACAGGCGTCTTGCCTCTATGTCTACAGAACGGGTTAGTATTTTTGTTATCCCCTTCACTTTTTCTGGAGGGGTACTGGTCATTCCCAGGTCTACGCCAATGACGATGTCGGCTCCTAGGATCCTAGCTGTATAGGCGGGTACCGGTTCAATAACTGCTCCGTCAACAAGAAGACGCCCACCCAATCTCTTGGGCGCATAGAACCAGGGTATTGAGCTACTAGCTCGGATAGCTGCCGCTAGATTTACATCAACCAATATGGCCACATCATCTGGAATGTTATTTAGAAATTTCTGGCTTGACATAATTACATGCTCACCACTGTACAAATCAGCAGCTACTACAGCAGTGGGAATCTTTAAGTCGGAGAACGATTTTACCGGTAAGTTTTCTTCTAACCATTCTTCCAATTTGATCCCAGCTGCTAAACCATTAGGTAGTCTTTCTGTTAGACGGTTTTCTACACCTAGAGATTCAAGGAGAATCCCAGAACCAATTAATGGCCAGGCTAGAGGTGTCATTGTTGGATCAAAAAGGATGTCCTTGGTCAAGGTTTTAGCCAGGCCATTTATTTCTTCTAGTGACAGACCGGCTGCATAGAAACTCCCAACCATAGAGCCAACACTTGTTCCTGTTATAATATCTGGTTTAATGTCGTTCCCAAGGAGAACCTCTAAGACACCTAAATGTGCTGCCCCTCTAGCAGAACCCCCACCTAGAGCCAGACCGATTCTTGGTTTTTCGTGCTTTTTAAATCTACCCTTTACTATAGTCCGTAAATCAGTCATACTTCTCCGGAACCTCTTTTCTGGATATATTATGTACTTTTAGTATATATGAGGACATGCATTAGAAGCAAAAAGCAATATATTTACATAAAAGGATTCAAAATCCTTGACAGAGCTAGATGGTAAGGATAAACTGTAGCAGTGCCTAAAAATACTGGATAAATATGGATGTATATTGTTCGGCTGTCGTGTTAACAATCGATTGATGAGGTGAATTTTATGAAAAATACAATGCTAGTTACAACTGCATTAGGACTCACTGCCACTTTGGCAGTAGTGTTTGTTTTATTAGTAGCGGCCTATACAGTTGTTGCTATTGTACCTGTAACTAGCAACGAGTCTTTACAGGTAAGTGTCGCTACCATAAATCAACATCCGGTAGAAGAAGAGACACTTGCAGAGGTTTTAGAATATGTAGATTATTTTTTCGCTATTCAAAGTCGTCTAGAAAGTGAGTATCCCCGAATGGCTGAGGAAGAACAACAAGAAATTACTTTAGCTATAACTAATGCTGCTAGGCAATGGGATGTTGATCCCTGGTTAATCTATTCAGTCATAACAGTGGAGAGTCACTTCCGTACAGATGCTATCGGTACATCAGGAGAGATAGGGCTTATGCAACCAATGCCCCGTACAGCCAGGATTGTAGCTACTAACACTCTGGCAATGAGTGATTATACACCGGAAAACTTATATGATCCGACTATCAATGTGAGTATCTCCACAGCACATCTCGCCTATTTACTAGATCTGTATAAGGGTGATGTGAGCAGGGCGTTAGTTGCATATAATGCAGGCACAAACACAGCTAATGAAGTAAGAGAAACCAGTTACTCCAGAAAAGTCTTGACATACTATAACCTGTATACAGACAAGCACTTAATGGTAGCGAGTAACTAATGGGTAGGACGGCCGAAGGCGTGTCAGAAGACGCGCCTCTCTTTTTTTACCCAAGTTGGATGGTAGATCTAAAATTTGAGCAATTGGTTAATCTTAACGTGATATGTACCTGACTTCTTTTTAATAGTTCCCTGAGATTTAAGCGTCTGATATATCCTCTTGATTGATGCCTGTGAGCTAGAAGTTAGCTCCGCGAGTTGGTTTTGAGTTAAGCTTACAGGTATCTCTACACAGTCAGGGCCCTTGAAGGTGCCTAGTTGATTTGCCAAATAGATAAATAGAGTTCTAAGACGTTGATTGGTGTCAAGTTGTGTAACTGCTTCTGCCTGACTAGTCAGCAGACGCATCTTATTAAGCAGTGCATTTAGAAGATGGAATGACAGTGCTGGGTAAATCCTAATTAGTTCATATACTAAATCTGCTTCCCAGACAAGAATGATTGCTGGAGTTATTGTTCTACAAGAGAGCGAAAACTCACTATCAAGAGAGAAGAGTTCCATTTCTCCAAACACTGTATTCTTGCCAAAAATAGAAAGGGGTTTTCGTCTATCATGAAAAGATAGATCTAGTTGCACTATTCCATCTTTAACAAGATATAGTTCTTTCTTTGGTATGATCGTGCTATCGGCTTGATACCACCTTACTTCAGCTAGTTCCTGGATTAGGTACCATAGGTCTAAGTTGTGTTGAACCCCTCTTGTGATAAAGGAAAGACCTTCATGTGCTAGTGTCATCACAATAACCACCTTTCATTAAAGTCAATGCTGATTTCCTTTTACTGAGGAGGAAATCCTGTCGTTGGTAGGGAAATAGAAAATATACATCTATGTATATTGTAATTCGATAAGGGAGGTTGGTTTTAGTGACGAAAAGCATCAACTTAGTAACTGAGGTACCAGGTCCTAAGTCCAGAGAACTTGAAGCAATGAAGAATCAGTATGTACCAAGAGCCATGTCTATTCATGCACCTGTATATGTGGAAAGAGCTGAAGGTGCTTTGCTAGAAGATGTTGATGGTAACACTTTTATTGACTTAGCTGGTGGCGTAGGTGTTATGAATGTTGGTCATAGTCAACCAGAGATTGTAGAGGCAATCAAGGAGCATGTTGAACGCTTTACTCATACGGATTTCACAGTTGTTCCCTATGATTCTTATGTGAAGTTAGCAGAGAGATTAGCCAAAATACTCCCTGGTGATACTCCAAAGAAAGTAGCTTTTTTCAATTCTGGTGCTGAAGCGGTTGAAAATGCTGTGAAGATTGCTAAAGCCTATACTAAGAAAAGTGGTATCATTACCTTTGAAAATGCTTTCCATGGTCGAACCATGATGGCTATGACGCTTACCAGTAAGGTTAAGCCATATAAGCAGGGCTTTGGTCCCTTTGCCTCTAATGTTTATCGTATTCCTTATGCATATTGTTATCGCTGTCCTTTAAACTTAGAGTATCCTAGCTGTGATATAAAGTGTGCTGATGAGCTTAAGGAAGCCTTTCTCCATACAGTCGCACCAGAAGATACGGCAGCAGTTATTGTTGAACCTGTTCAGGGTGAAGGTGGTTTCATTGTACCACCTAAAGAATATCTTAAGAGATTACAGGAAATTGCCCATGAGAATGATGTACTGTTAATCGTCGATGAGGTTCAGACTGGTTTTGCTAGGACTGGTTACATGTTTGCTTCAGAATATTCTGACATTGAACCGGACATTATCGTTTTAGCAAAGAGTATAGCGGCAGGAATGCCGTTGAGTGGAGTTGCCGGTAAGGCTCACGTTATGGATGGACCGGGAGATAGTGGTATAGGTGGAACTTATGTAGGGAATCCAGTAGCCTGTACTGCAAGTCTAAAAGTTATAGATATCATTGAGAGAGAACAGCTTGTAGACCGTTCAAAAGAATTAGGTAAAAGGGCCTATGATAGGTTTAAGGCCATGCAAGAAAAGTATGACATTATCGGTGATGTTCGTGGGCTAGGTTCCATGGTTGGTATTGAGCTCGTTAAAGATCGGCAGACCAAAGAACCAGCTGCTCAGGAAACAAATAGGATTCTCAAGAAAGCCTTTGAAAAAGGAGTCATATCGTTAAAAGCAGGTATTTATGGAAATGTAATCAGGGTGTTAAGTCCTCTTACAATTACTGAAGAACAATTGGATGAAGCTTTAGATGTTATTGAAGAGGCAATAAAAGAGGTTCTCAACGAGAAATAGGGAAGCAACTAACAGGGGATTAAGATGGTTTATCCATCAAAATCCCCTGTTTTCGTTTTCTGAACGCTAAAATATAACGTTTAACAGGTTAAATTATGTACGTATAATCAAAAATCGAAAAAAATCTTAAAAAGCAGCCGAAAATACATTGCGAAATTCGTGAAAACAATATACAATATATCCGGTTAACATGACAATTATGATGTAAAGATTGAAAGGAGTAGAGAGATGGCTAAGGGTTTTACCCTAGATAAGACAGAAAAACAAATAATCCTTTTACTACAACAAGATGGGCGTATGTCCTTTGTTGATATGGCAGAGAAAATTGGGGTAACTGAAGGAACCATTAGAAGAAAGTTCTATCGATTAATTGATGAAGGTGTTATTCATATCGCTGCAGTAGCCAATCCATTTGAAATAGGTTTTGAGACTCCGGTTATTATCGGTTTGAATGTAGAGAGCAGTCAGATTAAGAATGTTCTGAATCAGGTTATTGATCTAGACAGAGTTAAGAGAGTAGCTTTAACTACTGGTATGTTTGATATCATAATTGAATGCTACTTTTCTAGCAACAGGGAGATGGCAGATTTTGTTGTCCATGAACTAAGCAGAATAGAAGGTATTACAGATACAAATACATCGGTAGTTCTAGAGATTCAGAAGCAATCCTATGAATGGGGCGTTGCTCTAGGCGGTGAATAATTGGTTAAACCCTCGCATTGCGAGGGTTTTTACTATTTCTAGGGTGACTCAAATCACAAATTGATTTTTCAGGTTCTGATATAATCAGGCATGCATTTGAAAATGATTTACGGCTAAATATATTAGATAAGATAGTGTCGTCCTTAAGGAGGGATATCATGCTAACAGAAGAGAAAGCTATGGAAGCTTTAAAGCAAGTTTATGATCCAGAATTAAATATCAATATTGTTGATTTAGGTCTGGTATATGAGATTAAGATTGAGGATGGTAACGTAAATGTAACGATGACCCTGACAGCTCCAGGATGTCCGTTAACTCATGCTATTTCAGCTAATGTTCAATCTGTTCTCTTGGATTTTGAGGGTGTGGAGAATGTGGATGTTGATATTGTCTTTACACCACCGTGGAATCCTTCAATGATGTCTGAAGAAGCTAAAAGAAGAATGGGCTTTCCATATTAATTAGACAGGAGGCATCTATTGATGGTTACTAAAGAGCAGATAATTGCTGCACTAAAGACAGTTGATGATCCTGAGCTTAAACGAGATATAGTTACCTTAAATATGGTTGGGGATATAAATATTGAAGGCAGTATGGTGGAAGTCGAGATTCGTCTAACAGTACAGGGATGTCCTTTGGTCAATAGGATTGAAGAGGATGTCCGTAATGCCCTTTTAGCATTACCTGATATAGAAGAGGTTAAGGTTCGTACTCGGGCAATGACTGATGAAGAAAGAGCAGCTCTGGCAAGAGGTCTTGCCATGGGAACAACTGAGATGCCCAAGACAGGTATTTATGCTGATAATGGGAGGACTAAAGTTATTGCCATAGGTAGTGGTAAGGGTGGGGTAGGAAAGTCCACAGTAAGTGCTAATCTGGCTGTTGCGGTTGCTCAAAAAGGATATAGGGTAGGTCTATTAGATGCGGATATCTATGGTTTCAGTATTCCAAGAATGCTTGGGGTAGGAGGACCTCCAGTTGTATTAGGTGATAAGATCGTACCTATTGATGGCCATGGTGTACAGGTAATGTCTATGGGTTTCTTTGTCGAGGAAGATACATCTGTTATCTGGAGAGCATCACTGGTGATTAAAGCTCTTGATCAGTTTCTCAAGGATGTTGCCTGGAGTGACCTTGACTATCTATTTATTGATTTACCACCTGGCACAGGTGATATTCCCCTCAGCTTGGTGCAGCAAGTACCCTGGAGTCAGCTCCTCATTGTTACCACACCTCAACAGGTTTCAACTCAGGTTGCCTCCCGATTGGGTATGATGGCTGAGAAGACTCAACAGGAAGTCATTGGGGTGGTAGAGAACATGTCATATTTTGTTTGCCCTGATAGTGGTAAAGAAGTGGCTTTGTTTGGTGAGGGCGGAGGACAGTTAATTGCAGATAAGCTTAGTACACCGTTACTAGGCAAGGTACCCTTAGAAATGCAGTTAAGAGAGAACAGTGATATAGGTAAGCCAACTGTTATTGAACAACCTGATTCCTTAACAGCTCAAGCAATAAATGAAATAGCAGATCAGGTAATTGCTAGAGCAAGATACATTAAGCCTGTTCAGCAAGAAGCAGAAAAACAGCTTTTTATAGATCCTAAGAAGAAATAGACTCCTTTCGGGGAGTCTTTTTTTCTAGCGATTCTGGTCTCGATGTAATATACTAGAAAATAAGCCACAATGAGTGGTTGATTTTATTTAGAGGGAGGGAGTTGTTTGGATATTAATCGTACTGGCCCAGAATCATTTCATCCAGATGTGGATCAATGGGTCGGAAAAGTCAAAAAGAAGAAAACAATCTATTGGGTCATAATCCTGCTTGTTGTTCTCTGGATTGGCTCAAGTTCCTGGTATATTGTTGAAGCTGATCAAGAGGGTGTAGTGAGAACCTTTGGGGAGGTAACAGCTGTTACTCAACCAGGCTTTCATCTAAAGCTACCTACACCAATACAGAAGGTTGACACTCCTTATGTGACAAAGGTACAGAGAGTGGAAGTCGGGTTTAGAACTGTTAAATCAGGGTCACAGGAGAGAGCCGCTCAATATGTCAGTGTACCTGAAGAGGCTTTAATGCTAACAGGTGATGATAACATTGTTTATGTTGAGTTTATTGTTCAATACAAGGTGAAGGATTCAGTAGATTATCTCTTTAAAGTAGAGAATCCTGATGGAACGGTGCGCAGGGTAGCGGAGTCAGCCATGCGTGAGGTTGTTGGTCGTTCTGATATTGATGATGTTCTAACAGATCAGAAGGTCGAAATTCAAACTGAAGTGCAGAATCTTATGCAGGAGACTTTGGATTTGTACAATGCAGGAATATTTGTGATGGCTGTTCAGTTGCAGGATGTACAGCCACCAGATGCTGTTAAACCTGCTTTCAAGGCAGTGGTTGATGCTAAAGAGGGGCAGGTTGAAGCTATTAATAGAGCAGAGGAATATCGAAACACACAGTTACCTCAAGCAAGAGGTGAGGAAGCCAGGATGCTTGAGGAAGCAGAGGGCTATCGTATCGCTAGAGTCGAAAAGGCCTATGGTGATGCTGCCCGTTTTACTGCTATGTTAGAGGAATACCAAAAGTCTGAGGATATCACTAGAACAAGACTATATCATGAAATGTTGCAAGAAGTATTGCCTGGTATTTCCCAGATCTATATCATGGATGAATCAGGTGATACGGTGAAATATCTACCATTAGACCGTTTGAGTGGAAGGGAGGGGCAGTAGATGAAAAAATCACTTTTTGGTGCTGTTGGAGCTATTTTAGTATTGTTGCTTCTCTTTGGAGTGACTTCAGCAGTATTTATTGTTGATGTCACTGAACAGGTCGTTGTTACCAGGATGGGTAAGCCTGTTAGGGTTCATGATGAACCAGGTATATATCTAAAGGTACCGGTATTAGAGTCCGCTACCTTCTACTCCACTAAGATACTTGATTATGATTCTGCCCCCGCAGAGGTGTTAACTAGGGATAAGAAGACTCTGGTAGTTGATAGTTATGCAAAGTGGAGAATAGACGATCCTTTAAGACTTTTGCAAACTGTCCAGACAGAGAATGGAGCACAGACGCGTTTAGATGATATTATCTACTCAGTTATCAGAGAGGAACTGGGCAGGTATGACTATTCTGACATTATTGGTGCGGAGCGTAGCTTCATTATGCATACAGTTACCGAAAGAAGTGACTCGATTGCTGCTGATTATGGTATAGAAGTACTTGATGTGCGAATAAAGAGAGCTGACTTACCTAAGGAAAATGAAGAGGCTATTTTTAGAAGAATGACTAGTGAAAGAGAAAGAATTGCTGCTCACTATCTCTCTGAAGGTCAAGCTGAAGCTACCAAGATTCGTGCTGCAACAGATAGAGAAGTGCAGGAGCTCTTAGCTAGAGCGTATCGTGAAGCAGAGGAAATTAAAGGTGCTGGTGATGCTGAAGCAATGGCTATTTATGCTCAGGCCTATGAACAGGACCCAGAGTTCTATGCCTTCTTAAAAGCCATGGAAACCTATCAAAGAACATTAGGTGATCAAACAGTGTTGGTAATCCCTCATGATTCTCCATGGTTAGAGTATCTATTGTCACCTTGAGCGAATAATACGGCCTGCTAAGGTATCTTCAACTAGTTGGCCCTCGGAAACAGCAATTTCGCCATTAACTAGAACGTAGTATATACCTTCGGGATACTGCTGTGGGTCCCACCATGTAGCGGTATCCCGTATTTCTTCTTGGTTAAAGATGACTAAATCAGCGTAGTATCCCTCTTTGATTTGGCCTCGCTCAGGTATGCCAAAAAATTCTGCGGGTTTCCCGGTCATTTTATGAATGGCCTCTTCTAATGTTAGAGCATTTTGCTCGTTTACATACCGGGAGATGACTCTTGGAAAAGCCCCATAGGCTCTTGGATGAACTCTGCTAGCCCAGTAACTATTTTGGTAAAATGGTCTTGCTGAGGCATCGTTTGAGACTACAGCATGTGGTGACTGGAGAAAACGAACTAGGAGTTCTTCGGAGACCAACTCAGATACTACTATAATATTGGGATCTTGTGCTAACAGAGACTCCCCAGTTAACCCATATTCTTCATAAATATCCGCCAAGGTCTTCCCGATATAGTCAGAGTTGTTTGCTGTCTTTACAATGAGTCTCTCAGGGGCGTAGTATCTATATACTTGTTGCAGAGAAAGATTTGTGGCATAATCAGGAGCAAGATAGGGATAAACATCAAAGATTATTGATTGTCCCTCAGCTATTGCATCCTCTATTAAAGCAAGAGCATCATCGGCTTTATGCCAGTTTCTCTCAAAAACTATTTTGAAATGTGAAATATTCACTGGGATATTTGCTTCCTTACCGATGTAAAGGGTTTCTTCAAGCGCTTCTAAGAGTCTATCTCCTTCACTGCGCATGTGGGATACATAGACACCGTCATATTCAGCTACTACTTTGCTTAAAGCAATCAGTTCTTCAGTTGGGGTATATCTACCAGGGATATATTCTAGACCGGTAGACAGGCCAAAGCCGCCTGACTGCATTTCTTGTTCTAGAAGCTTAATCATTGCAGTTAGTTCTGTAGCACTAGCAGGTCTATTATCATTTCCCATAATTGCCTGTCTTACAGATCCCTGCCCTACAAGCATTACCAGGTTAACGCCTGTACCCTGTTCCTCTACTCGCTCAAAATAGCTTTCTAAGGGGATTGGTGATCTACCATCCTGTCCGCCAATCTCGGTTGTAATTCCCTGCATTAGTGCAGCTTTGGCATTGGGTTCATTAAATATCTGCTCGTCTGTGTGGGAATGAGTGTTGATGAACCCAGGGCTGATTACAGTCCCATCCGCTCTAATGACTGTATGTGCTCTGCTATTACTTAAGTCCCCTACAGCTATGATACGGTCACCAATAATACCTATATCACCCTGAAATCCTTCCTGACCAGAACCGTCCACAATTAATCCTCCACTAATTAGGATATCGAAGAACTGTTCTACAGGCTTTTCAGATGGATTTGGTTGTGCTGGTGTAGGAGTTTCCGAGGAAAGCTCACTAACATTAAAGCCAAAGACTACAAGACTCCCTATAAGAGCCAATACGAGTATGGTAGAGGAGACGAAAATGGTACGTTGTCTAGTAGGCATATTTAAGTATCATTCCTTTATCAAATCTTAGGCACCCTTCTAAGAAAGTCGTAAGTGGGGGATGCCTTATGCTACGCAAATCCCTGTATAAAGCGGTTTTGATTAGATCAATTCTGATTGGTCTGGATAAGCCGTCAAGACAAAGCTCCTTGGTTTTGTTGACCGCCAAGGTCTAGATTGATAGAGATACCTTAACTATCCAGCCCCTTCTGGTTAAGCAAATACTCTGTGCTAAATGCGTTTCAATGACTACAGCGTTTAACTGTATGCCATAGGGTTTAGAGACTTTGAGCAGGCAACTTCACAGATGTAAACTTAGGGTGTTCCTCTCTAGACGTATCTCCGATTGTCTTGGAAAAAATCATACCGTCACTTTTCAACATTCTATCTTTCTGTTTTTATGTGTAGAATTCCTTGTACCGTCAGAATTTCTCGTCTATAACAAATTGTACTAATTGTTCTTGGTAAGTATGCTAAAGGGATAGATGCTATGAATCGAGAATATTGATAAGGTAAAATTTTGTCTAGGGAGGTGTTTTGATGGACCAAAAGATTAATGTTGGCACAAATACTAAATTCTTTTTGTTGGCTTTAGTTATTATAGCTATCATGGTTGTGCCAGCTTTTTCATTCTTAGCAAATACTGAAGTAGTTGAAGAAGAACCTGAAGCACTAGTTATTAATTATCCCTGGAATATGGAGCTTGCAGGAGATTATGGGGTAGAGCATCAAGCACTTCTCAAATATAAGGGGATTTATACTGTTTCTGTTGTTGAAGAACAGGAGCATTTTGTAAGCGTTCTTAGATATGTGCCAAGAGAAATTCCGCAGGGTATTAAAGGGATTTATGTGCCACCGGGAGTGGTTCTGAGCGAGAAGAGGTTTGCTGAAACTCTTGCCCTAATTGAGAGAACAGAGCTTAACGCTATAGTTATAGATGTTAAGGATGACTGGGGTAATCTAACTTATCAATCTAGCGTGATTGAGGCTCAGGAAGCCGGTGCTGTAAGACCGAGGATGGATATTGAAAAAGTTCTAGCTGAATTAAAAAGCAGAGATATCTACACAATCGCTAGATTGGTAGTTTTTAAGGATAACACCATGGCTACGGCTAGACCTGAATGGTCTGTGCAGCATGTAAATGGTGGTCGTTGGACAGATTATAAGGGGATTGGCTGGACAGACCCCTACAATATGGAGGTCTGGGAATATAACCTGGCTATTGCTGAGGAAGTAGCGGGGTATGGTTTTGATGAAATACAATTTGATTATGTCAGATTCCCTTCTGATGGGCCATTGTCTCTGGCTGTATACTCTGTAGAGAGTGATTGGAATAAGGATAAAGCAATTGGTGAGTTTTTGAGGTATTCTAAACAAAGATTAGAACCATACGGTACTTTCCTTTCAGCAGATGTTTT
>DYGY01000009.1 GCA_020724425.1 Thermaerobacter marianensis
CTAGAAGAAAGAATATACCTTCAAGTAGTATAGCTCTGGCTTGCTGTCTCCTAAGGTTATTGATATTGTAGGGGTGAGGATACTCTATGACTCTTTAGAGGGGATGTTTTTGTGAAAAAGGAGACGTTATTGGAGTTTCTGCTAACTAGTGATGAGCCTGTTTCCGGGGAGGAAATTGGGGAGAGACTTGGTGTTAGTAGAACAGCTATCTGGAAACAGATTCAACAGCTACGGGATGAGGGGTATCTGATTGAGGGTAGTCCTAAGAAAGGCTATACTCTTTTGAACATGAAGGATCCTTTATTTAGGGAAGAGGTTAACAGGGCTTTGCTGGATATGGTTTTTGGATATCCCTTTCTTCTGTATGAGAGCCTATCTTCCACTAACGAGACTATTAAGGAGCTAGGGAGAGAGGGCTATCCTGAAGGCACTTTGGTTATTGCGGAAGAACAAACCGGGGGGAAAGGGAGAAAGGGCAGGACTTGGTCATCTAAGAAGGGTCAGGGGTTATGGTTTTCTCTGTTATTGAGACCTCCGGTAGCGATACATCTGGTTTCACAACTTACTTTTGTTGCTTCTGTGGCATTAACTGAGGTGCTTAGGGAGATGAGGATACCTGTTGGTATCAAGTGGCCTAATGATCTCTTGCTAGATGGGAAGAAGGTTTGTGGGATTCTTGCTGAGACGGTCGGTGAGATAGATAGGGTTGACTTTGTGGTTTTGGGGATAGGTTTGAATGTACATCAATCTAAAGGGGATTTTCCAGAGGATATACAGGGACAGGCCATATCTCTTTCTCTGGGTACGGGTTGGGAGTTTAAGAGACTGGATATTCTAACAGGGTTTCTAGAAAGTTTCTCTCATTGGTATGAGAAATATAGACAAGAGGGTTTTGCTGTTATTCAAAAGCAATGGAAGGAATACTCCCTGGTTCTTGGGCATGATGTCCTGATTATGGAGAATGAGAGAACCAGGGAGGGAAAAGCCATTGATTTGGGAGAGGACGGAGCTCTCTTGGTAGATGTTAATGGAGAGGTTATCAAGTTCTTTACTGGTGATGTCTCATTGAGATATAGATTTTAGGCGTTTGCTAACTTTGGTGGCTATTAATATGGCGGCTAGAGCTTTACCTAAGTCAGGTAGGATGTAGGGTAGGAAGCCTACCTTTATGGTGTCTATCCAGGTGATGGTGGTACCCATAATGAAGTTAAGGTTAAACCAAAGATAGCTTAGGCCGATTAGGTAGAGGACCATTAGTCCACTGAGGATGGCAAAAATACTGTTCTTGGATTGGTTCAGTTTAGAGATGGTGTAGGCAGAGAAGATGTAGCCTAAAAGAAAACCAAAGGTTGGTTTGGTGATGTAGGCTATACCACCGTAGGGTGGTGATGAAAATATGGGTAGGCCCATAAGACCAAGGAAAAGATAAAGGGTCATGCTTAATGCTGCAGCCCTTGGTTTGAGAATAAGGCCTGTGAGCATGACTACAAAGGGTACTAGGCTAAAGGGGACTATTCCCACGCCGATTCTCCCAATAATTGCTGCTACTGCTGCTAGAGCGGCAAAGAGTGCTGCTAATGTTAGTTCTCTTGTTGACATATTATCTAACCTCCTAGGTATTCTTGTTTAGATATTGTTAACCAATTTCCTGCCGATAGGTTAACAATAGTTTAGCACGCTTATGGGTTCTTCCGAATAGTGTATCGGAGAACCGTGTTGGAGGTTATGCGTATGAATATGGCTTTTTGTCAGGTGGGGGAAGGAATAGAGAGGAGTTGCAAGCCAAGGGTTAAGGGTTTGACGATGATTCTTGATAAAGGTCTTGGTTTGGAAGCTACTGCTGACTATTTGGAGTTAGTGGGGGACTATGTTGATTTGATTAAACTTGGGTTTGGTACCGGAGCACTGTACAGAAAGGAGTATCTAAAAGAGAAGATACGTCTGATTAGTTCGTATGATATTGAAGTTTATCCAGGAGGGACGCTGTTGGAAGCGGCCATCTGGCAGGGAAGGGTTGAGGAATTCTTTAAAGAGGTTAGCAATCTTGGTCTAAATATTGTTGAGGTCTCCGATGGCACGATTGAAATTAGTCTTAGAGAACGTGAAAGAATGATTAGAAAGGCAATGGATTATGGTTTTCGGGTACTTAGTGAAGTGGGTAAGAAGCAGGTATCTGAACAACTAGGGATTGAACAGATCAGGCAAACCATTCAGGTGGATTTGGCAAATGGTGTGGAAAAGATTATTGTTGAAGGTAGGGAGAGTGGTAGGGCGGTAGGAATTTATGATAATCATGGTCATATTGAAAAGGATGAGCTGGAATATATCCTGTCTTTAGTGCCTGATAGAGATCTAATCATCTGGGAGGCACCAAGGAAGGAACAGCAAGAACAGTTGTGTTTGCTTTTGGGTCCTGATGTGAGTCTTGGCAATATTGCCTTAGAAGAGGTTATGGCCCTTGAAGCTTTGCGAAGGGGTTTAAGAGGGGATACTTTGAAGCAATTGAGGATGAATAGGAAGGTCTATGGTTAAGATAGGGGGAGTGATTATTTTGATAGGCGGTTGATAATTGGTGAAGAGTGAGACTAGGGTGTGGTTCTCTGTTTTGATGTCAGTTCCCTTTGTCATGGTGACTAGTAATTCGCTTTTGATTCCTCTTTTGCCCAGTCTGCAGGAGAATTTGCGGGTTGGGCTCTTTGAGGTTGGCTTAATTATAACAGCTTTTTCTATTCCGGCAGGGTTAACTATTCCTCTGGCTGGTTATCTTTCTGATCTTTGGGGTCGAAAGAAGATAATGGTGCCAGCACTGATTCTTTTTGGTTCAGGAGGTCTAGTGGCTGGTCTAGCTGCCATGGTGATGGATGATCCCTATTATGTGATTCTTGGGGGTAGAGTTCTTCAGGGGATTGGTGGAGGAGGTACTTATCAGATAGCGATGGCCTTGGCAGGTGATGTTTTTCAGAGTCAGGAGAGGAGTAAGGTTTTGGGTTTGTTGGAAGCGGCTAATGGGGTTGGTAAGGTTGTTAGTCCGATTCTAGGTTCGGCTTTGGCGTTGGTTCTCTGGTATTTGCCATTCTTTTTATATCCAGTTTTGGGTTATCTCTCGGGGTTTGGTGTCTTAAGGTTTGTCAAGGAACCAAAGCGAGAGAGGATGGTTAGCTGGGCTGAAAAGAAACAGGCCTTAAAAGAGACTTTTAGGGATAAGGGTAAAGCATTGATGGTCTTGGCTTTTAATGGCTTTTTGATCCTGTTCTTTCTGTTTGGCATCTTGAGTTTCTACTCTGATGTTTTGGAAAAGACTTATCACTTAGGACAGTTTGTCAGGGGATTGGTTGTGGCAATTCCTGTAGGTTTAATGGCCCTTACTTCCTGGTTAACAGGAACATTCTTGCAGGAAAGGATTGCTAAGATCTTAAAAATTTTAATTGTTTTGGGTCTCTTTATGATTGCTATTAGTCTGTTTTTGGTATCGTTTGTTAGGGAGTTGTATCTGTTGCTTTTAGTGGTGTCAATTCTTGGGGTTGGTAGTGGACTGGTGCTTCCTGCCATAAATCTACTTGTTACTAGCGCTATTGGTCAGGCTGAGAGAGGAACAATTGTTTCTCTGTATGGTTCAGTTAGATTTTTTGGTGCAGCACTTGGGCCGCCTGCATTCGGATTAGCTGTTTCGTGTTTACAGTTATGGAGCTTTATAGGTGGCGGAATGGTGATTTCAGCAATATTTCTGACGGCATTAATTGTTAATCAATCCCAACTACTACCTGATAAACTACAATCCTAATAGTCCGGGTAATAAATTGCCAACATTATCAATGAATGGATTCGTATTCTAAATAATTATTTTTCACTAAATAGATTTATTTAGTATAATAAATTATCGAAAAAATCTGTTATAGTAAGATTGCAATTGGTATTAGTATGCATTTTAAGATAGGCAGGACGGATTATGTACTAATTTACTCCATAAATACCGTAAACTTTTCTTTGAAACTTAGATATATAGTGTTAGAATTAAGAAAGAGATAGGTGGTCAGTGTAAAATGGTAAGGATATCAAGACGAAATCTTGTCTACTAAAGGATTGACAAGTGGCAGGATTTTTGGCATTGATATTGAATAGACACTGAGCGCAAAAAACCTTAAGAATGGGGGTCATTTCAACAATGAAGAAGATGAGAAAGATGGGCATGCTTGCTTTAGTACTCGTCTTGTCCTTAACATTGCTAGCAGGTTGCGGTTCTAAGGATGACGCTAAGCAAGACGCTCCAGCACCAGCCCCAACTGGTGAAGAGCCATTAAAGATTGGTTTGGTTTTTGATGTTGGTGGTAGAGGTGACTTGTCCTTCAACGATATGGCATATGCCGGGTTGGAGAGAGCAAAGCTGGAGTATGGTGACAAAATCGAGATCGAATATCTAGAGCCAGCAGGTTCTGGAGATAATCGTGAAGAGCTAATGCGTCTTTTGGCTCAGCAGGGTTATGATCTGATTTTTGGTGTTGGCTTCATGTTTACTGAGCACATTGATAAATTGTCTAAGGAGTTCCCAGATGTTAAGTTTGGTTTGATTGATGGTTACATTCCTGACTTAACTGCTGACTCCAATGTCGTTTCCTTGTTGTTCACCGAGCATGAGGGTTCCTTCTTGGTTGGTGCAGCTGCAGCATTGAAGAGTGAGAATAACTCTATTGGTTTCATTGGTGGTATGCAGATTCCTTTGATTCAGAAGTTTGAAGCTGGCTATATGGCTGGTGCATACTATGTAAATCCTGATATTAAGATTCAAAGTGACTACATTGGTACCACTGGTGATGCTTTCCGTGATCCTGTTAAGGGCCGTGAATTGGCATTGTCTCAGTATCAACGTGGTGCAGACATCATCTATCATGCTGCCGGTGCATCTGGTACAGGCTTGTTTGAAGCTGCTGTTCAGACCGGTAACTTGGCAATTGGTGTAGATGCTGATCAGTCTCTAACAGTGTCTGAGGCTCAGCGTTCTCACGTGTTAACAAGTATGATGAAGCGTGTTGATGTTGCTGTATACAACACTATCGTTGACTTAGTTGAAGGTAACTTTGAAGGTGGCTACCATATGTTTGGTTTAGCTGAAGAAGGTGTTGGCTATGCAGTAAACGATTTCAATCGTGAAATGATGGCTGACATTGTTGATGAACTAGAAGTTATCAAAGGAAAAATTATTGACGGTGAAATTGTAGTACCTGTTGACATGGAAGATTTGGCAGAGTTCAAAGCTTCTTTGGGCAACTAGTTATTATTTCGCCCGATAGCCTATGAAAAGGTAGGGGTGACGCGTATTATTCGTCACCCCTATATTTTGCCTAAGGTAGGGCAGACAAGATTGGTTTGAGGAGAGAGGGAAATGGTGTCCCGCGACCTAGTTATTGAGACAAAAGGTTTACGCAAGAGTTTTCCCGGGGTTCTCGCTAATGACCAGATTGACATTGATATCCGACGGGGTGAGGTTCACGCTATTGTTGGAGAGAATGGTGCTGGTAAGAGTACTCTGATGAAAATGCTTTGTGGTCTTTATCAACCGGATGCTGGTGAAATCTTTCTAAATGGTGAGAAGATTGAACTTAGTGATCCTGGTAAGGCTATTAAGTTGGGAATCGGTATGGTTCATCAGCATTTTATGCTTATTCCCAGATTTTCTGTAACTGAGAACATCATCCTCGGTGCGGAGAATTCTAATCGTGGTGTTCTTAATTTTAAGAAAGCTCATGCTGAGGTTGAGGAACTATGCAAGAGGTATGAGTTTGATCTTAATCCTAAAGAACTTGTTGCTGATTTGTCTGTTGGTGAACAACAGAGGGTTGAGATTTTGAAGGTTCTATATCGTGGTGCAGAAGTCATTATCATGGATGAACCTACAGCCGTACTCGTTCCTCAGGAAGTTGACGAGCTGTTTAAGAACTTAAAGCTTCTAGTTGAAGCAGGCAAGACTGTTATTTTCATCAGCCATAAATTAGATGAGGTTCTTGAGATTTCTGATAGGATTACTGTTTTAAGACGTGGTCAGAAGATTGGTACGGTTAATAAGGAAGATACCAACAAGAAGCATCTAGCTGAGATGATGGTTGGTCGTCCTGTGCTCTTCACCGTTGAGAAGGGTGAAGCAGATGTGGAGGGTACTGTTCTTGAGATTAATGATTTACATTATTCAGAGAACGGACAGGCAATACTCAATGGGGTTAATTTCGAAGTTAAAGCCGGAGAAATTTACGGAATTGCTGGTGTTGAAGGAAATGGACAGACGGAGTTAGTGGAAACTATTGTAGGTTTACGTAAGCCTGCAAGTGGGTCAGTTAAGCTTTTGGGCAAGGATATTACCGGTAAGGAAGTTGTGGATATCCGTAAGGAAGGAATCGGTTTTGTCCCGGAGGACAGGCATAAGAGAGGTTTGGTCTTGCCGATGACTGTAGCGGAGAATAGCATCCTTGGCAAGCATAATTCTAAAGATTTGAAAAAAAGCTTATTGCTTGACTATAAGAAGATTGAAGCACTAACAAAGCAGTATATCACAGATTATGATATCCGTGTTTCTTCACCTCAGGTCGAGATCGGTAACTTATCTGGTGGTAATCAGCAGAAGGTTATTCTGGCAAGAGAGTTTAGTGGTGAACCTAACTTGATTATTGCAGCTCAACCTACTAGAGGTCTCGATGTCGGTGCTATTGAGTTCGTGCGTAAAGAGTTAGTTAAAGCAAGGGATGCAGGGAAAGCTGTTTTGCTTATTTCTGCTGATCTTGAAGAAGTTATGGCTATGAGTGATAGAATCGGTGTTATCTATAATGGTCGTATCACCTCAGAATTCTTGCCCGAAGAGGTTGACCATCAACAGCTTGGTCATTACATGCTGGGTAGTGAGAAGGAGGGAGCTGCAAAATGAACTACAAATACAAGGATTGGTTAATGCAAATAGCCTTTACTTTTGGTGCTATATTGTTTGCAATGTTTATTGGCTCCCTGGTCATCATGTTCATTGGCAAGAATCCTATTACTGTGTATCAGTCAATGTTGCAATTTACTTTTGGGCGCAGTGATAGTATCGGTGCTATTCTGTTTAAGAGTACACCTTTGATATTTGCTGGTCTGGCGGTGGCTCTAAGTTTCCGAGTAGGGTTGTTTAACATTGGTGCGGAGGGACAGTATTTTATTGGTGCTTTAGCTGCGTCTATTGTTGGTTTCAGTTTACAAGGTCTACCGTGGTTCATTCACCTGCCACTGGTAATTTTGGCTGGTATGGCTGGTGGTATGTTATGGGCTTTGATTCCGGCGTTACTTAAGGTCAAACGTGGGGCTCATGAGGTTATCACTACGATTATGATGAACTATATCGCCTATTCAGTGGTTCATTATTTTGTAGCTGACTTGTTCCTAGATAAGGCTCAGAATCTGCCTAAGGGTTATGGAAGTCCGATGGTTCGCATGCCTAAGATTCTTGAGTCTGCGAGAATGCCCACTATGCATGATTTTGTTGGTATCTTTGGCGTAGAGATGCCAAGGTATATATATCTTAACTGGTTCTTTGTAATCGGGATTTTGCTAGCAATAGCTGTTTATATACTGATTTGGAAAACTCCTTTTGGTATGGAGATTAGAGCTGTTGGACAGAATCCTCATGCTTCTGAAACAGTTGGTATTCAATCAAAGAAGGTCTATCTGAAGACTTTCCTTATAAGTGGTGCTATTGCAGGTCTGATTGGTCTTAGTGACCTTCTGGGCTATATAGGCTACATGGATACAGATTTCCCAAGAGGTTATGGTTTTACCGGTATTGCTGTAGCTCTATTAGCTAACAACAATGCATTGGGTGTTGTTTTAGCAGCTCTGCTGTTTGGTTTCTTAAGAAGGGGAGCCGAAGGTTTGCAAGCAATTGAACAGATTCCAATGGATGTAGTTGTTATTCTTGAGGGTGTTATCATTCTGAGTATCGTTGTTGCTTCTCAGTTGATGAGAAGATATTTCAAGACTCAGGAGAAGAAGAGAGAAAAAGAAAGTCAGAAAACGAGTGCTTCTGATGGGGACAAGGAGGGGCTAGAGAATGTTGAATGAGCTATTTTCACCTGATATGATGGCCTCTGCAATCCGGTTAACTATCCCCATTTTGTTAGCTGCTCTTGGAGCAATATATTCAGAACGAAGCGGTGTAGTTAACATTGGTCTTGAAGGTATGATGGTTGTCGGTGCTTTCTGGGCAGCCTGGGGTTCCTTCAATTACGGACCAGTAGTTGGTATTCTCTTTGGTATCACGGCTGGTATGGTCCTAGCCTCGATACATGCGTTAGTGACTGTAACTTTTAAAGTAAATCAGATTGTTAGTGGTGTGGCGTTAAATGTGCTTGCTGCGGGTATAAGCAGGTTCTCGAGTTTGTCCATTTTCGGCATGGCAACTACTAGCCCTCACGTTTCTGGTTTACCTAAGATGACTATTAAGCCTCTAGCAGAGATATCTTGGCTTAAGCCTTTGGTTACTGAGTTTTCTATCTTGATTCCTATCTCATTTATTTTGGTAGGGGTAACTGTATGGGTTCTCAAGTATACCACCTTTGGTTTGAGATTGCGTGCTGCTGGTGAGAATCCTGAGGCTGCCGATACATTAGGTATTAATGTATTTAAGATGAGATATGCTGGTATTATTATCAGTGGTGCTTTTGCAGGTCTTGCCGGTGCCTACCTATCTATCGAGCATACCGGTATGTATGTTGAAGGTATGACTCAGGGTAAAGGTTATATCGCACTTGCTGCTATGATCTTTGGTAACTGGTCTGCAATTGGAGCCATGTTTGCTGCCTTGCTGTTCGGTTTTGCCGAGGCAATCAGTTTAAGACGAATTACAACACTGGTACCATATCAGTTCATCAAGATTATTCCTTACCTGTTGACTATTATCGTTGTTAGTGGATTTGTTAAGAAGTCTGATCCACCGGCAAAGGTTGGCACAAATTACGAACGTGGTGAAGGATAAAGAAAGAAGGCATCGGTCATGACCGATGCCTTTTATATATTAAGGGGGGTTAATTAGCTTTACTGAACATGGCCTTAACTTTACTCTTAAGAGTTTGTTCAGGTTCCAATACTGGATCAAAACCCCGGAAGAAGTAGTAGTATAGGAGGCTTGCACCAGCATACATAGTTGCAGTAATGTAGTATGGGAGGGTATAGGAGACATTGGCCATGAGCCAGCCACCCAATTGAGCACTAACTGCAAATCCTAGTTGCCAGGATATATTCAGGATTCCACTGGCGGTAGCGCGTTCTTTTTCTGGAATTACATGCATGGCAAAAGCTTGAGTTAATGGACCAGACATGTTCATAAGACCCTGGCGAATCCACATGGAAACTGCCACAAACCAGATGTTGCCGCTCCAGACTATCATCAGCATGAAAGGTACTGAGAGGAGCTGAGCCCAGACAATGGTGCGAATTCGCCCATACTTGGCTGCTAACACTGGTGCCAAGAGCATAGCTAAAGCGGTGAATATGGCTGACCAACTAAAGATAAAGCCAATCTGTCCTGATGTTGCACCTACATATTGATCTAGAAAGATGCTCATAAAGGGGATAACTAAACCAGCGCCCATCGAAATTATCAGTGAAGGTGTTAATAGTTTTAGGAGGAGCATTGGCTCACTTAACCCCAAAAATCCCTTCTTTTCTATGGTATCTGTAGGGTTTTCGGTGCTTGACTTTTGTTTAGGTGTTGGTGTAGCCATTAACATGGGTACCATAGCTGCTATCAAGAAGATTCCTGCAAAGATTAGAGTCCATTGATAGGCTGAAGCTGAATCCGGATTGTGGCCCATTGTTAGGGAGATCCCTCTTGGCATCAAGCCTGCGAGAATACCTCCAAATGCTCCAGAGAGCATAGTGGCTGCCTGTTCCACACTGAAAAGATAGTCTCTTTCTTCCTCTTTGCTGTTATCAGCCAAGAATGGTGCGAAAGCAACTGCAGCAAGGGCACTAGCGATACCGCCGACAACTGAGAACAGAAGCAAGGCAGTGTAGTATGGGAAAATGACTTTCCCAAAGGCACCGATGGTTCCAAGGCCGAGGGCGAGAACTAAGCCGTTTTTATGACCATAGCGATCACTGAAACGTCCAGCTGGAATGGCAAAGATTACGGTGGCGACAGATGTTACAAGAATCAGTGTGCCAAGGAAGTCTTCGGTATAGTCAAGTCTTAGCAGAAAGATGTTGTAGATGACTCCATTCATACTCATGTTAAGACTGAAAAGGAAGATTGCTAGCAAGAATAACTTCGCATTACGAGAAAATGACTTTATTCTTTTATGATAATCTGAGAAAAAGAGAGCCATAAAAAAACCTCCTATTGCCGAACTATTGATAGTGTACCTTAATATTATTAATATGTCAATTAAAAATATTAAAAGAATACTTAAAGGAGTCTAAAAAGGTGTCTAACTACTTAAACTTCGCGTATCTTTACGATCAGCTTATGGCTGATGTGCCTTATGACAGCTGGATTGATTATGTTGAACAAATCCTTGAAGAATTTAAGGTTACACCTAAAAGAGTATTGGATCTGGCCTGTGGTACTGGTAACACGACTTTACCCTGGGCTAAGAGAGGCTATGAAGTTATCGGTCTTGATCAATCAGAGACAATGCTAGAGATTGCTCGGATGAAAGCGAAGTCTCTTAAAATCGATTTTGTTCAGGGGGATATGAGGAGGTTTATTCTGCCTGAACAGGTTGACCTGGCTGTCTCTTTATATGATAGCCTCAATTATCTTCTTGAAGCACAGGATATACAGTATACTTTAGACGCAGTTTGTCAGGCATTAGTTCCCAATGGACTATTCATTTTTGACATGAACACGCAATATAAGCTTGAACAGGTAGAGGATGACATTTTTTTCTGGGAAGGGGACTGTGGCGATTTAATTTGGAAGCAAAAATATGATAAGAGAGATGGAATTTGGAGCATAGAACTGATAGGATATGTTAGGGGAGACAACGGATATGTAAAGTTCAAGGAGTTACATAGGGAAAAGGCTTATCCCGCTTCCAAAGTTGAAGAAATGGCTAACAGGGCAGGTTTTGAAGTGCTAGGTGTGTATGAAGCATATAAGCTTTCGGAGCCAAGTCCGGTCAGTTCGCGTATTTTTTATGTTTTAAAGAAGGGTGATTAACTATGCAGATTGGTATTATGGGTTTATCCATGGTAGGAAAGACAACAATGTTTAATCTTCTGACAAAGACCGCTTCAGAAACAAAGGTAGGTCAAAAACAGGTGAATGTGGGGGTAGCAAAGGTGCCGGATCAGAGGATTGACTGGTTAGCTGAGTTATATAATCCTAAAAAGGTCACCTATGCTGATATTAAGTTTAAAGATATTCCTGGTCTTATCCCGGGAGAATATGACAAAAAGAAGTTAAACGAATTCTTTGCTGATGTGCGAGAAGTGGATGCTGTTGTAATGGTATTAAGAAGTTTTAGAGAGGAATCTGTACCTCCTGCTTTAGATGATATTGATCCCTTAAGAGAAGCAGATACCCTCATGACTGAGCTTTTCCTAGCTGATCTTGGTCATGTCGAAAGTCTTCTAGAGAGATATCAGAAGAACAAAAAGAAGACCAAGGAAGAGGAGTTACAGGTAGGAATCCTTGAGAAATGTCTTGTGGGTTTAGAAGAAGAAAAGCTTCTTAGCCAAATAGGGTTAACAGATGAAGAGAGGTTTCTTTTGAGAGGTTTTGGTCTGCTCACCCTAAAACCATTAATCTTTGCTGTTAATGTGGATGAAGAGAATCTTAAAGATAAGCAGTTTGCCAAGAAAGAGGAATTAGGTGAGTATGCTAAGGAACGGGGAATCTCTCTTTTATCATTCTGTGGTACAGTTGAGGGTGAGATTTCACAGATGAGTGAAGAAGATAAGGAACTGTTCATGGCTGAGTATGGGATTGAAGAATCAGGTATTGATCGTCTAGCCAAGACTGTTTATGAGTTGATGGGTCTTTTCTCCTTCTTTACTGTTGGTGAGGATGAGGTAAGGGCCTGGACCATAAAGAAGGGTACAAAGGCTAGAGAGGCGGCCGGGAAGATTCATTCTGATATTGAACGGGGTTTCATTAAAGCTGAAGTGGTTTCTTATGACATCTTAAGAGATCTTGGAAATATGAAGCTTGTAAAGGAACAAGGCCTCTGGAGGCTTGAAGGTAAAGAATATGAGGTTTGTGATGGGGATATCATTAATTTTAGACATAATACTTGAGACCGGACTATTCCGGTCTTTTCTCTATTAGTTCTGAAAGAAAGACAAACTTGATTCCCCGCGCTTCTAGTTGGGGATAGATGCTGGCTATCGCTTTTACGGTTATAGTACCTCCTTCTGGTCCCACATGACCGATTCCTATTGCATATCCTTGTTCTAGAGCGATTTCTCCTAAGCGTATTAGTTGCCTTTCAATGGCTTTTTGGTCTTTAACGTTATCAAGAAATATGTCTCGCTTGAAGTGTGGGACATCAATACTTGTAGCTATTTCCTGAACTACCGAGTCTGAGGTTGTGAGGCTATCAAGGAAGTATAGGTCATTTTCTTTGGCTATTGAAAGGATTATTTGCATGATGCGTTTGTCCGCTGTTGCTTTAGAACCCATGTGGTTATTCATGCCTTTGGCATACCTAATTTCTGTAAGGCTTTCTCTAATACGCTTTTCTATTTCTTCATCTGTTAGATTGGTAGTAATTCCTTTAGGGCCTAACCAGCTAGCCTTACCATAGTTGGGTTCTAAAGGAATATGCAAAATTACCTCCTTGTTAGCTTGATGAGCTAAAGTGGCATCACTTTGACTGTGCTCTAGCCCTGGGATAACGGCTACAGTGATAGGGATATCAAGGGCAAGTAAGGCATCTGTACCTTCCCCGTGGTTACCAAAGTCATCAATGACTATGGCTATATATGCTCTAGGTTCTGGTTCAGTCAAGAATACTGGCATGAACAGAAGAAGAGATATGAAGATAAAACTGAATGAGAGTTGTTTTTTGGTTAGAACAAGGTACATAAGCATCTCTCCTTGCTGCTATATATGCAAGAAAATTGTCGAATATTGCAGGGGATGAAAGAGGGATTAGAGAAATTTATGTTTAGAAGGGAGGTTTTCTTATGGTAGGTATGATCGAATTATTTGTGGCTTTAATTTTTGTAGGTCTCATTGTTATTCTTCCCTATTGGAAGATATTCTCTAAGGCTGGGTTCCCTGGGTGGTATAGTTTTCTGTTGTTAGTGCCAATCTTAAATCTTATTATGATTTTCTATCTAGCTTTTGCTGAATGGCCAATTCACAAGGAAGAGTAGAGGTTAGAATCCTTCGCAAGAAGGGTTCTTTTTTAAGATTAATGACGAACACCTGTTTGACAAGCGCAAGAAAAACAAGTATACTAGAAATGCGAACAAATGTTCCTTGAGGAGTGAGGAAAATGACTCGCTATCTAGTCTACCTAGAAATCGAAGGCTTTTATTCAAGGGTATTAATAAGGCAGAAACCTGAATTAAAGAATCAGGCTATTCTGATAGTGGAAAAGGGTCAGGTAGTGGATGTTTCTCCGGAAGCTGCTGAGTTAGGGATTAAGGCTGGAGATAGTTTAAAAGCTTCACATAGAAAGCTTACGATTATTAATTATCGGGATATTGACGTTCAAGAGATGTTATATGCTTTGGGAAATATATACTATTCTTTAACACCGGAGATAGAGTTTGCTAGGGAGAATCAGGTCTGGTTAGGTATTACTGTCAGGTCAGATCAGGAAGTGGAAGAATTCATTCGTTATCTTAGTTCGCTTTTGGTACCTGAGTTTGGTCACTGGTTAAGGTTTGGGTATTCCTCTTCGAAGATAGCTGCTAGAGTCGGTGCTGATTTAACTAAACTAGATAATTTACCTTATGGCTTTATGCAGAAGGTGATGAGCAGAGGTGTTATGGCGTTAGTGAAAAAGAGGGGTGCTTTGGCTAATGTTCCTTTGGAGTATCTCTGGTTTTTAGATAAAAAGAAACTTAGGGAGTTGGAGTTTAAGGGGATTAGCCGGTTAGGGCAGTTTCTTGAGCTTAATAGTTTTAGAGATAAGTTGCAGGTCAATTTCCCGGCAAGGATTGTTGAGAAGAGGGCTGTCTTAAAGGATGTTAGTTTCTTCTCTTTAAGGCATGTGATCCGTGAGATTGCTATTGGGTTAGGTAAAGAGTTAGATAGGGGTAATGAGGGGTTACGGGTTATTGAATTAAGAGTGGTTTATGGTGGAAAGGTTATCAGGAAGCAAAGACATTTTAGCAGGGCTCAACAGAAGCTTGAAGGTGCCTTAGTTATTCTTTTAGATAAGGTTTTAGCTGAAATAGGGATAGACGAGGTTAGTGAATTAGTGGTCTATGGGTACCATTTTGAGAGCTTAAAGGTCGAGCAGTTAGATCTTTTTGGGCAGAAACAGGAAAGAGATATCGGTGAATTGATAGCTCATTTGAATAAGGGGTTAGGTAAAGAGAGGATTTATCTGGCTAATAGGATTGAGGTATCAAGAAGAGAGAAGATGCTTAACTATTGGGATCCATATAGGAGTAGGGTTAGTTATGAAGATAATTTGCAAGCAAATAGAGGTTAAGGAGAAAAAATTTGGGTATAACAGGAATATGTATGAGATTTCTGAGGTTTTAGATAGCTGGAGGGACATAGGGGCTTGGTGGGAAGATGAAGAGGAAAAGAGGTTCTGGCGGGTTTCTTTGCATAATGATCTGACTGCAGAAATTTTCTATATTCCTAATAAAAAGAAATGGTATCTATATAGATTGTGGTAGGGGGAAGAACCTTGTGGATTTTGTACATCTGCATGTTCACTCTCCGTTTTCTTTTTTGGACGGTGGTAGTGAGATTAGGAATTTAGTGAAAAGGGCCAAGGAATATGGGATGTCAGCTCTGGCATTAACTGATCATAACAGTTTGGCAGGAGCTGTACAGTTTCAAAAGGAGTGCGAAAAAGAAGGACTTAAAGCTATCCATGGAGCAGAAGTTACTTTAGAAAGTGGAGGACATCTAGTTCTTTTAGCTCGGGGACAGGAAGGATATCATAATCTATCTAGATTGCTGACTAAGGCTCATTTAGTTAATGAACGATTACAGCCTATGGTCAGCATTAGATCTCTTTGGGAATATCAAGAGGGATTAATTGCTTTATCTGGCTGTCGTAGAGGAGAAGTTCCCTCTTTGCTCTTGAAGGGAAAACTAAAAGAGGCGAAAGAGAAAGCAGAGATATACAGGGATATCTTTGGGGGGAGGTTTTATCTAGAAATCCAAAACCTTTATATACCCGGGGATGTTGCTTTAAACAGAAAGCTTAAAGAGTTAGGGGAAGAAACAGGGATTAAATTAGCAGGTACTAATAATGTGCATTACCTAGACAAAGAGGATTTTCCTGTTCATGATCTTTTAACCTGTATTCGTCTGGGCTTAACTTTAGAGGAGGTCCATCAAGAACGGAGATTAAATGCAGAGAACTATCTTAAATCAACAGCTAAGATGTATGAGGTATTAGCTGACTATCCCGAAGCTATTGAAAATACTCTGGCTATTGCTGATTTATGTGAGCCAGGTTTAGATATGACCAAGAGATATTATCCTGCCTATTTGTATCCCAAAGAGTATCGGAGTGCAACAGCCTACTTAAAAGAACTAGTCTATGCTGGAGCTAAAGAGAAGTATGGGAGGATATCTAGAACTTTACGGGAACGGATAGAGCATGAACTCTTTGTTATTGATAGGCTTAAGTATAGCGACTATTTCCTTTTAGTATGGGATGTGGTTCAGCATGCTAAGGAAAAGGGGATAAGGTATGCTGGTAGGGGTTCTGCTGCTGATTCTGTTATAGCATATAGCTTATCTATTACAGAGGTTGATGCTTTTAAGAGAGGTCTGCTATTTGAAAGATTTATCTCTTTAGAAAGAGCTGAAAGTCCTGATATTGATATTGATTTTGATGCTAGGTACAGGGATGATGTCAGTGCTTATGTATATGTAAAGTATGGGGAAAGGCATGTGGCAGCTGTAGCTACCTATCATACGTTTCAGGCTAGATCCGCTTTAAGGGAGCTGGGTAAGGTTTTAGGGTTTTCTGCAAAGGAGGCTGATATTTTAGCTAAAAGGGTACCCTATTATCTTTCTGATATGGGGGATCTCTTTAACAGGGTACCTGAAATTAAGAATATGAATCTCTCTTCTGTTAAGTATAAACAGCTACTGTATTATGCTAAAAAGATTATTGATCTGCCAAGGCATCTTGGGACTCATTTAGGAGGTTTAGTTATTACCAATCTACCGGTAACTGATCTATCTCCTTTACAAAAGTCAGCTAAAGGGGTTAATGTTATCGGGTTTGACAAAAGGGCTGTAGAGGATTTAGGGTTGTTAAAACTAGACCTTTTATCATTACGCACCATGTCAGCTATTGAAGACAGTATTAAAATCATTAGGGATTTGGATTATGAAAAGATACCTTTAGATGATAAAGAGACTTACAAGATGTTGCATGCAGGAGAGACTGTAGGGGTCTTTCAGTTGGAGAGTGCTGCTCAAAGAGCTTTACAATCAAAATTAAAAGCAGATAATTTTGAGGATATTGTAGCAAGTTTAGCTTTGATTAGACCAGGACCTATTCAGGGGAACATGGTTGATCCTTTTATAGCTAGACGGAAAGGAAAAGAGAAAATTAGCTATCTTCATCCTGATTTAGAGCCTATTCTAAAAAAGACTTATGGGGTTGTTTTGTTTCAGGAACAGGTGATAGAGATTGCTTCAGTTATTGCCGGCTTTACTCCAGGAGAATCAGATCAGTTACGGAGGGTTATGACCCATGCACGTTCTAGCAGGGATATGGAGGAAATAGGGGGGGTCTTTTTAAGAAAAGCTCAAGCAAATGGGGTTAGTATACAGACAGCCAAGGAAATCTTTTCATATATTGCTGGGTATGCCAGTTATGGCTTTAATGAGGCTCATGCCACAGCGTTTGCCTATACTGCTTACAAAACAGCCTATCTTCTAAGGCATTATCCAGCAGAATACTATTGCTCCTTATTAAATCATCAACCTATGGGATATTACCCGGTCAATACTCTTTGCCTATTAGCTAAACAGAGGGGTATACAGGTGTTGCCTTTAGATATTAATGAAAGTGAGATAGATTTTTCTGTAGAGAAGGGCAATATCCGGATAGGCCTTAAACAGCTTAAAGGACTAAGGGAAAAGGAACAGCAAGCAATTAGTACTACAAGATCTACGGGCAGGTACCTATCATACAAGGATTTTATTGAACGTTTGGGTTCTAGAGTATGTAAGGATTCCTTGAGCAACCTTGTTAAGGTAGGGGCTTTTGATAGCTTAGAGGAAAACAGAAGGGCTCTCTTATGGCAAAAACCAGTGGCAGATGCCTCTCCTTTAGAGAAATGGGCCTATGAGATAGAGCTAACAGGAATAGAGAGTCAAGTATCCTTTATGGGGTTAACAAGAGATAGATTAAAAGGATTTACTTTAAGCACAGAAGTGAAAAGGAAGATTGGTAAGAAGATATGGTTGGCAGGCTGGCCAATTAGGCCTCATAGGCCACCAACCAAAAGTGGGAAGGTTGTTGTCTTTTTTTCTCTACAGGATGAGGTTGGTTTAGCAGAGGTGACTATGTTCACATCATCCTATGAAAAATATGGACAGCTAATTTTTGGGGAACATATACCTCTAGGGATTTATGGGGAGGTATTCTCTCGGGATGGAGCTATAAGTGTGAATGCAGAAGTTGTTAAAGACTTGCGGGATTTGTTAACAAAGGAATGATGGGAACCCATGCCGAATTCTCTAGCAGAAAGGAGTTGAATCTATATGATGCAATTTATTGACCTTATAATTTTGGCAGCTATTTACTGGCTTTTAGCTACCTCCATTAATTCTCTTAAATTGGATAATCTTTTTAGTGATCCTGATAGTGAAGGGGCCAAGACCATTAAAGGTTTCATTGTTATCATTGCCGGCTGGCTAATCTTTAAGTATGTTGCCTTACCTTTATTCGCTTTTATCTTCCAATTAATAAATACAATTAGGTGGATGTTCTAGGGGAATGTTAGAGAAGATTTATGAAGAGTTATATAACGCTTATGGTCCCCAGGACTGGTGGCCAGCTGATGAACCTTTTGAAGTGGTTGTTGGGGCTATTCTGACTCAGAATGTCTCCTGGAGCAATGTTATTAAGGCTATCAGGAACCTAAAAGAAAGAGATGTGCTTAGTTTTGAGGGCATGAAGAACATACCTACTGAAGAATTAGCCTTGTTGATTAAACCTACCGGATACTATAACTCTAAGGCAAAGAAATTGAAGGCTTTTCTAAGTTATCTTGAGGAGTATGGTTCCTTAGAGAATCTATTCAGAAAGCCTTTAGAGTCTTTAAGGACAGAGCTCCAAAATGTCTATGGTATCGGTCCAGAGACTGCTGATGCTATACTCTGTTATGCAGGAGAGTATCCTGTTATGGTTATTGATGCCTACACCATCAGGATTCTAAGCAGGATGGGGATTATTGATGTGAAAGCAAACTATCATGAGGTCCAGGAGCTTTTCCATAGGGAATTAGCAGGGGATACCCAGTTATATAATGAGTATCATGCTTTGTTGACACGGTTGGCCAAAGAGGTCTGTCTGAAGAAGAAGCCATTGTGTGCTAGCTGTTCCTTGGTTCAATATTGCAAACAAATAGGGGTAGAGTAGGCATGTCTTACTATATTTTGCAGGGGAAATATGAGAAATGTCGAACAATGGCAATATCAGAATAGGAAAGGGGTATATACCACAAGGAACTTTAGAGCCGAATAGTGCTAGTTCAAAATTAGTATCTTAGGGGGCAGATATTTATGATGATGTTGACCAAAGATACGCTTCATGAGCTAATGCAGATAGAGGCTGAGTTTTGTGTTTCAATCTTTATGCATACTCATCGTGCTGGCAAGGAGATAGAGCAGAACTACATTCGCTTTAAGAATCTGATTCAAAAGACTGAGTCAGATCTATTGAATCGGGGTCTGCGTTCTCGAGAGGTCAGTAGTCTTTTGGAGCCTGCTAGGAAGCTATTGGCTGATGGTCATTTCTGGCGTCATCAGAGTGATGGTTTGGCGGTTTTTATTGCTCCTGATTTTTTCAAGTATTTCCGGGTACCACATGGTTTTGAAGAATCTTTGGTGGTTTCTGATAGGTTCTATATTAAACCCTTAATGCCTTTGCTGACTGGTGATGGCATTTTTTATATTCTGGCAGTGAGTCAGAATAGGGTGAGACTATTGCAGGGGACAAAACATAGTGTAAGTGAAGAGGATCTAGAAGATCTGGCAGTTCAGTTGCAGCAAGCATTGGAATATGAATATGAAAAACAGCTACAGATGCGGAGTCAGGGACCTGAGGGTATGATCTATCACGGTCATGGGGGAGATGAAAGCAGAGAGAGTGTTCTTAAGTATCTAAGGCTAGTGGATTCTGGTTTGAGAGACTTTCTTAGACATGAAAGAGCTCCTCTTGTTTTTGCTGGTGTGGAATATCTGTTTCCGATGTATAAAGAGGTGAATACCTATCCTTTTCTGCTTGAGAGAGCGCTGCCGGGTAATCCTGAGGATGTTAGTGCGGGAGAATTGCATAGGCAGGCCTGGAATATAGTTGAACCATATTTTAAGAGAGAACAACAGCAAATTATTGAACAGTATCAAGTGTTAGCTGGAACAGGTCTATCGGGGTCAGCGGTTGAAGAGGTAATGTCTGCGGCGTACTTTGGTAGGGTAGAGGTATTGATGATTGAATCGGGGAGCAGGGTTCTTGGTAGTTATGATAGGGAACATGATAGGGTAGAGGTGGGAGATAGAGATCTTTTAAATCTCATGGCTGTCTATACTCTATTAAATCGTGGCACAGTATACGTTATGAATGATGTTCCAGATAGGCCGGTAGCGGCCATCTTCAGGTACTAGTTAGAGTATTCCCCATAACCTGGATAGAATGGTGTGAGGAAAGGGAATAGAGTATGGCCAAATATGTGTGTAGAGCTTGTGGTTATGAATACTTTGATCCAGTTGGGGACATTATTTGTGTTTTAGGGATAGATGATTTGCCAGAGTCAGGGGTTTGTCCAAATCGTGCTCTGCAATCAGTTGTTAGACAGTCTGACGTACGGATCTGTGCGGGAAATGCCCAAAAACTGGGCATTTCTACCGCGATTTTTAAAATGAAGGCTCCCAGGGCATGCACTTCTTATTGTGACAGAAGGATGAAAATATTATAATCAGCTAAACGGACTGATTTCCATGAAATATATGCATGGAATAACAAAGGAGACGTAAATGAAGGGAGCAAAGTGTCGGACATATATAATAGGTGTACTAGCTATTGTCGGGATGATTTTAATCAATGGGTGTACCATGCAAACTGAGCCTACAGAACCGAAAAAAGTAGTTCCCCATATTGAAAGATGGGGTATCTACTATTTAGATCTTTCTACCGAGCTTGTTGAACTTATTTACAGTACTGACAAGGAGATTAGCGGCATTAGTTTGGATCATACTGGTGAGAGACTTGCGTTTTCACTTAAAGGAAGTGCAGAAATTCTTGATGCAAGTTCGGAAATTTATACCATCCATACAGATGGGGCGAAGCTACAACGTCTTACCAACAATAATCACTTTGATGCCTATCCCTCTTTTTCGTTAGATGGTTCAAAGATTGTTTTTCTTTCCAAGCGTAACAGTACATTGTCTCTTTATGTGATGAATATTGATGGGGATAAACAACAGAAACTGTATGATTCGGGCGGGCATGATGCGGATGTCAATTGGGGAAGATGCGGACTTATTGTTTTTACCCGAAACCATCAGATATGGTCCTTAGAGTCGGATGGGACAGAACCGAAACAAATAACTGATCCACCTAATACTGGCCAGTGGGGATCTGCAAATCTACCCATTGGAGATTATGATCCACGATTGAGTCCGGATTGCTCAAAAGTCCTTTTTGCGCGCTTGGAGGACCCTAATACAACCCATGGTGGCTACAATCTCTTTGTTATTAATGTAGATGGAACGGAAGAGACTCGCCTGACAAATAATGGGTATACTCAGGGTATGCCAAGTTGGTCTCATTCAGGAGATAAAATTGCTTATGTCGTGGCTGCTATCAACAACCAAGGTAAATTTGATATACACATGATGGATGCTAACGGAACGAATAATCACAAAATAACGCCGGACTACTTTCCTGATAATTTCTTAGCTCATCAGGCAATTTTCTCAACAGACGATGCTGGGATTTTTTTTATTGGACAATGGTGGGAGTGAATTAGTTGCTGGTGGCATATCAGGTACACATGACCCAGGACATTTATCGGTAAGGGTGAATGGGGTCTGGGGCGAACCCTAGCTGATCCTTTCCCAGTTCGCGGGAACGCCACGCTAGATGACGATGGCTGGCCATTATTATGAAGATGGTGTGATGATTAAGGCCGACATTTAACTAGCTTATAGAGAGCAATAATTCTTAGGAGACTCAAAATGAAATCAAAACATATTATCGGCATTATATTGGTATTAACAATTGTCGGCGCTGTTCTTATGAGAGGTTGGACTGACCAACCAATCATTCCTGAACAAGAAGAAAATGAAACGATAAACTATCCTAGGATGGCTAGCTGGTTAGCCAAAAAGGAAGAAATAATTAACAGTGAAAAACCATTTGATCTGGTAATGACAGGCTGGTTTACTCCAGAGGAGGCAAATAAGATCAGGTCGCAAAATCCTAATGCCCTTCTTCTTGCCGGTTTAACAGTGAATTGGATCTATGACGGTGAAGAATGGATGACACTTTTGACTACAGTGGCCAATTACGGCAGAGATAATGCTATAGAAATAACTGAAGAGATGTATTTACACAACGTGAGTGGAGAAAGATGTGCTTTTGGATGGGCGTCCGAAGAATGGGGTCATGCTGAAATATATGCAATGGATCCAAGGAATGAGCAATGGATAGAACTTATCGTATCGTTTTATGAAACCGTTTTGAACCAACCCCAGCACGACGGCATTATAGTGGACATGGTTACAGAATGGTCTCCCTGCTCAGAGGCAATAAGTGGTGAAGAATGGGTAGAGGCAACTAAAGCAATCATGGAAAAAATAAAGAACCTCAATGGAGAAAACAAGTTGGTTATCTTTAATTCAGGTAGGGATATCTCCGAGATAGATGCGTATAAAGGCTATTTTGATGGTTATCTTATGGAGAACTCTCTTGGAAGCTGGGGTGTTACCTTTGATGAGGCATTGGAAGAAGCAAAGAGCGGCTATACTATAATTTATGCTGTTGATACCGACGATACGGGGCAGGTAGACTTGTATAGAATGAGGCTAGGTCTAACATTAAGCCTTCTTAACGACAACACCTATTTTGCATATGATCTAGGTCCCCGTGACCATGGTCAGGCATGGTGGTTTTCGGAATATGATGTAGACCTGGGTGAGCCCCTAGGGGAATATTACCAGAAAGATAATGCTTACTGGCGGGAGTTTGAAAAAGGATTTGTTGTCTCTTCTCCCTATGCTGAAATACATATTAATTTTGCAAGAGAATATATGGATGTGACAACTGGGATAACGGCAAAATCATTTTTAATAGAACAGGGTGATGGAAGGATATTTATTGAATTTCTAAGCAATTGATTAAGGAGGAGAATAGAATGATAATATCAGCAAAAAAA
The DNA here is from genome assembly GCA_020724425.1 of Thermaerobacter marianensis. Lineage (GTDB taxonomy): Bacteria > Bacillota > Sulfobacillia > DVGY01 > DVGY01 > DVGY01. Next base: position 22,780 of record DYGY01000009.1, read on the forward strand.
CCCATCACGGCCATAATTGCCATTTTGCTCCTTCTTATCCTTGCATCGCTTATAATAAAGGACCCGGGAAGGGATACTGAAGGGATGCTTTTGCCTGGAGAAATGACCGTTACGCCCCTGCCTGAGGGAACGGACGAAGTAAGATTTCCCACTACTGAAATCGGAACCATGAGCACTGTGGAAATCTTTCAGATAGAAAATACGGGACAAAAAGGGACAGGAGTATTTGACGTATCCCTGACGGGACCGGCATCCGGTAATTTTATAATCCAGGGCCTTCTGGAAAACAAGAGCCTGGGACCGGGGGAAAATATTACATTTGCTGTTTACTTTATTCCTCAGGAGCCAGGTACACATACGGCATCCTTGTTAATAACAACCGAACTGAACGGTGTCAGGGAGAGTACGATCAATGTGACGGGAACAGCAGTCAGAAGTTTTGATTATCCGTTGCTTCCCCCGCGGTCCCCGGAACCGCCTGTGGCTGTTATTGCGGCCTTCGAAGGAGATAAGATCATGATAACCTGGAATGATGCTCCAAATGCTTCGCTGCCAGAGAGTTATAATCTTTATATTTCCTCTGAGCCGTTTCCGCCTGATAGTGAAATAAATTTTTCCGGCTCAAACTTGCCGAGCAATATTTCCAAGATTAGCAATGCCTCAAGACCGTATCTTCACTTAGATTATTCTCTAAACCAAACGCTTTATTTTGCGGTATCTTCCCAGAACGACATCGGGGAGGGAAGGTTATCGGAAACTGTATCCGTGAGGCCTTCAACAACATATTATGTCAGTTCCTTAAACGGTAATGACTCAAATGACGGCCTTTCTCCTAAAACTCCATGGAGAACGCTGGAAAGAGTTAATTCTCACCAGTTTAAACCGGGGGAGTTTATTCTTTTTGAAAAGGGGACCGAATATTTTGGCAGAATTGACGTCAAGCATTCAGGTCTAGACGGAATGCCGATAACATACGGTGCCTATGGAGAAGGAGAAAAGCCCGTAATCAGTGGAATCGGTCAGGTACCAGGATGGGATGATCCGGGATCGTGGAATGAGGAAGGGGACAATATCTGGTCCATCTATTACGGCCCCTGGAAGATTGCAAACAGGCTCTGGCTTTCGGGCGAAGAATTCATGAAAGCAAAAGGACTTGATTACATTGATTCAGTTTACATGTGGTATGCTGAGTATTTTGCTGATGAAGGGGAGAGCATAATTTATCTCTATTCCCAGGGCAACCCAGCAGAAAATTATACTGACATCAGGGAAGCCAGTGCCTTCGGAACCCCCTTTGTTTTTTGGAGTTCAGACCATATTACTCTTTCTGGCCTAGATATCAGGGGTGGAGGTAATAATATGGATATTATCAGTTCCTCAAACCTGATTATTGAAGACTGCCTGATTGGTAATGGTGCAACAATGGGTATTAATGTTGTTGGTGTATGGACCGGATTAACCGGTCCCGAAAGCCGTTCGGATAACGGCATTATTAGAGGTTCTGTTATCGACTCCGGTTTTCGCTTTGAATATAATTATCCGAATGTACAGACACAGGATGGGATATTGATGACAGATAATGCCAGCGGCTGGAGAATATACGGTAATGAAGTCAGGGACTGGGGACACTCGGGAATAAACCTTATCCAGAGGACCGAGGGAACGGTGGTTGCAGCTAATCATATTTATGCCAATTATTTCACCTCCGAAGGGATTACCTATGGAAGAGCCTGGGAGGTTTCCGGAGAGCATAACGATGCGGAAAACAATCATTTTTACCATAATCTTGTTAAGAATACCTCCGTCCACATCCAGATTGGGGGATATAACAATTATGTTTATTACAATATTATTGATACTGTAAGAAACAGCCCCATAATGCCCTATCCTACAGGAAGCGGCATTGTGCTGATACCCGGAGTTGGCTCTAATAATAACAAAATATTCAATAATATTATCTATAATACGGAAAGTGCGGGGATTGTGATTCCGGACTGGCATGGCAGTACCAGTACACGCTACAACGAAGTGTATAACAATATTATAATTAATTGTGGATGGGGAGCTGAGGAAACACTGCTTCATGCCGGAATTGCCTTAACCTATAGAAGTCACGTTGACGAGCCACCGGCCTCGGAATTTAACATCATAAAAAACAACATTGTTTACTCAGAGTATTCTGAAGCGGTGGCACACCATAGAGGTAACTTACTAACAATAGGTCAGTTTAATAACAAGAACGGCATACTGGGAGATACCATCAGCGAAAATTATTTTTTTAACCCCGGGCTGGCTTCTTCCGATGAGGGAAATTATTTGCCTACAGTATTATTTATCATCATTGATAACGGGGTTACGGTGATGGAAACCTTTGATTTACTAGGAAACCCGGTGCCATCGGGAGAAAGGGCGGATATTGGTCCCTATGAATTTAGATGACCAGACAGGGGATAGGGACTTAGAGATTATATAAGTTTGATGGCTGTCTATACTCTACTAAATCGTGGCACAGTACATGTGATGAATGATGTTCCAGATAGGCTGGTAGCGGCCATCTTCAGGTACTAGTTAGAGTATTTTCCTCATAACCTGGTTAGTATAGAGGTAATAGTGTGAGGAAAGGAAATAGAGTATGGCCAAATATGTGTGTAGAGCTTGTGGTTATGAATACTTTGCTCCAGCTGGGGATATTATTGGTGTTTTTGCTCCTAAGACAGGGATAGATGATTTGCCAGATACATGGGTTTGTCCGGTCTGTGGAGCTGATAGGGAGAGTTTTGAAAAGGAAGAAGCCGATTTTTGAGGGTGCGCCTTAGGGATTTTCAATCCCGGAAAAATATCGGCATAGTTTGGTTTTTATTACCGGCTATGCCGATTTTTCATGCTTTATGGTGGATGTAGAAATCGGTGGTTCAAATTCGCCAATGCAGTTCCATACGATTTTGATACGCTGTACCCGTCTGCCATCAATTCGCTCTGCCTTGTAAACATAGATTTTTTCAACGAATTCCCGGATAATCTCCGCAGTGAGTTCCTTAATGTCCGTATACTTTCTTACCAGGGAGAGGAAGTGGTCAACATTGAGAGCACTTTCTTTTTCCTCTGTCATAATGGATTTCAATTCCGTTACTCGCTTCTCAAGAGTCTGCTGCTCGGTTTTTGCGGTCATTTTGACAAAACGCTCATCGGATATCTTGCCCTCTATGTTATCTTCATAGAGCCTTTGAATAATCTCGTCCAGCTTGGCGATGCGGGCCTGTGCCTGTTCCAATTCGCGTTTGCTGTCACGCATACTTTTGTCAAGCTCTGACCTTGTTTTCTTAGTTACCATCTCCACGAATTCGTCCTCACAGTCTCTGGCAAAAGCCGTTACGCGACGGATACCGTCAAGGAGCAGTTCCTCAACGACCGCATTGCGTATCTGGTGAGAAATGCATCCGCCCTTTATCTTGTGGTAGGTAGCGCATACAAAATACTCTTTTTCATGTTCCCAACCTCGCCCACACACCTGATACATTTTGTTTCCGCAATTAGCACAGAACATCATGCCGGAGAGAAGCGGCATTTACACATCGGTGTGAGCCTGCGTCTGCCATCCCTGATTCTCTGCACTACTTCGAATACGGATTCCTCAATAATTGCTTCGTGGGTATTCTTGAAGATCATCCACTCCGACGGGTCATTTTTCATCTGCTTTTTCTGCTTATAGGACTTGCGGTAAGTTTTGAAATTAACCGTATGTCCCAAATACTCCTGCCTTGAAAGCATATGAACTATTGTACTGCCTCGCCAGACATAGTCATCGTCATGGTCTCTGTTGTCCGGAATATTGATTCCGTTTTTCTTGGCGTGAGCCGTTGGATTCATAATTCTGCGCCTTGTGAATTCCTTGGCTATCTGCGAAGGGCCATACCCTTGCATACACAAGTGGAATGCCTCGCGTACCACTTTTGGCAGCTTCTTCATCGACTATCCAGCGTGTCTTGTCTTCCGGGTCTTTGATATAGCCGTAAGGTGGATTGGTGCAGAGTGGTTTGCCGGACTCCCCTTTCGACTTGAAAACGGCGCGTATCTTCTTGCTCGTATCTCTGGCATACCATTCGTTGATGATATTAAGAAACGGTGTAAAATCGCTGTCCTGCTGATTGGCACTGTCAACATTATTGTTTATTGCTATGAAGCGAATGTCAGATGCGAGAAAGAGCACTTCGGTATAGTAGCCGACCTTTAGATAATCTCTTCAGAGACGGCTCATGTCCTTTACAATGATGGTGCCAATCCTGCCTTCTTCCACTTGGGAGATAAGGCGCTGCCAATCCGGGCGGTCGAAGTTCGTACCATTATAGCTATCATCCACAAAGAACTCAGTGTTTGTAAAACCGTTGTCATCAGCGTACTTCTGTAAAATGGTCTTCTGATTCTTAATGCTGTTAGAATCACCCTGCAGTTCGTCATCTCGTGAAAGACGACAATACAGAGCGGTTATTTTATCGTTATTCTTCACAGCAGTATAAGACTGCCTGCTATTCATGTTTACCTCCTTTCCGACAGTCTTCAAGCGGTACTCTATGTTCCCGTACTGCCGCGAAGAAGTCAAGTTATTTTGATTAAGAAGCCTTATTTATTTCAAGATTTGCTGTACCGTTCAGTATTCATGCGTTTCAGCTTGTCATAGGCAGTTTCTTTGGCAGTGCTGCTGACCGCTGATTCTATAATGTAAAGCGTATCACCGATTACCTTTTCGGTAACGCTAATGGTCTTCTCAGCCATAAGGCACTCCTCCTTTCTGACCTTGGGGGTAGGGGGTAATAAATCCTTACACCCTTTCGAACGTGCAATGGGCGTGGGTTTTCGCGCAAAAAAACGCGGATTCAAAGGGTGTATTAAGGGGACAACCGGGATAAAATGCATATAATAATAAACTTGATGTGTATTTCATCTTGAAAAGTACCATTTTTAAGTGAAAAGGCACAGCAGGGTATTCCACTGTGCCTTTTCGTCATATATTCTAACCGTTGGTCTCGGTATTCATCTGAATTACCTTCACTACCTCCGGGCGGATAAGTTTTCCGTCAATAAACTCAAAGGTAAGGTAACCCATCTGGTCGAGCAGGGCAAACTTCTCTGAGAGTGCCCTCACGCTGACAGGGCTTCTGCAGATAACCCAGTAGTAGCTGAAATCACCGAATGCAATAGGCTTAGAACCGGACTCCATATCCGGCATAAACTCCGATATAAATACCTTTTTGCCAAGGATGGTATCGTCGCTGTTGCGCCAGAGGTAGTTTGCGGCTTCATCAGTCATTGTGCGAAGGGCAAGGGCTGTGTCGCACATGGCATGGGCGTACTCATCGGAATAGTAAGTGTGCTGCGGTCGCAGCAGAGTACCTTCCTTATTCATTTTCATAAGTGGATAATTCATGATTTTTCCTCCTCAAATTAAGATGTTTGAATGTGATTGATGGTATTTCCTGTAGATACAATTGCTGAGCGTTCGTCATGATGAATCGCTATAGCTATTCCTCCCTCTGGTGATACTTCCGGTGACAGAAGTGACGGTTCAGTGACAGTAATTTTGATGAACTGTCACGCTGAAAAGCGGCTCGTAGCAAGGCTTTTAAAGCTCAGTGACAAAAGTGACAGAACTTTTCATTTTATACTCACAACGACTCATAATCTTTTCCTTGTTCTCTGTACTTTTCCAAACTTTATTTTTCCCGCTAAAAAGTTTGAAAGACTGTCACTGCTGTCACTTGTGGCTGGAAACCCTTGATATATGGGCTTTTTGACGGTCACAGTTATCTGTGAGAACTGTCACTCGACTGTCACTTCTGTCACTTTTAAGCAAGAAATTCTGTGCTGTCATAACCATAAGCCTTCTTGTACTGCTCCTTTACCTCAATAGTAAGGGTGAGGTTTTTATAATAGGTGCCTTTATTGGTATGAACGGTCATTATGTCTCTCTGAACTCTTTGGCTGTCTTGGCAAAGCCGTTATTGTTGTCATGGCACCATGCCCTGTAAACATCGTAGATGCGGCTCGTTGTAGCGGAATCATTAAACTTGCCGCCTGACCGTTGGCACATACATTCCTCATAGAAGGAGATCACAGTATTGTTCTCCGACATATATTGTTCTCTTGCAAGGCTTACACTGTCCGGCTCGGAAAAGCTGTATTCGTGTGCAATGACCGTCTGCAGCGCCTTAACAGCCTTGTAGACTATGCCATCACGCTCGGCATACATTTTGTGTCAAGGAGTGTTTTGTCCTGCTGGTTCTTTGGAATAACATTAGGGCAACGTACCACTATGATGCGGTCATAGACCCATTTGCCATCATCGCCGCCAAACTTGGGAAGTCTGTTCATGCAAAACCAGGGCAGCCCGTTGTAGGTGAACTCAAAGGTGCTGTCCTTTGAACTCGGCATAAAGCCTGTCGCCGCCGGTAATTTTTTAAATGTTTTCAACTCATCTACGGATAGAAAACTCATGTCAGAGCTACCGGCAAGGCGGGTGCCATATATCGCGCCGGTGCCGAAACGCGCTTCAATCTCCTTAAGGTCGATTCCTATGAAGTTACCCTTGCCGAGCAACCGCTCTACAAGACTCTTTAGCTGAGATTTGCCGGTGTCGCCATCGCCAACAAAGTGCTTTTTTCATTAGCCATCCCTTGATGTTGGAGATGCATACACCGATAAACTCAAGGAGCAGGTGGTCTATGGCCTTGTCTCCGTCTGTGAGTGTGTGCATATACCTGTCGAAGACCGGCGTAGGCGTTTCCCTTCTCGTCCAGTTGCACGGAATCTGAATGGTGGAGAGGATATCCGGGGAGTGTGGTACAAGAATGACTTCATCTGCAGTAATACGGAGCAGACCATTTTTCGATTTTTGACATTGTAGTGAAGTACTTGTTGTTTGGATTAGGTTAAAGGGAAACAAAATTACATATTGCTAATACTCGTTGTTCATTTTAGCCCGGCTTTATACATCAATTCTTCTATAATAACCCTATATTTTAAAATGTGCGGCTTAATATCTTGCTGGGTGGTGTTAAACCAAATTTTATGGGCTGAATAATTGCCGAGATCCTTAAATAGTACCATGTCCTGACAAGTATTTGCTGACAGTGCCAAAGTGGTATTTTGCTCCGCATTTCTGATTATTTTATCAAGGGTTGAGTGCCGCCCACTGTTTCCGGTGATTTCCTCCTCAATACCAAGGTTTTGGTATGATAGTACCAAAAGCCCTTCTAATAGCCGCCTCATCATCACTGCTGTACAGTCAAAGAGATTATTCTCATAACTCGCGTTAATCTGCTTGCATAAGGATCGAATATTAGGCGAGAGGTTTTCGAAAATTGGAGTTGGAAGAATCGTTCCGTCTTGCTCAATACTAGTTTTGTCTTCATCTTCCCAGTGGTTTATATCATCAATCCATTTTTCCATAGCATCAGACCATTGCGACCAATTTCGAGATGAATTGATCAGCCTGTTTACTTCAGTCTGTAAATCCTTCAAAATTTGGTTATCTGTCCAGCCTGATTTTCTTAGGGCTAATATGTATCTGTAAAGGATATCATCTACTTTATAATCATTCCAATATGCATATATTTTTTTGCACTTGTTCTTGATATGGGATATCTCTTGGTCAATAGGGTTTTGAGACCTGTTGTAAGCTATTCCCCCAAGCTTGTTTAAAAATTCATTAACTGATTCTTGAGTTAAGGCTCCATCTTTGTCATAATGAAAATACTGTTTTATGCCAATATCAATGCATTCAATCAGCAGTTCATATGGATACTTCCTAATGACTTGTGCCAATTGTGCTTTGCCCCTCTCGTTAAGCGAATATGGCGCTATTTTTTCATTCACCATGCTTTCAATCTTTTTACGCCCCATAAAGATTTACCTTATTTCAATTTCTCACAAAGAGGCAGGACTTCTTCGATTTTAGCAACAATGCGCTTTTGCTCAGCAAGGGGAGGGAGGGGAATCAATTGCTGTTTCAGCAGTACATAATGTCGTGCATATCCTCTGTTTCTCAACTGCCCTGAAGCATATATCATCCAATAATACAGGAACTTGGGATATACAAGGATGCCTTTGTGAAATTTAGTGCCATCCGCTCCAATCACGAAAGGAAAATCGATATACTTCACATTCCTTGTATGATCTCCAAACATAACCAAAGGCAGATCATTAATAACTTTCTCCCTTTGGTTTGTATAACCGTCAATAAGTGACTGGCCCTGGCTAACTACAGGAAAATCGCCTTCCGGCGATATTTCCTTGGTTTGAATCTGATTTTCTCTGTTACCGACTGCATAAGTAACACTCTCAATTTTTGTCCAAAACCAGCTCTCCGGAATATCAAACGGTATCTCATCCTCTGAAATTTCAGGTAATGGCTTTTCTTTTTTGATTTTACCTTCCTTGATGAGTCGCTGCTTTTCGGCCTGAATCTGTTGATAAAGTTCCTCGCCAGTTCCTTCCTCCGGGCGCTGTTCGACCAGTTTGCCCTGGATTGCCAACTGGAGGATGGATTTCTGCAGGTCGCTCGGAAAACGCTTATTAAGCTCCTCCAACTTGTTCCATGCCTTTTCATAGCGATCTACATACGGTAGCAATTCTTCGATTTTAGCAACAATGCGCTTTTGCTCAGCAAGGGGAGGGAGGGGAATCAATTGCTGTTTCAGCAGTACATAATGTCGTGCATATCCTCTGTTTCTCAACTGCCCTGAAGCATATATCATCCAATAATACAGGAACTTGGGATATACAAGGATGCCTTTGTGAAATTTAGTGCCATCCGCTCCAATCACGAAAGGAAAATCGATATACTTCACATTCCTTGTATGATCTCCAAACATAACCAAAGGCAGATCATTAATAACTTTCTCCCTTTGGTTTGTATAACCGTCAATAAGTGACTGGCCCTGGCTAACTACAGGAAAATCGCCTTCCGGCGATATTTCCTTGGTTTGAATCTGATTTTCTCTGTTACCGACTGCATAAGTAACACTCTCAATTTTTGTCCAAAACCAGCTCTCCGGAATATCAAACGGTATCTCATCCTCTGAAATTTCAGGTAATGGCTTTTCTTTTTTGATTTTACCTTCCTTGATGAGTCGCTGCTTTTCGGCCTGAATCTGTTGATAAAGTTCCTCGCCAGTTCCTTCCTCCGGGCGCTGTTCGACCAGTTTGCCCTGGATTGCCAACTGAAGAATGCTGTTTTTCAATTCCTGTGGGGTCATTCTTTAGTACCTCCTAAAAGAGCCGTAATTTCGGCAAGTACACGGTCAATTTCCGCATTCAAAGATGCACGTTTCTCCTCGTATCGCTGAATCAGATCCATCGGGTCAAGAATCTCTTCCTCCTCATGGGGATAGCCGCACAGGTCGAGGTTATAACCAAAATCATCTGTAAGCTGCTTTACTGTGTATTTTTTCGCCTTATCGAAGCCGTCTATATTGATTTCCTGCCTGTTATTCCACCATTCAATGACCGGGGCAAAATGCTCTAACTTCATTGGCTTTGTCTTGGAGAAATGCTTGTAACCCTCCGGCATATCCAGACGGTAGTACCATGTTTCCGTGGTAGGCCCTGTACGGTCAAAGAATAAAAGGTTTGTAGTTATTGACGTGTAGGGCGAGAACACGCTGCCCGGTAAACGGATTATAGTATGCAGATTAAACTCGGATAGCAGTTTCTTTTTGATGGCAACCTTGGCATTGTCAGTGCCGAACAGGAATCCGTCCGGGAGAATTACCGCCGCACGACCGTTTTTCTTTAGGCGGTACATGATAACAACCATAAACAAATCCGCCGTTTCACTGCTGGTAAGATCAGATGGGAAGTGGTTTTTTACATCAGCCTTTTCACTACCGCCGTACGGGGGATTCATTAAAATAACGTCGAACTGGTCATCTTCCGTGTAATCCAGCACATCACGCAGCAGGGAGTTTTCATGGTAGATTCTGGGCACGTCCAGACCATGCAGCAGCATATTGGTAATGCACAGCATATACGGAAACTGCTTCTTCTCAATGCCGTAGATGGAATCATCATATTTAACCCGGTCATCCGTTGTCTTTATTTGGGGCGCCAGTTCCTTCAGCCAGCTAACAATAAAGCCACCAGTACCGCAGGCAAAGTCCGCCATCCGCCCACCAATTTTCGGCTGTATCATTTTGGCCATAAAATCCGTGACCGCACGGGGCGTATAAAATTCACCGGCAGAACCTGCGCTCTGCAATTCACGCAGGATGGATTCATAGATTTCGCCGAATGCGTGGCTCTCCTCATAATCGCTTAAATCCAGTTCATCGATGACGTTGATGACCTGACGAAGCAATACACCATCCTTCATATAGTTGTTAGCGTCCTCAAAAGTAGTTTTAACAATAGATTTCTTAAGAGGAGTATCTGGTGTAACATTAAGATTCTTCAATGTAGGAAACAGGGTATTGTTGACAAAGTTCATCAGAGTATCGCCGGTCATAGCTTTGCCGCTTTTATCATCCACAGCCCAATTTCTCCAACGACACTCTTCCGGAATGATGGACTGATAATTATCATCATCTATTTCCCAGTCATCTTCTCTGGTATCATATATCTTTAAAAACAGCATCCATGAAAGCTGCTCTATCCGTTGTGCATCACCATTAATACCGGCATCATTGCGCATAATGTCACGAATTCTTTTTATAAAATTCGATAAACTGCTCATATTAATCAACCTGCCTTGTAAATTTCTTCTTCTAATTCCTTAATTGCTCTGAGATATCCATCCTTACCGCCGAAGAATTGTGCAATCCTTGAAGGTTTGCCAAATTTCTGAAACGGATCAAGCTTTAAAATCTCAGTTTTCTCGATTTCGTATATCCCGGCGTTCATATACTTATCCAAAAGAGCCTCCAGCACCTCGCGAGCTGCGCCCTTATACTTATTTAAGAAATCACGCTTCTTGACATTATTGGCGCGTTCTTGGCGCGTCAGCGGTTTCTGGTCAAACGCAACATGACAGATAAAATCAAAATCGTCCACATCCGCCATATTCCGATCTGCTTTCAGATTTTCCAGGTTGATGCCGCGCTCCAAAAACAAGGCCCTGATGTTTTCTTTCTTCTCCTCGACAGACCAATGGCGGATAAAATTATCTAGAGAAGCATATGTACCCAAAACATTTGACTTGGTGTAATCGATAATGCTTTCCTGCCGAAGCAGCTTACCGTTAGCGTCATAAACAGAAACAATCTTGCCGATTATTTCAACCTTACAACCGTTTGCATCAACAATAGGCTTTTCTTTCGGTTCTGAGTCTGGGCCATAAGGTGTATCAGGGCCAGGTTCGGAAATATGACTGTCGCCTTTACCGTAATTGTCATCTTGCTCAATGGGGCCATCCCACTCTGGATCAGCAAACAGGCGCGTCACATTACGAAAGTCCATGACCACAAAGTGTGTTTTTCCTTCCTTCTCACGAACCCGGGTACCACGTCCGATAATTTGCTTGAATTCAGTCATAGAGCCTATCATCTGGTCAAGGACAATCAGTTTAGTCATCTTGCAGTCAGCGCCAGTAGAAAGGAGCTTAGATGTTGTTGCAATAACCGGATATGGGGAAGAAACAGAGATGAAATAGTCGAGTTTGCTCTTGCCGTATGAGTTACTGCCGGTTATGCGAACCACGTAATCGGGATTCTGCTTGACCATATCGGCGTTTAGGTTGTTAAGCGCAATCCGCATCCGTTCGGCGTGATCCTCGTTGGCGCAGAACACAATCGTCTTCTGCATTCTGTCAGTACTTTTCAAGTATTCCGTAATCTCTTTGGCAACCTCATATGTACGGTCTTCGATGATGATTTTGTAGTCAAAGTCACTGTTTGTATAAATACGGTCTTCAATCTCATTGCCGTTCTTGTCCCGCTGGCCTTTATATGGACGCCAGCCTTCACCAATGTTGGTGCGGATATTGATAACCCTAAACGGAGCAAGGAAACCGTCTTCGATACCTTCACGGAGACTGTAAGTGTATATTGGCTCTCCAAAATAATCAATATTGGAGATATATTTTGTTTCCTTCGGAGTAGCAGTCATACCAATTTGCGTAGCTGACGAGAAATATTCGAGAATCTTGCGCCAGTTGCTGTCTTTTTTCGCTGACCCGCGATGACACTCATCTACGATGATGAGGTCGAAGAAATCCTTATGGAACAGCTTGGCAAGACGGCTGACGGTTTCGTCTTCATCGCTTTCGCACTCGTCATCCTCCCGGTCTGTCAACTGCTGATACAGAGAGAAATAGACCTCATAGGAGGTGACGGTTATAGGATCATCCTTGGCAAAATTGATTTTATGAATCGTTTTCGCCAACGGTGCAAAATCTTGCTGAATCGACTGATCAACAAGAATGTTGCGGTCAGCAAGATAAAGTACCTTTTTCTTGATGCCACTCTTTAACAGGCGATAGACAATCTGGAAAGCAGTGTATGTCTTGCCGGTGCCGGTTGCCATGACAAGTAGAATCCTCTGCTGTCCCCTGGCGATAGCTTCTACCGTGCGGTTGATAGCATTGCGCTGATAATAGCGCGGTGGGTATGTTGTCTGGCTTGTGTAGTAGGGCTGATCTATGATTTGCTTTTCGTTGTCAGTCAGACCTACATCCATCTGATACCGGTCTATTAATTCATCAGGAGAGGGAAACTCGGACAAAGGAATCTCTCGTTCCTGGCCGGTTATAAAGTCATGCTCATAAAAAGCGTCACCATTAGAACTGTAGGCAAAAGGCACATCAAGCATCCGGGCGTAGGTCATGGCCTGTTGCAAGCCGTATGATACAGTGTGGTTGTTGTCCTTTGCCTCAACTATGGCAATGGGTTTATTTGGATTTATATAAAGAATATAGTCAGCCTTTTTCGGCTTTTCACGGAACACAAAATTTCCCTTTAGGTTAATCTTACCTTCCGTGATTTTTGTTTCCATCGTTATATGGTCAAGGCTCCATTTAGCGGTGATTGCCGGAGTGATATATCGGAGCTTGATATCTTCTTCGGTCATCAGTTTTTTATCAATCATGTATTATCACTCCTTTCCGCATCCGGAATGTAGTCCATGATATCACCATAATTACAACCAAGTGTGCTGCAAATCTTATCCAAAACATTAAGCATGACTGCCTCATCCCGACGCAGTTTAGTCATGGTGTTTGGGGATATGCCAGAGGCTTTACGCAAGTCTGCCTTGCTCATTTTCTTATCCACAAGCAGTTTCCAAAGTTTATTGTATGAAACAGCCATAATTAAGCCTCCAATGCCATATTTTAGAACATTATATCACACAGCCAATAATCTCTCAAGACCTTGAGAAGAATTCGCAAAATAAGATTAAGTCCAAAAAGAAAGACTGCACTAAAGGTTTTATCCTTCGGTGCAGTCTTTGTTGTCGAGCCTCCACTTGAAGAGAGTCGGTCAAAAATTTACTTGTTTTCGCAAATCCCTATGACTAACTCCCTTTTGAGGGCTTCTTCCTTACAGATGGGGAGTCAGGTTTAGGTCCTGTACTTCCCATTTTCCATTCTTATGGGTTACCAGGGTAAGAGAGGTGTTATCTACCCGGAGATGGGTCTTTTCATAGGGATGCATGTCCTGAATATGGCCAACAAAGCTACGAATTGCACCTCCGTGGGTCAGGACAATGGCAGGTTGATTTTTCTTGGCAATATCCTCTAGGGCTGCTTGGATTCTTGAAAGGAATTGTCTGTCTGATTCTCCACCACCTGGTCTTGGTATATTCCAGGGGTCTTTACGCCAGTTAATTAAGAAGTCACTGTAGCCTGATTGTATCTCTTCCCAGGTTAGTCCCTGCCAGGCGCCCACATGGATTTCCCTGAGGCGGTTATCTATAGAGATCTCTAGGGGTGGGCTGTGTTCTTTAGCGATGAGATCTGCTGTATCATAGGCCCTTTTAAGATCACTTGAGTATATCAGGCTGGCAGGATACTCTTTGAGGTAGTCTGCTAGTTTCTGTGCTTGTTCTTCTCCGGTTTTGTTAAGGGGTACATCCCAGTGTCCCTGGTATCTTCCTGTAGCGTTTGCTTCTGTTTCTCCATGTCTTATCAACAGTATTTCTGGTATTTCCCTCACCTCTTTTCACCTATTAGTATAACCTTGTTGGTATTGACTGGCCAGTATATTTAGTGCTTCCAATAGTTCTAAAGTGAACTCTTGAGAGGTTAGCTCCTTTTTGAGTAGCTTTAGTATGAGAGGTGGGAGGATATCCTGATATAGAGTGATTTCTAAGACTCTTAGATCTGGGTTAGCATGATACTTAGGGTAGAGTTGAGTTGAATGATCCTGCCAGCCTGGATTAAGGCCATAGTCTGCCCAAGAGATAACTTCTTGGGGATCTAAATATGAGGGAATGACATTGAGTTCTTTAGCAAAGAAGGTTGTTTCATAGCGACTGAAGAAACGGGCAAACTCAATGGCTGCTCTTGTATGGTCACTCCCCTTATAGTTTTCCTGGCGAAAGATGAGGAGATGGCTTCCCTGAATAAAGGCATAGTTATTGAGAATCTCCTTAGTATTAAGGGAGTTGGTGTTTGCTGCTGGCAAGAACAGGGCTCTCTCTGTGACAAATAGTTGGTGGGCTTTCTCTGAGATGACTAGAGAGTTAGTGCTGTTTAGTTCTAAAAGAAGTTCTGCTGTTTCCTGTATCGTAGCTTCACTCCAAGCAGGGGTACCATTAGGTTGAAAGGGATATGGTTGTTTTAGGAGAGTTATTAGATCTCTAAAGAGTTCACCTGTTTGGAGAGGATGGTATACCAGCCCATACTGGGCTTTGCTCTTTGAAAGGATATTGGGGATGTTATCAAAATCCCAGGGTGAGAGGTCTTCAGTATATTCGTGTTTAGTTATATAGGCGGAGTAGTTAAGCCAGCGAGGAAAGCCCCAGAGATGATCAGCATAGGTGACTTCTTTTAGTGCTGCGGGGAGATAGCTGGTCAGTTCTTCGCCGGAAAGATAACCATCAATAGGTATCTGTAGGGAAGATAGAACCGGACCATGATAGAGATTAGTATATACATCAGGGGGATTACCTTTCTTAAGGGCTTCAGCTAGTTTTTCCTCTGCTTTGGCAGGAGAGATAAGGATGTATTCAACGAAGATATTAGGGTAGAGAGCAGAGAAGTCTTTTAGGGCTTCACTTACAAGATCCATATAGCGGGTATTAACTAGGAGTTGATCCGGACTCTGGATATCTTGAGTAGCTGTTAAGGGAATGAGTTGATCCCAAAAGACTATTTGGTATTCCTTTTCGGGATCAATGTTGGCGAAATGATCTATAGCCGCGTTATCCTCTGGTGAAGAGGAAAATGAAAACCAGACTAATATCAGTGCTAGCAAGAAAAGGAAATATCTAAGGTATTGCATTTTACCACCCCGTTAATCTTTTAATCCCAGGAGGTAGAAGAATTCCTGGTCTGCTTTACCGGTTAAGGGCTGCTGGTAGAAGAGTTGAGCTTCTTTTATGGCTATGGTTGTTTGGGGACCGAAGTAGCCATCGATATTACCTGGGTTAAATCCTAGTGCTCTTAAGCGATGCTGAAGGATTAATACGTCTTTTCCTGTGGAGCCTTCCTTTAAGTTTCGGTTAAAGGAAGACTCAGGCAAGGCACCATGGAAAACCACTTTGGTACCTAGAGGGATCATCTCAAATAGTTCTTCTACCTGTTTGTTATGCATTCTGATGCAACCAGCACTTTCATTATCACCAATAGTCCAGGGTTCATCTGTACCGTGGATTCCATAGATACCCCAGGGTACATTAACTCCCAACCAGCGAGTACCAAAGCCACCACCCCAGTCTTTGCTTTTTGAGATAATTCTGAATTCACCAACTGGCGTTGGGGTCTCTGGTTTACCAATTGCCACTGTATATTCCTTTTCAAGGACATTATCGATATAGACCTGTAATTTCCGTTTATCTAAATCTACGGCTATGAGATAATGGGAGGGGTCCTGCTTATCTTCTGGAGCTAAGGTTAACCAGGTTAGCTGATTCTCCATAACCAATGGATAGGTTAACAGGAAAGGTGCTCCATAATAGGGGCTGGCTAGAAGAAGAATAGCTAATGTCACAAAAGCGACAATCTTTGACATAATATCACCTACCATCAATGTCTAAACATATATCTATGTGAGGATTAGTGTAATTATGAAGAGGGAAAACGGGGTCAGGGGATAAATATACAGGAGGTGAGAGTTTTGCTTAATATTGTTCTGGTTGAACCAGAGATTCCTCAGAATACAGGGAATATTGCTAGGACCTGTGTGGTAACAGGGGCTAAGCTGCATCTTGTAGGGCCTTTAGGCTTTTCGATAGATGATCGTTCCCTAAAAAGAGCTGGTATGGACTACTGGCAGGATCTTGACTGGCAATACTATTCAAGCTTACAGGAGTTTATGGAAAGCTATCCTGAGGGAAGATTCTGGTATCTATCCACCAAGGGAAAGAAGAACTATACAGATGCCTCTTTCACAGAGACTGATTTCTTGGTTTTTGGTAAGGAAACTGCGGGACTACCAAAGGATCTTCTAGCTAGCAATGAGGAAAGGGTTATCAGGATTCCCATGAAACCTGATACAAGATCTTTGAACTTATCTAACTCTGTAGCTATTGTCCTTTATGAAGCTCTAAGACAGGTTGGTTTTAAGTCACTTTTTTAGGGGGACTCATATGAGGGTAGCGACTGTTCAGTTAATCAGACAGGGGAGTATAAGGCAGGAAGACCTGATTATAATCCTTGATGCAGTTATCAAGAAGTCTAAAAGATATGGGGCAGGGCTTGTTGTTTTGCCAGGACAGGTAGGGCTTTTGATTGGTGAAGCTTTAAAAGGCAAAGAGATATTGGAACCAGATGATGTTTCCTTTCAGGGTATAGATACTGTCTATCATGCCTGGAGCAAACAGTTTGCTACATACTACAATATCTCTTTAACTTTGGGTTCATACTGGGTAGAGGAAGAAGAACTTTTTAGTGTGGCCTATCTGTATAACCAGAAGGGAGAGGTTCTTTTAAAACAGGGGCAGATTCAGCTTTCAGAGAAAGAGAGATCCTGGGGTATAAAGCCGTATCAAGAGATAAATGTGGCAGAATTTCAGGATGGGTATGTTCTTGGTTTTGCTTTAGGTTTAGATAACTATGCACCTGAACACTACCGTATTCTTAATCTGCAGGGAGCTAATTTGGTACTGGGTCTTTCCACTGAGTGGGGTATGAATGATCAGCTAGCAGGTATCTGGCAGCTGGTTCAGCAGAATCAGGTATATGCCCTAGAGAGTTCCCTTGTGGGTGATATGGTGTCTGGAGGGCTTGGCATCTTTGGTCCCTGTGAGATAACTCCTTTAGAGTCTGGAGTTATCTGTGATGGTTCTGCTCTGGTAGAAGAAAGACCTGTAGACATGGAGATTCAGGGGAATAGTTTGCAGGCGAGAATCTGTATGGCTGACCTGTCTTTAGAGAGTCTTTTAGGAATTAGGAAGAGCTATCCCATTAATGACCTGTATAATGTGCAGCTTTACAGGAGGTGGCTCTGATGGGTTTTCTTGCTAACCTAAAGGATTATGCAGGCAGACAGTGGTTAGAATACTTGACTAAGTCAGACCGGGTGCTAAGAAGGTTAGATCATCTAGAGAGGAACCTACCTTGGCAGGAAAATGAGGTGGAGCAGACTAGAGTTGCTGCCATTCAGGCTGAATTGGTTTTTGTAAATAGGGTTGAACCCTATGTGGATATTATGTATTTGGCGTGTAAGGAAGCTAAAGAGAAGGGTGCTAAACTTGTTGTATTCCCTGAGGACAATGGGACCCATCTCTTGGGGCTCTTACCTGGATTCAATAGGTTGATTAAATCTCTTGATGGGGGCAAGATATCTGTTGGTAAAGAGGAAATATTGATTGCTGATGTTTTTAGGTATGCAGGTCCCTACACAGAGAGAGTATATCTAACCCTGTTTTCTGAATTAGCAAAAAGGTTTAGGATGTATGTCCATGGGGGTAGTGTGATTCTACCTAGAACAGATGGTAAGGTGTATAATACTGCTTTTCTTTTTGGACCGGATGGGAAGGTTCTTTTAAGACAGGATAAGCTGCATCTGATGCCAATGGAGGTGGAATGGGGCTTAACTCCTGGAAGTATTGTTGAGGTTGTTGATACTGAGTTAGGTAGGATAGGTATGCCTGTCTGTATGGATGCCACATACTTTGAGACTTTTAGGATTCTTTCTAATATGGGGGCAGAAATAATTCTTTTGCCAACTGCCAATCCTGAGGAATATAATCGGTTTAAGGCTTTACGGGGAATCTGGCCAAGGGTGCAGGAAACACCTGTATATGGAATAAGGAGCAGTATGGTTGGCTCTTTGGCAGGTTTTAAGCTTACAGGAAAGGCAGGCATTTTTGCTCCTAGAGAACTAACAGAGAAAAGAGATGGGATTTTGGCTGAGTTTGCCAATCCAGAAGGGGTTGGCTTAGTATTTGCAGATCTGGATATGCCGGGTTTAAGAGCCTACAGGGAAAGAACTAGAACAGAACAGGTAGATGCCCAAAGGATATATTCCAGATATTTGCCTAGAATTTATAAGGTAGGTGCAGAGGATGCGGAAGATACTGACAGTACCAGAAGAGATCACTGATCCAGGCAGGAGTTATCTAACAGGTAATGAATATGTGTCTCTTCCAGTAGTTAATGTTGATGGTAGTCTTGATCGGCTTAATGTCTTAAGTATGAGGAAGACAGGGTTATTAGAGATTATCGGGCAGTATGACAGACCATTAATGAAGCCTTTTGTAATGGTGGCTGAAAAGGATCTAATGGATACTGAGCTGCAATGGCAGAGGAGATATTCCTGGTTACCTGAGTTTGTTTCTAAAAGTGTTGAGGGACTAACTGTGAGAGGCACTATTTTTGCTCCTCTTGGAGAAAAGGGTTTTGTCTATCATTTAGAGGTGGCCAATGAGGGTGAGGCTAGGGAGATAGAGATTGGTTTAAGGGGTTCCTGGGGAGGGCTCTTGCAAACTGTCTATACTGAAAGATATTTACCCTTTACAAGAACTATTGAGTTTAACAAATGGTCTGAAGGGCTTGTTTTTGAGGCATTGGGTTCTTCAGCCCTAATTGGCATGGCTATTGGTTCTTCTGTACCTACAGAGACTATCTGGGCTGGGTACCCTGACAAAGTAATTTTGCCACCTGAGTCCTTGCCACGGGGTATTCCCTTTACCACCACCCATAGAGCTAGGTTGGGTAAAGGAGAGACTAAAGAGGTTTCCTTCTTTGTAGCTGTTAACCGGGAAAAGGATGGTGCTAGAACTACGGTTGTCCATCTAAAAAGACGGGGAGCCAAGAAAATGCTAGAGGAAACCCAAAAGTGGTTGGCTGCTAGATATCGTAAGGATGAGTCCTTAGCTTTAACAGAGAAGCTTAATCTCAATCTCTTCTTCAACTACTTCTATGCACAGGGACTAACTATTGATACTGAAGAGCTGGTGCTTGTAACTTCAAGGTCTCCTAGGTATTATGTTAGTGCTGCTTTCTGGGCTAGAGATGCTTTGCTATGGAGCCTACCCGGCATTATTCTTATCGATGCCAATCAGGGCAGGAAGGTTTTAGAGACAGCCTATACAACCTATGGCAAAAATCTAGGTATTCATAGTTTGTATATTGATGGTACGGTACTTTATCCCGGTTATGAACAGGATGAGCTTGTAGCCTATATTGTTGCTGTTGATACCTACCTTAAGGAGACTAAAGACTACTCTATCCTAAATGAAGAGTGGTTTGAAAAAGGGATAAGGGATATTCTAACTATTTTAGCTGAAAAGAGAGATACAGATACCGGTCTTTATGAGACTTTCCTCTGTCCCTCAGATGATCCGGCAACCTATCCTTATCTAACCTATGATAATGTTTTGACCTGGAAGGCCTTAAAGGTTCTTTCTGAGATCTATCGTTATACCGGGTCATATAAGGATGCGGAACTAAAAGAGGAAGAAGCTAGAGAACTTAAGGAAAGTATTTCAAAGTATTGTGTGGTTGATGGCCCTAAGGGAAAGATGTTTGCCTGGTCTGTTGATGGGAAAGGGAATTATGAGCTTTATGATGAGCCTCCGGGAAGTCTTGAACTTCTAACCTATTATGGTTTTCTTGATAGCAATGAGCCCTTGTATATTAATACGATGGCCTGGCTATATTCGGAAGCCAACCCATACTATTATGAAGGCAGGTTTAGTGGTTTAGGGTGTCAGCATGCAGAACATCCCTTTGTGATGAATGTCTTTAATAGGTTGCTTCAAGGAAGGGATGAGGCAACAATTGAGCTTTTAGAGTCTGCTAGATGGGATAATGGTCTGGCTTGTGAAAGCTTTTCTAAGGATACCGGGGTTGTAAAGACGGGGGCTGCTTTTGCCACCTGTGCTGGTATGCTAGGTTATGCCATGGTGTATTCTCGGAGGGAAAAACAATGAAGGTCTTTATCTATCATCCTCGGATAAGAGAGGAGTATGTTAGGATTTTTGATGAACTAAGGCCTGATATACCCTTAAGTGATGATCCCAAAGAGGCTGATGTAATTTTTGGCTGGAAGGTACCAGGAGAGTATCTTCATCCCAATCTTAAGTGGTATCAATCCATGGGAGCAGGGGTTGATGATGTAATTCCCTATCTTAAAGATAGAGACATATTGCTAACTCGGGTTGAGGATCTTTTTGCAGAGAAAATGGCTGAGTATGTCTTGGCATACATGTTAGCTTTAAGTCAGGATGTAAAATCTATCTTTAAGCAACAGGAAGAGAAAGAATGGCTACCTTTTACACCGGGATTGCTTGCTAGTCAGAGTGTACTAATTTTAGGTGTTGGTTCTATCGGGAAAAGAATTGGCTTTCTACTTAATCAGGTAGGAATGACTGTTTATGGCTTGGCCCGTAAGACAACAGCTGCTGAAGGTTTTAAGTATATATATTCTTCTAAAGAAGATCTTGTTAATGTTTATGGCAAAATTGATTTTGTGGTTAATGTTATGCCTTTAACTGAGGCAACTAGAGACTTTCTTTCAGGTACTGAGTTTGACCTGATGGTTAAAAACCCATATCTAATTAATATTGGTAGGGCACATACCCTAGTTGAAGAAGATACCTATCAGGCATTAAAGAGTGGGCAGTTAAAAGGAGCTATCCTCGATGTTTTCTGGGAAGAACCCTTACCTTTGGATAGTTCCTGGTGGCAACTAGGAAATGTCATAGTCACCCCTCATCTTTCCGGACCGAGTGTTCCTAAAGAGGTGGCTCAGTTTTTCTTTGCTAATTATGATTGCTTTATTAAGAAACAGGATTTAAAGGGACTGGTAGATTTTACTGCTGGATACTAACCTCGAATTAGAGTTTTTCCTATCGGGGAAACTCTAGACGAGGTGATTTGAATGTATCGTTGGCTGGTTATTGCTCTTTTGCCTTTGCTTTTAACTGGTTGCAATTTTGGTAGTCCTGCTAAACAACCCGAACCCTCTGATGCTCAGATTAAGATGGCAGTGGAGGAGAAACTGAAGACAGAAGAAATGAGGGCTCTGATTAGAGAGACTATTAGGGAACAGCAGGCTGAACTGACTGCTCAGGAGATTGTCGTTTCCACTGAGGGTCAGAAGGTTATGCAGGAAGAGATGAAAAAGCTAATGGAGGCTCCTGAGGTACAAAAAGCTTTAGAGGATGCTGTTAAGAAAGCCATGGAGAGTCCACAAGTACAGAAGACTATGGAAGAAGGAGTCTTAAAGTCTCTTCAGCAAATATTGCAAAAAGCAGGGCAGGGTGGCCAAGAACAGCAGTAAATGGTGCCCAGTTCTCTAGATACCATGATATAATATAGGTGGATAGAGAAATAGGGGGTGGAGTCGTGGTCTATATCTACGCAACCATAATTGTTTTCCTCCTCTTTTTGGTCTTGGCTGCTGAACATGTATTAAATCGTTATGTTCATACAAGAAACAGCAAGAGGGTCCTTTTTGCTGAAACAGGCCTAGGAATTATCTTAGGTGTACTTTTGTCTGTATATTTTTGGCCAGAAGGGCCTTTTTATGCAGTTGTTTTGACAGCCATGGGGCTGTCTTTTGCCATTGTGGTTCTTCTGACTTTGGCAACTGTAGAGTTCTGGAGAACTCGCAAACAAAAGGCATATGATCAGGAAATTAGGGGTTTGAGGAAAGAATTGGATGATTGCCGGGCAGATCTTGAAAAGTTCTCTTTTAAGATAAGGGAGTTAGAGAACAAGAAAAGCCTTATTGAACGGAGAAACCAGGAAGAACTAGCCAAGCAATCAAGCCTGTTAGATCAGGTGGAAGGTTGGAAACAGGGAGAAGGATTGGCAAGGGTTCGTTCTGTCAAGGTTGAAGACTGGCAAAATGAACTAAAGATTCTCAGTCTGGAAGCATTAGAGGAAAGAGAAAAGGAAGTTAACAGGCTGCTAGTTGAAGCTACAGAGCTTGCTGATTCAGAAAGACATCAGCAACTAGTTACTCAACTTAACCTTATCCGTTTAGAAGTTATTAAGCGTAAGCTTGATGAACCAAATAGACAGATTAGGGAACTACAAAAAGAGATCTTTGAAGTGAGTAGTAAGCTAGAGTGGAAACATAAAGAACTCAAAGTCATAGAAGAGAATCTGCAGCACTGGAAAGAACTTAAAAAACAGTTCTTAAGAGAAAGGGTCCGCCTCGATTAGAAAGGGGGTTCCTGAGGTGAGTCATATAAGTACCTATGAAGCCGATATCGCATTGCCTATAGAAGAAGGAGAAGAACTTGAAGACTCTTTAGGCTTTCAGTTGTTAAGACAGGCAATGGAAGTAATGGCAGAGGAACATAACGGTTTTCTAAGCAAAGAGATTACCGACTATTTTGGTGAAAAGAGCAGGGTAGATCTAGCACTTATCACTAAGAAGTTTCCTGTGGGTCTTGGCGTAAATGTGGATAGAAAAACCGGTACCTTAAAGTTCCTTTATGATGATTATGGTTATGATGCAAAACTGATAGAGGAACTAAAGAATCAGATTAAGCAGAACTATACCTCTTTGGCTGTGGCTCAGGCCCTAAAGGACTTAAACTACAGGGTTGAGCTTGAGGAGAACAATGCTGAAAAGAAGGTAGTTATCCGCGGCTATATATAAGGAGCTGAGGAGAATGTCAGATCAAAAAATTGAGATAGTGGTAAACAAAGAGGGGAAGCTTGAGGTTGAGTTTACTGGTTTCCCCGGTGAACTCTGTTATGCTGAAGCAGAGAGATTAGAAAAGATTTTAAAAAAGTTTGGTGTGTCAGTTAAAGCAACTGAACTTATTGCCAAGTCACCAGAACAGATAGCTTGTGAACTCGGTCTTGCGGAAAAAGAGGAGGGGATTCGCCCTGAAAGAGATTAAACTAGAGATTGGCATTCATCCTGACGGGGTAGAGATCTATGAGCATGGTGATGAGGAACTGACAGAGGAGTTTTTGGCTAAGTTAAGAGAGTATGGTATTAAGACAGAGAAAATCTTTGCTTCTCCCTGTGGTTAGAGGTGATATATTTGCATGAATATCTTGATGATAACTGGTTAAGGGCAGGAGCCCTTAAAAGAAAAAGCAACTATTCACCAGTCATTATCTTTGAAACGACAGACCCTAAACGCCTTGAACAGATGAAGAGGTTTGTTCGTTCCCATGAGGAGTTTACAAACTATGAACATGTTTTTGTTTATGATCAATGGCAGGGTCTTTTGAAGTTGAATGATAAGGGGACATGGGATGTATATAAAAAGCCTGCCGGCAATTCCTCTTTAAGCAGAAGGGTTAGTGGTCAGGAAGGTATTGAGCTTGCCAATATGAGATCGTCCTTAAGGGAAGTGGATGGATTCTTTAAGCAGGGTAAAACCCTGTTTATTCTTCAAAACCTTTCTGAAAGCAGAGAGTGGGAGTCGGGTCTGCAATCAGCGTTAAGATCCTGGGCTGTGGACCTAGACGTTATCTCCAAGGGTTCAACTATCTTTGTTCAAACTGCTGATGCTAGCAGCATTGTGGACAAGTTTACAAAGGAATTGGTAGTTATAATTACGGTTGATCCTGCTTCAGAAGATGAACGGAAGGGTATCTTAGAGAGTGTTGCTAAAGAGCTGGAGGTTAAGCTAACTAGGAATGTTATCTCTGAGCTGGTGGTTTCCACAGCGGGTTTGAATCTCCATCAGTTAGAGAGTATTCTCTTAGAGTCCTTTTATACAAGGGGTGCTTTTGAGCTAGGTGAGATTAAAAAGCTTAAAGCTGATCTTGTCAAGAAGTCGGGAGTCTTAGAGGTTAAAGACCCTATCTTTGGTTTTGATGATATCGGGGGTTATGGGGCTAGCAAGCAATTTGTAAAGAGATACATTGTTAATGTCTTAGAAGAGTCTGACCGGGCTATGCAGTTCTCTTTATCCTTGCCAAAGGGTGTTCTTCTTTTTGGACCTCCGGGTACCGGGAAGAGTCTTTTTGCTCATGCTTTGGCTAAGGAAGTGAAGTTGCCGTTTATCACACTTTTGACTGAGAATGTATATTCCAAGTGGTTTGGTGAGTCTGGGCAGAATATGTCTCAGGCTATCAAGATGGCAGAGAAGATGTCTCCAGCCATTGTCTATGTTGATGAAATAGATCGTTTCGGTAGGAGAGGGCAAGGTTTTGGTGATTCGGCAGGGGAAGAGTCTAGAAGGGTTTTTTCCCAATTTTTAGAGTGGTTGGGGAAGCCGGATCGGGAGGCTATCATTGTTGGTACAACCAATGTTCCTGAACATCTAGATGAAGCCTTTATTCGGACAGGGAGATTTGATTACAAGATTCCTTTCCTTTATCCTGGGGATCGGGCTAGGTTAGAGATTCTGTTAGTTCATTTAGGTTTGAAGCCGGGTGTAAGGAAAAAAGCTGTACCCTTAGGGACATCAGAGGAGTCTTTTCTAGACTTTCTGTATGATGAGATTGTTCCTGCTACCCAGTACTTTTCAGGAGCGGAAATTGAGGAGCTTGTTACCCGGGCTAAGAGAATCGCCTTTACCCTTAAGGCAAACACTTTAGAACCCCAGCATCTGCAAAAGGCAGCAGATACCTTTAGGATAAATCGTAAGGAACGGGAGAGATCTGTTTCTTTGTATATAAAGCAGGCTCAGGAATATACTGATGATCAGATGTTTCTTGATGAATGGATTAAGGAAATGGGTCTATGAGGTACAGCCGGTCTAAGACCGGCTGTCTGGCAGGTTAAGGAGGAAGGTGAGGTTTCACCTACCTACGGCCATAAGGGTTAGTTTGACTAGCCATCTGTTGTTGTGCCATCGCTACTGCAAGTTTGGTTAAACTACCACAAGCGGCTGAAGGTACAGAGCCCCACCCATCGCGACGAACCTGCTCAGCTACCCCCATTTGTGCCGCCAATTCAGCCTTTAATTCTTCGGACATAATTCCTCTACGTCTAGGCATATTAGTTAAACCTCCTTGCTCTTAGCATATACCCTTGATGGAAAAAATATATATGCCAAGTATTTGCTAATGAGGCACTCTATAGTTTTTAATTATCTCATTGTATCTAGATACTTCCTTTTGCCAGGTTGTTTCATCAAAGCCTAGTTCTTTTTGAAAGATTGCTTTGAATTGTTGAATATCAGTGTCTAGAGATACTAACCCTATCCTTGTTCTTCGTAAAAGAAAGTCATCGAGATGGACTACATGGGTATCTTTAAGGCTGTCTTTTGCAATAAGGGTGAAACCTTGCTGTTTTTTGATATCTCTTAGGTTTAGTTCTCCTGAAAGTCTTTTTAATGCTTGATAAGCCACTAACCTAAAGGTTGTTAACTTACCACCGGTAATATGAAGAACCCTGTTATCTTTTTCAAAGAATACCTCCCTTGATTCCTCTGAAGGGTTCTTTTTCCCTGTTCCTACCACTCCTCTGATACCGGCAAAGGTGGAGAGGATATCCTCATCACTTACCTGTAGAGAAGGAAAGATGTGGGCTAGGGCTGAGAGAAGATACTCCTTTTCTGCTAGCGAGATAGATGGTTCCAGATTAAGATTATGGTGGTGGTCCACATCTGTTGTGCCTAGAAGGGTTGTTCCCTGCCAGGGGAAGATGTATAGGGGTCTATGGTCTTGTGGATGCAGAAAACTAACTGCTTCTTTGATGGGAACCTTCTCATGTTTAAGGATTAAGTGGCTGCCTCTTAGTGGTCTGATTAGTGGTTCTTCTTTTCTTAGTTTGTCTACCCAGGCTCCGGTAGCATTAATGATAGCTTTTGCCTTTAGGGTGTATATCTCTTCAGTTTCTTCATCTCTAAAGGTGATATGACCATTAGAGATTTCTAAGACTTTAGCGTAGTTTAGCAGTGTTGCTCCGTTAGCTTCTGCTGTTAGAAGAATACTTAAGACTAGTTTTGCATCATCGGTTTTGGCATCATGAAAAAGATAGCCACTAGATTCCTCTAGTTCAGGCATGATCTCCTTAAGGTTTTTTTGATATTTGTGGTCTTGATGTTTAGCAAGGAAATCATAGATAGTTAGACCTAGACCATAAAGGAAACGGTCAGAGGTATTGTGACAGGGCAGGATAAATCTTAGGGGCTCCACTAGGTCTTTAGCATCTCTTAATAGTTCTTCTCTTTCTTGGACTGATTGTTTGGTAAGGGAGATATGGCCTTGTTTAAGGTATCTAAGACCTCCATGGACCAGTTTGCCTGAACGACTAGAGGTACCCCAGGCGAAATCCCTTTGTTCAAGAAGTATGGTTTTAAGTCCAATTTGGGTAGCCAGAAGGGCTACTCCAGCACCGGTTATACCGCCACCAATAATGATGAGATCAAAGTCTTGTTTTAGCTTTTCAAGGCTATCTGCCCGCATAAGCTACCTCCTAAAAGAGCTTACCTGGATTTAAAATATTCTCAGGGTCAAAAAGCATTCCTAGAGTACCAAGGACTTGGAGACCCAAAGCCCCTTTTTCTCTTGAGAGATAGGGGAGGTGATCTTTTCCCACACCGTGTTGATGACTGATGGTGCCACCCCATTGGATAATAGTCTCACTAGCAAGACCTTTAAGTATCTGCCATTTCCTTAGATTCTCTTCTGGGCTGTCACTGAGTTTGTAGATATAGGTGGTGTATACACTACAACCATCTGTATACATATGACTTACATGGGTAAAGGTATGCACTTTCTCCTTATCTAAACCATTGCTGATTTTTTCTTGTAGGTCACGGATTAACCCCAGAGCCTTCCCCCAAGGTATTGCTGTTTCCAAGGTATCTACCGCATAGCCCAGTTCCCAGAGGGTATTACGGAGATAGGGAGTCTTAAATCTTGATTTATGCCATTCTGAACCAAAAACAGGCACATGAACCCCGTTATATTGCTTGATAGTGTTTCTTATGGACTTTTGTGAAGATACCTCTTCTTTGGTACCGGCTATTCCATAGAGAAGAAGAACCTTGTTCTCACCAATACCTCTAAAACCAAGGAGTGTTTCCAAGATAGATATTTGTTGTGCTCTTCCTGCTAAGGCTAGGGTTGTGATTGTCTCTATTTCTGTGCTGAGTCTTAGCATAGTTAAGGGAGTTCTTTGTCGGGAGAGCTCACGGATTGCTTTTAGACCATGAGAAAAGGTTGGGAAGAATACGGCTTTGAATATTTCTCTTTCCGGGAGCTTATGGATTCTAACGGTGGCTTCGGTAAGGATGCCATATCTGCCCTCAGAGCCAAGGATAATCTCTTTAAGATCTGGTCCTGCCGCACTAGCAGGGAAGGGTGGTAGATTGAGTTCACCATGAGGGGTGATGAACTTTCCACCAAGGAACATTCTTTCTATTCGACCATAACCCAATGATTGCTGGCCACTAGACCTTGTCGCTATCCAGCCACCTAAGGTTGAATATTCAAATGATTGGGGGAAATGCCCTAAGGTATAGCCCTTTTCATTAAGAATGGCCTCTAGATCTAATCCATTAATGCCAGCTTGGAAGGTTGCAGTATGGTTCTCCTCATTGAGATGCATTAGTTTGTTCATTTTGCTTAGATCTACCGTGATGGTAGGTTTGGCATTGTATATATTGATATGGCCAACCACACTTGTTCCTCCCCCGTAGGGGATTAGGGCGATATCATTATCATAGGCATAGTTAATCAGGCTCTTTATATCCTGATTGCTTTGAGGATAGGCGACTCCAGCGGGAAAGTATTCAATGTTACCACTGCGTAAAGCAATCCAATCAGGCAGGCTCTGACCTCTAGCATGCCTTACTCTATCAAAAGAATCAGTTGTGACAAGCTTGTGGCCAATGTGACTTTGTGGCACTTTTTTTGTGAGTTCTTCCAAAGAGATATCTTGAGGTTTTCTTGAAGGACCTAGTTTGGATTCTAAAAAAGACAAGGCTGATTCATGTAAGGGATATTCCACTTCGATGTTGCCCCAACCGTTCCAGCGTTTCATAATAAATAAGCCACCTCCGTTGGTGGCTTATTTCTACATAATTAGTTTCCTACCTGCTTATCTAGGTTTAGCCTTTGTGGTTTCAAAGGATCAGCTGTTATATGTGGATAGGGCGCTGTTTCCGCGCCCTATCCTAGTTGTCTGAGTTTTAGATCAAATCTCTTATATAGTGCTAGTATCCAGACTAATGCATAGATTAGACCTATGCCTAGATACAGCCAGGCTGTTTCTCCCTCAAGGATTAACCAGAACGCCTTTACTGGCCAGTATGTGGGTAGAATACCTAGGAGGAGTTTCCAGTCTGAGGCTATCCAGAAGTCTGCTAAAGGGCCAATCATCATGATACCAAAGGCCTTCATAATAGCTAAACCCTCCACTTTGTTGTTGGCAAAACCAACTAACAAGAGCAGTGTCACTATTGAAAATAGTGAGGCCACTAGAGCCACGGGAATCACCTTAGCCCAAAGAGAGTTATCCATTAGCCCGGTTACCGGTAGGGTAATCATGACATAGATAAAACTAAAGATTGTGGTTGTGATAATTCTGTAAAGGGTATAGCTATTTACTGAAACAGGGGTAACCTGTAGGGCAGTTAGGATTCTGTCATCTCTTTCATCAAGCATAAGAAAGCCAAAAGCTACCCCGGCTAACATGGGAATCTCTAGAATGATAAACAGTGCGAGGGCTACAGGGTAGAAGGCCTCATACTGGGGATAGGTTGATAGCAGTCTTAAGAACAATACCAGAATCCATGGAGCTATTAACAGATAGGTCAAGAGGCTATCCCTTCTAATGGTTCTAACATCATTCATTCCTAAGGCTGATACAAGTTTCATTAGATTTTGCCTCCTCTCTCTGCTACCACATACCTTTGAAAACTGTTCTGGGATACTTTAATGAGGATCCCTATCCAGATTAGCATATAGAGGATTCCATATATCAGTTCCCAGGTCTCTATAGGGTTAAAGGCGTGATAGATTAAGAGCATGGCTCCCTGAGTGGGTATTAAATAGAAGAGGATGCTATCAGATACCCCAAAAAGATAGAAGAGAGGGACATTCATTAACAGCATGTAGATTTGACCTGGAATAACAAAGTCGCTGATTGAACTATATGGTGCCACACTTATTAGGCCTAATAGTAGGGCAAACACTGACATCAAAGATACTCCAACTAGAAGCCAGAATATGCTGAAGTTCCAGCCATAGGTGAATACTGTCATAATCATACTGACTACCAAGGCCATCAGAGTCAGGGAAACCAGTTTGGCTGAGAGATACTCCCTATACGTTAACGGAGTTACTACCAAGGCATAAAGACTTCTTTCACTCTTTTCAAAAAGAATCTGTCCGGCAATAAAGAAAAAGCCGATTACACTAAGATCAACAAAGACAAGCATTGGTACCATAGAGGAAAGACTCTCTTCTGGCATTGATTTTAGGACAACAATCCAGACTAAGGTAAGGAAGGCTGCAGCGTATAAAAGACCATAGCGCTGCTGCAAGCGAAAGTCTAGTTGCAGAGCTTTCTGAAAACGCATCATATGAGTTCCCTCCCGGTTACTCTGATGAAGATGTCCTCTAGGGTTGACTCCAAGGTATGGATTGTCTGGATATTCTCATTCTTGATTAGATTAATGAACTTCCCATTATCTCCTAGTTGATCTAAAGAGAATTCTTCTTCTAGAAGTTCATTTTCTTTTAGGTATGCTACCTTAACAATTCTTTCTCCCTGCTGGATCTTTAGTTTTCTAGGTGAGTCAACGAGCACTATCTTGCCATCAACGATAAAAGCCACTCTATCACAGAGTTCATCAGCTACAGTCATGTTATGGGTGGTTAAAAAGATGGTATGGCCTTTCTTTTTCTCCTCAAAGATCATGTCCTTGATATTTCTGGCATTGATAGGATCTAGTCCCGCTGTGGGTTCATCCAAGAAAAGCAACTCAGGTTTGTTGATAAGAGCTCTAATGAAGTTTAGCCTCATCTGCATTCCCTTGGAATAGTTGGCCACTCTGGTGTTAGCATCTTCCTGTAAGCCTACCTTTTCCAAGAGTTCCATCGGGTTTTCTGTTTCACTGGCATACAAAGACTTAAAGAATTGAAGATTTTCAAGTCCGGTTAGTTTCTGATAGTGGTTTGGCATTTCAAAGGAGACTCCGATGCGTTCATAGTATGATTTACCCAAAGTATTAAGGTCTTTACCAAAGATCTCTACAGAGCCTTGATATTGCTTTAGAAGACCGATAAGGATTTTCTGGGTCGTACTTTTTCCTGCTCCACTAGGTCCTAGGAAACCAAGTATTTCACCTTTCTTGACATCAAAGCTGATGTCATCCACCGCTAGCTTCTCACTTCCTTCATACTGGAATGACAGGTTTTCTACACGAATCATAGGCACCCTCCTTATGGAATTATGTACAAGCATTGACCAGTTGGTCAACTTTAGTATACTCCTTGCCGACCAAGTGGTCAATATCTTTTGAGTAAACTTTATGTCTGCTTTTGAATACCCTATAGGCAGAATGATTTGGAGGAGGGTCACAATGGATTTTGTTCATGAATCACTGAGACAAAATCAGTTTTGGCTTCACATTATGGAGGAGCATGCCCTGTTCATTAGACTGGGACTACCTTGTAATGAGACGAATCTGATTAATGAAGCGAAAAAGCTTGAGGATCTTTTTGGGAAGCTATATCAGAGGTCACTTAAGCTTCCTAGAACAAGAGAAGCAGTATTAAACTTTAATGAGGAAGTATTAAGGGCACTAGACCAGATTATCGACTTTAAGAGTATAGTATTAGCCCGACAGGTTACCTGTAATATTGGTGGTTTTAATTTTCCTTTACTACTTGATCATGTCAGAAGAGAAGCTATTCGTTTTAGGGTTATTCTCATTAGACTTCAGAATGATATTGAGCTACCTTTAGCTGAAGAGATGCTCCAGGAAGAGCTTTTCTGGTCAAGGATTATGGGAGAGCATGCCCATTTCATTCATCATCTTTTAGATCCTTCTGAACGAAGGGTCATTGAACAGACTGTTGAATTAGCAAAAACCTTTGAAACGCTTTCACTTCAGGGAGCGGATTTAGAGTCTATGCTTGTTCCCAGTGCCTTTGAGAACTGGTTACTACCTGAAAACCTCCGGGAGATTCCACCGGGTCTGGGTAATTTGCCTAAGCCTCTATTGATACCTCGGTTAAGAAGGTTTAATGATGAGGTTAAAGAGAGTGTTATGACTATTAAGATTTTTAAGGAGCAAGCTCTGGCACTTCTTAAAGCCTGCCAGGTACTAAGCGTAATTCCTATTCCTTTGGCCCATCATGTTCTTAGAGAAGCAGAAATGGCTTTAGAGGATTTAGCGATGTTTGATCATAGGGTTGCGGAGAAGACAGAAACCAGAACAACAGAAGAAAAGCCGGTTGTTCGTAGAACCTATAGATATAAGAGTTGAGGCATGGGTTTCCATGCCTCACTCTATAGATAACCTTATTTTCTTTTGCATAGAAGCTACTATATCAAGGTCTATACCCAGTTTGGCCAGTATTATTAAGGTTAGACCAGTAATACTGAATATACCTCCGATGATATATAGCTCTGGTAACAGGTAGTTTAGGTTATCTCCATGTGATGGCCCGGCGTATAAAGGGGTGCTTAAGAGTCCTAAACCTGCTGCTAAGAGTGCCATACCTGCAGGTGTTCCATAGGAACGGAATTTACCCATGGGTCTATTAAGATCAACCTTTAAGAGTTTAATGAAGACAAGGAAAAGAATAGTTAGTATTGCTAGGTATACTCTGACTGCTGCTGGCATGGTGCTGCCCCTTAACATGTTTGAGTACCACATGTGGACTGCTCCTGAAGCTATAGCTATCAGCATGGTTATGATAGCTGTATTGAAGGCCCACTTTTCACCCTTAAGGAAACCATAGGTGACTATTGAGGCTACAAATCCTGCCATTAAGGTGATAACTGTAATTACTTGATAGATTGCTGAGTATTCTGCGTAGTGCTCAAAGCCTTCCCAGTTTTCTGCTCTAAAGACAAAGGGGATGAGATTAGAAGGAAATATATAATATTCAGGAAAAATATCCAGGACATAGCAGGAATTCGAGAACCTACAGAGAACGACAATATTAACCAATAATCGTATCCTCGTATGCTTTCCATGTTTTCTTCTGATCTATCGTCCAGTCTTTTTACGTTTATACAAGGAATCTCCAAATAGTGTGAAATTGAGCTTTATGATTAATTATAAGGATGTGTATGTATGGACTATCCAATAGCTCATTCCAAGAATAGTGATGAAAAATGGCATTATTTGCGAGAGCACTTGATTGAGGTAGCAAATATGACCCACACTTTCTCTAGCACAATGTATCAAGGAAAATTTGGTGCACTTGCCTGGTTAGTTGGGCTTGCTCATGATATTGGTAAGATGGATTCCCGTTTTCAAGAGTATCTCATGGCAATCCAAGAGGGAAGATCAGCTACAAAAGTTCCACATGCTCCTTTAGCAGCTTATCTGCTATATCGTCTAAAAGAACCAATTAAGACAGTTGGGCCTCTAACTGTTGGGGGACATCATTCAGGTGTAAGTGAGATTGGTAATCTTACTGCAAAACTAGCAAACTATGAGTTGGATTCTGGCCTTGAAGAGTCCATGCGTAATAGTCTAACAGAGATGATTTATGAGCAAAAGCTTACAACAGAAATAACTCCATCGCTCAATTCTCTACAAACGGAGATGCTTATAAGAATGCTTTTTTCTGCTTTAGTTGATGCTGATAGATTAGACACTGAAAGACATTTTGACTCTAATACGTCTAGGTTGCGAGCTCATAAAGTTACTTTGACTGACTTGGCGAAAAGATTTAAGAATAATCAGGATGAACTTATATTAGGGGTACAGGATAAGCTCTCCAAGGTAAGTGTAGTTCGTAATGAAGTCTATCAAGCATGTTTGGATGCTGCTAAGGGTAAACCTGGTTTTTATAGACTGACAGTACCAACCGGGGGAGGAAAGACAAGGAGTTCACTGGCGTTTGCTTTAGATCATGCCATTAAGAATGGGCTCAGAGGCATATTTTTTGCCATACCTTACACCAGCATAATTGATCAGACTGCACAAGTGTACAGGTCGATTCTTGGAGATGATGCAGTGCTTGAGCATCACAGTCAAAGAAACATTACTGATACTGAGGACTATAGTGAGCAAAAGCTTAGATTAATGCTAGCAGAAGAAAATTGGGACATGCCGGTTATTGTCACAACGAATGTCCAGTTGTTAGAAAGTCTATTTTCTAACAGCCCTTCAAAATGTAGAAAAATCCATCGTCTAGCTAACAGTGTCATTGTATTTGATGAGGCTCAGACTCTACCTGTGGAACTACTCAAACCTACGCTCGATGCTTTACGAGATTTAGTTGAAAACTATGGTTCTACGGTAGTTTTATCTACTGCCACTCAACCAGCTCTGCAATCTAGTTACTTATCAGAGCTTGATATTAAAGAGATTGTACCTGATAATGCTCAGCATTTCGAGCAGTTGAGGAGAGTTCAGTATAGAAGTTTAGAAGAACTACTAACAATGGAAGCGTTAGCCGAAGAAGTTTCTCGACATGAACAAGTGCTAGTTATCTTGAATACCAGGAAAAGTGCTGTAGAGCTTGTGAAAACTTTAGATTCTCCGTATTGCTTCCACTTATCGACCCTTCTTTGTGGGTCTCATCGCAGAAAGATATTGCAAGAGGTTAGACAGCGACTTAACTATGGACATCCCATTCAGCTCATCAGTACTCAGGTTATCGAAGCAGGTGTTGACCTTGATTTTCCAGTTGTTTATCGTGCACTAGGTCCCCTTGATCGAATTGTTCAAGCAGCTGGTCGTTGTAACAGGGAAGGAAAATTAGACTATGGTTCAACTGTGATATTCGAGCTGGAAAATGATAGAGCTCCGAAAGGACCATATAAGGCGGGTCTTGAGAAATCTAAACTGATTTTGTCTGAATACTCATCACCAGAGATATTGCATGATCCTAAGGTCTTTGATGAGTACTTTATCCAGTTGTATGATTCCTTAGGTAATAACTTGGATAGATATAACATTCAAGATATGAGAGAAAGGCTCAACTTTCCCGAGGTAGCTGCCAGGTATCGGCTTATCCCCGAGAAGACTATTCCCGTTTTGGTCAGATACGGTGATTACATGACTACACTTAAGAGCTGGGAAGAGTATCCATCCAGAGAGACATGGAGACTGCTTCAACCATATTTAGTAAGCATTTATGAGAGTGAAGCAAAGATACATTTCAGAGATGGACTCTTGACCGAGGTTTCTAACGGACTTTATATGTGGGAGGGGGTATATGATGAAGTACTTGGTTTGAGTGCTATACAGCGTGATCCTAGTGATTTGATTACTTAAGGGAGGAGGATTGATATTGAATAATTCGCAATATGATGTAGCGGTCAAATTTGAAGGCGAGCTTGCTTGTTTTACCAGACCAGAGTTTAAGGTAGAACGAGTTACCTATCCAGTCATAACTCCTTCAGCAGCTAGAGGAGCTTTAGAGGCAATCTTCTGGAAGCCAGAGTTCAGGTGGGAAATTAGAGAAATCTGGTTATTAAAGCCAATTAAGCAAATTGCCATTATGCGTAACGAAGTAGATAGTCGGCAGAGTAACAGAACCGATGGTTTCTTTATAGAAGATAAACGACAGCAACGAACAAGCTTATTTCTAAAGGATGTATCTTATCTCATATTCGCTGATGTAAGGCTTAAGGAAGATGTTGATTTTCACAAGAAAAAATATATCGAGCAATTTAATCGGCGAGTGGAAAAAGGACAATGTCACCATCAACCATATTTAGGGACGAGAGAGTGTTCGGCTTATTTTGATTCCCCCGCTGGTAATGAAGTCCCTAAGGATATCGATATGGAAATTGGAAACATGTTGTTTGATATAGCCTATCGTAGTAGTGAAAACAAGCAGGATATGAAGTTTGTGAGACATCTTGATAATGAGGCTCACATAGTTGATGGATACGTTCAACCTTTGTATTTTATGGCTAATCTAGATAAAGGCATCCTGAAGGTACCAGTAAGTAAATACCAGGAGCTGTATAGATTGGAGGGAGTAAATGTTAAGGGAATTAGTTGAGAAAGCAGATGAATTAGAGCATAGAGGTAAATTGAATCCTATTGGATATAAACGTTATAGTGACCCTATTGCCTGGGTTGTGCATCTTTATCCTGACGAAGATCGTATAGAGCTTGAAGAGTATGAAGGGGAAAATCGACCACGGGCTCAGTCTTCAAGAACCAGTGGGGTATATCCTTATCCGTTTGCTGATGAAGCTTCCTATGTCTTGGGAATTAAAGAGATGCCTAAAGATAAGATAGATAAAAAGGCATCGAAGAAACATCAAGCATACTTAGCGTTATTAGATGAAATGGCCCAATCTGAATATTTCCAAGAACCTTTACTTCAGGAAGCAACCTCAACAATCATTAAAAAATTAACAGATGGATCTATTGCTGAGACCTTTGCTATTAAAGAGATCTACGCTAAGGATTGGATTACATTTGTCTATGAAAAGGATAAGTTAAGGCACCAACATTTGCATGAGATCGAAGCTACAAGAATATTTTGGGCAAACAAGACAGAACAAGAATTTTGCACTACGGAACGGTATCAGTGTGCTATCTGCGGTAAAGAGAAGCGAGTTGCACTTAAGTCACCTAGTAGCATAGTAGTTATGGGAAGCAATCGGCAGTTAATGAGCTTTAACAAGAATTCCTTTGTATCTTATCGGTATAAGCAGGATGAAGCTCACTTAGGTGTCTGCCAAGCCTGTGCAGAGAAATCTACTCAAGCACTTGATCATCTGGTGCGGACTCAATCATATACCCTCTTTGAAGATAAACCAATGAGTGGTCAACCAAAGAGTGATAGCGCTAGAAATCAAGTTGCTGTCTATTGGTTGAAACAAGATGTAGATTTCTCTTTAGAGGGACAATCAATGAATCTTTTAGATCTGTTTTCTGTTCCAATGTCTCTTCCTACTAATGATGAGATTGTAACAACGGAGGAGTTAATTAAGAAGTTTCTAAAGCTTCCTTCCGAGCAGTCCCAAGGTGCCATTAATATCGATAAGAATACATTTTATCTCTCAATCATTAGTCCAAATGGACCTGGGCGGATCGCTGTTAGGGATTGGTTTGAAGTATCAGCTGACAAGGTACAGGAATCGCTAGTCAATTACCTGGATTCTTTGAGGTTGATAGGAACCAATGGTAAACCCAGTAGGCCATATACCATTTATCAGTTGCTTCAACCCCTAAAGGATACTGACCCTAACATGGCTAGGGCCCTGTTGAGAAGTGCATATTTAGGCGAGAGGCCTCCTTTCTCTGTATTCCAGACAGCCATAAGGAGGTTACGTGTGACCGGTGTACGTGATGGCAGTCTTTCAAGCACTAGAAAAAGCGAACACGAACGGGAGTTAGCGGCAACTGAAGTATGGCAAAGACTGTGTTCAATTATCAAGTTCTATCTGACATTCGGAACGGAGGAGGCAATAAGCATGGAAAAACTCGACAGTAGCAGGAACATCTCTGCATATCAATCAGGACGACTTTTGGCAATATTGGAAGATGTTCAGCGGCAGGCATTAGGTAATACCTTGTCATCTACTCTTGTCGACCGATATTATGGTTCTGCTTCAACTGCACCATCTACCGTATTCCCTTTGTTATTAGGTATGGCTACTAAGGCACACATGCCAAAAGTGCGTAAGAATCAGAGGGGGTACACATATCTAGAAACGTTATTAGAGGATGTTATGTCGGCAATTGATAAGACTGGAGGTTTTAAGAGAACCCTATCGTTATTAGAACAAGGAGAATTTGCCCTCGGATTCTATCACCAGCGTGCAGAGCTCAAAAGTAGATTTGCTAAAAATCAAGAGGAGGTAACAGCTGATGGAGATGTATCTTGATCCGACAAAGAGACATGACTTTGTGTTGTTGTTCGATGTGACTAACGGTAATCCTAATGGAGATCCGGATGCGGGTAATATGCCACGTATTGACCCAGAAACCAGCCATGGTTTTGTTACTGATGTGGCTCTAAAGAGAAAGATCAGAGATTATGCTGTACTGGCTCACGATAAGGAGATATTTATTCAAAGCAAGATGGCTTTAAATAGTCTATATTATCAGACCATGCATGAAGAGGGTTTTGCTTTGCCTGAAGCCAGTATTGATAATGTTAGATTTCTAGAATGGCTAGCAGACAAGCAGTTATCTCTGTTTAGAGTTGATCTAGAAAATAGAAGGGTTGTTTATCTTGACCAAGCAAAAGAAAAACAGATTGTTAAGAATCTTGTAGAAGAGGTTGGGGTTATTCCTGAAGAGTATGAGGCTATAGTGAAACAGATGATAGATATGTTGGCAAAATTGGAAGAAAAGAACAACATATCGGCTAAAGATCGTGATCAGATTAAGGATGCAATGGTTAGGCGCTATTATGACATTCGGATGTTTGGTGCTGTGTTAACTGCTGGAACCAATGCTGGTCAGGTTCGTGGTCCACTGCAGATTACCTTTGCTCGTTCTGTATCTCCCATTTTGCCAATGGATATCAGTATAACTAGAATCGCAATTACCAGAGAGGAAGATAAGAGAAACAAGAAGACCGAAATGGGCCGAAAAGCCATTATTCCTTATGGCCTATACCGTGCACATGGGTTTTATAATCCGAAACTAGCTGAACTTCTAACTAGATCTGGTAATCCGGTGACTCGTGAGGACCTTGAGGTAATATGGAAGGCACTTCAAAATATGTTTGATTATGATCGTTCTGCTGCTCGTGGTGAGATGGTCTTTCGTGGATTATATGTCTTTAGCCATGATGATGAAAAAGGGTTGGGTAATGCTAACGCTCATAAGTTATTTGATTGTATCAAAATTGATCAAATAACAACAGATGTTCCACCTCGTTCAATCAATGACTATCGCATCATGATTAATGATGACAACCTGCCCACAGGTATTACACTAACAGAGTTCTCTTAAGACTCATGTTTAGTGATGATGAGTTAGTACCCATATCTGCTCTTCAACATTTAGTCTTTTGTGAACGCCAGTGGGCTCTTATTCATCTTGAACAAGTATGGTTTGAGAATATCTTAACCACCCAAGGTAAAATACTTCATGAACGGGTAGATGAAGCAGAGCGAGAGGTTCGTGGTGATGTTATTATCGTACGTAGTCTGCAAATACGATCATTGCAGTTAGGCCTGATTGGTAAGGCTGATGTAGTGGAATTTCATGAAACTAAAGATCGTCGTGATGCAATAAGGTTTAAGGATCAACCGGGCTGGTGGATACCTTTTCCTGTAGAGTATAAGAGAGGGAAACCCAAAATAGATGAAAGCGACAAAGTGCAACTGTGTGCTCAAGCCTTATGTTTAGAGGAGATGCTTAGTATCAATGTACATGAGGGTGCTTTGTTCTATGGCACCCCTCATCGGCGGAGTATTGTGCAGTTTGATCAAGGTTTGCGTTCGAATACGAAGCAGTATATTGATAAACTTCATGAAATGACTGAGGCTCAGATGACTCCACCGGCATCCTATAGAAAACGGTGTACTAATTGCTCTTTACAAGACTATTGTTTACCTAAAACAACTGATGGGCAAAATAGCGCCCAAGCCTATATTGACAGTCTCTTAGCTGATTTAGGAAGAAAGCGAGATGATTCTGTGTGAAACATCTTCTTAATACACTCTATGTTACTACGCAAGGAGCTTACCTTTCTAAAGAGGGCGAAACTGTCTGTGTATATCTCGATAAAGAGCTTAAGTTACGAGTCCCTATTCACACTCTAAGTAGTATAGTCTGTTTTGGACAGGTTACTTCTAGCCCTTTTCTAATGGGATTTTGTGGTGAACGGAATGTAGCTATCTCGTACTTAACGGAAAGCGGACGTTTTCTTGCCCGTGTTCAGGGGCCTGTGTCTGGTAATGTTTTGTTACGGCGAAAGCAGTATCGTAAGGCAGATGATCCAGAAGAGAGTGCTAATCTAGCCCAATCAATGATATTAGGTAAAATTGTTAATTCTAGGACCGTATTGATGAGAACCTTAAGAGACAATCCATCACTGTCAGGAACAGATGAAATTGAGTCAGCTGTTCATAGATTAGCTCAGATTGCAGACAAACAGAAAATGAGGCACTCATTAGATTGGGCTAGAGGTGCAGAAGGTGATGCAGCTAAGATCTATTTCTCGGTATTTGACCATATGATCATTGCACAAAAAGAAGACTTCTATTTTCGTGGTCGCTCTAGAAGACCACCAACTGATAACATGAACGCTTTGCTATCTTTTCTGTATACACTTCTTACTCACGATGTAGCTTCTGCACTGGAAGGCGTTGGTTTAGATCCTGCCGTAGGCTTTTTGCATAGGGATAGGCCAGGAAGGCCTAGTCTTGCTCTTGATATGATGGAAGAGCTTAGACCTGTCTTAGCAGACCGCTTAGCTTTGACTCTGGTAAATCGTCGGCAAGTACATGGTAAAGGATTTAATACTCGAGAATCGGGTGCTGTTATGATGGATGATGTCACTAGAAAAGAGGTCTTAGTAGCTTATCAATCTAGGAAACGTGATGAGATTACTCATCCATTCCTCAATGAGAAGGTTTCTTTTGGTCTAGTACCACACATTCAAGCCCTATTATTAGCTCGTTATCTTAGGGGAGATCTTGACGCTTATCCTCCATTTCGCTGGAAATGAGGTGACTCATATGATGGTATTAGTTACTTATGATGTTGAGACAGCGACTAAAGAAGGAAGAAGACGATTAAGAAAAGTTGCTAAGGAGTGCCAGAACGTAGGTCAACGAGTGCAAAACTCAGTGTTTGAATGTCTAGTGGATCCAGCCCAATTCGAGGAACTCAAGCATACCTTGATTAAGATAATAGATAAAGATAAGGACAGCCTTAGATTCTATTATTTAGGAGCCAACTGGAAGAGAAGAGTTGATCATATTGGTGCTAAACCAACTTATGATCCAGAGGGTTTCTTGCAGGTATGATTTTGCGCGAACCCAAAGTGACCATGAGTTCCTTGTGGCATTCGCGATGTTAATGTACAAGGAATTAATGAACGATTATCCTTAGATAGTCTACATTTCGGAGCCTGTGATGAGTATGTTCGCGAATACGAACATTGAAATGCTTAGTCTTTGTGGGTTTGGAATGTATACAGTCGCTCCCCGTGCGGGAGCGTGGATTGAAACCGTATACATCTGATGAGATAGCAGACATTATACGTCGCTCCCCGTGCGGGAGCGTGGATTGAAACTAGCTGCGTTGTTTAGTCCGGATCCGTATGGTAGTCGCTCCCCGTGCGGGAGCGTGGATTGAAACGGGTCAAAAGGACAGTCCTAGTCGTGTGGTTGTTGTCGCTCCCCGTGCGGGAGCGTGGATTGAAACTAACATTCGGACTTTGGTCCTAACGAACTCTTCGTCGCTCCCCGTGCGGGAGCGTGGATTGAAACTGCTCTAACCAGGCTCTCGCTTGTTGTTTTGTGGGTCGCTCCCCGTGCGGGAGCGTGGATTGAAACGTCGTTGCCGGGTATAACGCTGTTGTTGTACTCGGTCGCTCCCCGTGCGGGAGCGTGGATTGAAACATGCAAGCACAATTAGATACTGCGGATGCAGCGTCGCTCCCCGTGCGGGAGCGTGGATTGAAACTGGGTGTGGAGGTCTCTTTATAATCATGATTCCCGTCGCTCCCCGTGCGGGAGCGTGGATTGAAACTTATTATCCCAGTAACCAAGAGGAAGCCGAAGAGTCGCTCCCCGTGCGGGAGCGTGGATTGAAACCTAATTCGGAGCAGGTATATAAAGCGGCTGAAGCGTCGCTCCCCGTGCGGGAGCGTGGATTGAAACATTTACTGCACTAGTAGCATATCCTGATGATTTGGGTCGCTCCCCGTGCGGGAGCGTGGATTGAAACTGAGAATCCTTGTCGAACAACAACCACAAAAATGGTCGCTCCCCGTGCGGGAGCGTGGATTGAAACAAATAAGATTTTATCAAAGTGCTTATTCCTGGTCGCTCCCCGTGCGGGAGCGTGGATTGAAACTCATGAAAAGTAACTATATACTTTTCATTTCTTTGTCGCTCCCCGTGCGGGAGCGTGGATTGAAACATAAACCAAAATATTACCCTGATCAAATTATCCAGTCGCTCCCCGTGCGGGAGCGTGGATTGAAACGTTTTACGAAGGTTTGCAAAATGTTTGCAAAGGCGTCGCTCCCCGTGCGGGAGCGTGGATTGAAACCTTTCTTTTTTGAGGTTAATGCTCCACCTAACGTCGCTCCCCGTGCGGGAGCGTGGATTGAAACATAATTGCATACCCCTCAAGGCAGTCCTGAGATGGTCGCTCCCCGTGCGGGAGCGTGGATTGAAACCAACTATAGCCATCTATTTCACACTCCTTAGACGTCGCTCCCCGTGCGGGAGCGTGGATTGAAACATCGGAAGCGGCATTACAGATGACCGAAGCTATTGTCGCTCCCCGTGCGGGAGCGTGGATTGAAACAAAGTACTTTTGCCGGTATATTTTATTGTTTTCTGTCGCTCCCCGTGCGGGAGCGTGGATTGAAACTCGATACCTTTGGGCAGTCTGCTTCCAAGTATCGTCGCTCCCCGTGCGGGAGCGTGGATTGAAACAGTTATACCCCGAACCATTAAAGTGGGTAGTTAAGTCGCTCCCCGTGCGGGAGCGTGGATTGAAACTTTTTGGCCTCCGCTACCTCGTTATACTTGTCTGTGTCGCTCCCCGTGCGGGAGCGTGGATTGAAACACTACTATCTATGATTGTATCTATGAGCCATAAGTCGCTCCCCCGTGCGGGAGCGTGGATTGAAACTGTACCATTGTGTCCCACAACCGTTAGATGGCGTCGCTCCCCGTGCGGGAGCGTGGATTGAAACTAGAGCAAACTTGGGAAGGGATAGAAACTAGTGCAGTCGCTCCCCGTGCGGGAGCGTGGATTGAAACTGTAAGGAGCCGGTCAAGCCCGGAGATCTGCTGGTCGCTCCCCGTGCGGGAGCGTGGATTGAAACTCGCTACCATCTCTGTATATGTCCGCATGTTCCGTCGCTCCCCGTGCGGGAGCGTGGATTGAAACAACACTGTGCGCATTTAGCGGTGATATCAACTGAGTCGCTCCCCGTGCGGGAGCGTGGATTGAAACATCGGAAGCGGCATTACAGATGACCGAAGCTATTGTCGCTCCCCGTGCGGGAGCGTGGATTGAAACA
>DYGY01000039.1 GCA_020724425.1 Thermaerobacter marianensis
GGTCCCCAAATTGAGTCTATGATTCTTCCGCTAAGAGATGTATAATTTAATAAAGGATATATACCTATCTAGAGGAGGAAGGATGCGTGAAAATCAGCTTTAAGATGTATTTTGCTGCAGCTGTATTGTTGGCTCTCTCTGCCTATTTAGGGTATTATGTCATGTATATGATTAGGATGGGTTCCTTTTAAGGTGTACAAGCTACATCCTAGATATTTAAGGTTCTATGAGGGTAGGATATTAGACCTATTGCCTATTGTTGAGATTCTTGATAAACTATATGCAAAGTATCTGAAAAAGGCAAAACTGTCGAAAGGCAGTGACGCAAAGCCGCGAATCTAAGGTCTTGAACTATGATAGTCGGGCTACCAGAAAAAGACAGGTATTTAGAGTCTTTGTTTGGGTAGTCCAAATAAAGGCTTTTGTTTTTGGTATCAAGTGCTTGTTGATGTTGGTTGCAGTATGAAACTGCCCTAATATCTCCAGTATGGCACTTGAAAAAGGCAAACCTGCTGAAAAGTAGGGACGCAAAGCTACGAGTCTAAATCCCGGGGTTTTGGGAAATGATAGTCGAGCTACCAAGTATTCGGGAAATGTTAGGGGGTTATACTGTGAAGAGTCTTAAGTATTTTGTGTTTGTGATAATGTTTGTTTTTCTTATAGGTAGTTCTTCTGCTGTCGCTCAGACTAAGTACTCCTTAAATGTAGAGAATA
This sequence comes from Thermaerobacter marianensis, assembly GCA_020724425.1. GTDB lineage: Bacteria > Bacillota > Sulfobacillia > DVGY01 > DVGY01 > DVGY01. The sequence goes on from DYGY01000039.1 coordinate 715, forward strand.
TTGGTAGCGGAGTATTTACAATAAACTATTCCATTACGTCTAGTGAGAAAGTCAAATTAATGGTGCAAAAAGATGGGACAACCCTGTTCTACAATTTATCTGCAGATAGATCCGTGGAGAGGTTTCCATTACAGTTAGGTGATGGTAACTATCGAATTTCGGTATTAGAAAATGTATCTGGGAATCGATATCGTGTTGTTTTTCGGGAGACAGTGGTGGTCCAACAGAATAGTAGTTTAGATGTGTATCTACGGTCTATTCAGATGGTTGGTTGGGCAGAAGATAGTAAGGCAGTATTAAAGGCGAGAGAACTGACGATGGATGTTAATAGTGATGAAGAGAAAGTACAGATAATTTATAATTACTTAGTAAGGAACTATAGGTATGATGATAAGGTAATCAGTAGTCTTAGTTATGACTACTTGCCAAATATTGATGATATGTTTTTGAGCCAAAAGGGTATATGCTATGATTTTAGCTCAATGTTTGCGGCTATGCTAAGGAGTGTTGGTGTTCCAACGAAGTTAGTTATGGGTTATGCTGATGATGTGGAAGGATATCATGCCTGGAACGAAGTATATTTGCAGGGTGCATGGGTGATTATTGATACATCTTATGATGCTTTGATGTATGAACATAATCAGCCACATTCAATGTATAAGGATACTAATTTGTATAGCAAAGTATATGAATTTTAATATTTGACCATCCTCTGGGATGGTTTCTTTTCCTGGTATAAGTGATAAGCATCCTGTCTAGTTCAGTTTATTGTTCCACCATGTCACAGAAACATTAAATGACTTCTTTGGCAAGAATCTAAGGAAAATGAGTCTAGACCTTAAATTGCATTAGTATGTAGCAATAATGGGCCGCATTAAAACCGTGGACTTTTTACCCTAATACATTAAATGGCGTCACTAGCCATATTTAGTAATGTTATTTCTGGTAGCCAAAGAAAACATAGAGCAAAGAAGAAACATTATCATCTAACACTCATAACATTGTATTGGAGTCTTGACTTTTTATTTTAATTCTTTTATAATTCTTTTTGTGAATAAAAAGTGGTCAATAACTCGCGAAGTTGATAACCGAGGGAAGTTAACGACCAGTGGTGGAGCATCTGCTTACCATATAGACGGTCGTGGGATGTGATCCCAGTCTCTCTAGAAGATCCGGCGACGTAGCCAAGTGGTAAGGCAGAGGTCTGCAAAACCTTTATTCGCCGGTTCAAATCCGGCCGTCGCCTCAAGAAAATTAGGGCGGTTAGCTCAGTTGGCTAGAGCACCTCGTTGACGTCGAGGGGGTCACAAGTTCGAGTCTTGTACCGCCCACAGAAACTTCCGTAAGTGATTACGGAAGTTTTTTTGTGAGCAGGAGATAGACTATTGATGACGAATGTTCTTTATTTTTTAGGAAGCAAATTAGTTTGGGGGTTAGAATATGGAAAATGTAATTACTGTGGAGCATCCTTTGATTCAACACAAGCTTAGTTATATTCGAGACAAGAATACTTCATCAAAGGATTTCAGGGAGCTTGTTGAAGAGGTGGCCATGTTAATGGCCTATGAAGTGACTAGAGATTTTCCTGTTGAAGAGACAGTGGTAGAAACACCTATGGGACCAGCCCAGACAAAGGTTATTGCCGGTAAGTCAGTTGCGGTGATTCCTATCTTAAGGGCTGGTCTTGGTATGACTGATGGAATTCTTAAGATTGTCCCTAATGCTAAGGTTGGTCATATTGGCTTATACAGGGATCATGATACTCTAGAAGCAGTACAGTATTATGTTAAGGTTCCATCTGATCTTGGTTACAGGGAAGTTATTGTGGTTGATCCCATGTTAGCTACTGGTGGTTCTGCTGTAAGTGCTGTCAGTATTCTTAAGGAGATGGGTGCTCACAGTATTCGCTTGATGTGTCTGATTGCGGTACCTGAAGGAATCAGGAAGTTTCATGAGAGTCATCCTGATGTGAAAATCTATACAGCAAGTGTAGATAGTCATCTTGATGAGAATGGCTACATTTTCCCGGGTCTAGGTGATGCAGGAGATAGGTTGTTTGGTACAAAGTAGCTGGACAGGTTTGTATATTCTCCTTCTGCAAAGGCATATAATATAACGAATTTGCAGAGGGAGGGAGCAACTTGTTAACTATTGGCGTTTCTGGTGAGAGTAGTCTTTTAGAACAGATTAGTGAGGACATTAAAAAACAGTTCTCTAGTGTAAATCTAAAGGGTCGTATCCTTAAAGGCCAGAGATTTCTCGATCTGTTTAGTGATGAAGATGAGATAAAGGCTTATGTGGCGAAGGTTTTAAGTGATATAGTTATAACTCATCTAGAAGGGGATATTGTTGAAAGGCTTCTGGTTAGTGGTTATGACTATTTTACAGAGGATGAAAGAAGAGTCATCAGAAGCTATGCAGAAAATTATTTACGGAATGAATATGGACGTAAAGAGAAGATCTATACCAATGTGATTAGTTATCTTGAGGAAAATAGTGTAATTAACCTTGATGGCTTTATTACTTTTCGTTTGCAGGAATACCTAAATGAGATTGGTGATCGGGTTGATGATGCAGTTGATGACTTTTTGCTTGAGAGGGAACATGGTGAGTTTTTGCGTCTATTAAGGTATTTTGTTGAGGTGCAGGACCCAAAGACTGAACTTATTCATGTGGTTGTTAAAGACAGGGATTCTTTTCAGCTCTTAGATGAAAAAAAGAATGTTATTGAACATCAATATTTGGCTAAGGAACCTGATTTAGAAGAATATGAGTATGATGATCTTTTGATAAGTGCCTTGATAACTTTGGTGCCTAGTAGGATTATGGTGCACAGCAGTGAGTATTTGGAGATAGGTACCATCGAGACGCTGGTTCAGGTTTTTGGCTACCGTCTTGAGCTATGTTCTAGTTGTTCTCTGTGTAAATCTGAGGGGTATGGGAGAAAAACCTGAGTAGCTAGAAGGGGTGTAATGTGGTATGCTTCCTGTATGGGAGAGGAGGCAGACAACGTTGCAGTGGACCTTTATTGTTATTCCGGCTATCGCGGCTTTGATTGGTTGGTTTACTAATCTGCTGGCTCTTAAGCTTCTATTTAGACCATATAAGCCGTGGAGAATTCCTTTAACACCTTGGAGTATACAGGGAGTTATTCCTAGAAGACAGGCTGAATTGGCAAGGAGTATAGGTGAGGTTGTAAAAAGAGAACTCCTTGCTAAAGAGGATCTTCTGCAGAGTTTAAACAATCCGGAAACCAGGGATGAAGTTGCAGTTACTTTGGCTGAAAAGCTAGCAGACAGGATTGGTGAGAAACTAGCTATTGTTCCTCTAGCTGTTCGTCAACCTCTAGAGTTAGGGCTTAAGAAACTGGTATTAGCAGAGATTCAGCGTCTCTATAATAGTTCTTTAGAGTCTATGTGGGAGAATCTTGAGAAGAAAGTTGATATAGCTGGGATTGTGGAAAAGAAGGTAGCAAGTTTAGATCTTGAAGAGTTTGAAAAACTAATTGTTGGCTTAGCCGGTAGAGAGCTAGGGTATATCGTTTATTTTGGAGCTGTCTTGGGTTTCCTTATTGGTCTGTTACAGGTTCTCTTGCTATGGTTTACAGGGGCTTGACAGAATCATTTTGGTTGCATAAAATTAGAACAAATTTAAGATGTGTAAGCTAGGAACAGGACACGTAGATGGGAAAAGGGTTTAGAGAGAGGATGTCAGGGCTGAAAGCATCCTTACCTGCAGAACTATCTATACCACCTAGGAGCTTTAAACCCGGAATTTAGTATGGGTACGGTTAGTTACCGTTAAGAACTAATCTGAGTGGATATGTGTTACATATCTATTAGGGTGGAACCGCGAGAAACTCCTCGTCCCTATCGGGATGAGGAGTCATTTTATTTCTGGAGGGATGTACTGATGATTACAATAACTTTGCCTGATAACAGCAAAAGAGAGTATCCTGAAGGTATTGATATTCTTGGTGTGGCTAAAGACATTGGTTCTAGGTTAGCTAAGAGTGCAGTAGCGGGTAAAATTAAGTCTGATGGAAAAGAAGAAATTGTTGATTTAAGAACAAGACTAAATAAAGATGTTGAGTTAGCTATCCTCACCTTTGAGGATAAAGAGGGTAGGCATGTATATCGACATACAGCCAGTCATATTCTAGCTCAGGCTGTAAAGAGGTTGTGGCCTGATGCCAAGTTAGCTATTGGTCCTGCTATTGAAGATGGCTTCTATTATGATTTTGATGTTAAAAAACCCTTTACTCCAGAGGACTTGGAAGCTATTGAAAAAGAGATGGAAAAGATCATTCAAGAAGACCATCCTGTAACTCGCAGTGAGCTAGTTTTAGACGCTGCCATTAAATTTGAAAACGAGAAGAATGAAAAGTATAAGGTGGAGTTAATTGAGGGTTTGGAGGAAGGCGAAATTATCTCCTTTTATTCCCAGGGAGAGTTCACTGATCTGTGTGAAGGTCCACATCTTCCTTCCACAGGGAGGGTTAAGGCTTTTAAGCTTTTAAGTGTTGCTGGAGCATACTGGCGAGGCGATGAAACTAAACCAATGCTTCAGAGAATCTATGGTACTGCCTATGATGACAAGAAATCTTTACAGGCACATATTGAAAGATTAGAAGAAGCAAAGAGAAGAGATCATCGTAAGCTTGGTAAAGAACTTGATCTCTTCAGTATTCATGAAGAGGGTGGCCCGGGTTTGATATACTGGCACCCCAAGGGAGGCCTTGTCAGGCAATTAATTGAGGACTTTTGGCGGAGTGAACATCGTAAGAGAGGTTATGATATTGTCTATTCACCCCATATAGCCAAGGTTGATCTTTGGAAAACTAGTGGACACTGGGACTGGTATAAGGATGATATGTACTCAACTATTGATATTGATGGTGTTGAGTATATGCTAAAACCGATGAACTGTCCTTTCCATATTCTCATGTATCAAACTAGGACCAGAAGTTATCGTGACTTACCCTTAAGATGGGGTGAATTAGGTACTGTTTATCGTTATGAAAGATCTGGTGTCTTACATGGACTCTTAAGAGTTCGTGGCTTCACTCAGGATGATGCTCATATCTTCTGTAGACCTGATCAGGTAGATCAAGAACTAAAGGGTGTAGTGCAGTTGGCACAGTTTATGATGGAGTCTTTTGGTTACAGTGAGTATGAGATTCATCTTTCTGTTAGGGACCCAGAGAATCAGGAGAAGTATATCGGTGAGAGTGCCATATGGGAGAGTGCTGAAAAGGCTTTAGCTCTGGCTCTTGATGATCTTGGTTTGCCGTATCATGTGGATGAGGGTGAAGCCAAGTTCTATGGACCTGCCATTGATATTAAGGTGAAGGATGCTTTAGGAAGAGGCTGGCAGGGACCGACCATTCAGCTGGACTTTAACCTACCAGAACGCTTTGATATAACCTATATTGGTGAGGATGGTCAGGAACATAGGCCGGTAATGATTCATAGAACTGTATTAGGTTCCATGGAGAGATTCCTTGGTGGTCTTGTTGAACACTATGCTGGTGCTTTTCCAAGCTGGTTAGCTCCAGTACAGGTAAAGATTCTGCCTATCACTGATCGTCAACATGACTATGCTTTTGAGGTGGCAGAGCTATTAAAGAGCAAGGGTATTAGGGTAGAGGTTGATGATCGTAGTGAGAAGATTGGTTACAAGATTCGTCAGGGTGAAACAGAGAAAATCCCCTATATGTTAGTAGTGGGGGATAGGGAAGTAGAGAATGGTCAGGTTGCTGTTAGAGCAAGAAGAGTTGGTGATTTGGGCAGTCAGGGAGTACAGGAGTTTAGTGAAAAGCTATTAGAGGAAATACAGAAGCGTTCTGTTGGGAGTATCTTGACGGCTAAATAGTACTGTGATATACTGACTGCGGTTAAGTAGAAGCACCCGCTTCTCACCTAGCAGCACAGCTAGCTGGGTTAAACAGATACGCTATTGATGGTTTTAGTATACCTATTTTAGCGCGGGTGGTTTCTGCCCGCGCTATATTTTTTTGAGAGCGGGTTTTAAAAAAATTATGGAGGTGGTTTCATATCAGCAAGGAATTGCGGGTCAATGAGGAGATCAGGGTTCATGAAGTGCGACTAATTGATACTGATGGGGAACAACTTGGAATCTTTTCAACACAGGATGCACTGAAAAAGGCCTACGAAAAGGACCTAGACTTAGTAGAAGTTGCTCCTCAAGCTAAACCGCCAGTATGCCGTATTATGGATTACGGCAAGTTTAAGTATGAACAGGCCAAGAAAGACCGGGAAGCTAGAAAGAATCAGCGAACCATTAATATTAAAGAGCTAAAAATGAGAGTTAATATTGATGAGCATGATTTTCAGGTGAAGGTCAAGAGTGCCAAGAAATTTCTTAAAGAAGGTGACAAGATCAAGGTCACTATCATGTTTCGTGGCCGTGAGATTGTTCACTCAGAACTGGGTAAAAGGCTATTAGATCGATTAGCTGAAGAGGTTAATGAAGAAGGCTTAGTTGAACGTAAGCCTAATGTTGAAGGCAAGAATATGATAATGATCCTTGCCCCCAAAGATGAGAAGGCTAAGATTGAGTAGATGAAGGAGGCCATTATATATGCCTAAGATGAAGACTCATAAAGGTGCTGCTAAGCGTTTTAGCAAGACCGGCACAGGAAAAACAAAGAGAAGAAAAGCCTATAAAGGTCATATCTTGACAAAGAAGACTGCCAAAAGGAAGCGCCGTTTAGGCCAGTCAACAACTCTAAGCAAGAGTGATGAAAAAAGAATTAAGCGTCTAATGCCTTATGCATAGATATTGTAGGAGGAATTGTTCATGTCAAGAGTAAAAAAGGGTGTAACTGCGCGTAAGAGACATAAGAAAGTTCTGAAATTAGCTAAGGGTTACTGGGGAAGAAAGAGCAAGACTTTTAGAGCTGCTAATGAGCAGGTCTTGAAATCCTTATCATATGCATACAGGGATAGAAAAGTTAACAAGAGAAATTTCCGTCGTCTCTGGATTGCTCGTATTAATGCAGCTGCCAGGATGAATGGTATGTCATATAGCCAATTTATTAATGGTTTGAAGAAGGCTGATATCGAGATTAACCGTAAGATGTTAGCTGACTTAGCTGTTAATGATAGCAAAGCCTTTGCTAAAATGGTAGACATAGCTAAAGAAAGTCACAAAGCTTAACTAGAGGCCTAGTGGTAAAGACCTACTTGTTAGGTCTTTTTTCCTTTTTGTTAGAGGAAACGGGAGGTTATTAGGGAACTAAATCTGCAACAATATATATAAGTACTGATAATGGAGGAAGACAGTGGCTAATTATCAGAGTCAGGTGATAAAGAAATTTAAAGGGTTGGGTCCTGCGCAGGTTCTGGTTCTAGGGTTTGCCGGTACTATTCTGGTGGGTAGTATTTTGTTAGCTTTACCTGTATCTTCAGCTAATGGTGAACCAATACCGTATCTTGATGCTCTTTTTACCGCTACTTCAGCTGTTTGTGTGACGGGTCTTGTTTTATACAATACGGCTGACCAGTTTTCTGCTTTTGGTCAGGGTGTTATTCTTGCCTTGATTCAGATTGGTGGTCTTGGTATTATGACCATGTCTGTGTTGTTATCTTTGTTGGTAGGCAAGAGAATAACCTTAAAAGAACGTTTAATAATTCAACAAGCTTATGGCCAGTTTGGTCTTTCTGGAATGGTTAAACTTATTCATCTGGTCTTAAAGGTAACATTAATTGTCGAATTTATTGGAGCTCTGCTTTTGAGTATTAGGTTCTCCATGGATTATGAATGGAAAGAGGCTATCTATCTGGGTGTTTTCCATAGTATCTCTGCTTTTAATAATGCCGGGTTTGACTTGTTTGCTAATAGTCTTGAGGCTTTCACAACAGATGTATATCTAAATATTGTTTTTATGACTCTGATTATTCTAGGTGGTTTTGGCTTTACTGTAGTTGCTGAGCTATATTCTCGAAGATTAGGTTATCGTGGTTTATCATTACATACAAAGCTTGTACTCTGGGTTTCAGCTGCTTTGATTCTTCTCCCCACTTTTGTGATTATGATTAGTGAATATACTAATCCACAAACTCTGGGTAATCTAAGTGTTGGTGAAAAATTTATGGCTGCTCTGTTTCAGTCAGTTACCTCAAGGACTGCTGGCTTTAATACGATACCAACTGATGGTCTCAGACCCTTTACTCTGCTCACTATTGTTTTTCTGATGTTTATTGGTGGGTCTCCCGCCTCTACTGCTGGAGGTATTAAAACCACTACCTTTGGAGCGATGATAGCTTCAATCTGGACAACGATTACTGGTAAGCAGGATATTGAAGTTTTTAACCGTAGACTGCCTAGAGAGATTGCTGATAGGGCGATTGCTATAGCGATGATGGCTTTCCTTCTGGTTTCTTTCACTACCTTTGGTCTTTTGGCGACAGAGGGAAAAGAGTTGATGCCAACCTTGTTTGAAGCAACTTCAGCTTTTGGTACAGTTGGGCTTTCAACGGGCTTAACTGAGGATCTAAGTAGTGCTGGTAAAATGTTAATCATTTTCACCATGTTTGCAGGTAGGCTTGGGCCTTTAACTCTGGCTACAGCTTTAGCACAGAAGCAAAAACAGTTCCAGAAGAAAATCCACTTGCCTGAGGAAAGACTGCTGGTAGGCTAGGAGGGGAGTATCAGGGATGAAGGAATTTGTGGTAATTGGTTTAGGAAGATTTGGAGCTAGTGTAGCGCGTACTCTATATGGTTTAGGTAATTCTGTTTTAGGTGTTGATACCGATGAGGCTAAAGTACAGGCCATGGTACATGATGTCACCCATGTGGTTCAGGCTGACGCTACAGATGAAACCGTACTGCAATCTCTTGGTCTGGCTAATTTTGATGTGGCTGTTGTTGCTATAGGTAATGACATGGAGGCAAGTATTCTTGTAACTCTTCTCTTAAAGGAACTACAGGTACCCTATGTGGTTGCTAAAGCTGCATCAGAATCTCATGGTAAGGTATTGCAGAGAATCGGTGCCGATCGGGTAGTTTTCCCAGAAAGAGATATGGGTGTACGGGTAGCTAATAACCTGGTAGCTTCTAGTATTCTTGATCATATAGAGCTCACTGCTGACATTAGTGTGGTTGAATTGACAGCCAATCATCGTATTGATGGTAAGAGCTTAAGAGAATTAGATCTTAGAGCCAAGTATGGTGTGACGGTTCTAGCCATTAAACGTGGTCGTAAGATTGAGGTTTCACCTTCAGCAGAGGAAAAAATTAGTCACAAGGATGTTCTTGTAGCCATCGGTCATAATGATAACCTGCGTAAGTTTGAAGCGATGCTAGAGAAATGAAAAGAATAGATAGTCCTAAGAATGAAGTTATTAAGCAGGCTCGGAAGCTGCATTTGAGTAAGGAAAGGAAAAAAGCAGGGGTTTTTCTAATTGAAGGGCCAAAGCTTTTTTCAGAAGCAGTTAATGCCGGCCTTAGAGTTAGAAGGCTATTTATTCTAGAGAGACTCTTAGGGACCATCGAGTTGGTTGCTGATGAGGTATTCTTGGTGAGTGAACGAGTGATTGAGAGTCTAGCAGAGACAGAATCCCCTCAAGGGCTTGTGGCTGTTATAGAAGAGCCTGATAGGAAAGTCTATGATGATAACCTTGTTGTCTTTTTAGATAGGATTCAGGACCCTGGAAATCTCGGCACCATTATTAGAACCGCTCGTGCCTTTGGAATAGGGAATCTATATCTAAGTCCAGGTACAGTAGATCCTTTTAATGACAAAACAGTTCGGGCTTCAGCAGGAGCTGTCTTCCACTTACCGTGCTTATATGTCTCTGATACCGAGACCTGGCTAAAAAACCAGGGAAAACAGATTGCAGTGACTGTACCATCTGGGGGAACTGCAATAAAGGAGTATGATTTTTCAAAACCCACAGTACTGGTAATCGGCAATGAGGGTAGCGGGGTTTCCGATCTTAAAGATGAGTATTCCAAGATATCAATCCCCATGCCCGGTGGTACTGAATCACTGAATGCTGCTATTGCTACCGCTATTGTTCTGTATGAAGCTACGGCCTGTCACTGACAGGCCGCCAGCCTGTCGACAAAGTACCTGAAAGGTATGGAGTTGGCAGGCTTTTTGATTTAA
>DYGY01000040.1:0-6334 GCA_020724425.1 Thermaerobacter marianensis
TATTTTAAAATATGCCCTATTTGCGAGACTAGGTACACTGATCAAGATATTTACATACATGAACCACATGTCATTAGAGTTGCTAATCTATTTGAAATTGATATATGTAATAACTGTGAAGAAGCTTGGTTACCTGATTTTCCTACATCCTGGACTAGATCATTGACTAATGTATCTAAGATTTATGAGTTACTGAATGATTTATCAAAAATATCCGAAAAGTTTATTACTTCCAATAATCTTTTTGCGATACAGAGAACTCGTAATGGAGTTATTTATAATCCTTTACGTGCTAGGGCTAGAGGAATACACGAATACATAAATGGATCGGGCAAAAGGAGAATGAAGGAGTACATAGGCTACTTCCTTAACGCACAAATACTAAAAACCGAAAATACTGATGACGAATTCATATACACATTAACTAAGTTTGGTGACGAATTTGAATCATTCAGGAATCAAACTGAATTTATTGCCTTCATAATTGCCAGTTTCTCAAATATTAAATTGAATAATGGATATCAAAAACCAGCCAAAAATAGTGTATATAGACTATTTCAAATTCGATTCATGGAAAATCTTCTAGATATTGCTCAAATAAGATCTAGTGAAAACAAATTAACTTCAAAGTATGATTTTGGAATAGCAGTATTAGCCAGAGATAGACAGCAGTTTACTAGTCTAACACTAAAGTATGCTTCGGATTTTGCCGATGACGGCTTAAAACAGTTATTTTTCAAAGATGAAAATCAAGAATTACAACGCGCTGTAATTTCAACATTTGTAAACGTTTTTATTTCTTTAGGCTTATTAATTAAGGTAAACGGAAAATATAAAATCACCGATTTAGGGACCGACATACTGTTATATCTGAAAAGTAGACCCGCGCTTTGGTATGAGAACTTAATTGCTTCTGACAACGATGATTACGAAATTGAATTAGCAGCCAAAATCTTATTATGGAGACTAGTAAAGCATAACTTACTAAATGAAAATGATCTAACACTCAGCCTTCTTGAGTTGGAAGAAAAACTGAGTTCAGATTTAAATGAAATATTTGATATACCACTAGAATCGACTAAGGATCTGCACTTTAATATTTATTATGATGAGCCACTTTACGATAGTAAAATCACAGTAACAGCTCAAATATTATTTAGGATGAAAGAGTACATTCGAAACACACAAATAACTTATGAAGATCTTAAAGAGTCATGTGAATACTTACCGGTCCTGTGGTTTTATGACATTTATGATATCGTGATAAGGCACAAAGACTTTATTTTAGAGGTAATAGATCGGTTTGATGATGAATCGTTTAAGCAAAGCCTGCAAAGCGGTCAAAATTGGCATAATACCACAAAAAAACTTCTTAACGAATTGAATCTTACGTGTATTGATTACAAAGATAGTCCGTTGTTCAATAATTTAATCATTAAAAAACTAAACCTAAGCCTGCCAGGAGGTACGATTTACAATCCAGATATGCTTATTTTAGAAGAAGGGTTTGGTCCTAGGAATTGCATACTAGTTGACTCTAAAGATGCGAAGTCTATAAATTCAGAAGTTCCCAAGCTCATGGGTTATAACCTGTACGCATCTCATCATCGTGTTAATACATACTGTATTATAGTACTTAGGGGTAAATTACCAATAATTACTGAACAAAGGATAAAGCAGAACTCATCTGAATTTGATAGGATTACAATTATTGAGGAAGAAGCATTGAATCAACTAGTCTCACGTCAACTCTCAAAGGAAGAAATATTACATATTTTAGTTCCTGATAATGGTTTCAAGCATCTAACATTCAAGTGCCCGGATCATAGGTCTTGGGATTATGAGATAGCTGATCCTAAGAGCCCGTACAAAACATAGTAGTTAAGAGCCATTGCTTAATGTCTAGAGGAAATAAGGGGTTCTGAGATTTTCTCTGGTTGAAAGCCGAAGTGATGGTTCTAGGTATAATTGGTATAATATTGATATAAACGCAAATATGGTATAGCTCTCACTTTGTCTAGTTGTAGGATATCATAAATATGCCAAAAAAACCAACTGGAATGATATTTCGTATTGCGTCAAGATACTTTGGGTTTTTACAGAATAGAAAAGCCCCTATGAATTGTTTTGCTCTAGGCACTCCTAACTGATCTTAAAAACTGCGAAGCCCAGGACTACCCCTATATGTCAGGATAGTTGTCGTGTAGATGTTATAATACTTTAAGAAAGGGCTGGTATTTACATGACAACAAATAGAACCTATACGAAAGAGTACAAGGAAAGAGTCTTAAAGAGCTTGCAACCTCCTGAGAGTAAGACTGTTGCACAAGTGGCAAAGGAAGAGAATATCTCTAAGAACACCATTCATGGGTGGATCTATAGGGCTCGCCAAGCTGGGATGAAAATACCAAATAGCCATCCGTCTCATGAGAGGAGATGGCGTAAAGAGGATAAACTTCGTATTGTCTTTGAAACTTTTACTATGAATCAACAAGAGCTAGGAGCATATTGCAGAGAACATGGACTTTACGTATCAGATATTGAACAATGGCGTACCTCTCTTGAAAACTCTCTGGATCCAGCAACCATATCACCGGAACTTAAAACAGAAAAAGAAAAGAATAGGAAACTAGAGAAGGAATTGAAATATAAGGAGAAAGCTTTAGCTGAAGCCGCAGCTCTTCTAGTACTAAGAAAAAAAGCGGAGGCGATTTGGGGGGACCCCGAGGAAGACTGATTAGCAGCTCAGATCGCTTAAAAGTCATTGCGCTAATTGATGAAGCACGACAAGCAGGAGCTAGACTAAAATCATGTTGCAGGGTATTAGATATCTCTGAAAGGACATATCAACGTTGGGTAAAAGACGGCTCAGATACCCAGGATAAGAGAAAGGGTGCAATACGTAAACCACCATCTAATAAGCTTTCAACAGAGGAGAAAAGAGAGATTCTAAGTATCTGTAATGGTTCAGAAAATGTAGATCTTTCTCCAGCTCAGATTGTTCCAAAGCTAGCTGATAAAGGCTGTTATATCGCATCAGAGTCATCCTTTTATCCGGTGTTAAGAGAATTGAATCAAAACGCTCATAGGAAACCTGTTAAGGATGCTTGTAAGAAAACTATAACCACCCATATAGCTAACGGACCAAATCAGGTTTGGATCTGGGATATTACTTGGTTACCAGCTGCGATGAAAGGTCAATATTATAAGCTTTATATGACCATAGACATCTTTAGCAGGTACATTGTTGGCTGGGAGATACATGAAGAGGAATCATATATACATGCTCAAGGGTTAATCAAAAAAGCCGTGTTTCAACATTGTACATTCAACCAACCATTAGTGCTTCATTCAGATAACGGAAGTCCTATGAAAGCACAGAATTTTCAAGTATTACTTGAGAATTTAGGGATAACAAAGTCTTATTCTAGACCCAGAGTAAGTAACGATAATCCTTATTCTGAATCACTCTTTAAGACACTGAAATATACAAAAGATTTTCCTAATAAAGGCTTTGCCTCACTAGATGCTGCAAGACAATCGTTTTGTAAAGCTATACAATACCGAGTTTATGCATAGTGGCATTAAGTTTGTTACACCCCATCAGAGGCATTATGGCCTTGATGAAGACATCTTAAGAAAGAGAACGGAGGTATATGAAGAGGCACGCTCTAAGAATCCAGCAAGATGGACTAAAGGAATACGGGATTGGAGTCGGATTAATCAAGTTGCATTAAATCCAACGAAGGAGATTGGTGATAATTTGCTTGAGAACATGCGACAACTTTCTTGACAATCACCGCAAAGATTGACATATTGGCTTCAACTTGAAGGAAAGTTTGAACATTCAACAAAGTTTCTCCAAACGGCCTCCTTTAACATGTATACTGCTTAACTCCTATGCTGTTATAGTAACAACAAATAAGAAGCCTGAGAGCACATCTCGGCTTCTTTCTCTACTACCTCCTAATAAATATTTTCTCCTAACCCCTAAACATTCTCACCAAACACTCGATATATGTATTAGTGGACATCCTTCTCCCGACTGATAGCCGGCGTAGAAGGGAGAATGAGAGACCACAAAAAGAGGTCACATGGACGTGACCAAAAAACAAATCTAAGGAGGGATTGATCCATGAGGATCAACAACAACATTAGTGCATTAAACTCTTGGCGAAACTTAAGTAACACAGACCGCAACATGGACAAGTCTTTAGAGAAACTTTCCTCAGGCTACAGAATTAACAGAGCAGGTGATGATGCAGCAGGTTTAGCTATTTCAGAGAAGATGAGAGCCCAAGTACGAGGTCTAAACCAGGCAACTCGTAATGCTCAAGATGGAATTTCTTTGATTCAGACCGCTGAAGGCGCACTCAATGAAACCCATAGCATTTTACAACGCATGAGAGAGTTAGCAGTTCAAGCATCAAACGATACTCTAGAATCAGGCGATCGCGATGCCATAAAAGCTGAGATTGATGAACTAAACTTAGAACTTGACCGCATTGCAAATGCAACACAGTTCAACGGTAAAGTCCTACTGAATGGTAGCTTTGGTGTCAAACTAGATAGTAATAGTGGCTTAGCTGTAGGACAAGATGGAGTTAGTAACATTAACGTATCAGGTGCTAACGCAAGTACTACTTATACTATCACACATGCTAATGATAATGAGGTTACTTTATCGGACGGCACCGATACTCAAACCATAACTGCTCTTGGCACTTTTACTGGAACACTGAACTTCGACAAATTCGGTATTAGTATTGATGTGGTTAACGTTGATTTCTCCGATGCTACCGGTAGTCAATGGACTGGTCACGGTGAATCGATTATAACTACCGCCTCTGCCGAACAAAACATTCAAATTGGTGCAAACACCGGTCAAACATTAGGACTTACCATAGATAACATGACCTCCACTGCGCTCGGTACTGACGCTATCACCTTGAATGACTCTACAGAGGCAGGCACTGCTATAACTTTGATTGACAGTGCTATTAAAGCCGTCTCTGATCAACGTTCTAAGCTCGGTGCCTGGCAAAATCGCTTAGAGCACACTATTAACAACCTTGGTGTATCTGCTGAGAACCTAACTGCAGCAGAATCCCGGATCCGTGACGTTGATATGGCTCTTGAGATGGCTGAATTCACCAAGCACAACATCTTGCTCCAGGCTGGTACCTCTATGTTAGCTCAGGCTAATTCTAAGCCTCAGAACGTACTCCAGCTACTTGGATAATTAGTTTAGTGGGGGTCGGTTGGGACCGACCCCTCTCCATATATTTGTAAAGAGGTGAGACCATGACCTTACAGGTTAGTAGAGTGGGTGATAGTGGTCCTCATATAACAAGAGAAAAAGTAGGACAAGAAGTAGAGGTTAAAGAGACTAAGCTTGAGAAGTTCCAGGAAAAAGTAAGCAAGGAAAAGCTAGAAGAGATCGTAGAAGAAACCAAGCTAGCTATAGATTTCTTTAACAAAAAACTGGATTTTAAGGTTCATGAGGGTACAGATAGAATCATGGTTAAAGTGGTGGAAAAAGATACTGGAAAGATCATTAGAGAGATTCCACCAGAAGAGATTCTTGATCTGGCCGCTAGAATAGATAACTTCCTTGGGATATTCCTAGATGAAAAGGCTTAAGCTTGTAGGAGTTGATAGGGTATGGGTATAACGGTAAGTGGCTTAGCTTCAGACATTGATACAAGACAACTTATAGATGATCTCATGTATATTGAGAGAAGACCGATTAGAAGACTAGAAAGTAGTCTTTCGGTTTATCAAAAGGAAAAGACTGCTTGGGGAGAGGTAAGGACCCAGTTAGCTAATCTTAAAACTAGATTAGATCCCCTAAAGCAAGAGTCCACCTTTACTAATAAGACAGCCTCATCTAGCAATGTCAATGTGGCAACTGCAGCAGCTAACCATGAGGCTATAACAGGGACATATAACTTAAGTGTACAGCAGTTAGCTACTAGCTCTAGTACTAGGAGTATGAATGATGTGGGTGCTCCTTTAAATCTCGATGTGGCTGCTAAGGATGCTGGCTTTTCTTTAAGCCCTACCAATGGCTTTATAACCTTAGGTGAGATAGTTGATGGGCAATACAAGTATGTCCAGGTAGAGATAGACAACACCAAGAGTCTAAATGAGATCACAACAGATATCAATACAGCCTTAAGTGAGGGTGGCTTAAGTCTGTCTGTTGGCTTTGAAGATGATAGATTTGAAATATCTAGCAGTGCAGGCAATGAGATCAGGCTTGGTTCTGGTGCTGATACCAGTAATTTTTTGAGTGCTACCAAGGTCTTAAGTGGTACCCAGGTAGGAGATA
>DYGY01000040.1:6434-10737 GCA_020724425.1 Thermaerobacter marianensis
CAGATCACTCTTGAAGATGTTGAAGGAAACTTCCTAGAAGCCATTGGTTTAAGAACAGGTGATACCTACGCTGAGACTAACCTAGGTAAAAATGCTCTCTACACCATTGATGAAATCAATGGTGGGCAACAGATGTCAGCTAGCTCCAATATCATCTCTGATGTGGTACCGGGAGTTACCTTTACACTTAGAGAAGAGTCTGATGCCAAAACAAGAATTAGTATACGTAGCAATACCGATGCAACCATCCAGAGAATCACTGATTTTGTTAATCAATATAATGCTACCATGTCTAATTTACAGACTCAAACAGCTACTGGAGTTCCCGGGAAACCTGAAACCAGAGGAGCCTTAGCTTCTAGTAGCTCCTTAAGCAGACTACAGACCCAGATGAGAAACCTGACATCAGGCAACCTAGGTGACTCAGAACTATACAGGAACCTTGCTGATATCGGTATCAGTACTAGTGGGCGGTCACATACACTCAATATTGATCAAGTCAAGTTAAGAGAGGCTCTAGAGAGTGACCCTAACGAGGTCTATGCCCTTTTCTATAATGGCTCTGATGGACTCTTTGATAAAATGGATGATACCTTAGACATGTGGCTTAAAAGTACCGATGGTATCATTACCACTTCAACAAGAAGCCTTGATAGACAAATTAGAGATACAGAAAAGCGTATCGAAGATATGGAATACAGAATGATCCTCAAGGAACAGCAATATGAAACAAAGTTCCTAGCGATGGAAAGGGCATTAAGCCAATATAACACGCAAAGCCAGTGGCTAGAACAACAACTCCAGCAGTTTGCACCTAAGAAATAGGGGGTATGGAGAAAATGTCAGTAGGGGCAAAAACAGCCTTTAACCAATATAGAAACATGCAGATTAATACCGCATCACCTGAGAAACTGGTATTGATGCTCTACGATGGAGCCATAAAGAATATCAGAATAGCAGAAGAAGCATTAGGAGAAAGCAGATACAGTGATGCTAACAATGCATTAGTTAAAGCCCAAGACATCATCAACGAACTAGCTAGCTCTCTAGACATGTCCCAGGAGATATCTGCTAATCTCTATCAGCTATATGATTTTGTAAGAAGAGTCCTAATTGAAGCTAACATCAAGAAATCTAGTGAGAATCTAGACCCGGTAAAGAAGATCCTAACAGATCTTAGAGATGCCTGGGCTGAGGTGGCAAAAACGTGAGTGAACTAAGCAGGCGGGGACGGCCTAAGAAAAACGACCACAAACTAGAAGAGAGCTTAAGAGCTCAGTTTAATGCCTACAAAAGATTAGTAGGTCTAGCAGGTAAACAAAAAGAGCTCTTAGAAAGCAAAGAGTTTTCCGAAGGAGAACTCTTAAGAATCGTGGGCTTAAGAGACGAAGTAAGGGAAGACATAGATAAACTTAACAAACTTACAGCAGTTCTGTTACAGGAAACCAGCCAATGGTCAGAAGAAACAACAAGACTAGTAGCTGAGATAAGGAAACTAATTAATGAAGTAGTGAAGATAGATAAGGAAAACGGCAAGCTCCTCCAGATATACCTAGGAGAACTTGCCGATGATAGCAAAAAACTAAGACAGGGTAGAGAGGTTCTGCATAGCTACAAACAATATCTAGATCTACCCCGAGCTATAGACCATAAGAGCTAAGCAAGAGGTTGATAACTTGATCTAGCTTATCAGGCTCTATCATACCTCTTGCACTGGTTTTTGAACCCCCACCTTTACCTTGATGGATAGTTAAGGACTCTTTTAAAGCTTTACCTAAATCTACCTGCAGGTTCTTGCTAGAAGCTGCATAGATCTCTCCGGTATCTCTAGAGAATATGGCTAAAACATCCTCTTTTTCCTGAAGACCTCTTAGAATCTGCTCTAAAAGATTAGGAGAATATACTACGGTCTCCCTGATTAGTTTAAGGGAGTCTTTTTGTGTTGCCTTAAGTATTAGCTCATCAAGTATGTGACTAGAGAGCTTTTCCTCTAGAGAAAGAATCTCTTTAGAGAGTTTCTTGTTATCCTGTAAAAGGGTACTAACCCTTGGGGTTAGATCCTCTAGCCCGGTAGTAAGGATTGCTTGCAAAGAAATGAGGACATCCTCATTGTTTTTAGCATATATATAGGCCTTATGGCCTACCAAGAAGTGTATCCTCACATTACCCCTCATCTTTTCCTGTTTAGAGATAAAAAGCATACCAGCCTGACCTGTATGAGAAAGATGAGTCCCACCACAGGTGGACTGATCAAAATCAGCTATGGAAACTACCCTTATGTAATCAGAATGACCTTCCATTTTAGAACGGATACCCTCAGGAACCTCCTTATAGATATCTATACTAATGGGTAAATTAGACCAGAGAATCTCATTGGTCCTAGTCTCTATCTCCTTTAGTTCTTCCTTTGAGAGGTTAGGGGTATCTAGATCAATAGTTACAGTCTCAGTACCAATGTGGAATGAGACTGTATTGTAACCATACTCAAGAGCTATCTTTGAAAGGACATGCTGGGCTGTATGCTGCTGCATATTAGAAAACCTAAAGGCCCAGTCAATCTGACCAGAGACCCTTGTGTCTTCTAAAGGTGAAGAAATATAGTGATAGATAAGGGAGTCATTAATTTCAACCTTAATTACAGGAATATCATTAAGTGTACCCTTATCTGCGGGTTGACCACCACCTTCAGGATAGAAGGCTGTCCGATCTAGAAGAACCCGATAGAATCCATCAACCTCTTGTTGGTCTACGATGTTAGCCGAAAAAGACTTAAGATATGGGTCCTTGTAATATAGCTTGTCTGTTTTTTGCATATTTTGTTGCCTCCTAAAGGAAAATCTTAGCTACATAGGGAATATACTACCCTATGGCAGATAGAACTCTATAATATAGTATCACATTTAGCATAGAAAGAAGGTAGGACATTGACATGGTTTAGCTGGGAGATGTGGATAATCGTTGGTGTTATACTAGCGATTGGTGAGATAGCTAGTACTAGCTTTGTGCTTTTGTGGTTCGCTTTGGGGTCACTAGTTGGAGCCCTAGTAGCTTTTTTAGGAGCAAGCCCACAAGTACAGCTGCTAAGCTTTGGTTTTGCTTCACTAGTTCTGGTTCTCTTTACAAGACCTTTAAGTAGGAGGTTCTTTAAGTCACAGCATACAGCTACCAACATGGAAGCACTAGTTGGTACAGAGGCACTAGTTACTGAAACCATTGATAACATCGAAGGTACAGGACTCATCAAGATCTATGGTCAGGAATGGCCTGCCAGGTCAGTGGACAATACGCTCATAGAAAAAGGAAACATGGTAATAATTAAGGCAGTAACGGGAGTTCGTTTGCTAGTACAAATTAAGGAAGGTGATTAAATGGAATTTGCATCCATATTAGTAGTTCTAGCGTTAATAGTTGTTCTAGGCTTTACCTCAATCAAGATAGTCAAACAATCAACAGTAATGGTGATAGAAAGACTAGGTAAATTCAACAAAAGAGCAGAAACCGGTGTCAACTTCATTATTCCTTTCATCGATAGCATCAGAGATGTTATCGATCTAAGAGAACATGTGGTGGATTTCCCACCCCAGCCAGTTATTACAAAAGACAATGTCACCATGCAGATTGATACGGTTGTATATTACCAGATTACTGATCCCATCAGAAACACATATGAAATAGCTAACCCTATTTCAGCCATTGAGAACCTAACAGCAACAACCCTAAGAAATATCATTGGTGAAATGGATCTTGATGAAACCCTTACCTCTAGAGATGTGGTCAATACCAAACTCAGAGCTATTCTTGATGATGCTACAGACAAATGGGGTATCAGGGTAAACAGAGTAGAGTTAAAGAACATCATTCCACCAAAGGATATCCAGGATGCCATGGAAAAACAGATGCGCGCTGAACGTGAACGTAGGGAAGTAATCTTAAGAGCTGAAGGTGAAAGAGAATCAGCCATTAAGAGAGCTGAAGGTGAAAGGGAATCAGCTATCAAGAGAGCCGAGGGTTTCAGACAAGCTAAAATCCTTGAGGCTGAAGGTGAAGCTCAGGCCATCTTAACAGTCCAAGAAGCTAAAGCTGCAGGTACCAAGATGGTCTTTACAGCCATCAAGGAATCTGACCCAACCAATGAGGTTGTCTCCATCAGAGCCTTAGAAGCCATGGAAAGGGTTGCTGATGGTCAGGCAACAAAAATTGTTATCCCCAGTGAAGCATCAGCAATACTTGGAGCACTATCAGTTGGTAAGGATATGCTTTCAGGAGATAAATAGAGTGGAAGCCCCTCAGATGAGGGGCTTCA
>DYGY01000041.1 GCA_020724425.1 Thermaerobacter marianensis
GATACCTGCGGGTATCCTTTTTTTATAGATAAATAGCGAGTCCACTGGACTCGCTATGGGGACACAGAAATAGAGGGCACTTCTATTTCTGTATCAAACGTTTTTCTGTTGTTGCATCAAAGAGATGTATTTTTGCTGTATCTATTGCTATTTTTAGATTGTCCCCTGGATGGAAGGATAGGCCTGGGGCGATTCTTGCTGTAATTGATTCTTCACCTGTTGTTAGGTAGAGGTGGATTTCTGAACCTAGTGGTTCAACAACCTCTACTTTAGCAGGTATGACTGTTTCGGGATATTTCTCAAGGTATTCGTCGCGGACATAGATGTCTTCAGGGCGGATACCTAAGACTACCTTATCCTGGTTATATTGTTTTAGCAGTGGTTGATATTGTTCCGGTAATTTTATGGTAAAGGTGTTTGTTTTTAGGAGAATGTCTTCTCCCTGGTGTTCTATGTTACAGGTGATGAAGTTCATCTGTGGTGAACCTATGAAGCCGGCAACAAAGACATTGGCTGGGTTGTTATATATCTGTTCAGGGGTATCTAGTTGTTGCAGTACCCCATGGTCCATTATTGCTATTCTGCTGCCTAGTGTCATGGCTTCTGTTTGGTCATGAGTAACATAGATTGTTGTTGTTTGTAGTCTGTTGTGTAGCTTTGAGAGTTCTGCTCTCATCTGTACTCTGAGTTTGGCATCAAGGTTTGAGAGGGGTTCGTCCATCAGGAAGGCCTGAGGTTCTCTGACGATGGCTCTTCCTAAAGCTACTCTCTGTCTTTGTCCACCACTTAGTTCTTTTGGTTTCCTTTTTAGGAGGTTATCTATGCCTAGTAGTTCTGCGGCTTCAGTGACTCGGCGATTGATCTCTGTTTTTGGGATCTTACGGAGTTTGAGCCCGAAGGCCATGTTGTCATAGACGTTCATGTGGGGATAGAGGGCATAGTTTTGGAATACCATGGCTATGTCTCTGTCTTTAGGAGCCACATCGTTAACGAGTTTGTCGTTGATGTAGAGTTCCCCATCTGAGATTTCTTCTAGACCGGCAATCATTCTTAGGGTGGTAGATTTACCACATCCGGAAGGTCCTACAAGGACCAGGAATTCTTTGTCTTTAATCTCTAGGTTGACGTTGTCTACAGCTATGACTTCACCAAAGGATTTGGTTATGTTCTTTAGAACCAGGTTAGCCATTGGAGTTACTCCTTTCAGTTTTTCTCTAAATGGTCTTTCAGTTCTAAGGCCGCTAGAATGTACATGGCATGGGACCAGGTGAGTGGTATAACCCAGGCTGGTTCTCCGGTATTTCTATCAATCTGTTCTGGAAGCAGGCCAAGTGCTGTGCTGTGTTCGCTAGCCCAGTGGAACAGCTCTAAGGCTTTCTCTGTTCCTCCCTGTTTGGCTTTGTAGATGGAGAGCCAGAGTGTACAGAGTATCCAGGGGTTACCACCGATATACTGATCATCCTCATATCTCTTGATACCACCGATGGTGGGTGTTGTTAAGAGTTCTTCGATAGCTCTGGCTGTAGCTATCATTTTAGGATCATCGGGGTCTAATACTCCAAAGGGGAAGCTTAGACCTAAGAGACTTATATCTGTAATCCGATCATATCGGGCAATTTGTTTTTGGTATCCCTTGGTTTCTTGGACTATTGAGACTTCGTCGTTTAGTTCTTTTCTAAGGGTATACTCTTTTTTTGAAATGCTAAGATCGATGCCGCGAAGGAAGCGACCTATTTCTTGACTCCAAAGTTTCGACACAATACCCTCTTTTACCTTTCTAGAAACAGAAAACCAGTATTCTGTTTCTGTTCTGTATCCTAGTTCCTTAGCTATGGCAGCTGCTGCTGTTAGTCCTCCGAAGACTGCTGCAGCTGAATATGTGTGTTTGCCTTCTCTTTCTTCCCAGAGATCAATGCTGGGTTTAGGCAGGAAGTTCTCATCTAGGAATGAGATGAGGAATTCTGCTCCTGAAGAGATGGTAGGCCAGATCTCTTTAAGGAAAGAGATATCCTTTGTTATGAGGTAGTGTTGCTGGATACCCCAGAGGATGGAGCCTGTTTCATCGATTTGGAGTCCCCATGAGGGAGCTAGGGAGCCATCCATATAATGTCTATGAAGCCAGGAGCCATCTTTGTGTTGTGTTCTTGCTGTCCAGGCATAGAAGTCAGTAGCCATAGCGGTATAGCCTGATTTGTCTAAGGCCAGGGTGATGTATGCTGCATCTCTACCCCAGCAGTATGCATAACCACCACACTTTTGAAAGTGGGGGTCAAATTCTGGGGCAGCTATAATGCTGCCGTGTTCTTCATCTGTCATCAGTTTTATGGTTAGAAGTGATCTCTTATATAGAGCAGATATTTTTTTATTAGCTTTTAAGGGTACTGCTTTAGAGAGATGTTCCTGCCAGTATTGTCTGGTCTCATTTAGGTGATCAAAGTTATTTCTGGCAGTGGTTAGAACTGATAGGGCTTCTTCCTCATTCTTGCCAAAGGCAAGGTAGATAGAGATCTCCTTTGTTTCTCCTTTTTTTAGGGCAAAGGAGATGTTAAAGGCACTATCAGTGCTTAGGGAGATATTAGTACCCTGTAGTTCATCTTCATCTACTTCTTTCTTGGATTCTGGACCACAGGTATATGCTGAGATGGTGTGGTCTGATCCGATAGCTACATAGAGATTGCGACGATAGTGGATTAATGCATCTTCCTTTGAGAAGTATGCTGTATTATACAGAGTACTGTCTTCTAGTGTTAGGGAAGAGAAGTATGTCAGTTTTGCGTTGAGTTCCTCTTCACTGTGTATGGCATATTGGCGAACTAATAGATCTTTTTTTGGTACGGCAAAGTCTCTTGCGAATACCCTTATCCCAAGTTTTTGGTTTGTGAGTTCTGTTATCAGGATGTTTGTATCCTGTTCGTAGTGTTGCTTGCTTTGCCAATCTGGGGCAGTGAACCAGTGGGTTTTGCCCTTGATAGTAAGTCCGGTAAGGCTTTTTCTGTTGTGTTGTGGGTAGTCTATGTTAGGCCAGAACAGACTTAGCAGTTCCCCGTAATTATTTAAGGTGACTAGGAGACGGGAATTACCTATGACACCATCGATTAGATATGGTTTCTGCGTTAAGTTAGACAACGATTATCACCTTCTTTATAATACTAACCTTTTGAACCACCTGCGGTAAGGCCGGATACCAGATACTTTTGCATGAAGAAGAAGAAGACTAGGACCGGGATGGTAATCATAATGGCACCAGCAGCCATGAAGTGCCAGTCTGTACGGAAGTAGTATACGAAACTACGTAGACCTACCGGTATGGTGTAGAGTTCTTCCCTGTTCATGAAAGTTAAGGCAAACATAAATTCATTCCAGGCTGTGATAAAAGAGAAGAATGCCGTTACTGCCAAACTCGGTACTGATAAGGGGAGGACTATTTTGTAGAAAGTTCCCCATGGTCCTAGTCCATCGACTCTGGCTGCTTCTTCTAACTCAAAGGGAATTGTATCAAAGTATTGCTTTAACATCCAGACACAGAAGGGCAGTGCGGTTGTGCTATAGGCAAGGATTAGGCCTGTATAGCTATTGAGCAGCCCTAGTTGTTTAAATAGGTTGTAGTATGGCACTATGAGCAACGCTCCGGGGAACATCTGTGTTAGAAGAAAGCTGTACATCATTCCTCTTTTACCCGGAAAGTTGTAGCGAGAGAATGCATAGGCTGCTGTGGTAGCAAAGAAAAGCCCTAGTATGGTTGTTGATAGAGCTACAACTATGCTATTTCTTACCCAGGTGAAAAAAATTCCATCTTTTAGGTTTAAGACGTATTTATAGTTGTCCCAGGTAAAGTTTTGTGGTGCAATGGTTATATTTGAGGTAAAGATTTCACTTTCTGGTTTGAATGATGTGGAGATTAGCCAGAGTACCGGAAAGATAGCTATTAGTGAAGCTATAATTAGAAAAGTGTGCACCCCAATCTCCTCTATAAGTTGATGATGTTTTTTCTTCATTAGTACACCTTCTCTCCAGATGACATCTTTAGTACTCTACTGTAGACTACACTAAAGCTAATTAGGATACTGAGAATGATTACACCATATGTGGTGGAGATACCGAAGTTCCAGTTTTGGAAGGCTTCCACGTAGGCGTAGGTTACAAGAATCTGGGTGGAGTTATAGGGACCACCTTCTGATACTAGATAGATTATGTTGAACATGTTAAAGGTCCAGATGATGCCTAGAAGTGTCACTGTGAAGGCCACAGGTTTTAGTAGTGGCAGAGTTATCTTAAAGAATTGCTGAATTCTGCTAGCTCCATCAACTCGGGCTGCTTCATAGAGTTCCCCAGGTATACTTTGAAGACCACCTAAAAGTACGACCATCATAAAGGGTACTCCTAACCAGACATTAGTCATAATGACTGCTACGGTAGCCCAGAGGGGGTCAGATAGCCAGGGTATAGGCTGAACCCCTATTTTGGCTAAGAGCCAGTTAAAGAGACCGTAATCGTAATTAAACATCCAGCGCCAGGAAAAGGCGGAAACAAATGATGGTACTGCCCATGGTACTAGGAGTATCATCCTGTAGATAGTTCGTCCCCGGATTTGACGGTTTAGCACTAAAGCAAGGCTAAGTCCAATCAAAAAGTGTAGAGAAACGTTAGTAAAGGTCCAGATAATTGTTTGTTTAAATACTGGCCAGAAAAGGGAGTCTGGATCGGTAAAGATGGTGATGTAGTTATCCAGACCAACATACTTGTATGATGGTTCTACAAACTTGCTGCCCATGTTATACTGGTTCATGTTCGTAAAGCTATAGGAAATACCTAGTGCTAGAGGGTAGAAAACCAGGATAATCATAGCTAACATTGCTGGCAGAATGAAAAGATATGCAAGGCGATTCTTCTTCAGCTTTAAGAAAAGGCTTTCTTTGACAGGCTGCTCTTTGGGAGCAGTATTTAATTCTGGTTGTGACATATTTTTAGCCCCCTACCTCTTTTAAAAACCGGGAATCCGACGGGTATCCGTCGAAGTTCCCGGTTTTGCTTCACTGTATTGGGTTTATTGACCTAGTAGTCTTTTCCAAGCTCTTTCGATGTTATCTATTGCTTTGGCGGCTGAAATCTCACCACTCATAGCTGCTTGGACATTAGGGGTGAAGTCACTGTAGATGGCACCACCCTCAGGAATTACCGGACGATTTGTTGCTACTTCCATTTGCGCTTTGAAGCCCTGAAGTATCTCGTTTCCTTGAACTGCGGGGTCTTCATAAGCACTGCGTCTTGTTGGTAAAAGGTTGTTCTCTACTGCGAACTTAACCTGGCTGTCTGTTGAGTTCAGGTATGAGATGAAGAGCCAGGCTTCGTCGGGATGATCGGTGTTGGCGGCCATGACGTAGTTATGACCACCTACAGGTGAGCCTTGACCACCAGGACCTGCAGGTATTGGTGCGACACCAAAGTTTGATTTATCCTGGAATTCCTTACCGCTAAGAATGTCTGAGGTTGCCCAAGGACCGTTAAAGATCATGGCATATTTGCCTTCTTTGAAACCGGTCATCATATTGACATAGTCATTGGCATAGTCAACTTCCTTTGGTACGATTCTATGAACATCTCTTAGATCAATCATGAATTCAAGAGCTGCTACTGATTCTTTGGAGTTGATTAATACGTTACGGTCATTATCGATTAAATCGCCACCAAAGGCCCAGAGGAAGGGTTGGAACCAGTATGAGTCACCTCTTAGAACAAAGCCATACTGACCCTTTTCGGGAATTGTTAGAGCTTTACCTACCTCTATGAATTCATCCATGGTTTTAGGAACACTAACCCCTGCTTCTTCAAACAGTCTTTTGTTGTATAATAGGGCTAGAGCATCTGTTACTTGAGGTACACCCCAGGTAGTACCTTGGTAGATGTTGTAGTTCATTGGGGCATCAAGGTAGTCAGCTCTATCTGCAGCTGAAAGATAGCTATCGACTGGGTGTAAGAGACCCATGGCAGCATATTCTGGTGTCCAGGCTATCTCGGCTCTGAAGACGTCGGGTGCATCCCCGGCTTGAGCGGCTACCTTGTATTTATTTTGTGCATCACTAAAAGGTACTTGTTGCATGTCAATCTTGATATGTGGATATTCTTTTTCGAAATCTTTGATGATTCCTTCAAGAGTCTTTGTTTCTTCAGTATTCATGGTGTGCCAGAAGCTAAGAGTTACCTGTTTGGTATCAGCGGCATCATCTTTCTTGCCACAACCAGCTGCAATCAATGATATAGCTAGAAGAGCAATTAGAAGAACTACTAATGATTTTTTCATTCAAAAACCCCCTTATATAATCTACCGTATCAAACACAGCTTGCCTTTAGAGTGTCACCTCCTTTACCAGGTGAGCCACAGGATTCTCTGATGATGAGTTGGGTGGGAATGACTCTCTGGCTCGCATTATGGCCGGGTTTTTCTACTATTTCCATCAAGAGTTTAGCTGCTTGTGTTCCAAGTTCATATATATTTAGGTTAACTGAAGTAAGGGCCGGGTGGATAAAGGAGGCCAGTGGACTATCGTTAAAGCCAACAATGGACATATCACCGGGAATGGAAAGGTTCCTGGTCTTGAGTGTTTCCATTGCACCAAAAGCCATGAGATCATCTGCTACTAGTACAGCAGTAGGTGGTTGCTCTAGAGATAGGAGGTGTTTCATGGCTTCTTGACCAAAAACTTGAGTAAAGGGACCGCTTTTGAGATATTCTTGCCTAAAGGGGAGGCCATAGCTCTGTAAAGCCATCTTATATCCTTTGGCTCTGTCCATACTGACTACCAGATCCTCCGGCCCAGAAATCATCGCGATCTGCTGGTGACCTAACTTCAGAAGATATTCAGTAGCTTCATAGGCTGCCTTGATGTTGTCGTTATTAACCCAGTTTATGGATAAACCGGGAACCGGTCTACCAATAACGACAAAGGGGTAGCCTTCTGTTTGTAATTTGCTGATTAGTTTGTCATTTACTCTGGAGGTTGAAAGAACTACTCCATCGACTTTCTTTTGTCTTAGAAGACTAAGGCAGGCTCTTTCGGCATCTTTTTCGTCTTCGATGGAGTGCAATAGGAGGCTGTAGCCGTGCTTCTGAATTACGCTACCTATGCCTCTGATAGCCTCTACAAAGAAGGGGTTGCTTAAGGCTAGTTCTGCAGAGGTAGAGATGAAGAGACCAATGGTTTGGGACTTTTGTTTTACAAGTCCTCTGGCCATAGCATTAGGATGATAGCCTAGTTCTTTCATTGCCTTACGTACTTTTTCATGGGTATCTTGTGATATTCTTGGATTGTTGGCAATGACTCTGGAGACTGTTGATGGTGATACCTCGGCTTTTTTTGCTACATCCTTAATGGTAGCTGCCATTGAAATGCCTCCTCTTGTGCATACGGTTGCACAATTTGTCGAAAAAAATAGTTTTTTTAGACTAAATAATGGGTTATTTATGAAAATGTTGGCCCATAGTTGTTGTTCGTAGGGCGAAATGTTGTGCAATCGTTTTCGCAAAGTATTTCGCTATTTGGTTCAAGAATCCTGCAAGAGGTTTTAAAAAAGTTAAAGAGAACTTAATATTGTCTTTGTTGGTTCTTAACAATGAGTGAATATAATTAGACATGCAAGCGTTGAACCCCCATTTGAATAGATGACAGCTCCCTTTTCCGTAGAGCCTGGTGAGAACCGGGCTCTTTTTCTTGAGTACTTGCACATAATACTTATTGGTATATAATATAAGAGAGGTAGGGGCAGGAATATATTGTTAGAAAATCTGGGGGAGAATAACGAAGAGTTATCTCCCTTTTTGTGTCTTGCCCTAAAAAATATGGATGAGGTGAGGTTATTTTATGAGTGGTATTGCCGGTATATCGGGTGGTAGGTTTGAAGAAAGAAAAGAGCTCCTGGCCACGATGCTGGACAGATTAGAGCACCGCGGCCCAGATAACCGGGAGGAATACCATTTCGGCAATGTGTCAATTGGGCGAAATGTGCTGGTTGTTGATGGAGACTATGAAGAACATGAGGTTGAAGCTGTAGTTGATGGGTATCTTTATGGAGCTAATCGGGTACAGGAGCTTAGTGGGGAAAAGAAGCTAACAGATTCAGAGGAGATAGTTGAGTTGTTGGAGAAGGGTGGACCTTCCTTGTTTGAAGAAATGTCAAGTGGGTTTGCTCTGGCAATGTTGTATAAGGGTGAGTTGCTTCTGGCAAGAGATCCTTATGGTTTAAAGCCCTTGTATTATGGTTTAGGGCAAGGGCAGTTGTTGTTTGCCTCTGAGATTAAGGCTTTGGTTGGTCTTGTCTCTGAGATTAACTCCTTTCCACCAGGCCACTACTGGATGGAATCTAGGGGATTTAAGAGGTATTTTGATTTTCCTGATGTTAGTCAGACTGAGATGTCAACTCCTAAGATTGCTAAGAAGGTTAAAGAGTTGATGGAGAGATCTGTTAGTTCTAGGCTGCCTGGTGAGGGCAGGGTAGGGGTATTATTGAGTGGTGGTATTGATAGCTCCGTTATTGCTGCTTTGGTAGCTAAGTTGGTGGATAGACCCTTAACCTTCACTATTGGTCTAAAAGATGCAGAGGATGTTCCCTATGCAAGAATGGTAGCTCGATATCTTGGGACTGAGCATCATGAGTATATAATTAGTGAAGAAGAGATGGTAAGGCATGTTCATGATGTCATTTATCATCTTGAATCTTTTGATATGCCACTAGTGAGGAGTGCTTTAGCTAATTATCTGGTTGCTAAGATTGCTGCAGATTATGGTGTTAAGACTGTCTTTGTTGGTGAAGGTGGGGATGAGCTTTTTGGTGGTTATCATCATCTAAAGGAGCTTAATAGCCATAAAGAGGTAAACCAGGAGTTAGTGGAGATGTTGCGTAATGGGTATCGTAGTGGCTTTCAGAGGGTGGATAGGATGAACATGGCTAATTCAATTGAACCTCAGGTACCTTTTATGGATCAAGAATTGGTTGAGTTTGCTTTATCTATTCCCATTGAGTATAAGTTGCATGATAACGGTGATGGTTTAGAGGAGAAATGGATTCTCAGGAAGGCTTTTGAGGGTGAATTACCTGATGAGATTATTCATAGAAGGAAAAAGAAATTCTTTACTGGTTCTGGTTCTGCTGATGCCATTAGTCATTTGATTAACACTCTGGTAAGTGATGAGGAATATCAGAGGTTCAAAGAGAATATGCCTGATCTTAATGGGTTTCAGATAAGGAACAAGGAGGAGTATTACTACTACAGTATTTTTAGCAAGAGTTTCCCGGGTGGTTCGGTGTTGGAGACTGTGAGTCAGACAGAGAATATCTAAAGAGAAAGACCAGCGCTTAGGCTGGTCTTTCTTAGCAGTCTGGACAGTCTTGGAGAGATTTCTTATCTTTGATTGGTGTATTGGGTAGTCTACCCTGGGGTAGGGTCCACCAGTATGTCTTGTTAAAGAGTATTTTTGCCATGTGTAATAGATAGTTTGGTTGTGCTGGGTTAGGTGGATGATTATAGTCAAAGTTTAAGAGTGTTGCTTTGTTGTATCCTGTTTCTAGGAAGCACATGACATGGCCATCGTAGTGATGGACTGTTTTTTCGTTACGGATATCGCTGATAATGTTCCCTACTAAGGCATCGGCCTGGAAGTGGGCTGATGATCCTGCTTTAGAGACCGGGAGGTTAGTAGCATCACCGATAGCGAAGATGTTGTCATAGCCATTGACTCTCATGGTGTATCTGTCTGTATCTAACCAGCCGGCACTTTCGGCTAAGCCTGAGTCGGTGATGACCTTTGCTCCTCTATGGGGAGGTATCAGCATTAAAAGATCAAAGGGTATTGAGTCACCTTCAATGGAGTGTACTATTTTTGCTTTGGGATCTACACTCTCTACGTTAAAGAAGGTGATATTGTTAATGTTTCTTTCTTCTAACCAGGGTGTTACCATGTCTGATACTGATGGGATTGAGAAACAGCGTGGTAACGGGCTGACATAGCTCATGTTGGTTTTCTCTCTTAGGCCTTTACGCTTCAGGTACCATTCGAACATGAATGTGAATTCTAGTGGCGCTACTGGGCACTTATGAGGTACTCCGGCTATACCGGTGACCACGTTGCCTCCCTTGAAGTTTTCGATGGCTTGCTTA
Organism: Thermaerobacter marianensis; assembly: GCA_020724425.1. GTDB lineage: Bacteria > Bacillota > Sulfobacillia > DVGY01 > DVGY01 > DVGY01. Next base: position 10,151 of record DYGY01000041.1, read on the forward strand.
AGGTTAAGGGCCTGTTCTCTTCCATAGAAGTGATGTCCGGTTTCTTTTAGTCCTGGTATTTGCTCTGGAGCCACATGGGAACCGGTAGCCAATACCAGGTAGTCATAACCGATATCACCTCTGTTTTTTGTTGTTACAAGATTTTTGTCTGTATCAATGTATACCGCTTCATCTAGGACGAAGTTTATATTCTTGTTTAAGAGGCTTTCTTGATCTCTGACTAGTTTATCTGGGTTTTCCCAACCAAAGGGTACATAGAGGAAGCCTGGTTGGTAGATGTGTTTTGGTGATTTATCTAGTATGGTTATTTCTGCTTCCTTTTTGAGTTTTTTGCTGAGCAGGTTAGCTACTAGAGCTCCTCCGACTCCACCCCCGAGGATGAGGATCTTTTTCATGTTGTCCCCTCCTCGTATAATAGTGTTATCAAGTTAATTTGAAACATTACCAGTTGAATT